>JBGSNU010000001.1:0-13107 GCA_041739415.1 Bdellovibrionales bacterium | reverse complement strand
GTCGGTGTTGTAGCGGATCATGCCGTTCGTGACGTTGCCGGCGGGGCGGTTCGCCGTGGTGTCGCGGGGGACGAGGAGTGCGGAGTTGGTGCCGGTGGATGTGAGATCGAGGATGGCTAACGGAGTTGTAGTGCCGATTCCAAGTTTTCCGCTTTCATCGATACGCATCCGCTCGACGTACGCATTTGTCGCGGTTGATTGACCCCAAACGATTGGAGGAGAGTAATTGGCCGCTCCACTGACCGACACTGCGCCAAAGTAGGCATACTGAATATTGGTAGCTGAGTTCCTGACAAGAAATGAATGAAGAGCTGAATTGCCATCCACGGACCAACCATTCCAGAAATTGGAGTTGTAACTGGGATGCGCGGAGACGCCCGAAGTTGGTGTGTAACTACTCGTGTAGCTCTTCTGCACACGAAAACTTGGGTCCCATGCGCCCGACGGTAGGTTTGCGTAAATCCCCCCGCCCAATCCACCGCCCGCTCCTGCACCGGCAGTGAGTGAAATAGAGCCCCCGCTGGTGTTCGCGGGCCCCGTGGCATTTCGTGCGGTGAGATTAATACTCGAGCCCGATGAGTTTGCAGGGGCCGCACCACCTTGGACCTCGAAAAATCCGGATGGTGAGGTGGTTCCAAATCCTACATCTCCCGCAGAAGTCACCGTCATGCGAGTCGCATTGTTGGTGATGATATTTAAATTGGTTGCGTCCGTCGTACCAAGAGTCGCCACCGTGCCAAATGCATTGCCACCTTGAAAGAACGCGTTCGCTTCGTTCATCGAGTTACAGAGCCAGCCCGTTGGGCCGTAGACTAGGATCTCACCGTCTGTACACGTCGCGTATGTGACGAGGTTTGGGTTTGTTCCATCCGTGATAAGTAAGCGATTGATCGCGTATCCGGTGGCATTGATCTTAGCGGCCGTGATTGCACTGTTCGCGATGGTCGCCACCGCAGAGCCTGGGCCGGTGGCTGTGAGGTCACCTGTTAGATCAGTAATGCCGGCAACTGCGGGTGAGCGGGGCTCCCAGACGCTTGTGGTGTTGTTCCAGGTCAGGATTTGGTTGTCCGTCGGCGCAGTGGCTGCGATGGCGTACGAGCGCAACCTCGAGGCGTTGACGTTGGTGAGCAAGTAACCGTCGACTGCGGGGAGGGCCGCATCGTTCGTGAGTTCCACAAGGTTATTAGCCGCAGTGCCGTAGTTCCTCAATGCAGCGGTCCCGAGACCGGTGATGTCGGCGGCATTTAACGAAACCACACCCGTACGACCTGCCACGGATAAAACCGGCGCGTTTAAGTTTGTGAGCAGCCAACCATCTAGTGCTGGCAACACACCGGTGTTGGTCAACTGCACGATCTTATTTGCCGTTGTGCCGACGTCGATAGAGATTGTATCGCCAGAGCTCAGAGTTCCGCCAAGCAATCCAGTGCCTGCGACGATCTCAAAGCCCGCACCCGGCGCTTGTGCCACCCACTCGTTGGCCGCTTGATCCCACACAAGCGTTGAACCACCGCCCACACCCAGGCCCACACCAGTCACATCTAACGCCGCTCCACCTATGCGCGTGTCGACGTAATCTTTGTTCGTCGCATCGGTAGCATTTGTTGGCGTCGCTACATCCGTCAAACGCTGACCGTTGAAGTCCACCAAGGTGCCAGGGCTAGATGAGATGTACTGAGTCGACGAGCCGTCGAGCAGGTCTTGTAGCCTACCAAAATTAGTGACCGAAAAAACGTCCTCTAAATTTGTTTGGCTCAGCGAGATCGGCGCGTTGGTGTTCACCAACAGCAACTGCGAAGCGGAGTAGCCTTGCACGCTCTCCGCCCGCTCCGCCACCACTGCTGAGGGGATCGATGCCAGCGGCATATTCGGTGAAATCACCCGCGTGACGTTGTCGGGTGGTTTGATCAGCACGCGCAAATATCGAGCGTGGCCTGCACTTGGATTGTACGTACAATCGAGACCGTTCGACACGAGCTTACCGGCGACGCTCGCAACCGTGTTGGAATAAACACTTTGCATGGTGCGGGCAGAAAAGAAGGCCGTGCGCTTGCCTGCGCCCGTGGCGCTGCCTACTTGAATGGTAAAAAACCCGCTGGTTGATGACGTGTTTACGTTTTGGGTTTCTTCATAAAGAATACACGTTTGATTGTTGCTTAGGATTTGAAGCGTGAGCTCGACTGGGTTTTCTTCCATCGGGATCGTGCCGGCGGTGTTGCTGTAAAGTCTACCGTCCAGCACAAAGCTCTGCGACACCTCTTGCACGGCAGAAGCTTGATAGCTTGTCCCAATCACATAAATGCCAAGCAGGGCCCGTATTAAGGTGTGCTTAGGAGGTCCCAAAAACGTCAACTTCACTTCCCCCAAAAATCGATCCAGATGGAGCTTCTCCAACGTCTAGCCTATCGACATTTATTAGGGATACCTTGAATCTCAAAGTGTCTCAGAAAGTGTCTCAGTACGAGGCAACAGTACGAGGCTAAAGGCCAAATCGCCGAAAGTGACGCTTTTGCGCGAACTGTATAGCGAAAATGAATTCTACGTCGTGGTGCACGACTCACCCAGAGGGTCGCGCCGACTCTCCGAGATCAACTTGAATTTGATTGATGCGCAAGGCCTCTCAGGTTGAAAACCTTGTCACCCATTTGTCAACACCCCACTTGTTAACAAGTTAAGAGGGAGTCAAGAATTCACGGGAAGACATCCCGCCCCTTCTTAGCTTTAACTGCCTTAGCTTTTAGTTTGGTGTATCGAATGCCGTAGCGGTCGCTAGATGGATCGTGGTTAACGATTCCGGGCCTATCTAAGATCTGTGAGTTTATTTTGATTTGAGCACGCTGTCGCTTTCACGCGATTGGTTTTAGCTCCCGTAAGTCGACGGGAAACCTCGGCTTCACTGAGTACGTCTTTGATGAGCCGTTAAGTTTTTTGGGTCGTCCGAGTCCTTGGGACTGGGATCATCCTGCGACAAGTCTCGCTTGGCTATCCTGTTCCAGCTGAATCTGCTCATAGCTGCGGACTCAACGTGGTCAGTTACTCCAAGGTTTAGAATCCTTCGGGTGCGAAAATTTTTCGGGCTATCGCTTGCCAAGGCCGTGATATGTTGGTCAATCAAAGCAGGGTTCGCCAAAGAGGATTGCACGTCCACCAAATGACCACGGTAAAATAAAAGTATACACAAAATTAGAAACGTGTATACTTAAAAAATGAACCCATTGGCGCTCTTTAAATCTCATTATGAGAATACTCCGTTTACATTCAGGGAGATTAAGGGCTTAGGGGTTACTCAATCTCAACTGAATCAACTCCTCGAAACCGAGAAGGTAGTTCGCTTGCGTCGAGGTGTATATGTGCTTTCAGGCGCCGATCTATCTGATGAAGCGCAATTCCGCGCCGCCACTATGCGAGTGGAGGGCCCTTCGGCTGTTTGTCTCATATCTGCGCTCGCTTTTTATGGCGTGATTGACGAGATTCCCAAGAAAACGTGGCTACTCGTTCCCGAAAATAAACACTCTGCGCACAAGGATATTCGACTTTTTAGAAGCAGAAATCCCAATTGGAAAATAGGGGTCGAATCTCACAAGGGATACAAGATTACCAATATCGAACGCTCCATCGTGGATGCGCTCGCAATGAAACGCACTCTTGGTTTCACAATTGGCGTGAGCGCCTTGAAGACTGCACTCAAGCAAAAAAAGACAACTTTAGACAAGGTCATAAAAATGGCGGTCCAGCTTGGTGTTGTCCATCGCGTGATGAATTACATCGAGGCACTTTCATGAGCCGAGAAGAAAAGGCTCGCAAGGTTCGCAACGCGATTTTGAAAATCGTAAAAGACGATGGGCTTCTTTCACCCAATGAAATTCGAATAATACTGTCTCTTGAGCGCATCGTTGCGCGTCTGTCAAATAACCCAATTCTCGACAAGCATTTGATCTATAAGGGCGGCTTCGTCCTCATTAAAACATTGGGGAGCGGTCGTTTCACGCGAGACCTCGATGCACTCGGCTTCAATCTCCAGAAGCGCCAAGTCGAGTTACTGGTACCCGTGGCACTTGAGCGTGACCTTGACGATGGATTTTGGTTCGGTGACATAGAGCTGGAGTCACTTGACGACCAAGGGGAATACGGGGCACTCCGCTTCAATTGCGCTTACCAAATTGGCGACCCGCCGGCCAAGAAGGATGCATTCAAGAAACTTTCACGAATTCATTTCGATGTTGGTTTTGGCGATGCGATTCCAACTCAATTGCGGCGGACAGTATTGCCGTCTCTGCTAAATTTTGACTCTCAAACATCGTGGCGAGTCTATCCGCCGGAGTTCATTTTTTCGGAAAAGCTTCAGACATTCGTAAAGCGGGAATCTGGAAACTCGCGGGCAAAGGATATTCATGACATGGGCCTGCTTTTTGAGCTGTGTGACCTAGGAAAGTTGCTCGCTGCTATATCCAAAACATTTGCCCGTCGACAAACAAGTTTGCCGCAGTCTTTTCTGGCCTTCGCTAAGGGTCTCGACACAAGATTGTTGGAATCGGGATGGAAAAATGTGAAAGTCCTAAATGAGGAGCGATCATTCTTGGAAAACTACGACCTTCTCAAAATGCATCTCACTAAAATTGACATAGCCTTGACCAAAATGAAGTAGTGGCGCAAATCGGCGATTCACTCGTCATCACGGGAAGGCATCCCGCGCCTTCTCCGCTCCAAGTGTGATGAGCGCTCTCAAACCATCTATCTCGCTGCTCAAGTTGAGACGCTGCTGCATCTCCTGTGCGAGGGCCCAAGATCTCGCATCGATCTGCCACGTGCGCCCGTCTGTGCTCGGTGATGTTGTCACAGTGGGCTCCGGCGGCAGTGGCAGTGGCTGTGGCATTGGTGGTGGAACGTGCGCCTGACCGTTAGAGAAGGGCGTGGGATTCGAGAGCGGGACACTGAACGTCGCTAAACCTTGTGGGGGGGCAACGGGCTCATCGAACATTTTAAGATCTTGCGCTAAGGTTTTTAAATCCTCGCGAAAAGCTTCACCACTTACGGGCGTATCGGACTGCAGATCTGAGCGCCGACACGCTTGCAAATAATGGCTGACGACCAAATCAGCGGAGGTAGCCCTTGCTCTAACGGCAGGAGATTGTCCTTGCATCCAATTGATCGCTTTGACCAAAGTGTCACGCGTGTACGCCTGCGGTGGCAAGGACTGTCGATTGGCCGAGTTGCCAAGGGACGTCCCCGCACTTGCAGGTGGCCGCATAAAACCTTGATTAGGACCGGATTGGAATGAAGACATAAGCGAAAATCCTAGGGAGAGCGAGCGCTGACTTCAACCTCTTTTCAGGAAATTCCATTTTTTGATCTGCGCCAACCGAATTTCTTTGACGCCTTTTTTGAATACACTGACATCCACAAGTTATGAACAGAGTTATCCACAATGCCCGAAACCGCGTCAGCCGAGCTTACACGTTGTAATCGCGAGCATTGATCCCGTACTTTTCGATTTTTCGAAGCAAGGTCTTCTTCGGGATATTTGCGTGTAAAGCAGTTTGATTTATTCTCCCTTTGAACATCTTGAGGGCCTTCACTATGAACTCTCGCTCAAAGGCCTCTTTGTGTTTGTTAAAGTCTAGAATGTCGCCGTTCACACTGACCATTTCAGACCCACCGCCATTGTCGTCTGCGTTGTCGTCGTCTTCATCCGGCTCGGGCACTGACTGATTCTGATCCAGCAGGTCATTTTCTTCACGCGCACGCAGTTGGGCGGCGGACAACTCTGTGCCGGTCGCAGCTAAGATGCTCTCTGGCAAAGAGCTAACCTGAAGCATATTCGTTTCTTCCAAAATAAATGCGTGTTCGATGATATTCTCAAGCTCCCGAATGTTCCCAGGCCAGTCGTATTTTTTCATCACCGTCAGCGCCTCGGGTGCTACGCCAACCACTTTCTTTCCCTGGGCCTTGTTGAATTTTTGAATGAACAGATGCACCAGCTGAATGATGTCCGCTCGCCGCTCAGACAACGACGGCAATTGAATGGGCATAACATTTAAACGGTAATAGAGGTCCTCTCTAAACTCGCCTTTTTTATTCATCTCTTCGAGATTCCGATTGGTGGCGGCAATGATGCGCACATTGGATTCAATTTCGCGATTGGCGCCAACTGGCGTGAACGTTTTTTCTTGAAGCACGCGCAGAAGTTTGACCTGCATCAGTAGCGGCAGGTCTCCCAGTTCGTCCAAAAAGAGCGTGCCCCCCTCGGCGTACTGAAATTTGCCGATTTTTCTTTGATCTGCGCCAGTGAAAGCGCCTTTCTCATGCCCAAACAATTCACTTTCAAAAAGATTTTCGGGAATCGCCGAGCAGTTGATGGCCACAAATTTACCATCCTTAAACGAAGAGTTGGAATGAATGGCGCGTGCAACCAATTCTTTGCCCGTGCCCGAAGCTCCGCGAATCAAGACGGGCGTATCCACCTTGCTCATTCGCATGATGACCGTAAACACTTTTTTCATTTGCGACGTGTGACCAATCAACTCTCGGCCAGGCTCCGTCTGCATGGCAAAGGATACAGACGCCTGCGAGATCAAGCTAAACGCACTGATCGCTCGGTCCACCATGGCCACGAGATCTTCGCTCTTGATCGGCTTTGAAACGTAGTTAAAGGCGCCCTCCTTAACGGCCCGAACGGCGTCGTCAATGTTGGCATAAGCTGTCAGCATCAAAACGATGATTGAAGGATCGTGCTCTTTAATGACTTTAAGCGCTTCCATCCCATTCATTCGGGGCATGTCTACGTCCAGCAGCACGATGTTGTACGTTTTGGTTTTAACTTTCTCCACTGCATTTACGCCATCAAAGGCCTCATCCACTTCAAAGCGTCCAGTCGCGACCAGAGCCGCTTGAACAGATAGGCGTAGTCCCGCATCGTCATCACACACTAAGACCTTATACATGGGCATCTCCTGGAGGATAGTCGGCGCCGGGGCGGCCACCAACATGGTCGTTCATTTCATTATCTAAACTTGTGTCTAAATTCAAATTCATTGGCAGTCGTACGGTAAACGTGGACCCATGTCCCAATTCACTTTCCACCTCAATCTGTCCGCTGTGCAACTCCACCACATATTTTGCTAGGTAAAGACCAAGGCCGTTGCCGGGAGTGTCGGTGCGACAATTTTGACCGCGGTAGAAGCGTTCAAAAACGTGAGTGAGCTCCTCTTGCGCGATGCCTCGCCCTTGATCCGACACCTGCACCACCAACTCTCCATTTGTTTCTTCGGTCGTGACCAGCACCTTAGTATCGGGTTCAGAGTACTTGATGGCGTTTTCGATCAAATTGACAAACACCGTTTGCAGCATGCTTTCATCAATTTTGATGCTGAAGAGCGGCTCGAGTTCCGTGACAAGCGCCACATTTTTTTGCTTAGCCAGGTACTCGCATTTGCCCATGACACCGCGAAGGACCTGATTGACGTCACGACTTCTTAGCTGCAGTTTGACTTCTTTGCTTTCAATTCGTGACAGCGACAAAATCGAACCGATGAAATCCGTCAATTCCTCGCTCGAGCGCGAGATCGTATTCAGCGCCAAGCGCTGGGTGGGCGTTAGATCGGGATTCTCTCGAATCACCTCTGCCATCCCCTGGATCCGCGCCAAGGGTGTTTTCAAATCGTGCGACATCATGCGCATGAAGTTGCTCTTGAGCTCCTCCACCTGAGTGAGCAGGCGATTTTTTTGGTAGTACTCCCAGCTGCGTCTGTTCTCGATGATGAGCCGGTAAGGAATGACAAAGTAATAGCACATAAAAACGGCCAGCAAAGGATGGCCGATGGGCATCACCCACTGAGCCAGTAAAAACGCAATCCACGTGAACAGAAAAAATCCCACAACCGACCCCGCCAGAATCAGCAGCCCCTGCGCAGGTCGTACACTGAGCACGATGTAAATAGTGAGCAGCGAGATCGCAAAAGTAAAGAGCCACTTGACCCATGGGGGAGCCCAGCGGGGAGCATCGTTTTGAATCAGAGTATCTAAAATATTGGCATTGAGTTCTAAGCTGGTAAAGCCCAACATCGTCTTGTTTAAAGGGGTCGTGGCGTAATCGCGGCCTTGTTCCTTGGTGTCGTTGCCAATCAAAATAATTTTACCGCGCATCAAGTTCTGATCAAACCGCCCTTCGATAAGATCAATAAAACTGACTATCGGGTATGCATTTGGTTTGCGGTAACGGATCAGCATTTGTACCGAATCTAGGAGTTTAAAGGTGCCTTTGTACTCTCGGGCATCTTGAATTTGATTGACCGAGGCGGCGAGCCGAGGAGGCAACGTGAACTGATTTTCGTAGCTGACGATCAAGCGCCGAGTGACTCCATCTTTCGCCAACCAATTGCGATCGGAAGTTTTTGGTGCAGGTGCAATTGGAATGCGTTCAAACGGCGGCGCCAATGGCTCAAGACTCGACATTCCCGTCTTTGGCAAATCATCCTCAGCAAATTGAAAAGGCAGACGCCCGGCGATTTCAGAAAGCAAAGAGAGATCCTCATACGACCCCTGAATTTGCGTTGGATTCAAAAATGAAATGATCTGTGAAGGACGCCCAAGCGCAAGCTTTTGCATGGCAACGGACCAATCCAAAGCTCCGGGCTCGCGCTCTAAAGCTCGCACGGTTTTCTGATCGACACTCACCAATACAATCTGACCAGAAGTCTTTGGCTTTGGGCTCATTTGGACCCGAAGGTCGTAAGCTGAGTATTCAAAAAAATCCAGATTGAGGGGAGCCAAAATAGCTGTTGTAGAAATCGCCAAAATGAATCGCAGGGAGTGATGCACCCAACGGTTCTTCAGCCATGTTTCGATCCATTGCATAGCCACGCTCGCTCCTTGAGCCGGGTTGATCTCAATCTCGCAAGTTCTATAAGCAATTGGATTGCCAAGGAGTTTGGCTTCAGATCAAAGCTACAGTGTCACTGTGACACCAAGTGACCGGAGTTTAAAACACCCCCTAAACATTTTTCACAACTGTCTAGGGAGTCGCCAGGCGACCGGCTCGCCTCGCGGGTGTCAAATAGAATCATCCGCCTCAGGGACAGCTGTTGGTTCCGGCTCAACCTGGTAGTCCATGTAGTACTCCCGTGTCACAGGAGTTTCTGTTTCAGACACATGAATGCGGTAAAGGTTTTCTTCTGCTTTGATGATGGACAACGTGATCGGCTTTGTGTCGTCTTTCACTGTCCAAGTGAGGCCGTCAGTTGATGTGGTAACCCCTTCTCCAGAGGTCAAAATTCCAAGGACAGAAGCTTTGATGCTCGCATTTTTGGGTCCGACAGTGCTGTCAATTTTCGTATCCGTGGCTGTATTATCGATCGAAGCCTCATGTGTGCTTGAATCTTCGCGATAAATCTTGGGTTCAGTTGCACTCACTTTAAATCGAGTGGCCACTTCCACGGCTCGACCCGCATCTGTATCTCCAAGCGTGCCAATACGGGGTGTTGATTCCGTGGGGATAAGTCCAAGTTGGCCGTTTGCATCGACTTGCGCTGTAAAATCCTGCTGAATTGCAAAGGCCTCTTTAGTTTCTAGAACTTTAATTACATTGGTGTACTTTACTAGTGTGTAAGTCCCAGCGGGCAGACTGCTAAGCGTCTGTCTGTCGCCACTCGCCAGTTCGCTGCCGAGCCTCTCCGCTTTGGTAAACGTGTCGTTTGGATCGACGTTTAAGTTGGACTCATCGTCGGGCTTGTTTGAGCCGTTTTGCCCGGGTTTGTTCGATGTTCCTTGCTCCGGCGCCTTTCGACCCATGCGCAAGCGCTTGTCGCGTTTGTCAGAGCCGCAGCCAATGCTTCCGGCAATGAGTAAACCAATCATAATCATACAGGTCGTCGTGCGTCTATTTTGTGTTCCAAACATGTGATCCTCCAGAGGCTGTGCCTCGATGGTAAAAACTACAATGTTTGTGCCGACTCAGCCTGACCAAGACTTTACGATCGGATGTGTGCCGATAAACAACTGAAATCACCAGCAAAATAAGACCTTGTCGAGCTGATTGGGTGCCATTGGGTGGTGTGGGTGAAGCAGCAGAAAAGATCAATTGCGCTCTACAGTCGGCGCAAAAACGTCACTTTTTTAGATTCGAATGTGGCTGGAATAGAGGCTGGAATGGTGATTTTGTTCAGGAGCCGCAGGCCTTGTTGAGGCTGTGAAATTTGCGGCTCCCTGAAAGAAGGGGCTAATCGAGATCGAATTTTAATGAGGTTACTACAACATGGTACTTTTCTTCAGATTTAGGCGTGGTGGGAGTTGAAGGCTTTGTCGTTCGCCGGTCCATATAGGCTATTTCAAATTTCCCTCCGAGCAGAGGTCGACTCAGGCCGACTTGAACGCGATACTCCTGGCTACCTGCTTGCCGAGAGCCGACGCCGTTTGAAATGTGTTTCATTTCTGTCGATACCAAGGGTGTCCAGTCGTAGAACTTAAGAACATTTAGATCCACCTTGGCCAACAATCGAAAGCGGTTCATATAGGCAGGGCTATCGGCGAACCGTCGGAGCTCCCATCGTCCTCGAAACCCGAGCTTAAAGTGTTCAAACTTATTTTCTTGAGTGATTTGGAAAATGTTTCGAACTTCGTTGTTTTTCGAGCTGTCGGTTGTTCGAGACTCGAAAATATATGCAAGTTTAACGGTATCTATTGCCTTGTATCCGACTCCCAATCGATTCGACATGACAACAAAATCATTTACATCTTTGGATTGGCGGTAATTGAATTCACCGAGGACCGAGAACTTGTCGTCTAACTTTTTTTCTGCACCAAGTGCTGTCCACAGCTGCGAATCATCGCCGTGGGCTGAAGACAATGGAATTACCAACAAAAAACACTGAAGAACCCAACCCAACCTTCGCATGACCCCTCCTGTATAAATCCGAGGGCCTAGATTAGGCAAAACCCTCGGAGGGTCAATGCATTATTGTGTTAGGACGCGTATCTGCAATTTACGGGGAATAGGGAAGCGACGAGTGGTGCAAGACGATTCGCAGCTGTCCTTTGTCGTCTTTTTTGAAGCCCCAAGTTTTGTCGACCTTGGTTACCTTCCCTTCAGCGTTGGTGAGCATGACGTTGCCCATAGTTAGGGCCATGTCCCCGTTGATGAACACGGCGGCATTTTTGTACTCATACTTCTCCCATCCTAAAAGCGCAAAGCCGGTGTCCTTGGCAAACTTTTTGTTGCCGCCGACAAAGTAGGCCAGTGCGCCTTCTTTGTTGGTGCGAAAGACTTGGTCGCCCGAGCTCAGCGTCGGTTTAAACAAAACGGGCCCCATGTTGTAACCGTAGGCCTTATCAATGACCATTTCTGCGGTTTTTGTAGCCTTGCGCAGGCCGCCGGACTTGTTGTCTCTACTTATTTGAATCAAAGCTGCGCCCCAAGCCTCCTGTGCCGCACGGACTTCATCAGCCGTGATATTTGTATTGGTAACGGCTGAGCCAAACGAGCTCGATGCACTGGCGGAGTTCAAGTGGAGAGACGAAAAGAGGAGTGTTCCAATGAGGAAGGCTTGCTTCATAATGACCACCTTTTTAGAGTTAAGTTCTGACTCTAGATTCGTCAAACTTCGAGTATTTATCAAATTGATAAAGAGTAGCTTTTGCATCGCCTAAAACGATATTTGGATTTCTTGGCAATTGGACTTTTTGACCCAATTTGAGATTCAACTCCCATTGCAAAAATGTCGATAAGCTAGACGTTGGAGAGTCTCCTTAATGATTAAAATTTAGGGAAGTGACGTTGACGTTTTTTCGACTTCCTAAGTGCGCTTGTTTGAAGGTGTTGCTTAGTGTTTTCACATTGGCGATGAGCAATTATGCCTTTGCAGCGCAAGAGGTGGGGCAAGGCTTTACCCTCGACGGTAGGCTCTACAGCAACGCCGCCGGCACAACGCCAATGTAAGAAAATCCAGTCGAACTCAAGCTGCAGATTCTAAACAACAACCAAACCTGTATTCTGTATGAAGAAACCCAAAACGTAAACACCTCGAGCACGAGCGGCTTCTTTACGATTCAAGTGGGCTCTGCGAGCGGCGCAGGTAAACGTACAGCGTTCTATTCAGCTCGCACCATGCAAAGCGTTTACTCCAACACGGTTGCGAGCATTGCGGGCAAGCTCGTCTCTGACGGCACGGACTGCACCTATAATCCAAGTTCTGGTCATGCTCGGTATTTAAGGGTGTTGATTAAGCCGCCAGACAACGTCACACGCGTGATTTCACCCAATATGCCCATCACTTCTGTGCCCACGTCTTTGGTGGCGGAGCGAGCGGAGAGCGTGCAAGGCTACTCAGCTTCGCAGTTGTTGTTGGTGAACACCAACGCGCCGATCTCGCTGAGCCAAACAAATTTAGAGGATGTGTTTTCGACTACGAACTTTGCCAAACTCCAAGACTTGCTTGATGGCTCATCCAACCAATACATCTCCTCCAGCCCTGGCACTCTCGTAGATTTTAATGGTCAGCGTTTAGTGGATGTAGCCACTCCAACAGCCGCTACCGATGCGACGAACAAAGACTACGTTGACACCCGCATTGGGGGAGCGGCGCTGGATGTGACCGGAGTTGGCCTAGGTGTGGGCGGCGGTTCAACCTTGGTGTGGGATCAAGCGGCAAACGAGTGGGTCGCACAAGCTCCAGGTGCGGGCTATGAGATCGTGGCAGGCAATGGTTTGCTTGGTGGCACTTTGAGCGCGGGCGATACAATCTCTATCGACGTCGGCACAACCGCTAACAAGATCGTGCAGTTGACCAACACAGGTGTGTTGCCGGCACTCGATGGCTGGCTTCTCACAAACCTGAATGCACCGGTTTTGTCCGTGGCAGGTCGCACGGGCGTGGTGTCACTCAATGCCGCCGACATCACTGGTCTTGGGACCGCTGCGCTGAGGAACTACGGCACCGCCGCCAATAACCTTGTGGAACTCACGAACGATGCGGCTCTCCCCGCAGTCGACGGTTATTTGCTCACCAACGTCAATGCGACTCGCTTGCGCTCGTACGCGATCGCCGCAACTGCACCAGCCGACAATCAAATCCTCACCTGGAACAACACCACGGCCGTTTGGGAGCCACGCTCACC
>JBGSNU010000038.1:0-130501 GCA_041739415.1 Bdellovibrionales bacterium | reverse complement strand
CCGACCAGAAAAACTAAAAAACCTAAGCGCATCACCATGGTCGACCGATATCTTGCGTGGGTGGAGGGGGAAGAGAAAAAATCCCTCAAATCCGTTATCGCCGTGCCGGCGATGTCTCAAATTTTGCCACCGCCTCTCCGGTTTTTTCAGCTCATCGTGATTTATTTAGGAGATAAAATCCAAGGCGTTGAAACTGGTGAAGCTGCATTAGACATGCTAATTAATGGTGAAAACAATCTCGTTTCTGAGATTGCCGCGAGTTCGCGCATGGGAACCGTTGGTCCACTTGGACTTTCTGGCCACTACTTCTCGAGCCCGCTTGTGATCGATCATCTGGGGTCACTTAATCTTTCACCTCACACAAAAGAGTTTCTAAATCGCAATAGTGCAGTTCTTGGGAGTAAGAAAAGTCGATGTCCGATGTCGGGCTTTTTAACCCCAGGCGATTCTAAGACAGGACTGCAGGAGTTGGCTGAGGCTTACCTCAAAGTCGTTCGCCAAGTAAGCAGACAGATGGAGAACTCTGCTAATTAAATGTGAACAAATTCAGGATAGGGACAAGCTCCATTCAAACATTGTAGACTTGATAAAACTGTGACGTTAAAGCTTTTGAAGCATCTTTCAGCCTTCGTGCCAACATAAGTTGATGCTGGCGTTACATTTGGTGTTGGCGCTGGTGACGCTTATTTTGAAAGGTACGATTTGCACATTACAATTGCTATTGGAACTCTTCAGCTAGGATTAGCACCAGTTGAGGTTGGCGTACTTAAACTGGCTATCGGCGAGTGGAAATACTTCCTGATATTCAAAACCGGGGTATAGTTGAGGCGCTCGCCTCAATCTGAGTTAAAAGCTAAATTTGGACAGCTGTAATAGTCTAAAAAATAGGATCCAAGTGAATTTAGACTCTTTTAGTAGTCTAAAATAACATCTTGGGCTTATTTTAAGGTCTGGAGCAACAGAATCTGGAAGTTGCCATGGCCTTCAAGGTACTTTATGGATTATTCGCACCCGGGATCACGCTCACCCAAATGTGACTATCTACAGGGGTATCCTTTATAGGAGAAAGTAGACTCGAAAATCTAACCCGGTGGAAGCGTCTACAAACGCTCACCACCACTAAGCCTCAGTCAGTGAGCCGGAAAATAGAATGAAGACAATTGCTTTAGTGTTGAGTTTGGCTTTTTTGATAATTGGGTGGGTCCTGATTTCATTGGTGCGGAATGGTGGAGCATTAAAGCCTGCGGGTTTGATTAAGCCCGCCGAAATTGGGAGTGAGGTCGTTCATATTGGTCGGCAGATTTCGGTGCGATTGTATCCTGATTTTCAGGAGGCTCGCTTTGTGGTTTGGCGTTTGGAAAGCGGAGACGATAGGTTTATGAAAATAGTAGAGGCGGCACGTGTTGAGTATCAGGCTGCAGCTAAGCCTGTGCTGAGCGACCTCCGGGAGATGGGCCAAGACGACGGCTGTCAAAAAAACTGTTGGTATATTTCAGACCTCACGACGCCATTGCCTGAGTCTGTGACCAAAGATGCAAAGTCGGGCGAGTTTGTCGAAATTTTTGTCCAGGTGTTTAAGCGAGATGAGGTAGTGCCCGATGCCTGCGAAACCGAAAAGATTTTGACTCTACAGTGCGTGCGCCCCATCAGTGTGCGCGAAGTGCGAAGAAAGTTAAAGACGCCAGCTCCCCATGTATTTATGCAAAGGTATTTGAAGTCACAGTTTTATTTATTTCTTGAGGCGAATTAACGATTCCCGAAAGTGGTATGTACCCATACATAATCAAAGGCGATTGATATAAACCAGTCGAGTCGTAGCCGCGTTGTGGCAGCAATTTACGTGATCGGTTGAAGGCTCGAATCCTCAGAACAAAACTCAGTTTAATGTCCAGGAATTTGTTGAAACGCAAATTTGCTTTCCCAAACTGAAAGTATGGCGTGAAAATAGAGGCCTGCGAATATCAGAAAGTGGTGGATATGAAAGGTCGATCGAATCGTCGGCGATTTATGCAGCATATGGCATTGGCGGGAGGTGTGGCGGCTGGATTTTCTCCAGCGGGTTGGGCGTGGAATGCGCCGCGAATGCGTAAACAATCGAACGTCAAGATGATCACGGCGTTGACCGAGCTGGGGCTCACTACAAATTTAAAGCTGTGTTTGGATGCTGGCGATGCGAGCTCTTATACGTCGGGACAAACCTGGACTGATGTCTCGGCCAATGGATTTGATTTTTATCGAGGGTCAGATGCGACGACGGAGACCACAGATCCCACATTCAACGGAGTGGCCGGTGGCCGCTCGAGCAAAGAGAACTTCACCTTCGACGGGGGAGACCGCTTTGTCCAAACCGCAGGTAGTGCGCCGGCCTGGGTCAACAATATGCACAAGGACAATGCCCTGTTTACAGTACTGACCTGGGCCAACTTGACGGGTACGGGGCCCGAGGGATTACTTGGGACAAGCACCTTGTCTAATCCACCTGGGTTCAATATCAGCAGAAGCACTCCGGGCGCACTGCTAGTCGGAGCATATGACGCTGGGGGCGCGACGATTCGCACGTTCGCAACGGATGATTTGATTGAAGCGAACAAGTGGCAGTTTTTGGGAATCACCCTAAATGAGCCGGGAGGCGCGGGTAATTCCTACGCCAATATTGGTGAAAGTTTCAAAACAGCCAATGGGGCCTACACGGCCCCAGCAGCGACGGACGCCCCCGGAAAGCTCACTCTCGGGGTAAAGAGCATTGCCGGCACCCACCCCTTAAACGCGGGCAGTAAAATTGCGGCGATGATGATATGGGAGGGCACTTGTTTGACCCAAACTCAAATCAGGTCCATATACCATCGGACGAGAACTCGATTTGGTGTTTAGAATCTGAACAAGGCAGAAGGCTAAAGGAAAGGCGATCAACATGATGTATCCACAACTCTTTCATCCCTTGAAACTCGGCGCGCTCACCTTGCCGAATAGAATTGTCATGGCGCCATTGACTCGCAGTCGGGCTGGGCTTGAACATATTCCCAACGATCTTATGGCGACGTACTATGCGCAGAGAGCATCGGCGGGTCTGATTATCGCAGAGGCAACGATGATTGAGGCCCGGCAATCCGCCTTTATCGCCGAGCCCGGAATCTACAGCGCAGAGCAGATTGCCGGTTGGCGCAAAGTCACAAGCGCCGTGCATGGCAAAGGTGGTCGGATATTTTTGCAAATTTGGCATGGCGGGCGAGCCTGTCATCCCGCGATGAATGACGGGTATGAGACGGTTGCACCATCGGCGATTGCGATCGAGGGCGAAGTTCACACACTTTCTGGAAAGCAAAAGCATGTTCCGCCTCGGGCTTTACTAGATGATGAGATCCCGCGGTATGTGCGCCTCTATAAGCAGGCGGCGATCAACGCGCTCGAGGCCGGCTTTGATGGCGTCGAGGTGCATGGGGCCAACGGCTATTTGATCGATCAGTTTTTGCGCGACGGCTCAAACAAACGCTCGGGGCCCTATGGTGGGAGTTTAGAAAACCGGGCGCGATTTTTGTTTGAAGTGCTGCAAGAGGTGATCTCAGCCTGTGGTGCGGATAGGGTAGGCCTCAGGCTCTCGCCGGTGAACAGCTACAACAGCATGCGAGACTCTGACCCCGTTCGATTGACTCAGTATCTCGCACGAGAACTAAATAAATTGAATATAGCTTATTTGCATTTGATGCGCGCCGATTTTTTTGGAGTCCAGTCCGCGCCAGTAATCGAGACGGCTCGTCCCGAATTCAAGGGCGTTTTGATTGGCAACATGGGCTATTCTGCGGAAGAAGCCAATCACAGTATTGCCAGCCAGGCAGTTGATGCTGTTGCGTTTGGGCACCACTACGTCAGCAATCCCAATCTGGTGGAGAAGCTCAGAGAAGGGCAGACTTTGGTGGAGCCGGATCAATCGACCTACTACACTCCAGGTGCAAAGGGCTATACGGATTACTAAGTCCAACGACTCCGCTCCGGCCGCTCTTAAGGCTTTATTTGCGGCTAGGAGGCACCGGATGCATCCAGCCAAAGGTGTCAGGAGAGGTGCCGCGCTGGATGCTGCTGAGCTTATCGTAGAGGGATGTGCTGACAGGGCCCCACTTGAGATTGTTGATTTTGAGATTTTGCTCCTGATATTGCAATTCTCCAATGGGAGAGATCATCGCGGCGGTGCCCGTGCCAAAGGCCTCTAACAGCTCCCCACGGCTGTGTCGCGTGATCAGTTCACCAATCGTGATTAGGCGCTCGGAGACCCTGGCGCCCCCTTGCCGCAAGAGCTGAAGTGCAGAATCGCGTACCCCTCCGGCCAAAATGCTGCCGTTGAGAGCGGGCGTTACAATCTCATCTTTGAAGACAAAAAACACATTCATGGTTCCCACCTCTTCAATGCCGGCGTGAGCCACATCCAACCAAAGCACCTGAGAGAATCCATTTTGCTTCGCCCGCAGCGCCGCCTGTAAACTTGCCGCATAGTTCGCGCCGGCTTTTGTAGCGCCGAGTCCGCCCGGGGCCGCACGTAGCGCCTTATCTTCGACGTAAATGCGAATCGGAGAGTTGCCAGAGGCGTAGTAGTTGCCGACGGGAGAGAGGATAACAAAGAACAAAACTTCGCGCGAAGGACGCACTCCCAAAAATGCTTCGGAGCCAATCAGTGTGGGCCGAATGTAGAGTGAGGCCTTGTTGTCCTTTGGCACCCAACGATTTTCGAGGGCGACGAGTTCAGAGACCCCTTGCATAAAAAGATCTCGAGGCGGTGCCACTAAGCACAAACGTGCCGCCCCCTCACACATCCGCTCATAATTGAACTCGGGGCGAAATAGCGCCACTGAGCCATCGGATTGAGTGAAGGCCTTCATTCCCTCAAACAGCGATTGCCCGTAGTGCAAGACTGATGCGGCTGGATCCAATTGAAGTTTTCCGTAGGGCTCAATCCGGCTTTCAAACCAGCCTCGGGCGTCGGAGTACTTGGCTAAAAACCAATGATCAGAGAAGTGTTGGCCAAATCCAAGTTCGCTCACGGGCGGAATAGGCTTAAGCTCAGTGGCAATTTTGCGTTCGATTTGCACCATAGGGTTGTCCTATCTCGAGTCGGTTCTTGAGGCCCAAAAAAATCTTTTGAAATTTCTGTAACATAGATGGGCAGCATGCGCAAACGACTGGGGCGTGACAGGCCTCGGTTTTTGCGTCAAAACTAAGCCTATGCCCAACCTCGGCTCATTCTATCAATATCCGCTAGTAGAGCTGCAGGAGCTATTTATTGCCCACGGCCTGACAAAACCTAGCGCGAGCCTGCTCTACAACTGGCATTATAAAAAAAATCGCCGTGACCTGTGCCGTGAGCACAATCTGCCGCAGAAGACACGCCTCTTTATGGAATCACAGCTCAACTTTGAGTTGCCAAAGATCCGAGCGGTGCAAGAAGCCCACGACAAAACCGTAAAATTTTTGTTTGAACTTGGCGATGGGCACAAGGTTGAAACCGTATTGATTCCGTTTTTAGGAAAATACTCGGTGTGTCTGTCATCGCAGGTCGGTTGCGCCATGAACTGCTCGTTTTGTTTCACCGGCACTCAGGGGCTCTCACGAAATTTACGGACGGAAGAGATTGTCGGGCAGTTGTTGGGAGCACAGCAATGGTTGACTCAGAATCGGCCGCTAGATGATCGCATTTTAAATGTGGTTTATATGGGCCAAGGCGAGCCGCTCCATAATTTTTCAGCCGTGCGTGACTCCGCCAAGATTTTTGTTTCGCAACACGGGATCAGCATGGCTCCACATAAGATCACTGTTTCAACGTCTGGCTACACGCCTGGTTTACAGCGCTGGAAAGCCGAAATGCCCGATGTGAACATCGCTTTGTCCCTGCACTCGCCATTCACCGATAAGCGCAACGTGCTGATCCCGATCAACCGACGGTTTCCGTTGATTGAGATCTTGCCTCTGGTCGACGCCATTCCTACGGGCAAAAAACGCTTTGTCACTTACGAGTATTTGCTGATCAAGAATTTCAACGACGGAGTAGAAGACGCGGAGGCCACGGGGCGCTTACTCTCGGGCAAGAAGGCATTTATCAATTTGATTCCGTTTAACCCTTATCCAGGCGCCAAATACGATCGACCAGATGAGCAACGGATTTTAGAATTCAAGGCCGTGCTGGATACATTCTCCATCCCCACGCTTATTCGAAAAACTAAGGGGGATGCTGTGTTGGCAGCCTGCGGTCAGTTGAACTCCAGCCCAGGCTGACCTCGTCCCTCCAGAGTCGCACTGAGCTTTGCATGATACAAATTGAGTAGGGCTTGTCCGACGAGATCTCCCTCAACAATTTCTAACGCGTAGGCAATCGCTTCGAGCGTCGCCATTCCATGTTGCATATGTTCAACGCGCAATGACCCCAGCCGTGCGGTACTTGCCTCTTGGGGGCGGTGGAGATGAACGCGTGGAACATTTGAGAGTTCTGGATGCCGCTGGGCCACTTTGCTGGCTTGGCGCCAGTTTCCATCAGGCACTAAAATATGCAGAGGCTTGTCATTCACAGGGCGAGTCAGCTCGGTTGACGTGGCACTGGGGTAGAGCAAGACTGTGTCAAACGTGGGGTCTAGAATTTTGTGCAAATCGAGTCGGTCATGTTCAAAACCGCGCACGCACATCGCCGAATTCGTTAGCGCGCGAAGGGCTAAAGTACCGGTGTTGGTGGTGCGCTTGAGCTCTTTTGCGTGGACGATAAGAGTCACTCGCGTTCGCAGTATTAGCTTTGGAATTTGCGCGCAAATGCACCGGTCCAGGTGCAGACGGCAGCCGAGGCAGGGATTTTTAGTTTTGCGTTGTCGATCAACCTTCAAGGTGTGAACTCCAGCCCAACTGGGTGGCAAGTTTTTTAAAATCCTCACACAGCGGCGCTTTGATCGTCAACGCTTGCTGGGTGCCAGGATGTTGCAGCCGCAGCTCAACACAGGCGAGCAAGAGGCGACGGATTTCATATTGCCGCTCAAAAAACTGATTGTGTTTGCCAGAGCCGTACGTGATGTCGCCAATGATGGGGTGGCCCAAGTGTCGAAGGTGCCGACGGATCTGATGCTTACGGCCCGTCCGAGGTATGGCACGAACAAGTGAGTACCAAGCGACTGGATACTTATCGACACAGACATTGAGCTCACATGTGGCGATGCTGGTGAAATCTGTCACCGCCGGCTGCGCGGGTTTGTTGAGCCGAGCTCGCTTGTCAGACTTTCGATCGAGCTCCTCGCGCAGGGGATAATCAAGGGTAGTGGTCTGAGCGGGAGCGCCACGCACTATGGCTAAATAAATTTTACTTACTGTCTGTGCGGCAAACTGCTCAGCCAAGTGGCGTGCAGCCTCCGAGGTTTTGGCAAAGATCAGGGCCCCAGAGGTTGCGCGGTCGAGGCGGTGAACTGGGTACACATGTTGACCGACTTGATCGCGAACGATTTGCAGAGCGGCCTCGCTTGTTTGCCGATCGATTGAGCTTCGATGCACCAAAAGTCCGGAGGGCTTGTTGACCACTACTAGTTCTGAATCATCGTGGAGAATTGGCAGAAGCACGGGGCAGATCCTTTGGTTCTAGAACAAAGTTTCTAGTAAACTCGCTCAGTGGCAATGTGGATTAGTCAACAGGGACTCGCCAAGGCGCAATCGATTGACTGTGCCAAAGTGTTGAGCGGTCAAGCCCTCCACATAGCTACGCTCTTTACCCTGTACTAGCTCAGCTGGCAGGACAGTCAACCCTTGGCTTCGATCTTGGTAGAGTGGTACATACCGTACACCATTCACCCAAGCCGTCTTTTTATTAACACTAATCCCTAAGACAACAAACACCGAGGTCCGAATCTGGCTCTCTTTGCGATTGGTCACCAAGTTTCCGGTCGAATAGACGACTAGAGCCTCTCGCCCATTGGAGGCCTTTAGTTTTTCCCAAGGTTGAATGACATGCGGGTGTGTTCCAACGATGGCTAAGGCTCCTGCATCGACAAGGGCTTGTGCCAACCGCTTTTGGCTAGAGTGTGGATTGAACTGGTATTCACCACCCCAGTGGGGCGTAACGATCACGGCTGAAATATGACTTTGCGTTGAAAGCTCTTGCACCAACTTGAGCAGTGAGTCACTGGGAGTTTCGTTTTTTCCAAAGCAGGGCATGACCTGTTGGTGTTTGTCAGGAATTCCGTTGGTGGAGTAAGTGCAGGCCACAAACGCCAGATTTAACCCTTGAGTGGAGGCGATTGCATGCCACGCTCCGCTTTTATCGATTGAGCGTGTGCCAAAGTATTGCAGACCCGCGGCGGTGAGATTGGCCATGGTCGATTCCAGCCCGCGTGCACCTTTATCGAGCGCGTGATTATTGGCTGTCGATACCAGGTCGACACCTGAGCGTCGCAAATCAGTGGCCAATTGCGGTGAGGTGTTGAAGGCTGGAAAGCCCGAAGGCGAGTGATGGCTTGAGAGGGGAGTTTCAAGATTGAGATAAGTTAAATCCATATCGGTAAACAACGGCACGAGATCAGGCCACAGACTGAGAAACCCATTCGCACTCCGCATGGCCTGATTTTGCAGGGGCATATGCATCAACAGGTCTCCCCCAAAGCCTATGGTGACTGTGCGTTTAGCCGGGCTACAAGCATTTGTGAACTGCAAGTCGCGGTCGACGGCCGCGGCCAGGCTGGACAAAAGAGCGATTTGAACGGTAGCGGCTAGTGGTAAGAGCCATTTTATTTTTTTCACAAATGTCCTTTGGTTCAGGTGCGTGTGAATCTTAAGCAAATGGAGTGCCCGATCAGACGTCGCGGGGGCCGATAAGACTCGCTTTGGGCTCGGATCGGAGTTGTGCGCTGAAGTCTTTTCTCGACAAAGTTGTAAATGTTAGCTGCACTTCAATTGACTTGAAGGGTAGGCTTGATACCGTTGCAGCGTTGGATTGGTAGCGAAGACCCAGGCCATGCGCCCAAATTGAGTGCTTCGAAAGCGAGTTGAAAAATGAACTGTATTGTCACCGGTGCATCACGTGGTATTGGTTTAGAACTCACCAAATTTGCACTTAACCAAGGACATCAGGTATTGGCCGTGGTGCGCAGTCTTGCGAGCTCACCCGAGTTGCAACAGCTTAAATCGCAATACACGCTGCACCTCGAAATTTGTGAGGCGGATGTCACGGGGCCTGAAACTCCCGCGAAGATTGCAAGCGCTGTTAAGCACTGGCCAAGTGTGGATCTTTTGATAAACAATGCCGGTATTTTTGAAAAAGAAAAAACTCGGGCCGCGATGCTGAGTTCGTTTGAGACCAACGCTATCGCACCATTGTTTATAGCTGAGGCTATGTTGCCCCTACTGCAACAGGCGCCGGCACCAAAGCTTGTCAACATCACCAGTAAAATGGGATCCATTGAAGACAACACGACTGGGGGTTACTACTCCTACCGCGCTTCAAAAGTCGCACTCAATATGCTCAATCGGAGTTTGGCGTTGGACAATCCCTGGTTGATTTCAATCGTCATTCATCCGGGCTGGGTTCAAACAGATATGGGCGGCAAAGCCGCTCCCACTTCACCAAAAGAGTCCGCACAAGGAATTTGGGGGGTGACTGAAAAGTTGAAGAGCACAGACTCCGGTGAATTTTTTGACTTTAAGGGCGAGGCCCTGCCCTGGTGATGGGCATATGATGCTCGAATCTGTTTAAGGAGTCGGCTGGAACACTTGAATGGCGGGTATGGAAATGACTTCTGTGCGAGTGTGAAATAGCCCTTGACCCGTTCCTCCCGCATCGACGCTCTCTCGAATGACAATTTGAATATTCACTTGCGATTTTGTACGACATTCAGCTGGAATCACTAAACCTGTAGGATAGATGGGGCCAATAAATGGTCCGGGCACGGGGCGTGTCGAGTTGTAAGTCTTATGATATAGGGGTGGGCAGGAGAAGCGATGCCACGTTAAGACCTCAATGGGCCAAAGCTCCGCCGGACACTGCGACAGCTCCATATCGCAGCCCTGGCCCTTGAGGTTGTAGCGCATGGGAAAATCTACGGTGCCCGTCATGGGGCCACCCGAAAGAGCAGGGGTTGAGGATACGTCTACGAACGGCAAGTTCAAAGCGAGTGGGATCCAGGGGCCATGATGAGGGCCGAGCTTTCTCCCTCGCAACTGCAAAAAGAACTCGCGCGAAGGAGACTGTAGAGACTGTGAAACGGTGGAGCGAATCGTGGCAGGGAGCGACGCAAGTTCAATGACCGTGGTGGCTATTCTTTCGGCTGTCCATTTGGTTTGCTGGCGTATCATTAAATTGCTTACGTAATGAGTAATGCTAGCCAAGGCCAAAACGGCTGCGCCAAGAATAACGACGGCCACCAAAACTTCAATGAGTCCGAAGCCACGTTGATGGGAGGGCTTTATAGTGGCCATGGCGCCGGACATCCTGCTGCGGGTGGACCAAAGTTGTCTTGCAACGATAAAGTGATTGAGCCCGTCCGACTGGCCAATGCAATGGCTGGATTTTGCACGTCGGCTGGGTTGGCAAACGCGGGCAAAATTTGATACCTTATAATCAACAGTTCATGCAACGCGCCTGCAGGTGGCGCTGCTGCTGGGTCAAGTTTGTACTTTTCCGCCACGTGAAATTGTTGCGGATAGCCCTGTGCTCGAAAGGATGTTATCACCTGAAATTCGCGTCGGGGGTCATTGGCTGCAACGATCTCGCCGGCTCGAGAAAAGAAAACAGGAGCACCGGTTGTGCCGCCTATCTGGCGGTTGGTTTCGTCAAAAAAATTAAATTCGACGAAATCTCCGTTTCCAACACAGGCCCCGCCTGTTTGAAAGCAAGTGGCAAATGCTACACTGGCGCGGCAAGAGTTGCCTAGGGCTCGGCTATTGCTTAAGGCTCGCACCAAATCGCGTTGAATCTCATCACGCGTGGTCACTCGCTCAAACATATTGGTCGAACTAAATCCGCTGTTAAATATGGCCCCTATCATAAGGACGACCACACAGACTGCCGCCAGCGCAACCACCACCTCTGTAAGTGAATAGCCGGATTCTGTAAATGAATGAGGCGCCCCTATTGTGGAGGCCATATCTTCACGTTTGAGGTGATAAGATCGACAGCGATACATATTCACAGGTTAAAGCTATGACAGCCTCCCCGCAAGGCACTTTGACCGGCCTTACAGGCTTTTATTCGGTCGGAGTTGTCGACGGCATCGTCGCCAGTGGTATCCACATATTTGTCATCGTCATTAATGGGCAGTTCCTCGCCTCCGCCCCCGCCCGTAGTTCCCCCGCCGCCGCCTCCGCCGAGGATTGGAGGAGGTGAGGGTGGTGGAGGTGGTGGTGGAATCGGCTCTTCTGGTGTTGGCGCCTCGTTGATGGCCACCATCAAGGCGTCTTTGAGATTATGGTAATAACTGACGGTGGATCGCCCCACCTCTGCTACGTCATTAGACGGTACAATTTCGAATTCAAAATTTATTCCTCTAACAAGGGCGCAGCTCGTAGAGCCGTCCGCACACACCGCCTTAAAGCGGCTAGAGACCTGCAGCACACGCTTGGTGCACTTGCCATTATCAGCGCTGGGCACGCAGGCTGTTCCGTCTAGGTTGAATGTTGAGGGCGCATTTGGATTGCCGCTCACGATCACGTTCGCGCTCGAGGGGTAGGCCAGATTGAGGCCGACGGGATTTGGAGTGGAGCAGACGGAGCCGAGGTCTGAGCCGCCGGCAGCTGTATCGTCTATTAAACAAGCGCGATAGACTCCGTTTCCGGCAGCGTCAATCGAGGCAAAAACCACATCGCGAGAGCGAGCGTAGTTGCGCAGCTTCGTCTCAACTAGATCGCGCGACATCCGTAAGGAGTTTGAAGAATTGTGGGTTTGATAGGCATCGACGTAGCGAAAGCTAGAAGCGCCGACCACTGAAACAAGAACGATGAGGCTAAGTGCGCCGAGCATAATACTTCCATTGGAATTGTGTAGAGAGCTTAAGGCTGTTGTGTCATTCGGCGTACTCATTTTGCCCTCTCAAAGGAGACGTGATTTAAAAGAAGAGCCTGCTACATCTAAGTATAGAATAGCTCAGGTGGGATGGGAATAGATTCCAAGAATCTGGACAGTTTGTCTGAATATGGATCACTGTTTGTCTCGAAATTGGAATACGGTGTGTCTCCCTGAATCATAAGTGGCTGACGTCTCAGGTGGAGACGTGAGAACTTTGACTCACAAGAATTGAGCTGAACCTGACAAAAAAATGTCGCAATAGGTGGAGAAACCATACAAAATCTTACGACGCTGCGATTCAATATCAGAGCAAAAGTCTTTGAGGTTGCGGCTCCTCGGGCCTCCTGATTCTATAGATTGCATCAATATCGGGGGGTATTTAATGAAGTTCAAACGACGGGAATTTTTGAAGGTGGGAGTTGGCAACGCCATGCTATTGGCGGCGCCAGCGTTGGCCCGCGCGAAGGACGCGCGAGAAGTTTTCAATGTATCTGAGCGAACCACGCCGTCGATTGTTCAAGGCCCGACAGATGAGCAGAGCACTCAATTCTCGGTCGTCCATTTACGAGAGTTGACGGTCATGGCCACCGTACTGCATCCCGATGGCACTGAGTTTTTGCCAGTTAAAAATGAGAACATCGCTCCGGGGCGGCACCATCAAGCGCTGTCTAACTTCTATTTTTCGGGATTGGAGTTGGGCATCGAGTACAGCCTGCGAATCACGAATTTTGAGAGTGGTGCAGTGTTGGATGAGCGCTTGTTTTCCACACTCGATTTGAACAGCAACGATATTCGTTTTGCAGTTTGTTCATGCATGGATCACGAGCGGCATGAGCCAGAAATTTGGCGCGATCTAGTTCGACGACAACCAGATGTTATCTTTTTTATTGGAGACACCGTCTATGCAGATCGTGGTGCTACATCCAAGAAAGGGGCCAATCCCACGGAGCTGTGGAGTAAATTTTGTAGCGCTCGCTCGACATTAGAAATTTATTTTTCTAAGCGCCTCATTCCGATCTTGGCCACTTGGGATGATCACGACATGGGCAAAAACGATGAGGGACAAGCGTACCCTTACATCACAGAGTCGCAAGCGAACTTTGCTGCATTTTTTCTCCGCAATCCACAGTTTTGCGCCGGACTGAACCGAGGTCCTGGCATAAGTATGTCTCTCACGGTGGGTGGGCATTTGTTCTTGTTGATGGATGGACGGAGCTTTCGCGCGACCGCGGGATCTAAAGATCGATATGGCTACTGGGGCGAGGAGCAAGAGCGCTGGGCTATGGACGGAATGCGCGCGCACTCGGGGCCAGTTTGGATTCTCAGTGGCAGTCAGTGTTTTCCACAAATGCCGTTTAAGGAGTCCTTCTCTGGTGACTTTAAAGAAAACTTTGGCCAACTGCTGAAGGAGCTTCAACGGATTGAAAATAGAGTCGTGTTTGTATCGGGCGATGTTCACTTTAGTGAAGTCTCTGAACTGAGCGATAAGGAGCTCGGTTACAGATCTTATGAAATCACCTCAAGCTCAGTGCATAGTCGTTCGGTGCCGGGTGCTCCTATCATCATTCCCAATGATCGCCGAATGACGGCGACAGCTGAGCGAAACTATAATCTCATTGATGCAACGGCTGTTGGCCAAGGTGTTGAACTGTCGTTAAAATGCTGTTCGAAAAATGGTGAGGTCAATTACTCGCATGAGCTAAAAATTTAAAGAGGCGCAATGTCTGCTGAAGTGAGTTCCATAGAGATTGCGGCGACAGTATGTTTTGCGATAGGAATTTTGCACACATTTTCGGTTAATTTATTCCAGAGCCTAGCGCACAAGTATCCTGAGGGCAGTGTTGGCGAAAATTTTTTTCACCTTTTGGGTGAGGTCGAAGTTGTCTTTGGGTTGTGGGCTGCAGTTTTACTAGCGTACATCGGCCTTGATTCTGGGGCTGCAAAATCGCTGGAGTATCTTGAATCGAGAAACTTTACTGAGCCGGCATTTGTTTTTGTGATCATGGCGATCTCAGGAACTCGTCCAATTCTCTTATTGGCAACCTCAACAATTGAACGCTTGGCGAGTTTTCTGCCGCTTCCCGGTGCGTTGAGTTTTTTTGTGACCTGTTTGGTGGTGGGCCCGTTAATGGGTAGTTTTATAACGGAGCCCGCCTCGATGACGGTCACTGCTCTTATTTTACTGCAGCGCTTTTACAGCGCCCCACTTTCAAATCCGTTGAAGTACGCGATCATCGGTCTGTTGTTTGTAAATATCTCTATTGGAGGTACGCTGACGCCCTTTGCGGCCCCGCCAGTTCTGATGGTTGCCGGAGTCTGGAGCTGGGACCTCGAGTTTATGCTAAAAAACTTTGGCTGGAAGGCTGTCATCGCCGTTTTCTTAGCGACGGTGGTTGTGGCGGTGAGATTTCGCCACGAATTGTCTAGGCTAACTGTACCGAAACAAAGAACCGATCGGCTTGCAATCCCTATTTGGGTGAGTTTGGCTCACTTGGGTTTTTTGGGTGCAGTTGTTGTATTGGCGCATCATCCGTTGGCGTTTGCAGGGGTGTTCTTATTCTTTTTGGGTCTCGCCAAGGTGACACAGGAATATCAGGATGAACTTCGCATCAAAGAGGCTCTGCTGGTTGCCTTCTTTTTGGGTGGACTTGTGCTGCTGGGAGGGCTTCAGCGCTGGTGGCTTGAGCCTATCCTCACGCGATTGGATGCGGCCTCCCTCTATTTGGGGGCGATCGGTTTGACTGCATTTACCGACAACGCGGCTCTGACCTATTTGGGCTCGCAAGTGCCCACTCTATCTGAGGCGTCAAAGTATGCGCTTGTTGCTGGTAGTGTTGTCGGCGGTGGATTGACGGTCATCGCCAATGCGCCCAATCCGGCGGGGTTTGGAATTCTCAATTCTAGTTTCGGCACCGAGGGAATCAGTCCGCTCTTACTTTTGAAAAGTGCCTTGCTCCCAACCCTGATAGCCGCCGTATGTTTTTGGTTTTTGTGATTCGTCCGAGCGAAAAAGGGGAGGTCTACCTTTGAGTTATGAAAAATTGGAGTCTAGATTCCGCCAGTATCATCGCCTCAATGATTTGCGAAGCATTCTTTATTGGGATGAGGCTGTGGTTATGCCTCCTGCCTCGGGCTCAGCCCGCGCCGACTCGTTAGGTGAAATGGGTGTGCTCATTCAGGGCCTCGTCGATCAACCGGAAGTTGGTGACTGGCTGGCGCACGCGGAAGCACAAAAGCCAAAACTGCAACCGATGCAAGTGGCGAACCTCCGTTGCATGCAACGCATTTATTTAGAGAACACCGCTGTGCCGTCAGACCTCAACCGACGACTTACGGTGGCACGAGGAAAGGCTGAGCAATCCTGGCGACAACTCCGGACAGACAACAACTGGAAGGATTTTTTGCCGCAAATGCGCGAGGTGTTGCAGCTCACGCGTGAGTCGCTTTCAGCGTTGGGTTCAGCGATGGGGCTCTCTTTGTATGATTCGGCATTGAACCTTCATTCGCGTGGGTTAACTACAAAAAATGTTGAAGTGCTGTTCAATGAGCTTAAAGCCTTTTTGCCAGGGTTGGCTGATCGAGTCTTGGCTAAGCAGGGTCGTGCGCAGATTTTGGTTCCTGAAGGAGTGTTTCCGGTTCAAGCGCAGAAGGCTCTCTGTCGAGAATTAATGACGACACTGGGTTTTGACATTTCACGTGGCCGTTTGGACGAAAGTCACCATCCGTTTTGTGGTGGCAACCCACATGACGTTCGCATCACCACGCGCTATCGAGACAATGAGTTTATCTCCAGTTTGCTGGGAGTTTTGCACGAAACAGGCCACGCCTTGTATGAGCAAAATCTGCCGCGAGAGTGGGTGGAGCAACCCGTGGGGCAGCCCTGTGGGATGGCCATTCATGAGAGTCAAAGTTTACTTATGGAGATGCAGATTGTGCACTCGCCAGAGTTTCTGGAGTTTGCAGCGCCTTTGATGCGGCGGCATTTTCAAGAGCATGTGAAAAATCCAAAGTCGTTGGAGACTGACAATCTGATTCGCTTGATTAACCGAGTGGAGCGAGGTTGGATTCGAGTCGATGCGGACGAGGTGACCTATCCTCTCCACGTGATTTTGCGCTTTGAAATTGAGCGCGATTTGCTAGAGGATCGTTGGCCCTTAGAGGAACTTCCCGCCGTGTGGGACATTAAGATGCGACAGTATTTGGGCATCTCGACCTTAGGCAACGACCGCAATGGGTGTATGCAAGATGTGCATTGGCCAGGCGGAGCGTTTGGATATTTTCCAGCGTACACATTTGGTGCCGTGATCGCGGCTCAGTTGTTTGCAAAGATTGCGAACGAGAACCCCAGTGTGCGCCAGCAGATTCGCCAGGGAGAGTTCCAGGCAATCAACACTTGGCTGCGCGAGCGCATTTGGAATCAAGGATCCTTGCACGATACCTTGGAGTTGGTGGAATCCGCTTGTGGTCCGTTGGGGACAGTTGCCTATCAACGTCATTTGGAATCGCGATACCTTTAACCGAACCTGACGATAGATTTCAATGCCCTAAATAAGATCTTTGGATCTCTTCGTTTTGCAAGAGCTCGGGGCCGGCTCCTGTGAGGCGGATGTTTCCAGTCTCGAGCACATAGGCGCGATGACTGATCTTGAGCGCCATGCGGGCATTTTGCTCCACCAACAGGATGGTCATGCCCGCAGCGTTGAGCTGTTTTATGATTTGAAAAATCTGCTGGACGATCCGGGGCGCCAGCCCGAGTGAGGGTTCGTCCAACATCAAGAGCTTCGGTTGAGCGAGAATGGCCCGACAGATCGAGAGCATCTGCTGCTCACCGCCAGAAAGAGTACCGGCAACAGCATGTAAGCGCTCTTTGATGCGCGGAAACAAATTGAAGCATCTCTCCAAGTCAGCCGGTAAACCACTTTTGTCTTTGCGACGAAAGGCACCGAGCTCCAAATTTTCTTTAACGGTGAGGTTTAGAAAAATACCTCGGCCCTCCGGTGAGTGAATAAGACCCTTGGCAATGAGGTCATGTGGAGCGGTAGCCTCAATGGCCTCTCCATTAAAAACAATTTTACCTTGAGCCGGGATAAGCTTAGAAATCGCCCGCAATGTGGTGGTTTTGCCGGCTCCATTGGCGCCGATCAGTGAGACGATTTCTTGTTGGAATATTGCAAAAGAAATTCCTTTAACGGCTTGGATCGCACCATAGTTCACTTGCAGATTTTCAACTGAAAGTACAGGTTTCATATGGCGTCTTCTTCAACGCCTAAATAGGCCTCTATGACTTTTTTATTGCCCTGAATCTCCGTGGGGCGTCCTTGGGCAATCACTGTGCCGTGATCCAATACGACGATGCGTTCGCAAATCCCCATCACCAATTTCATGTCGTGCTCGATCAGCAACACGGCAACATTAAACTCGCGCCGAATTTTTTGAATCAACTCCATCAGCACAACTGTCTCGGAGTGGTTGAGCCCAGCCGCAGGTTCGTCGAGCAGCAAAAGTTTGGGACGGCCCGCGAGGGCTCGCATAATTTCAATTTTGCGTTGCACGCCGTAGGGCAGTGATCCCGCCTCATCCTCGGCCAAATGCTCCAGTGAAAAAAACTCCAGTAGCCGCATAGCCTCTTGCCGCGACTCCTGCTCAGCCTTGCGAAACTGACCTGTGGCAAACAGCGCAGAAGAGAGGCCATAACTGCAAAATGAGTGCATAGACACTTGAATGTTTTTGACCACACTCAACGTGCTGAACAAGCGAATGTTTTGAAACGTCCGAACAACTCCGCGTCGTGCAATCTCATAAGCCTTCAAACCCAATAGCGATTCGCCCTCAAGTCGAATGTCACCCGAAGTGGGGCGATAGATTCCAGAAATCAAATTGAACGCCGTGGTTTTGCCCGCACCATTTGGTCCAATTAGGCCGACCAGTTCGCCCTGGCTGAGCTCGAGATCAAGCCCCTCAATCACTTTTAGTCCGCCAAACTGAATGCTCGCCTGCTTAACTTGTAGGAGCATTGCGCCTCCACCATTTCAGCTGCGAGAGCTCGCGGCCACCAAACAATCCCGCGGGGCGGAGGATCATCATCAAGATCAACAGCAGCGAGTAAATCACCATTCGTACATCCACACCTGTCCAGGCCTGAAGAGGGCGTAGGGCTTCTGGCAAAACCGTGACGAGAATCGCGCCCACCACTGAACCTGTGACGCTGCCCGAGCCACCGAGCACCACCATAATCACCACATCCACACTTTTCACAAATTGAAAGCTCGCTGGGTTGAGCGAGTTGGTCGTGTGGGCAAATAGTGAGCCCGCGACCCCTGCAAAAAAACTGGAGATGACAAAAGCGGTGACCTTCGTGCGGGTGGTGTTAATCCCCATGCACTCGGCCGCGACTTCGTCTTCACGCACGCTTAAAAACGCTCGACCATAGGAGCTTTGTAGAAGCTGCCAAATGCAAAGGACAGTTGCACCGGCCCAGAGGTAAATGTGAAGACAGGCGACAAAGCCCGTATCACCGGGGATTCCATAAAGACCGCGCGCTCCGCCGACAACTTCTAAATTCAACAGCACGACCCGAATGATTTCGCCAAACCCCAGAGTCACAATGGCGAGATAATCTCCGCGCAGTCTTAGCGACGGTAGGCCGACGGCCCAACCCGCAATAGCGCCACCGAGTCCGCCGAGTAGGGCAAACAGGGGGAAATTCAAAAAGGCTAGCGGCCCTTGCAGCAAGGTGAAATTTAAACTGACCAGTGCACTCACGTAGGCGCCGATCGCCATAAAGCCCGCGTGTCCAAGCGAGAACTGACCGCAAAACCCGTTCACTAAATTCAAACTCACAGCCAGGATAATGTTGATGCCGATGTAAAACAGAATTTGTTGAAGATAGGCGTTTAAAAACAAGTGACCCGCACCGCTAAAAGTCAGTGCCACGGTCACAACAATGGCCCAGCCCCGCCAGGAGATCACTAGACTTTCTCCACGTGAGTTTTCCCCATAATGCCGGAGGGGCGCACCAACAAAACAAAAATCAATAGACCAAACGCCAGCGCATCTCGATAGGTGCTCGACAAATAGGCGACGACGATCTGCTCACATAGGCCCATCAACAGCCCACCGATCACCGCGCCATGAAGGTTTCCAATCCCGCCAAGGACTGCAGCGACAAAGGCCTTGAGGCCAAAGAGCATTCCCATGAGTGGATCAATTTTTGGATACTTGAGGCCAACTAAGACGGCTCCCACTCCAGCCAGTGCGCTACCAATGGCGAAGGTGATCATGATGGTGCGATTCACGTTGATGCCCATCAAAGTGGCACTCCGAAACGAAAAGCTCACGGCCCGAATCGCCATTCCGGTTTTGGAGTGGTGAATAAACCAATTGAGTCCGAGCATCGCTGCGATTGACACCACAAAAATTGTCACATCAAACATCTGTACTTGAATGGCGCCATAAGTAAACAACGCGCGATCTTGCAAGACCTCTGGAAACAACTTGGGATCAGCGCCAAATACGACTTGCCCAGTGAACTGCAAAAACAAGCTCACGCCGATCGCGGTAATCAAGGTGTTCACTTTAGGCGAGTTGCGCAGTGGCCGGTAAGCAAAGCGTTCTATACACAAACCCAGAATCGAGCAGACGACAATGGCCATTGCGAGGGTGAGGCCAAATGCCACCCAGCCGGGATTGTCAGCCAGTTGAAATTGCGCAGCTCCGTAATAGGCGGCGAACGCTCCCACCATATAAACTTCGGAGTGTGCAAAATTGATGAGTTGAAGCACGCCATACACCATGGTGTAGCCCAGAGCGATGAGTGCGTAGATGGCCCCTAAGTTGAGGCCATTGAGAATGTGTTGACCCAGCTCTTCCAAAAAAACACTCCCGATTAGGGCGAGAGTAGCGTCACAAACTTGAGCTTGCCGGCTTCAACTTTAACGATAAAGGCATCTTTATCCGCATTGCGCTCGGCATTGATCGTGATCTTGCCCGTAGCCCCTTCAAAATCTTTTGTAGCTGCTAGTTCGTCACGTATTTTGGCTGGTGTCAATTCTGAGGCGCGCTCCATAGCTGCAAGCAAAATTCGAGCAGCATCGTATCCCGCAGCGGCTAGTCCATCGGGAGTCTCATTGAACTTCGCCCTAAAATTCTTAATGAACTCTTGCGTCGCCGGCACATCGCTCTCGCTGGCGTAATGATTCGAGAAGTACGAGCCTTCAATGGCTGCTTGGCCGATTTCAAATAACTTAGGGCTGTCCCAGCCATCGCCTCCTAGGAGCACAGCCTTTAAGCCCAACTGTCGCGCCTGGCGAGCGATCAATCCCACCTCGGTGTAGTAGGCGGGAATGTAAATGGCTTCAGGATTGGCGGCGCGGATCCGAGTCAGTTGACCTTTAAAATCTGAATCGCCCGTTTGAAACGACTGCTCAGACACAATCGTCCCACCCAATTCCGTAAATTTCTTAGAGAAAAATTCCGCAAGGCCCAGGCTATAGTCCGACTTGAGATCTTTAAAGATTGCCACTCGTTTAAGTTTTAAATTGTCATAGGTGAAGCGAGCCATCACCGGGCCTTGAAAGGGGTCGATAAAACAAACTCGAAAAATATAGTCGCCCACTTGAGTGACCTTAGGATTGGTGGAACTGGGCGTGACCATGGGAATTTTGTTTTGCTGCGCGATGGGTGCTGCAAAAAGCGACCGGGTGCTGGCGACTTCACCCAAAACCGCCATCACTTTGTCTTGATTGATCAGCTTCTTCACGACAGCGGCGGCTTCTTCGGGTTTGCCTTGATCGTCTTCAGTGATCAAGACGATTTTTTTACCTTTGATGCCCCCAGCTTCATTTTTTGCATCAATCGCGAGGCGAATGCCTTTATCTGTCGATTGACCAAACGTGGCCTCGCCTCCAGTCATCGAGCCAAACTGCCCAATCTTAATCACATCTGAATTTGCAGCGGCTGCAGTGGCGTTGTCTTGTGAACTTTTTTTGGTGCAGCCTCCAAGAAGTGCGGCTGTTGCGAGTGCTGTTGAGAGGCCGATGGCTTGAACAAAGATCTGGAAATTAGAGCGACGCATTATTCCCCCTGGCTGTGACTTAAGCTGAGGTTAGGGCGTACCCCGGTTGAGTTGTAGGGTCAACTTTGCACTACTGAGTTGAGCGCAATAGGTCTTCGAGAACTCTAGGATAAAGTCGATTCTCTTCGCATTTGACTCGCTCCGCTAACTGAGTGGGAGTTTCGCCCTTGTTTACCGCTAAACGAAACTGTGAAATCACAGCCCCTCGGTCATACTCCGCTTCGACCCAATGAAATGTGATGCCCGTTTCAAGCTCTCCCGCTTCAATCACGGCTTGATGCACGCGCTGCCCATACATCCCTTGACCACCAAACTTCGGGAGTAGAGAGGGATGACTGTTGAGGATCCGTTTTGGAAAGGCCGCAAGAACCTGTGGCCCAATCAGCGCCAAAAAACCAGCCAGCACAACCCACTCCGCCTGCCAATCGCGCAACTGCCGCAGGAAAGCTAGATCCCACTCAACAAAAGATGTATAGTTTTTAGCGGGGAGAATTTTTGCGGGCACATTAAGGTTTTGCGCTCGGTTCAAAGCGCCAATGCCCGGCTTGTTTGCAATTAGACCAACGATATCTGCCTGCAGTTGACCACGTTGAGCGGCCTCAACCAGAGCTTGAAAATTAGAGCCATCACCCGACGCACAAACTACAACTTTCGCTTTCACCAAACCAACCCCTTAAAACTTGATCTCAGTGATGCGCCAGTTTACAGGCAATGTCACGACTCCGCCTGAAAGGTTGTGGGCTCTTATCTCTACGGTTCCTACTGCTGACACATAGCAGTTCCAGAAGACTGAAGTTGGCATCGTCGCCATTGGGGTGCAAGTGAGTGGCGTACCTACTGGGATGGAGGTAATACTGAAAGTGGCGGCGGCTCCACTTCCGGCCCCAGGCGAATCGCTTGGTGACCAAGCAAGAGCTTGTGATACATACGCGATTTTAGAAATTGGCTGCCCGCCGCCAACTACCAATCCGCCGCCAGCGTTGATGACACCTCCCATAACGTGAAGAGGGGAAGTTGGTGAGGGAGTGCCAATGCCGACGTTGCCACTACTTCCATGAATCCAAACTCTTGAAATACCGTTGGTTTCAAATTCGATTGGGCCACTGGTTTGGGTCTGAAATAAAAGGCCATTGTTTCCGAGAATCCGAACCGGAGAAGAATCCATCGCAAACTCACCGAAGCTGTTAATCATACTCACGGGTCCCGAATTGACTATCAGCGAACCCGTCGTGACGCCCGATAATGTGGCAGCACTAGCTACAAAGTTGCCAGTGCCGTCCCGTTGAACAAGTGTGGACGGCATGTTGGTGCTGTTCGCCGGAATTGTCGCGCTGTTTGCAAGCCCATTCCCGGCGATACTCGTGATTGGACCACTGAGTTTGCTCGTCGCGATGGCCGCACTGCCAGATATATCGATGTTAGCAATGGTCCCGTCGGTAATCGCGGCGGATGTCACTGCATCGTTTGCAAGATGCACGGCGGTGACCCCGGAGGTGGCAAGAGTCAGTATCGGCGTAGTCGTACCATTTGTGACTTGAAGTGGCGCCGATGCGCTAACCGAAGTCACAGTCCCACCGCCGCCGCCAGCAGTAATCCATGATAGCAATCCGGCACCGTTGGTGCTCAACACTTGCCCACTCGCGCCTTCATTTGCGGGCAGTGTCCAGGTCAAGCTGGCGGGCACAGTGCTGGGTGCCTTCAGTGCAACATAGTTGGCGGTGCTGCCACTAAACCGCAATTCATTCTGATTTGATAGCCGTAAAAATCCCGAGAGTGATTGCTCTCCTGCAGTTCCGATAAAATCTGTAGCGGTCTTACCTTGCAGAGATTCAGCCACCGTTGCCATAGGCACCGGACCAATTGGAAAATCAGGTGTTAGGACAACGCCACCGACCGTCACGCGGAGCAACCGTCCGTCACCTGCGGCAGGTGTGTAATTGCATGGTCCGCCGCCAGTCATAGCCACGTCGTTTTGAAAGATAGACTTCCACAGCAATCCACCATCCACTCCAGCAGAAGCGCGGGCTCCGCCGCCCACTCGCAAAATAAAGTCGCCCTCGCTGCCGGGATTCACACCCGTGTGAGTCTCTTCAAACAGAACGCAAGTCCCATTGGGCGCGTAGATTTGAAACTTTAATGTCACTGGACCGGCGATAGGTGAATTGGTGGAGTCGAGCAACACACCTTCAAAAGTGAAGTTCTGTGCCAAAGCAATTGCGTGTGAGGTCGGGCTTGAGAAAATACAGCCTAGCCAAAGCGCTGCTATAAATAATTTTAGCTTGGTTGTGTGTTGTCTATCATTCATCCTTAATTCCCTCCGGTTAGACGGGCACGCAAAACAATCCCTGTGCCTGTCATTTCTTGTCCAAACGTAGGCCGACCAACTTTGCCCAGAAGCAGCACTCCGCTTCCGGATGCATAACCTGAGCCTGTGCTTATCCGGAACCCAGGCCTAGCTGGTGCACTCGCCACAGGTAAGCAACTCCTTGGCAGGGTAAACTGGCTCGCAATGGTTTGTGTCAGGCCTGGAAAGCGTTCCGTCATCGAAACATTCACTGAGGGCTGGCTAAAGTTTAAATTGCTGGCTGTAGCGACGAGATACGTTTGACTGAGTTGCTCTTTCGAAAAGACTGCGCCCATTTCAGGGCAAGGATTGTTCTCGCCCTCTCGCTGTAAATATAAAAAGAGCTGGATTTGGCGATTGCTCCCGTAGGGGACGCTGGCAGAGAGGGTCCCGCCGAGCGCTACGTATCCGGCGACTATTCCCAAAGGAGGGCTACAGCTGTTAACAGATGGAGTGATACCTGGACCAGAGATACTAACGCCGTAGCAGGCCTTGCGATCGCCAGTGTAACTCGAAGCATTGGCGTTTTTTTGTGCGCCTGCGCCAGTCCCGAGCTGGATGGAGACCGTCGCCGTTTCGCCGGCCTTACGACTGCAGGATGAGAGGGCAAAGACGCATAGGCTCGCCCAAAAAATCTGAAGCACTAGGTTTAAAGTTGCCCTGCGGTTTGAGCGCACGTACCGATCTCCCACCTTGTATCAGGTGGTATGTTATCGGACTTTCGACCGCGGGAGTTGAGATCACGTCTCGAAACAGGTCGAGTTGTCGCAGATTGATATGATGTTAAGAAAGGCGAGTGAGCCAAAATTAAAAAAGCCCGGGCTGTGCCGGGCTTTTTGAGACTAAATCTGCTAAAAACGATTAACCGCAGATGCCTTTGAGATTTTCGAAGAGCTCAACGCCGTTAGTTGCAGGAGCAACAACTGAGTCATACTGGCTTTTTACAGTGGAGCTGTTGCAGTTCATGATTTCAGAAAGTCCTTCAACATACTCACCGTGGCCAACAGCCAACTGCTGCTTTAGGTTAAGGTAGTTGTTTACAACATAATTTACAGCTTCACGGTCGTTAGCAGCAAATGCAAGTTGTTTACAGCCAATGGTTCCAGAGGTCATGCCGAATGAAGGGGGAACAAACGCGTTTGTTGTGCCACGAGTTGTTGTGCCGATCATGGTTTCAGAGTTGGTGACTTGCCAGCCGAGTCCGCATCCGTCCATTGTGTCAGCTGCATTGCCAACCACGGGTAAAGCCAAGAAAGCGCCGATGATAATTAGTTTTCGCATATTTCCTCCTAAGGAAGCGATTGTGTACGTCCGTTATCATTGTTCATAAGAATGCCTTGAGTTTCAACGGAAATATTGAATCCACTCTAGGCGAATTTCGACATTTGGCGTTTGGTCTAAAGTGTTGGTGTAGTTCAGCAGATTAATTTGTCGCAGCTCATGGTTGCGACTGAGTGCAAGAGAGTGGTCCCATTTGAATTCGTACACACGCTGTTGATCTCCGGAGATGGTACTCCATAGGCCTCGAGAGGTGAGCCGTGTCTTATAAGCATCACTGATTTTTGCGACCGCTCCCAATTCAAATACGGGGCGCAAGCGATAGCCGTACTTCAACCGACTCGAAAAATCTGCCCGACCTAGACCAAGTGCATAGACGCGCCAAGAAGTGCCTCCAATTGCAGCACCAGCGCCACTTTCTATTCCGGGCAATAAACAGTTGAAGCATTCACGGGCTCGCTCGGTATCGGCGGCAATGCGCACTCGCCACGACGCTCGTTTGTCAAAGCTTGAAAGCGGGAACAGCGAAGTCGTATTGACGAAACCAAGCTCTTGTAAACGCAAATTGTCCTCACGCCATTCTGCCTCAATCCAGGGAAATTCGATTTCACTAAATGGCGAAAAGCCAATGTCGCTTGCCAACAGATCGTGATAGGACGAGCGCAGCTTTAGCCGGCCGGTAAAGCTACCCTTGCTGAGAGGTGAATCCAACCAAGCCCCTGCCGTATGAATGGATGTGGGGTGATGCCCGAGCTCAGGCCGCGTTTTCAACTGCTCCTCCGGGATCACAACCTCGCGCGGCAGCTCGACTTGCCTCCGCCTTAGGTCTAGGGCTTTGTTCTCAGCCTCTTGTGCGGCAGTCGTGATCTTGCCCTTTTTTTTGGCTTTGTTGTAGAGAAAGGCCAAAAACGCCGCATCGAAGGCTTCAGGCGATGGAGGTTGGGCAAAGTCTTGACCATCAAGCAAACCTCTAAAGTCTTCTCGATCTCTCAAAGACGTTAAAGTAGCGTAGCGATTTTCGAGTTGATGAAATAGAGAGGGCCTAAATCGTACGTCTCGAACGGCTCCCGGAGTTTCGGAGATGCGCTTAATGGTTTCACCGGGGATAACATAAATCAATCGGAACCGACTGATATCCCAATCCAATTTTATCGCTTCAATCGCACGCAGAATTTGATACGAGCAGTTTTCATCAAAAAAGTAATAATCAAAGTAAGAGTTAGTCTCAAGTTCCCACAAGTGCCCGAGCAAGCGCATGGTTTCAATCTCGGTCAGAGTTAATTCGTACTCCCAAATGTCTCGGCTTTCTGCATTGATGTACTCATTCACCTTTTGAAAGTAAGGCTCCATCGACCACATGCCGGGGTATCCACCAAAGACGCCTTTGTACATAAACGCCAACATGTTTGCGCCTGGCGGTGTATACGCAGCAAAGTTCACGCCCGTGTGGAGCAAGTTGCTTTTTCGTGTGGACTCAAACTTTAAGAAGGTGTGACCAAACATCGAGGCTGGATTGTTCGGATAGGCCGAAGAAAAGACGAGCGTCACTCCCGTTGGGTTGTGAAAGCCATCCAAAAATTCCTGAAACTTTGGACAAGGTACAGTTTGGTAACTGATATTCAAGACCTCTCTAAAGAAACGAAAACGCTCCGGAAACGCGCACTGCGGATGCAATTTGAATCGACCAACGGGTTTAGTGGTATGAAAGGCTGCTGCGGAGGCTTTGAGTTCAGCTTGTGGATTGGTCTTGCCATCTGCTGCAAAAAAGAACTCCTTGCCCTCAAGCTCACTTTTAAAACCTGAGGACGTGGGCATGTAATGCATGAGGCGATGCCACTGCCTCTCGGTCTCTGGTGTGAGGACCTCCGGTGGAAGGACTTGCGCCGTGGTGTTGATGGCCGCTACACTCAAGCCAAATGCAAGAATACCAAATGCGAATCTTAAAGCGTGTGCTCGTTTGTTGTCTGGGGTGGATTCTTTGTGGTTGTTCAAGTTTACTTTATTACCCGTCTCGAGGACTTTATGTCAATCCATCCAAGTTGACGCCGCCCCCTGAAGAGCATCAATTCCTCCTCGAGGATTTGCAAATTCACGGTTGGATTTTTCGAGCTAGGACTCAACCAGCCAAAGCGATGGTTTTGTTTTTTCATGGCAATGCGCAGAATCGATCGGCGCATTTTCTGTCACTGTTTTGGTTGGTCGAGGCGGGTTATGATTTGGCCATTTTTGATTATCCTGGCTATGGTCAGACGGGTGGTCAGCCCTCGCCCAAGAGCACGGTGCAAATGGCTCGAGCCGCGATGAAGTATGTGCAGCAGCAAAATAAGTCGAACCGATGGATTGTCTACGGCCATAGTTTAGGTGGAGCCATCGCGATGCGCGCCGTGTGGGAGGAGCGAGAGTCTTTGCGGCCAAACTTGCTGGTCGTCGACTCATCGTTTCTATCTTACAGGACAGCGGCTCGGCGACTGGTGGCAAAATCGCCCTGGACCTGGGTGTTGCAACCCGTTGCATGGCTTTTAATGAATGACACTTGGGCGCCGGGGCAGCGAATCGGTGACCTAAATGGAATTCCTCTTGTGGTCACCCATCCGCGCAACGATGAGATTATCCCGTTTGACTTAGGCGAAGATATCTTCTCAACAGCGAGTGAGCCCAAACAGTTCTGGCCCAAAGAAAATATGTCCCACAACAATCTCTTTTCAGGTCCTGATGGTGAAGTGCTCAAACAAAAACTTTTGCTTGAGTTCTCAAGGCTTTAACAAAGCATAAAAGTGCACGTCCCAGTACTGCTCGCGATGAAACACAAAGGACCGTAACGTTCCCTCGAACTGCATGCCGAGCTTTTGCATCACCCTCTGACTGGCGACGTTTTGAGATTTGCACCGGGCTTGTATGCGCTTCACCTTGTAGTTTGAAAAGCAGTGCTGAATCAAAGCTTGAGCGGCTTCAACGGTAATACCCTTGCCCCAGTGTTCTTCGGCAATGGCGTACGCCAGTTCCATGGATTGCGCGGTTTTGTCTGCCCAAAAACAACCGACTGTCCCAAGCACAATGTCTGGTGCGTCGGTAAAAGTTATGGCAAGAGGCTCGGGACATTCACGCCGGTAATATTCAAAGGCGTAATGCTCAATAAATGTCAGCGTGTCTTTGATTGTTTTGTGCTCCTCCCATAGGGTCCACTGTGACACCTTCGGATTTTTTGCATACGTAAAAATGGAGGGGGCATCCTCCTTGGTCAATGGGCGAAGGAGCAAGCGCTGAGTTTTGAGAGTTGGCGGAGACCAAAGTGCTGTGGTGTCGATAAGCGAACCCGTTAAGGCCTTTGTCTCAGCAGAGAACTCTCCGTCTGGCCGATACAGCCGAAAAACTGTGTCCGCGCCATCACGAAAAATCAATAGGCCCTCATTTTTAAAGATGGTGTGTTCTACAGTTTTTACGCGACGCCAATCGATATGAACATGTTGCGCGCCATCTCCCATTTCGAGTCTGTGCTCTTTGGCATTTGGATAGTGAACAACATAAAAATTCCCAACAATATTGGCCGAGATATCTTTGGGTCCACAGGCAAGAATGAGTTCGCCCTCTTTGGCAATTTCATCAAAAAGCCGCCGCTGCTTTTCACTTATGAATTCACTTGGCATGGAGGTGCAGGGTCCTTTCTGTAAAAATCAGTTTTGAAGTCCTGCAGGAGTGCGCTTGCACCAATCAAGAGTTTGTTTGGTTCCCCCCTCATAGGCATACGCCAAGTTGTTTTTCATCAACACATCTTTGATACTGCGCCCATCTACGATCACATTGGCTAGAATCCTAAAATATTTGTCTTTGGCCACGTCTGTGAGGTCAATGCGCTTAGCTAACTTTAACTGATTTTCAATGAGTCGCTTTGCCGTCCGCGCCGCATCTTTTTCACACGGGAGTTTGCCGCGAATCTCGGGTGTGTCGATATGCCGGACCCGCACAGAAATACTTTTGCCAATGAGCGGATGAACATTTGGAATATCAAAGGTGATTGTGTCGGCATCGTAGTTCCGAACGTACTTCACACAGCGAAACTCAGTGGAGGTGTGGCTACAGGCTAAAGGGTCAAGTGAAGTTGCGTGAAGCGTGAGCCCGGTCATCAGCAATAGCAGGTTAAACATACAAAAAGTCTAGCGGTTGCACGGGCGCTCAGCAAGGTCCGCAAGACCATGCAAGGGCTTGACGGGCGATGGGGCCAGCGCTCGCGCAAAATCCCATTGGTCCGAGATCGGCAAAAGTGACTTCAATTGCAATATACATCAGATGAAATGAAAACTACGGGGAGCTCACACCGATTTTGCTTATTTCGGACCACTCCCGCTAGACGGCCTCGCTCTAGGGCAAGTCAAACAGCAAAAACTCTGCTCCCGCAGACCAGCTCAAAGCCAGTGAATCCACGTCAGTGATTCCGGCCGCATCCCCTGGACTCAAAGTCGTGTCCTCAACGCGTACTTCGCCCTTAATGACTTGTACCCAGAGGTGACGACTCTTGGCCGTCTTTAAAGTCTTCGAGCCATTTGCAACTAAGGACTTAGCGGCATACACGTCGACATCTTGGTGGAGCGTCACGGAGCCATTCCGGCCCGTGCGTGACGCCACTAGAATCAACTCACCACTGGCCAATTCGTTTGCAAAAGATTTTTGATCGTAGCTGGGTTCGATGCCCTCCCGCTCAGGCAGAATCCAGATTTGCAATAAGTGGGTGGATTTATCTGGTAGGCGATTGTACTCAGAGTGGCGCACGCCGGTGCCCGCCGTCATACGCTGCACTTCGCCGGGCTGAATCAACGCGTGATTGCCCATGGAGTCTTTGTGCTCGAGCGCTCCTTCAACCACATACGAGATGATCTCCATATCGCGATGCCCATGCATGCCAAAGCCCATATTGGGATCGATATGGTCTTCATTGATGACTCGCAAGGCACTGAACCCCATGTAATTGGCATCATGGTAATCCGCAAATGAAAATGTGTGCTTTGATTTAAGCCAACCATGGTCGGCATGGCCGCGCTCGGCAGATCGTCTGACTTGTATCATGTCTCCTCCAGACTAAACTATCGGGTGCAAACGAGCTCTTCGGCGATGATCGAGTTGCCCTTGCGGTACGTGCCGATCCCTTTGGTGTATTTGGAGTTCCAAACAATCGATAGGCGCTTTGTGTTTGGGCCAGTCGCAACAGCCTGAAAAGCTGTTTTGGGGGCAGCAAAAACCTCATTGGAAACTGCAAGTTGATCGACCACTCGAACCGTGCCTACGGAATCTTGTCGCAGCTCGACCAGCATGTTTTGTGAATCAGCTCCTTCAAAAATCAAAACATTGAGTTGCCGACCAGACGCGATCGAGCTTTCGCAGCTGATTTTAAGGGACAAAGCGCTAACTTGAGCAGAAGCGAGGACAAGAATAGAGGCGACTAAAAGTTTCATATGGGTCTCCTATGATAAAGGTTGGAATTTAGTAACCGACAGCGGACTAAGAGCTAAGGGTCAGCGGTACCAGAGTTCGTGGCTACGCTGAAGTCGGATGATGGGTTCTGACAATTTTTCAAAGTGCCTGGCTATTCAAAGCAGCGGGTTCGTTGCGAGAGCTTAGACAGTATGTTAACCATCGGCGGTGAAAACTATATTTTATTCTCTAATTTTGTTTGTATCGAGCACTCTGTCCAACTCAGCGACCAGCTACACCTTGAGCTCAACCGTGCTAGACGCGTCCTCGCAAACATTCACTGAGCATGTGGGAGAAGGACCTTTCGACAGCTACTTGAGCCAGAGCGTTCCCTACCCACCGGTGGCCGCGCTCCTTCGGCAGCTCGAACAAACTTTGGCGGTCAGGCTTAAAACTAGGGGCGAAGCTCACATCACTGTGGTCACTCCAGTTGAGTACTGGAACGCGCTCCGACCTCTCGGGATCAGCATGAGTGAGATCAATAGCCGGGCTCGGTCGCTAGAGATTCAAAAGGCGAAATTTAAAGTGGTGTGCCTCGGTCGCGGTCAGGCGCAAGTGCAAGGTGAGTCATTGTTCACCTACTATGTCGTTGTGGAGTCTGAGCAGCTGCTACGAATTCGCCAGCAGGTGCAGCAGCTCGTGCTCAAAAGAGGTGGGGGCGAGACTGACTTTTTACCCGGCCAATTCTATCCGCACATCACTCTTGGCTTTTCCAAACGCGATCTGCATGAATCGGACGGAGTCAAAAAAGACGCTCAGTCCTGTATCGCACCCATAAAAATAGGACTGACTCGCATTCGAGACATTGCTGAGGTAAAGTCTACCGGATGAGTTTTCGGTTGAACATGAGATTTAAAATTTTTAATCGCTGATTTCGGCGGAGCTCAGCGAGGGGATAAAATGTGCCGCGCCAATGAACTCCTTGATTCCAAAGACACAGGACCGCTGATCGCACAAAGACCAAAGGCATTAACACAAAGGTAAACGGAAACAGCACTACGACAAATGGTGAAATTGTCATCATAGATCTAAGCGAAAGTGCAGATGCCGCAAGGTAAAGAGATAGACAGAGCCAAGTGAAGCACATGGTGTTTGCACTTTGCGCCATAAACGGGGCAATCATCATACCCACAAAAATTGCAACCACGCCCAAGTACACGGTTGTTAAGAAGGCGAGTGAGTACTGAAAAATCGCAAAGCCATTTTTTTCTAACCCACGGATGAATTCGATCAATGTTGGGTACCACTCGATCTCGATTTCTCCCAGTCCACTGAGAACTCCCACTTTTGCTTTCGATGCTTTGAGTTCAAAAGCGATCCCGGCATCATCGACGACTTCCATCTTTAGCCACTCAAGACCGCGAGATCTGTCATACGCCGATTTGCGAATCAAGTTGAACGCGCCGGTGCCGATGCTGTCTCGGTAGTGAGCATCTTTGATCCGTTTGAGGTCGATAGAAATCGACGCCCAATGCACAAACTGCGCGACAATGATTCGCAACAGAAGTGTTCCCTTCACAATCGAAGGCGTGACTGCCAAAAAGCCCAAGTTGTTCCTCTGACTATCGACAATCGCTTTTTTAAGTGAGTGCATTTGAAAGTGAACATCGGCGTCTGAAAACAACAGCCATTCACCTGTCGAGGCGAGAACACCTTGGTGGAGAGCATGCACTTTCCCGAGCCAACCAGCTGGAAGAGTGTTCACTCTGACAAACTTCACGCGTGGATCGTCCTGCGCGAGACGTTGGATGATTTCAAAGGTGCCATCCGTGGAGCGATCATCAACCAGTAGGAGCTCAAGGTTGGGATAGTCCATCTGCAAAAGTGACTGTGTGGCCGACAAAATAGTTAAAGCTTCATTGCAAGCCGGAACGACCAAACTGACTTTTGGCCATTTGATAGATGAGGCCTCAGGTAGCTCAACATCTCGCAGAAATCGAATCTGTCGGCTGAAGTTCAGCCCCTTAACGGCGAGATACAACATCCAAAGGCCTGTGCCGATTGCCCAGAGAGACCATAAGTTGGATGAATGTGTTGCTTCCACACATATATTGTCCGACGGGGGCTTTATTAAATCGACAACAAAATTTGAAGTCTATTCGTTAGGGCTCGTCATTCCACTGCACGGGAGTTGTTTTTCCAGACAGCCAGTCGTCGCGAAGGATGCCGTATTTTACGGTGTCATACATCTTGCCGTCCCGAGCTGGCCAATCCTTTCGATAGTGGCCCTCTTTCGCATAGCCATTTGCTCTGAAAATTCGCCGCATGGCGAAGTTATCCGATCTAGTTGTACCGACTATTCGCTCTAGGTTTTCATATTTGGAGAAAAGGTACTTGGTAAGCCACGCCACCGTAAACTTTCCGATGCCTTTGCCTCGGTAGGCGCATCGAATCCTTAAATCAAAAAGGGGACTGCCGTCATCGACGTCATCGAGATCCATTAGTCGAACAAGACCGATTTCTTCTTGAGCCTCGTTCAGAATCCAGAAACACTCGTTATTGCTCCCATCGAAGCTACCTTGATCGATCATCTCCTCGACTTTTTCCACCGACAAATTGCTGAAAACGTGAAATGGCCATTCATCACTCAGTAAGAAGGATGAGAGACGATGTCTATCAACAGGCAGCGTAAGTGGTTCAAAGGTTGCATCCATGGTCAAACACTATCCTCCAGCCTGTAGGTACAGGCCAGGGTTTTTTTGCATAGCTCAGTTAGAATTAGTAACCCAGCCTCGGCCACTGGCTGAATTGAGCCATTTGCTCGCAGCTGTATTTTTAATTAGAGTGGGATGTACCCGCAGGGATGAAGCTGCCACTTGCGTTTTATCAACGCCACACCAAAATCGTCGCGCAGGAGTTAATCGGCAAATTGCTTGTACGCTTGCATATGGGTCAGCGTATCAGTGGGATCATTACAGAGATCGAGGTGGCAGTTCGTATATTTATTTGATTTACGGTCTCTACAACTGCTTCAATGTAGTTTCGGCCCAAGAGGGTGTAGTCAAACGAGTCGGAGTCGACTATGCAGGCGATCATGCCGAATGGCCTCTACGTTTCTATATAAATAGCTCTTTGTTTGTCTCGAAAACATAGAGGCGGAGAATAAAGTCATGTGTTTAGGGTTCCTCCTATCATGAAGGTAATCAGAGGCACGATGGTTGCAATTTGGGCAACGCTGGAGGAAGCAAGGAATTCCAGTCCCGCAAAAATTGGTTGTTTACTGACCATGAGGCTAAGAGTGTTTTTATTAAGACTCAGTTGCTGCAATCGAAATGGCCGAAGTGTTTGCGAATGCCACCGCCCGAAGTTGGAACACGCGCAGGCATCCATTAGATCAAGTTCGATTGGCCGACATGCCGTTTGCGGATTTGCTTCGGCACCAAGAAAGAGGGCGCAAAAGATTGGATCGTAGCTCTCACCTGCCGTACCAAACGGGAGCTTTCGAAAGGAAGTTCGGATGGGACCAGATAGTGGTTTCGGCACATGGATACAGTTGGCGTGGATGTCTGGGATAGCTACCGACGTGGACTTTTGTCTTCATGGAAGATTTATTGAGAGGAGTATTCAAAATGAGAACGCTTTCAAAACACACGGATCGCTTTGATCACATTCAGGGTATCGTTAGTCCGGTTCTTAGGCATTTTGACCGAGCCACGCTGAAGAAAGAGTTGATTCACGATATCGCCAGGGCGGCTCACCCAGCTGGTGACCGAGCGCGGACTCGATACAAATGAAAAGCTCGGAGCCTTTCTTGGGGTGTCTGCTGAGCAGGCGCGCAAGTATCGCTCCGGTGAAAACAAGCCACATCTTGCGACTCTGAGAGACCTTTCCAAAAAATTTGGCGTCTCCGTGGAATATTTGGCTGGGTTTTCGGTCTCTAAACCCTCGAGCAAATGATCAATCGCAAGATGACTACTTTGCTAAAAGGACATCTTTGCAATTAGTTGCGACCTGGGGTTGGTTCGTTTTAAATTCTGGGACTTCCTTATAGACCAGTTCTCCTGCGACATTTACAGCCGAATATAGACCGCCGTACTGTAGGGCTAAGTCGGCATAAAGATCCTTTAGAAAGTGTGCTGATCCGCCTGTTACCACAGGTATGAAATTAAGTGTTTCTAGTGGCGCGCTAACTTCAATCTGTACGCTTATCCGTTTATCTAGGCTTCGATCCTGAGCGAGCACCTTCAATACAATCAACTGAAGCTCCTCCTTGACCGCCGCAGAGTTTGCCTGAAAGTAAACTAAAAGCTTGTTTTTTGGATTCCAGCTGCCGTTCATAAAATCAATCGGTAGAAACAGCTTCACCGATCTTTTGTTTCTAACCTGCTCTTGTAACGCGACAATGGCTTGGCCAATCTGGTTTAGTGCACTATCCAGAAAGTCTTCTGAAAATGTGGGCTCACTTTGAGCCAGTTCTTCAAGTTGCCGAGATGTCTGAAGGTTTAGAAATCGAGCCAACTGTCCAAGCTGATAGCGTGATTCAACTCCACGGCTGGGAGTCAGCCGTCGGAGCTCCTGCGCGAAATCGTAGTCGGGTAGGACCAAGTTGTGGTTCAGTATAGGGTAATTCACGCGCTCGTTCTTGAGTATGAATTCGAGCAAAGAGTCCAAACTTGCCTTGCGACCTGTACTCGATGCGGTGGCCAAAGACTCGTGCTTAGAGCCAACGATGTCAGATATCAACAAAAAGGATTGATAGGCCACGGCACCCTTGAAGACTGAATGCATGTATTTCGTTTCGAGTTCAATCGCATCGATATGATCTTGCACTCGTCTGAGCCAGCCCTCCGTTTCGGTGTAGGGGGTGGTCACATGGCCTACCCGAACGGCGATCGCACCTGGGACTTCAAAGTGTTTAGATGCGATCGCACTGGTTTTCCCGTCTGCATAAACGGATCTAGCCTCCGCCAAAGCACCAACTTTTATGCCAGTATGAGAGAGTGCTCCTGCTGTGCCAATCGAAACCACACTCTTATGTTGAGTTTTGACAAGCGCGCGAGCAATCGGCAACACTTCGTCACCCCAAACATTGGAAAACACCCGCAACCGTCTAGTTCCTCCAGAGCTATCACGAAGCACATAATCTGTCATATCATGAGAGACGTTTTTAATTTCTAGGGCCTTCTCTTGGCCCGCCGTCACTCCAACGTATTTTTCGACATCTAATTTTAGAATCTTTATGAATTTGTCCATCTGTTCTAGCAGACCTAAATCTTGTAGAGGAGCATCTCCAATCTGTTCGATCAATTGTTCGAGCCGATTTAGGTCCCTCGCATTGAGTCGATCGCGCACAACTTTTGGATATTGCTTTATCAATTGGGCTAACCCCTGGGTGAGATGTGCTGTGCGAATTATGGTTTCAATTCGCCCCAGTTGCCCGATAATCACTAGGTCAGCTTTTGGTAGTCCTTCTAATAAATCCACCAGTGAGCGCTCGATATTTTGACTCAAGTGAGTGGCGTCACCAAAGACTCTTGCCTGCCTTACGGGCCTTGCTTTTAGACCAGGTGGGTTGACAATTTGAATCTGCTGAATCAGATGATCTAGACGGTCTGAACCGGAAATTCGTGTGAAGGCGTAAGCGAGTTTGGATTGACCAGGATATCTGACCAAATATATTTTATTGTAGTTGCGAGCCGGGGGGCGAATTTCGCCAAGAACTTCTCCCCCTGCCGCGATCAACCGAGAGCGAAAAGCTCTTTCGGTCCCCAAATGAAATTCAAATTGCCTGGGGTGTAAGGCGGCATCCCAATAAATTGCGCGGGTCGTTCGATTGGCAATATAGTGTTGGGTGTCGAGCAATATGTCGCCATCAAATTTATTTTGCAGTGTTAAGGTGCTTGCGTGTCTTTGAGGGATAATCAGGTCTGGATTTAATCCAGGCAAAAATATTTTGCCCACATCTGTTTCAAGTAGAAAGGCGTTCGCGAGTTTATTTTTAAAAAAGTTATAGCCCCAGTGCAGGTCCCTTGCGCTTACGATTGGGTTACCAGCTCGCTGATTTATTAGATCAGCAAGGAGTGAGTCATAGTTGTGCGGATCAATAAGCTTGGCAGCAATCTTAGCCCTTTGCGAGAAGATGTCCGGCTCCGATAGGCGCGCCACCGCAGTCCATACAGCCGGTGATTTTTTGCCAGCAAAATTGTTCAACCAAGCTTGTCGATAGTATAAAAAGCGATCCAAGTGCAAAAGATCAGTGATTGCAGTTTGATGCTGAGGCCATTCCGCAGCTGGCGCGGCAGCCATTGTCTGTGAGGTTAAGCAGAAGATCAGCAGTGCGAACAATTTCAGCTTGTGTATATAGAACCTAATCATCCAGCGCGTCCCTCCTGCAAAATCTCAATGCACTTCATCTCAAATAGATGTTCCTCGACTAAGAACGTAAGCGCTTCATAGACTTTATCTCGGCCGTTGTTTTGGTCTCGATTAAAAAAGGCGTGAATTTCTGAGCCATCCTGCATGGCGGAATTGATGAGGCGCGCGGTTCGTGATCGAGCCGTTGTTGAGAAGCGTCCAGCATCAAAGCCCGCAAGGCCCTGGAGTAGTATTTTTTGACTTTTCTCTGACAGGCTCGAGCTCCCGTCCAGAGAATGGTCTCCAGCAGTGTTTACATAGGCTCGCCGCATTTCGCGAGCTAGATTCATGGCGTTTTTCCCAGCGACCAACACAGGAATCCGGCTTCTTTTCATCAGAATGTTGAATATTTTTTGGGAGACCGATCCAAGTTGGATCAAAATAATGTCCTTGTGACCTGCTGAATCCAGCAGCTGGGGGAGATCAGGATCATCATGTCTTAGGTAGACAATTTTTCCGTCGTGAGGGACTTGACGAAGCTCCCAAGCGAGTGAGCGCTGCTCGAATTCATTCAATTTGGACACAATTGGCAAAATGGTTTTTCGTTGGAGCTGACTCGCTTGACTTCTTTTGGCTAAGGCTAGGGACTCTACCCAATATCGCAATTTGCCAGCAAAAGTTGGCAAGAGGCCAACGCCGTAGATCAAGCCTAAATCTAAAGTTTGGTCATTTAGCAATAGCTCCAAGGCTTGGACCTTTCCTGCAAGGCTCGGGGCCAAGCGCATTTCGGTAAGAGCATCCTTTATATGGGCCGTCGTAAGCTCGGAGTTGATCTTGAAGCCTAGATTGTCAATCGTCGATATAGGATGCGTCTGTCCATTGGACTTCAACAGATAGCTTCTACCCCACTGCATGGGTTGAAGGCGTAAAAAATTTTCGACGTGTAGCTTTGCTGGATCCATTAAGTACGGAGCATCTTCGGCCCCAGTTATTCCAAGTGAGACTTTAGTGAACGACGGGAGTTTCGAGAAACTCGACAAAGCAATAAAGCGAGCGTTAGCAGATGGCAGGGCCTGCCAAGACTTAACCGAGGAGTCAAAGCCAGGCTCTATCGCGGCTAGTTTTTCAGCCATGGCATCGGCATAGACAACTTCAAACTCGCCTCTAAATCCCCTGGATCTTAGACCTTCCATCACAGTGAACGTAGCCGCTTGGTGACCAAAACCTGGCGCGGGGGAAACATAAACCCGAATCGTCCCCTGATTCTCAAGGTACACTGAAACCGAATCTGCCCATATGCCTGACGAAATAAACGGACCCGTCAGAAAAAGGCAGGTCACCGCGGCTCTTCTTGCGCAACATCCAAGAAACTGAATCATGGCAGAACAGACCCAGTGTTGGGATTCAAGACAGTTTTGCAGTCGACAAGTGTGGCAATCGTTTTTTCGGCTCGCCTAAACGGCTTGTAGGCTTCACCTAAGACACCATGGCCACCTAAATTACTGACTACTGGAATATCCTTGCCATAGGATTGAGACGCTCGCGCCAAAATGTCGGCTAAATTTGGGAAATTGATATCGCGCTGACCGCCAGTTTTCGTAACAGAGTAGGGTTCGTAGTGGACAACTTGATCAGGAAAAACAACGAGGGGAATAAGAAACTCTTGTTCATCCAATATAGTGGACTCTACATTTGGCAGCACCAGGCGCCGATCGGCTCGTATGACTAAGAATCCGCCTGCGTATTTTCCGGACTCTGGCACCGAGTCGTGAGAGAAAGAATAAGCCACCCTTGCAGCCGATGAAAAGGACATAAAGAGTGAGGCCAACGGGTCTCTGCTGTGGTTGTATATCATGGTGGACATTTTGGGTACTATCTGTAGCGGCGACACACCTTTCGGTTGAAATTCATATTCCCCACTTAAATTGCCAGTTCGTAATCGCGAGGTCTCAATCGATCTCAGTCTGCGCGAGTAGTTGCCCTGGTTTCTGTTTAAGAACGGTGCAAAAAAGCCCGCACCCGTGACTTCACCTTGGGCATTGAATAAACGCTGCACCGGCTCCTGAGGGTCTAAGCCTCGGAACAACAGAATTGGATTTGAAAAATTTGGCTTTCGAATCGCATGAATCCATTGTCGCCAAAACGCAGCTTCTACAGGCTCCAGCAATTCAAAGGGCACATAGGCCTCAAGTAGGGTCGCAACCATCTCTCGATTATTAGTTCTTACGAAGTGATCGAGCTTTTCGGGTAGCTCTTCAAGTGCCAATTTCCTATCTTTGACCTCCTGGGCGTTGTGGCGCCGCTTTCTCGCTCGTAAATCTTGCTTTGCAACAGCTTGGAGTTGGGATAGCCGATTTTCGGCTTGCTGTTGGCGAGCATCAAAGTAGTGCGCCTCTACGTCTATCCCAGACAGGTTAGCTGGAATTTCGATTCCATAGACTCTTGCGGCCTGCCTGAGGTGACGTTGAATGACAGTTGGATCGGATATTCTATTGATCAACTTGAACTTGGTGAAATTCTGTCGCGCTTGACGAAGGGCTGTGCCTTTAAACTCCGCCATTTCGCGATTTGCCAAAGCGCTTTGACTGTTTGCATTCAGATAGAGCTCAGCCCAGCTCAGTGGACTGTTCACAGTCAAACCTGCGGGAACTTGTAAACCAAGATAATGTAGAACTTGATGGTGGAAATGTTCTACCCGATGAACCCACTCCGTTGCAGTGGGGTGATAGCCAGTCAGATAGCCTAAGGTTGGATGAAAGATTGGTTTCGGGGCCGAGTATTTGGAAGTAGTGACTCCGTTAACAGTAAGAGCTGTACCGCGAATTTTAAATAGACTGACTAGCTCGGTGAGAGCTTCCAGAGCGATGATTGGATTCGCTTTGACATCTTCGCGAAGATTTAGCTCGATTGTGAGGCTTCCGTCTGGCTTGAATTCGGGCGAAAGAAAAAGCGGTTCAAATCCAGAGGCAATTGGTCGCACCGTAAGTTTAAAACGGAGCGGCCGGGAGGATTGTTCCACTTTTGAATCTGCGATTTGTGCACTGTTCATACGTTGAATGAGAAACTCAACTGCTGCAAAGCTGTCTTGTGGCAAATTGTTTTCAAGTTCTTGCTCGGTCATAAACACCGGCGAGTCGGCTTGGGGCGACGCAGAGCCCTCCGACTGCTCGCTCTGCCCGAAGGCAATTGGTGTGCTCGCAATAAGACCGACAAGCATTAACCTCTTAAAATAAGTCAAAGTGAAACGCATGCGGAGCTCTCCTAGTAAGGTGTGCGCCACTATAACGAATTTGTATTATTTATTCGCCTGTAATGATTCTGACAGGGCGGTGACATTTTGAGCTCTGTGAAACTTACCTCAAATCAACCCGTTGGTTATTTTGAGAGGAATAGTGCCGAGAAATGTCACGCAGCCGAAGCATGACCTTGACCGGAGGGTGCAATTGCCGATCTTTCCAATAACGAACATCTTTTGTACATGATGAGATGCGCCGTGCCCTAAATCTCAAGTCCAGGCCGTTGAGCACCGAAACGCAGTGGTCATACCACTCCATCGGAGAACAACGTGTTGATCAGAATTATCAAGTCGACTTTCATTGTGTTGGTGTCTGTTGCCCTTCTTGCAATCATCGGCTGTAACAACGACAATGGTTCGAAGGCAACAATAGACTCGTCGCCTGACAATGATGACGATGAAGATGAAGTTGATGAAGGGTTTATAACAGAGGCGCTACAAGTCTTAGGTCAGTATGTTTTTGAGACGAACACTTCAGCGACAACCGTCGGAGGCCTCAACCAACCTTCTGGCACCGCCTACGATAGCACCAATAAACGTTTATTCGTTGTAGATGGGTCCAATAATCGTGTTTTAGTTTACAGTGCGGCATCGGTTGCGGACGGTGATGTCGCAGTTGGCGTGCTCGGACAAACGGGCTTTACAACTTCTACTAGCGGGACAACGGCGTCCACTCTCTCCTCTCCATACGACGTCGCCTATGATTCTTTGCGAAATTATCTCTACGTGTCTGACAGCGCGAACAATCGAATTTTAGTTTACGACGTGGCGACCATCACCAATGGTGAGGCTGCCATCAAAGTGTTGGGACAGACGACCTTTGTCGCTGCAGGCTCGGGCACAACGTCCATCGCATTGAACGGGCCCAAAGGACTAACCTACAATTCGACGACCAAGTTCTTATTTGCGGTCGACCAATCCAACAATCGGGTCCTCGCTTACAACTTAACTACTATTGTCGACGGGGAAGCAGCAGTTAAAGTGTTGGGCCAGCCCGATTATGTGACTGCTACTTCGGGCTCCACCAGTGCAACGCTCGACACTCCCACCGATGCCGCCGCCGATGCAGAAAATGAGCGTCTTTTCGTCGCTGACACAGGTAACAATCGAGTTTTGGTTTATAGCACCGCAGCGATCTCCAATGGCGACGCGGCCGTAAACGTTCTGGGTCAAACCAACTTTACCGCCAACACTGCGGGCACGACGGCGATTACAATGGATGCGCCATCAAGCCTGACCTACGATGGGGTTGGGCAACGTCTTTTCGTAGGCGACTATGACAACCATCGTGTTCTTGTTTTTAACGTGGCCTCCGTTACGAATCAAGAGGCTGCTGCACGGGTACTCGGCCAATCTTTGTTCACAACGGCCACCTCTGGGACCACCAGCATCAAATTGACTCAGCCCTTGGGCATGAGCTTCGACAGCGTGACAAATCGCCTGTTCTTAGCCGATCGAGGCAACCACCGCGTCTTGATCTTCGATACCTACGTTATCTCCACCGGTGAAGCAGCGGTCCACGAATTGGGGCAACAGTACTTCAGTGCAAAAACTGCGAGTGCCACGGCTCGCGGACTTTCTGGTGCAAAGAGTATGAGTCTCGACACCGAGAATCGCCGACTTTTTGTTGCGGACTCCTCCAACAATCGGGTGTTGATTTACGATACCGATGTTACCACCAGCGGGGCAGAGGCGCTGAATGTCCTTGGTCAATCCAGTTTGACAGGTTCGGCCGCAGGCACAACTTCTACAACTCTAAGTGCTCCCGCCAGTGTGCTTTACGATGCTGAAAACGATGTCCTTTACGTAGCCGACACGGGTAACAACCGGGTTCTCGTCTACGATACGTCGTTTGTCTCCGATGGCGACGCGGCCATTTATGTTCTAGGACAAGCGAACTTCACGACTGGAACGAGCGGTTCGACTGCTGCTACACTCGATTCTCCAACTGGACTCGCACTCGATAGTGCGGGCGATCGTCTATTTGTCGTCGATTCAGGTAACCATCGTGTGCTGGTGTACGACGTCGCAGCAATCACCAACGGTGAATCTGCAGTAAACGTTTTTGGTCAGGCCAACTTTACGGCGAACTCGAGCGGAAGCACCGCGAGCACTCTCGATACGCCTATGACCGTGAACTACGATGCAGTGGCTGATCGCATCTTTGTGTCTGACTCGGGTAACAATCGGGTCTTGGTGTACAGCGTGGCCTCCATTACCGACGGCGAAGCGGCTGTAAACGTGATTGGTCAGACCAACTTCACCGGCAGCACGACGGGAACAACAGCGACGACATTAAACGGTCCGACCGGTGTCTTCTATGAATCAACCCATTCGAGGCTGTTTGTCTCAGATGGCGGAAATCACCGAGTCCTCATTTATGAGGGCATGGGTGGCGACGACATTAGCGATGCGCCCACTGCGGGCACGGTGATCGGTCAAACGGACCTTGTCACTGGGACCTCGGGAATTACGGCAGCAACACTGAATGGTCCGCAAGGGCTGCACTACGATTTAGAAAATAAACGTCTTTACATCGCCGATGCGAGCAACAACCGGATCATCATCTGGGCCGTCGAATAAAACCAGATCAGGTTTTGCCAAGGCCCGTGAAGCCAATCTTGGCGTCCTCAAAACAAACCTGCCTTGCCTAGATGTGACGGCATAGAGGCTGCACCCCAAATAGAGGCGAGAGCTGAATGCACGGCATTCGACTTGAGTGATATGAAATCGTGACTGGGGTGCCAATTTGCGCGAGCTAAATCTATTTTTTGTCTATGTGCTCTTGTTGCTGTTCGGACTTACAGTAGCCCCCTCGCCCGTTTGGTCCTGTGAAGTCACCGGCGAGGAATCCACTGCATTTGAGCGAATCATCGCTAGGACTTGCGGTTTGGTCCCTTATCCAATCGAGGCTTTCGGAAAGTTGCTAAAGGTTGAGCCCAACATAGTTTCATTGGGTGATTTGGTGACTTCGGGCGGTCATAAAACTGGGATAGATTTTTTTAGAATTCCTTATGGACGTTCTTTGGTGCGATCACACACAGATCTCAACCATCCCCGCTACGTGACAGAGTTCAGCTACCTTTCAAATGGATTGAAGGGTGGGTTTTTGCCTTTACTTTATCTTGGTTTTACTCCGAATACTCAACAAATCGAGGTCATCAGTTGGAACGATCTTGAGAGAATATACGAATTCTATCTTGTCGAAAATTACGGTTCACCTTCGGCTAAAGTTGTAAGACCGGCCCGAGGTACGTGCACCGCATGTCATCAAAACGGTGGACCGATATTTCCCCGTGATCCTTGGACAGAAATGGAAGGCTCCTCACAATTCAGTTTGAGTATAAAAATATCTGACAAGCAGCCGGGAGCGCCGAAGGCCTCGAGTAAGCCCGGGCCGTTGGTTTATGATTCCAGAGTTCGACAGAGTGCAATGGCTCTCAAGATTGCAGATGTCTGTCAGTCCGTCTGTCGCGACACCAAATGCAAAGCTAATTTCATGGCAGCCCTAATCTGGGAAAGTTTAAGCAAGGTGCAAGTGAATCTGAGCTCTATAGGTTCTCTATCCTTTCCTCGATCTGCTGACCGAGCTGGTTACAGCCTAGAACAATTTTTTAAAGATCATCCCGAAAATCAAATGGATCAGATTCCGGGAAGACCTTCGAGCGTGATTCCAGATCGCAACACCAACCGATCTTATGTAAGGACGATTCGTCTTAAGCTTGTTCCTGGTACCGATCGTATCTCGCCTGACTTTTACAAAGACGACATTACGGATTCTGCTGCGCTGTTTTCATCCGGCACCGTGGATATTCCTGATTCTCATCCAGCTGCAGATCCACTCACGCCAAGGCCATTGCAAAAGTTAAATCAGGCGCAGTTGAAGCGAAACGCGGCTACGGCGATCAAGGTCTGCTATGGGACCTGGAAGTATCAAATTGAGGAGCTTAGAATAGATTTGCCGACGCTCATTCAAAATGTTCGAAATTCTCCGCTGGCAGATCCCTACTTTGCTAAGCCCTGGCGAACCTCAGAGCAGACATTGGATTTTCTACGCGGTCAAAGTCCGAAGGAAGAAGTTCAAGCGAGCCGCGAGGTCTTGAACTTGGGTCAGCCGAAGAGCCGGCCTCCTCAAGTTATTCTGAAACAGGTTTGTGGAGCCTGCCATGGTTCTGGTCCGCACTCCATCGGCAGCGGAGGCTATGAGCTCCCCTTGGATTCTGCCGCTCAACTGCGAGCTTATGGCACGAAGTCGCCGGGGATGGTCCTGAGGCTGATTCGAAATCAATCCATGCCTCCGCTCGACCCACAAAACTCCATTTCTTCAGAAGAACGTGAGCGTCTGATTCGCTTCATCGAAACTCAATAGCTTCCTGACAGTTAGGGCCGTTTTCATAAGTATTTGTAATTGCTATGTTTATCTAAAATCTGGAGTTGCTAGCCACATATTTATCGTTCTTTACCGAAAAGAAGTAAGGTTTCTTTACTTATGTACCGACATTTGCTATCCTCTTCTTATGAAAGCTTATAAACTCAGCACCCTCTCAAGCAAAGGCCAAACGACGATCCCGCAAGAAGTTCGAAACGAGCTTGGCTTAGTCCCAGGCGATCAAATCATTTTCGAAATCGATGATGATGGAAAGGCCGTCTTACGCAAGGCTCTCCCGCAAGATGAACTCGACTATATTAGAAGTATTGAACTGACCCTAGCCCCGGAATGGAAGAGCGATGACGACGACGATTTATGACACGTTCGACGTGGTTGAACTGCCTTTCCCATTCTCGGATTTGCCTAAGTCAAAGATTCGCAAGGCCCTAGTGCTCACGCCAAAATCCATGAACGGACCAAATGGTGCCACCACTCTCATGATGATTACATCGCGCAAAAACTCTACATGGGTCGGCGATGTACCACTTGTTAAGTGGAGTGAAGCTGGCCTTAAAAAGCCCTGCTATGTTAGGTTGAAGTTTTTCACGCCCGACAACAAACTCATCCTCAAAAAAATCGGCAAGCTCGCTCTAGAGGACAGAAACTTAGTGAGCAAAACATTACTCGGTTTAATCCCACTGCCGTAGGCGCAGTTTTCAGTCCGTGTGCTACGACAGTTTCCGTTTTTCAAATTGGTCGGCACTGATATCGCTTAGAAAAGTTTGTGGCAATTTCATGATTAGCGGTCTCGCAAATCTCACATGTGCGCGTGCTCGACGAGCGGCATCAGCCGCGACCATCTCGTTGTTTAATCCCTCAGCCACGGCCGTGGAAGGTCGAGACTTGATATAAACCTCTATAATTTTTGGCGGCAGTGGCGGTGCTTAGTCCCAATTTCTCACGCCCAAATCACTTTCAAGTTGCCCCTGACCATTCGTTCTAGACTATACTGCCCCAACATGCGAACGAGTCAACCTTCACTTTTTTCAAGAACAGATCAGCGTCGGTACTCGCGCCGATCGCATGGCCATACGCTCAACAAGGGGAAGCGTAAACTCGAGCGGCCGCTGTCGACCAAGCAGTGGCTGCACCTGACACTAAAGTCCGACAAGGCCAGAGGGCATATGAGCTTTTTGACAGCGCGGAACAAAAAAATTATTGGATCCGTGCTAGCGCAGAAGGCGAGGAAGTTTGGCGTGCTCATTGCCGATCGCGCCAATGTGGGGAACCATTTGCACTTGAAGATTAAGATTCAGTCTCGAAAGAACTTTCAGAATTTTCTACGAGCGGTCACGACTTTAATTGCGCGCAAGATCACTGGGGCTCGGCGTGGCAAAAAATTTGGTCAGTTTTGGGCGGGCTTGGCGTTTACGCGGGTGTTGATGAGCTTTAAAGAAGAAATCATTTTGGGCGGCTATTTTCGGGCCAACCGGATCGAGTCGAAAAAAGGGTACCAGGCGCGCGAGAAGTTTCGGCGTGAGTTCAGTGACTACGTTTATGGGCGAGGTCGTTTTGCCGCCTCTGGTTAAAGGCTTGTCACAAACTCTGCTAGGGTATGATTAACAACCCCTGCCGACTTATCCGGGTGATTTATATACGGGCCAAGGTCTTTCATGTCGCTGGAGAATAAGTGAGTGGCCCTCGCCATCAACGCCGCGAGAAATATAGGCTGATCTTGGGGCGGAAATGCGAATGACCTAGTCCCCCCCCACTCCAACACTTCTTCATAGGTGATAGTATTAAATATATATATTTTCTATATTTTCCCTAGCGCCGATTCCTTTATGAACTTCGCAGTTTCACTATTTTGAACCGCTTCATCAATACTCAATAGCGTGAAGTTTGGCCTTCGGAGAGTTTACAAGTTCCTCTGTCATCATTGCCTAACTATCCAAATTGCGTTACGAGCTTTTGATTCCAACCCGAATGCTGTGGAGCTACGAATGAGGAGATTGATGAATGTTTTTATTGCCTTAGGACTACCACTTTTGGTGGTCACTACCCAGGTGGGTCATGCTGTCACCTCTGAGTTACACAAAATAGTTCATTCAGAGTTTCAACCGCTCATTGACAAGAGTTTGCCTAAAGATAAGCGGTATCAGAGTCTCATCGTCGGAATCGTCACACCTTTTGAAACACAAATCATCCCTTTAGGGAGAACTTTCGAGTTGGGCAACGCTCCAACTGAAAAGATAATTTTTGAAATCGGTTCCATCACTAAAGGCTTTCTAGGTCTTTTGCTGGTGCAGGAAAGTTTAAAGGGTTCGCTCGACTTGGATCGGCCCTTCAACTTGAATTCAGACCTCAAGCTTGCATCTTATGCGGGAACCGAAGTCACTTGGCGGAACCTGGCTCAACATACGGCTGGACTCCCAAGGCTGCCAGACAACTTTACTCCAGCCGATCCATTGCAACCATATGTCGACTACGACATCCAAAAGCTGAAGGCATTTGTCAGTGGGTTTAAGCCAAATAGGCCACCGGGAACAGCTTCGGATTACTCGAAATTGGGTGCGGGTCTTGTTGGCTACGCTCTAGAGCAGAAATACAAAATGAGTTTTGAGCAACTGTTGCTTCAGGGCTTTTTGAAAAAGCTTGGGATGGTAGACACGAGTGTTCAACTCACCGCGGAGCAGTCCGGAAGGCTAGCTCCTGTGTTCAAGAATGGGATTGAAACGCAGCCTTGGCAATGGAATATCAGCTCGGTGCTTCAAGGTGCCGGGGCCCTGCGTTCCACAGCAAAGGATATGACAATCTTACTCAAGACCATGATGGGACTCGGCGCTCCCGAGTTTTTGCCAATATCAACTCTTGCGACCGATCCGACCTTTCGCATGGGTAATAATTTTGAGCTCGGTCTTTTTTGGCAACATCTAAAGGCGCAGAATATCACCTGGCACAACGGCGCGACGTTTGGATCAAGGAGTTTTTTCGGCTTTGATCCAGATCGATTAGTCGGAATCGTCGTGCTCTCAAACTCAAGTCTCATGGATGCAGCCGGAGTGGACCAGCGGTTTGATTTGGCTTCCATTGAGGTCATTCAAAAAGTGGTAGCCTCGTTAAAGATGGATAAGCCAATTAAGGTTCTCAAAGATATTGACGTCGAGATCGCACGCCGCGTATCAGAATTTCGAAAAACACCTGCAGCGCCAGAAGACAAAGAATGGGTGCGACTGAAAATGGCCCATATGGTCGATATCGATCAATACATTCGTAGTCTTTTTAGTCAGGTGTCCGAGCATGGATTTGATGATCGAGAGATTGATTTTTTTCACAAAGCGTACCGTCGGCGAATTCACATGCTGGACTGGAAAAACACGCAGGATCTAAAGCAGCTGATAAAAATTCACGGCTGGTTCAAAATTAGTGAGTGGGGCAGCCAGCTTGACAACCAGGCCTGGTTGCTGGTTCAACATGCTGACAATGATCCCGATTTTCAAATCGAAGTTCTCAAGACCCTGAGCGTCCTCTACAAAATAAATGAAACCGCTCCCTCCAACTATGCCTATCTTTTTGATCGCGTCGCCGCTTCATCTAACGACCCAAGTAAAGGTAGACCGCAAAGATACGGCACTCAAGGCTTTTGCGCCGGCCCCGGAAAATGGGAGCCCTTAGAAATCGAAGATGCAGCCAAAGTCGATAGTCGGCGAGCTGAGGTCGGACTGCCGCCCTTAAAGGAATACATCGAATTCTTTAAGGATATTTGCAAATGATCAGAGTTGTTCGACTCTCGCTGAATACCCGTGCCCCAGACATGTGCTTCATATTGAAGGAAGCAGGGTATACTTCACTTGCATCAGTGGTGGAAAGGTTTTAGATGTCAAACTCCACAGCTTCATTAGCCATACCCGTATTTGAAACCAGGCGATTGCTTTTACGAGGCATCACTCTGCAAGACGCGCCTTCTTATCAGAGGCATTTCAATGATTACGAAGTTATTTCGCAGCTTGCATCTGTGGTCCCCTGGCCATATCCCGACAAGGGCGCTGAGGACTTTATTCGTACATTCATTCTACCTCAACAAGGCAGAGACCGTTGGTTTTGGGGCATCTTTCTTAAAGATAATCCCGGCGAGATGATTGGCGGAGTTGACCTGTGGCGGAACGGTTCACCAGAAAATCGTGGATTTTGGCTGGCAAGAAAATTTTGGGGCAAAGGACTTATGACTGAGGCGGTAGAACCGGTCATGGATTACGCCTTCGCCGACCTCGGATTTGATAAGTTAATTTTCTCAAACGCGTTGGGAAATACCAAATCCAGAAGGATTAAGGAAAAAACTGGCGCTCGCCTCATTGGAGCGCGCCCTGCAAAATTCGTAAGCCAAGATTATACAGAGGCCGAAACGTGGGAATTAACAAAAGTCGAATGGGCACACTTCAAATCGCGAGTGAAATCGACAATTACGTTTTCTCACGCCGATCCCGCACTGGCTGAATGGTGGTTTTGTGATCGGCAAGAGGCTGAGACGTTGAGATTTAACCCTATCGCCCCATCGACCGTCGAGTCGCTAAAAGAACGACTTTCCAAAGCAAGCTCGGACCTTGCATTATTTGAGACTTCCGATTCTTACTTTTGGTTCGTCAAAGAAAATGACCAAATCGTCGGCCACGTTACGATGCAAAATATAAATCGAATGATGCTCACCGCAGAAATCGGTTATGGAATTTCTGCTAGTTTTCGAGGGAGAGGACTCGCAACAGTGGCTGTTCATAAACTTGCTACGGAAGCGTTCTCCAAAACTTCACTCCGAAAACTGATCGCCTTCGTCCACGACGGCAACGTGCCTTCGCGCAAAGCCCTTGAAAATGTTGGCTTTAGGCAAGAAGGCATCCTACGGGAACATTATCTAGTTAACGGCATACCGACGAACGAGATTATTTATGGTCTCCTGCGCTCTGATTTAATCAAAATTGGTGAAGGCACTGACCGATGAATCTCATTGCGGTTCCTGGCGGCGAACTCGCTGCATATTCTTTCGGAAAGGGACCGCCGGTCATCTTCCTACACGGTGGGCCTGGTGACACGCACGACTACATGAAGCGAATGGCTGAACCGCTGTTCGATCAGTTCCAGTGCATTTTCTTTGACCAACGCGGAACCGGCGGCTCATCGAATTTTAGGCGAGATCAATCTGTCTTCAAGGTCGATCAGCTATTGAATGATCTTATCGCCGTGGCGTCATATTTTGACGTAGGTCGCCCTGCACTCGTCGGCCACTCATGGGGCGCTATGTATGCTCTTTTTGCCTGTATACAGTTCCCAACGACCTTTCACAAAGCCGCGCTCATTAGCATGGGACCTCTGGACGATGAAATGGGCCAGGGTACTGCTGAACACTTAATGTCAGCCTTAGATGCGTCTGAGAAAGCGGAGTGGACACGAATGCGAAATGAAAGAAACGCAGCAAGAGATAGAGGCGACATTGCCGTCGTAAACGACGTAGATCGCAACTTGATGCAACTTCGAGTAAAAGGCTGGGTTTTCAATCCAAATTTTCGATCTGTATTTCTGAAAGAGTATTTCCTCGATCCATCTCCTGACCGAGAGGTGAATAAGTGGGTTTGGTCGAGTGCTGAAACATGGTTTGCCTGGGATTACTTGAAAAAGATCGAGGCCGCTACTTGGATTTGCACAGGTGCCGACGACTCAGTGCCGTTAATTCAAACAGAGCGAGTTGCGTCGGGAATTAACAACGCTAAAGTAACGGTACTAAAGAATTGTGGGCACATTCCTTGGCTTGAGCATCCTGATCTTTTTTACCGCGACATTCGCGAATTTTTAGCCAGTCAAGAATAGGAACCACGATGGATATTCAGAACGTAACGCTTGCTTCAATGGACCAATGCTTCGCGTTTCTAAATAAGCACGAAGATTCTTCTCAGTTCCTAATTAACAATCTTCGCGAGCATGGTCCGAAATTAACGGCCCATCACAACAGCGGCAATTTCAAAACCGTTAAATCGGGCGATGAGGTTAAAGGTGTCTTCTGCCTGACTCGCCGAGGAAATCTCATTGCACAGCTAGACCTCAACTGCGCTGAGGCTGTCGTTGATTCGCTAAAATCTGAGCCAGTCGCATTGAAGGGCTTCATTGGGGATTGGAAGTCCCTCGAACCGGTCTTAACGCTTTATCGAAAGCTCCATCCAGATTACTTGCCGACATACGAGTCGAAAGAGATTTTGTATTCGTACGCGCTGACCGCGAATGATTCAAAGGTGCAGCATGATCCTCGGGTGCGTTTTCTTGAGGAACGGGATTTTCCGCAATGGCTGATCTACAGCAAGGCTTACATGTCTGAGCTATCAATCCCCGACAAGTTGTCTGATGAACAAAAGCATTCCGATTTCACCAAACAGATTAAGAATCAAATTTGGTGGGGATTGTTCGACGGCGAATCACTTCAATCGCGAGTCGCCCTTAACTCTAAAGGCGAAACTGTCGGCCAGGTCGGCGGCGTCTATACTCCACCAAACCTAAGGCAGAAGGGCCTCGCCAAAGCGGCGATGTTTCACATGTTAAAAGACTGTCGTGACCTCCATCAACACAAGAAGAGCATCCTCTTTACCGTCGAAACGGATTTTCCCGCCCAAAAACTCTATGAGGCGATGGGGTACAAGCGAATCGGATTATTCGGATTGGTACTTTCTTAGAATGTAAGCGCTCGAAGAAGCTTATTTGACGATTAGCTCAGTCATGTGGACTCTGCAAATACATCGAGTCTGTCCGTCAGCACGTACTGTCCCGAGCACAGTCTGAAATGTTCGTATCTCGCAAAACTCCCGCAGTCCAATTGCGGCCCGTACGTCATTACACAGGACAAAGTGGCAAAGTCTGCGCTTGAGTAAGCCAATGCATCTAATCGAGCCTTCAAGATTTTCAACTGGGTATGCCGTGAGCTGGAAAATGAAGTGTGGGCTGCGCGGTCACGACTTCGGCAAGCCGACCAACGTTTTCTTCAACAGAATCAGCAGATCAATCTCATAGCCAGTACGGATTCACCTGGTCGTCCATCATCGCCAATGAAGTTTTTTCTTTTTGGTTGCCGTTGCCGGTCACTGGGTCTCATGGCTCAATCCGCCAGATCATCCCTGGTGGCAATCCCCATTAGCCCTCAACAAATTTGACGAGGCACCACCTTCGCAAACCTTCCTGTGGACTGTGGATTGGTATGGGTGCCTGTCTCGGATATGCCGATAGTCGGCATGGAAGCGGCGACCCCAATAATGAAGGAGTATTTTTATGAGATCAGCAATTGTTCTCGCGCTGGCCATGATCGGGGTTTCCTATGCACAAGCCGACACTTTCTTATGTCAGGGCACGGGCAGATTCGCGCAAATCGGGAATCAATCAGTAGAACTAGAGTGGAATAAAGAATACCAAAAGGTGTTGATTGAAAACGCATCACTGCAAGTACAAGTTTATGTTGATAAATCAAACTCGGATGGAACTCACTATCTGGGCATCGAAGTGATGGACCTGAATAAGACCGGCGTTGTTTCGTTTAGGGGCGCTAAGGGTTTGTTAAAAGACATGGTTCAGTTTTCTGACAGCTCGACATCTATGATTTTGTGCTTACCTATCGCTGAGTAGTGAAGATAAAATTTTTTTATATATTTCCGACGGGCCGAATCTCAGCCCGTTTGCATGTTAGCCGCGATCCATCTAGGATTACGTTTGATTGCCAAAGCTTTGCTCCCGGTCCTTTGGACCATTTGCCTTTATAAATAATTGAGATATTTAGTCATTTGAACAACTTGAGTGTCGAGCAAACGACACCGAGCGATACTGAGCGAGCTTGTTGTGGCCTATCGTGGGTATCATTTTTAAGCCTTGATTATAAATACCTATTTTGGTATATTTAGAACTGATGAAGCAGCTTGTTTTCTACGCAACTGAAACTGGACGAGAGCCATGCCGTGAGTGGCTGAATGGGCGGGACGCGTTCGATCAAGCAGTCATCTATGCTTATATCGACCGTGTGGCGATGGGTGCCGCTAAGAAGAACGTAAAATCGGTCGGTGACGGCGTGTTTGAAATTAAAATTGCTCGTGGCCCCGGCTATCGAGTTTATTTCGGGCAGGTCGGAAAGCAGATCATTTTGCTTTTGCTCGGCGGTGATAAAGGGTCGCAAAAGCGCGACATCCGTCTCGCCAAAGAATTTTGGAGGAACTATGAAACGCGGTAAATCTTACGACGAAGAACTGAGCAAGAAGCTCAAAAGTTCTAAATTCGCGCAAACCTTCATTCGCGCCCTGATGGAGGGTGACGAAGGCTTAAGTGTTGAAGCGGCCCTTCGTCACACCATCGGACGGATGGGCATCAAGGAGTTTGTACAACTGGCAAAGGTCCCGCAGTCGAACGTCTCTGAGTTTATGCACGGTAAACGCAAACTCAAGCCAGAGACTCTGAATGAGTATCTCAAGCCGTTTAAGCTTCGCGCGAAGCTGGTGCTTGAAGAAGCGTCGTGAAAGTTATGACCCGAAAGCTGCGACCATTACCTGAAAAGGGCAATGTGATGCAGCACCGATACGGATAGATGCAGCTTCAAGAGGGGCTCGGTGCTCCCGCGATTTGCCTTCCTGGCAAATCGCCCCGCAGCCGGGGGCGTGCGCTCGTCAGGCCGTCCGGGCCTGCCGCCCCGGTTACAATCCTCGCGTTGCTCGGATTGCAAACGGGTACGCGCACTCTCTTCGAGTCCCTCCGCCTTTGCGGTTTTTCTTCAACTGTATTTTTTTTGGAATTTTACTTTTTTATTTTTGTTCAGTTGGCTCAGGCGGAGGGACTCGAACCCCCGACAAAGCGGTTAACAGCCGCTTGCTCTACCAACTGAGCTACGCCTGAACAAGAGTTACTATAATTATGGAAAGGTGGGGGGGATGTCAAACTCTAGTCCGTTACTCGGAGATTAGAGCTTCGAGTTCTTGGAGGGCGGTGTCTAGTGTGGGGGAAATGAAGGCTACATTTTGCCAGACGTAGACTCCGGCTGTGTTTTTTTGGAGCAGTTGATCTTCGCCCTGGATATAGCGCCAGGTTGCTAGGGTCTCAAGGCCTGGGGAGAGGAGGGCGGAGGTTGGGGCAAGCTCGGCGTTGATTGTGCAGTAGCGGCCGAACCACTTCTCTAGGCCGATGGTGTCTAAGATCTGTTGGCCGTTGTTTTGGGTGCGGGCCCAGTCCATTCCGGCTTGCTCGAGTGTGGCGCCGCTGGGGAACTGGATGGATTTGACTCGAGTGGGGCACAGAACAACCTTGTGCCGTCCATCGGTGGGTGCCGAAAAAAACACATTGGTGAAGTTCTGCAGGGCGGACTGGCCCTTCTGTTGGGAATAAATGATTGAGGCAATTAAGAGCAGGGTGAGGGTCATGACTCCAACGCGAACCCAGTAGAGAATGCCCATCGGGAGTGGCCTTTCGCAAGTGGTCAAACGGTTCGGTAAAAATGGCGCGCCCGGAAGGATTTGAACCTCCGACCACTTGATTCGTAGTCAAGTACTCTATCCAACTGAGCTACGAGCGCACCTAACCAAAACTTGGAACGCTACGTTTAGACATTTAGCGCGACAAAGGCAAGTGGCGACTGAACAACGCAGCGTTTCTCTGAGCCCACTGCGAACGATAAGAAATTCAAAAATACGAACTCTTTTCAATTGGTTGATTGGACCTTTGGTTCGGCGGCATTGCCGTTTATATGTTTAGCCTTCATCCCATTTCTACTCAGGAGAAATCAGTGGCAAAGTGGATCGTACTAGCTTTAGGAGTCGCAGCTTTTTCAACTCAAGTTTCAGCGCAGACTGTGGAGCGCCTCTCTACAATCATTCAGGGCAAGTTGTCGATTTCGGGCTCAACCAACCGTTCAGCCTTTAGCACGTCGACCTTAAATGACCTCTGCGAACAAGGTTACACCAAAGCCATCTTCACCTACGCGGGCGCTAAGCCGCAAACGGTCCAGTGCAGCGGGGGCCGAACGATCTCCTACAGAAGTATGAATGATTGGAAGAAGTTTGACTCCACCCTAAATGAGATTGAGCCGGCTATTCGCAAAGGTGAGAAGGTTCTGATTCACTGCTGGTATGGAGTTCATGCCTCAAAGTTCGTAGCCTCTGCCGCGTTGACAAGAACCTGTGGCTTCTCTGGCCCACAGGCCGCGGAATATTTCAAAAAAGGCATTCCAAAGGGCTCGTTGTCACAGAAGCGGATCAACGAATTGGCCGCAATTATCGCCAAGCTTAGCGCAACGGGTGGAGTGGTGCAGGGCTGTCCCTCCGCTAACTAAGTAAATTTTGTATATTTAACAAGGAGTTTGTGTGCGTAAAACAAGTGGCTCAATAGTTTCTGTGGTTCTGGCCTCCCTGGTTGTTTCATTCGACGCTTCGGCCTTGGTGACAACGACGTTTGCCTCGCCCAATGGTCGGACGGAGGAGTGTCGGATTCTTAGCCCACTGCCCGGTGGGAAATACTCCAAAAAAGACCAAGCTGATGCCACAGAACTTTGCTCGATAGATTTCTATGACACCACAAAAATTGCTCTTTGCCCTAAGACCTGGAGCACCAGCCCAGGTACAATGGTGTACAGTCTTGAAGCCTCAGGGCTGGGGCAGCGCGAGTATGAGAGCCAAAGCAAATGCGGCGGTTCGAAGAGCGGTCACAAAAAATTGACCAAATATAAACAGTCCATGCATCAGTCGGGTACGAGCGGGACATTCTCGCCATCGTCGTTGCTGTACTTTCACTTTTCACGGTATTTCGATGCGCAGATAAAGGTCCCAGTCAGTGTTTATCGCTCGATGGACAAGGACAGTCATTTTGCGCGAGTGACCAAAAAGGCGCATGAGCAAAAGATGGGTCAGTCCAAAATGATTCGCGCAGGTTGGGATTGGCTCTACCGCTCGGAGAAGAATCCGCAAATTTATGAGCCAACCTCAGAGCTCTTTACCGATTCGAATCAACAGATCTTTGGTTCGATGGGTGACGGCGGTGGTGAGCGATACGGGCCTGAGTTTAATGGCGTTCGCTCCAAATGGGGTGAAAAACAAAACTATGAATTTCAAGAGACTCCCGGGTTTACGGCACTCCGTACAGACCGACCTTTAGTTGAAGCGATCGCGGTCGGATTAGCCGATGCACAAAAGAGTTCAGCGATGCGCCAAGCGATGGGTGGCGGGGCTTCAGATTTTCAGATGGCCTTGTGGATGCGAGATCTTACGGAAATTGTGATCTTGGATTATATTTTTAGTCAGCAGGATCGCATCGGCAACATTGACTACGATTGGTACTACTACTGGGCGGATGCCAGCGGCAACGTGAAATCAAAAAAGCTCGACTCGGATTTGCCCCGTAGTGCTATGAAAGACGTCGAATTCCCCGACATGGTGGAAGGCGCTAAAACCCATTTGGTTCAGCGCACACGAGTCAATGACAACGACGCTGGTGGGAAGAAACAATATCGCAATTACACCAAGGTCACAAAAATGTTGGAGAGCCTACGTCACATAGATCAAGATACCTATGCTAGGCTGTTGGCCTTAAACGCCGACTTTCAATCGCAGGGTCCGATCTTTCAGCAACTGCGAGCGGAGTTCACTTTGACTGAAAGCCAAGTGGATTACATTGTGGAAAACACCAAAAGCGCGACAGCGATCTTAGTCGGACATGAAAAAGCCGGGCGTCTGCGCTTTGATCTGGGCAAGTTAGACAAAATGTTTTTGGATTTGGCGAACTAAACTTTGCCCGCCGCCAGACCTCGGTGGCCTTTGGTCCTGCACCTAGACTGGCGTGGAGAACAATCTCACGCGCCTTCCAGGGCTGACAGTCGAGCTACTCCTAGGCCAGGGTCTGGCCATTAAAAACACTGAAGATTTGCCGATAAGCTCATGGATATGGAGTTGATTTGAGCAACTTGGCATTTAATTTTGGAACGCTATGGACGTTGATTCCGACGTTGCTGGCCGTGCTTGTGGTGGTGTTGATCCCACTGAGCATCTGGCGCAGTGAGGTCCGAACAAAGCGGTTGGCTCACCTCACTCATCTGTATCATCAGCTCATTCAATCAGGGCTTGAGCAAAACCTGAACTCAGAGGCCATGGCGCAGTCCCTCGGCTTACCTGCGGCCAACGATTACGTTCGGCAAGAGGCTTTGAGGCAGGCGATGCAAAAGCACTTTCTAAAAATTTCTCCGGCCCAAAAGGAGCAGCTAGTTATTGCCTACTGCCGCTTAGAACTGGCCAATGGTGATCAAGACATGTGCAGCTCAGAGCGCTGGTCTGTGAGACTGCGCGGGATTTCAAACTTAGCTCTGCTCGATCTAAAGTTGGCAGCTCCGGTCTTTTGGCATATGCGAAGAGATCCAAATGACCTTGTGGCGAGTGCTGCAATCTTGGCCATTAGTGGGCTGAAGGATGAACTAAACAACAAGGGATTGCTGCTCGAGATACGAGAGCGAATGTTTAGTGACTTGCGTATGCTCAGCCAGCTGGCGACCAATTGGATTCGGATTCATGGGCCACAATTTGTTATGGATAGCCTGCGGTGGGAAACCCGGGCCACAGTTGTGAAAGCTTTTGTGGTGTCGCTGCTCAAGGTGACAAAACCAGATGATCGGCAAGTGATCATTCAGTGGTTGGTTACAAGTCAGCGAGACTTTGAGAGTGAAACTTTAATTTATATCTTAAGGCTGTTGCAAGAGACGGGGGACCCGGTTGTTTCTCAAGTGGCAAAGGGGTGCTTGGAGCATACCGATGCCAACGTCCGAGCGGCAGCATTACATCTTTATTTATCGGTTTCAGCAGATCGAGATGACGACCTTCTGCAGTCGATCGCGAATGATCAGTCTCCACCGGTGCAACGCATTTGGAACTTACATCGAGGCAAAATCGCCGCCTGAATTCATTGGCTTCGGCCTACGGGCCCAGCAGCTGCTAAAATACAAGCGAGCTCAAGCAAATAGCAAAATTTGTATCCACATGATGACGAGAACAATGACGCCCACAAAGTAAGCTCGGGCTCGATTTAGAGGCTTGTTGTGACCAAGGTGGATAAAGCTGTGGACCACTCGCGAGACAAAAAAGATCAGGGCTAGAGTGAGTGTTACCTCTCTAACGGCACCCATCTGAACTGCAGCTAAGCAGGTTACGAAAAACAACACCGGCACTTCGAACTGATTTGAAAAGTGATTTTGCAAGACCTTCAAGTCCTCGGGTACCTCGCCGCCGTAGGCCTTAAAATATTGCACGGGGATTGCCCCCGCTTTTACAGCGCGAAGGCGACGGCGGAACATGATCATCCCAAGGCAAAGAATAAAAAGTATGTAGAGCGGAATAAACGCTAGTAAAACTTTGTCCATTGGCGTTGATTTAGCAAACTCCAAAGGAGTGGTCACTAGAGTTTTGAGATTTCCACTTTGTGGTAGTAATAGCGCAAGATGCGATGTGCACTCCAGCCCTCAGCGGCGAACAGTTGAGCTCCCCATTGTGACAGTCCTACGCCGTGGCCAAAGCCGTGCCCCACCACACTTTGCTTGCCGTCCGCTTCCACTTGCCCCAACGTGTAGAGAAAACTTCGGATAGGACCAAACAGACTCATCATGCGACGTGTTTCGAGCGGAGTTAAATCAATGGTAGCACCAGAGCGGAGGTGCACGCGGAGTTGCCAAGTTCTGCCGCTCTGGCCCCGTCGTAAAGACTCTATGCGGTCGACGGGCGACTTAGGTTGGATGCCCATCATGACCAATCGGTCGTAAATACTTTGTGCAGTGAGGTTGGCTTTTGAACCCCAGGTTCCGCCCGGGGCTTTGCGAATGCCATTTGCATCGGCGACTTGATGGAGATAGGGCTGATCCGGTAGGTTGAAGCATTCACTCGCCGTGCAGGTTACTCCTCCTGAATTTGCAGAGAAGTAGGCTTTGATGACTTGACCTTGGTGGGTGATGACTTCGCCTAGCGTGGCATTGACGGCCAGTGTGGTTTTTTCAGATTCGATTTTTCGCCAGTTATTTTTTTGTCGGTCCCAAAATTCAACGCCTTGATAGCTTTGAAACCAGGTCGTCGGATCCACATCCCAAGGGGACTGGCGTGACCTAGCCTCGGCAATTTCGTAAAGTCCATACGTGCGGGCCGCTATCGCCTGGGCCTTAAGAGTCTCTGTGGCCCAGGAGCTAATCACCTCTGATGGAACGACAGACCGAATGTAGTCGTCAATGGCGACAGTGTTGATCACGGACCAGAGCTGCTGACCAAGGCTTTGCGGCTTACCATTGCCGTCGGACTCGTAAACGGTAGGCTTTATGACAAACTGTCCTCGAACTTTGAGACCAACTTCTTTTGAGCTCTGAGGGGTCACATTTTGCGGTCGATCCCAGCGCAGGGTCGTGAGGTGGCCGTCTTCAGTTGTCACCCACAAGGGTTCGAGTGGAACAGTCGAGTTGCCAATTTTGAATGTCGCCTTGCTAAAGTCTAAGTCCAAACGGGAGCTGCGCCCAAGCACTTGCCCAGTGCCGAGGGAGCGTATCTCTAGGGGTCGGGTGGATTCAAAACTAATATTGTGTATGTTGGCTGTCTGCGGATAGGGGTCACTCAGCGGCACTGAGATGATAGGGAAGACTCGCACCCAAACGACTCCATAACCACGATCAGGAGCATTGCTAGATGAGTGCTGTCGACTTTTTTGCCAATCGCGTGACACGTGATCTGCAATGTCTAGTGGGGGTGCTGCGCGCGTTGGAAGTGCTGACGACATCTGTGCCGGCCAGTCCTCTGGTTGTGAGGCCTGTGCCGCAAATGTCGTAGAGCAGAACAGAATTGCCAGCAGTGGCAAGTTTGGACGAGCGAGTTGAATATTCATATGTCAGATTTTGGTTAGGTAACTGGAGAATGGCAAAAGTTCTAGCATTGCACCGTAGATCTAAGGCCAGAAGCTCAGGTTGAAGGTCTACGGCTATATAAGAATTTGTTTGGATAGAGAAAAGAGTGACAGCGCTCAGGGCGACGTTAGTCGAAGCGCAGCTTCTTCCACTCTTTGAGTTGTCGGCCAAGCTTGTCGACTAGCTGATGCCGAAGGCCACCAATTGTCGCGTCCTTTGCGTTCACGACAAAGTTTTCAGCGGTCGACGTGATTTTAATTGCGCCTTCAAAAATACCGTTTGTCAGAGTGAACGTCGCCGAGAGAAATGACCGACTGGGAGATTTGAGGTGCAAATCATTGAGCAAAGAATCAAGCATCGAGAGCATATCTTTAGTTGGTTCGAATCCTTTAAATTTTACTTTGAAATCTTCTGCCAACATAAAAACCTCGCTTTTCTAAGGGTTCAATTTGATCCTAGCAGATTCCAACTCCTTTTGTCTTAGAAAAATTTCCAAACTCGGGTTTTAAGTCTCCGTCGATGTAGATAGTGAAGAGATGTTTTTTGAGAAAATAGTGGCTCTACTGCCTCTGCGGCGAAGCTGAGGCATGACATCGTCGTCAATTGCGACTACAAGATGGCTGTGACATCCGAAGAATTATTAAAAAATTTGCGCGATAATCCGTTTGTTTTGGCTCCTATGGCGGGAATAACGGATAAGCCGTTTCGCTCTTTTATGCGTGAAATGGGCTGTGGAATCGTAGTCAGTGAGCTGGTGAGTGCGACTGGCCTCAAGTACTCCAGCCAAAAAACCCGTAAACTAATGGAGTTTGATCACACGCAACACCCGGTGGGAATCCAGCTTTTTGGTGAAACACTTGAGCACCTCAGCGAGGCCGCACGCGTGGTGGAGCAAATGGGAGCCGACTTTGTAGATCTTAACTTTGGTTGTCCTGTCCCGAAAGTGGTGAACAAGGGGGCAGGGTCGGCTTGCCTAAAAGATTTAAACAAACTCCGCGATGTGGTCCGAGCGACTCGGTCTGCAGTTCAGATTCCCGTAACTATTAAAGTGCGAACGGGTTGGGACGCTTTGACTCGCAACACAGCAGAAGTGGCGCAATTGGCCTTTGACGAGGGTGTGACTTGGGTGGCGATTCATGGTCGGACCCGTGCGGCTGCCTACACCGGGCTTGCAGACTGGGAATATATCCGTGATATCAAGCAAAGCAGCCCGCTCCCCATATTGGGCAATGGCGATATCACTTCGCCTGGACTGGCTCGCTCACGCTTAGGTGAAAGCGGGTGTGACGGTGTGATGATAGGGCGTGGGTGTTTAAAGAATCCTCGCATTTTTCTTCAGGCGCGCAGTGGAGTTGGGGACGGCGTGAGAACTGGACTCGATGAGGTTTTGCAGCGATTGCAAGTGCACCTTGAGGACTTCTATGACGAGCGGCTGCTGCTGTTGCAAATGCGAAAGTTTGCGGCGTGGTTTTCTGCCGGGTACCCAGGCGCCGCGCAGTTTCGCAAAGACTTATTTCAGCTGCAGGGGCGGACGGATGTGTTGGGGCGAATTTATGGCTTCTTTCAAGAGCTGAACGATGCTCAGCCTGCAGACACAAGCCATGAGCCTTTTCTAATGGGTGGCCACGGCTAGGCTGCGGGTCTATTCAATTTCAACTTCTTCTTCTGTCTCCGTGGGCGGTGGATAAGTCGGTTCACTCGATTGAGCTTCTGCCGGCACTTCGTTAACGGGGGGCTTGTGCAATCGAGCCTCTTCTTCTTTTAACAGTTCCTCAAGTGCCTCTTCATCCAAAATAGAGTCGTTGGGGAGGTCCACTTGCGGCTTGTTTGCCTCTAAGCTGTAGCTCGGGGCCCCCAGAAAAGCGTCTTTACTCAAGCCAGTCCATGGGAAATTCGGCAACTGGGCGACTGCTAAATGGTACGCGGCCGGGGAGAGTTTACCAAACGAGTTCATTCGGCGGAGAATCACATTGACCATTTTTCGACCGAAGGGGGTCAGCTGTCCAGATCGAAAGCTTTTGCTATAGACCTTTGGATTGGGCAAGAGAAAAGCCAAATAGGCAGACTCGAGCGGATTGAGCTCGCTCGGACTCTTGTGAAAGTAGTGGCGAGCGGCAGCCTTAATTCCATATAGATTTGGGCCAAACTCAACAACGTTTAAATACTTCTCTAAAATAAAACTCTTAGAGTACTTCTGCTCAATTGTGTAAGCCAAGTAGGCCTCTTTGACTTTTCGCCAGTAGCTTTTCTCTTGTGACAAGAATGCATTTTTAGCCAACTGCTGAGTGAGCGTCGAGCCGCCGCGCTGTATTTTGCCAGAGCGAAGATTGGCATTGAAGCTTTGCTCAAGTTCATGCCAGTCAAAGCCTTTGTGCGAGTAAAAAGAGCCGTCCTCAGATGCAACGATGGCATGAATGGCAAAGGGCGAAATCTGCTGAAGCTTGACGTAGTTGTTCGAAGTGGGACACAGGTTGACTGAGAACATCGACGTGGTGAAGCACTTTTCAAGCTGCTGGATGTCTGGCAAAAGTAGCAGCGACGCCGCAATGAATACTACAACAAGTGCAATGCTGCTAAAGCCTAGCACGAGCGACCAAAACACAACCCTCAAGCCCTTCTTCATGGCTGTAGTCCGTTCTCTATGATCCAGCTCACACTCTCTTCGAGGGCGACTTGAGCTGGGCGGGGATTGAAGCCAAGTTCAGCGCTGGCTTTTTTGTGGTCAAACCAGTGGTACATAATAGCGGTCCAGGCGTTTTCACTATTTAAGGGGCCGGCTTTGCCGATGCGCTCGAGCAAATCGCCGACCCGTCCGATGGCTTTGACGGCCATGTTCGGGAGGTAGATGTCAGGGGGCTTGGCGCCTGCCAGTCTGGCGATGGTCTGTAGCAGCTCGCGGATGCTGAGGTTTTCGCCGCTCAGAATATAGCGTTCACCATTGCGACCGACTTCGCGAGCTCGCAAAACGGCTGAAACCACATCATGCACAGAGACCACACTCACGCCACCCGAAGTGTAAAAGCGAAACTTTCCACGAGCCACCTTGAGCTGAGTGCGTCGACTACCCTTTTTGGCATCTCCAGCTCCATATATAGTCGAGGGGTTTAGAATGACGCCTTCGACTTCACCGCGTTTACAGGCTAGAATAACCTTTTGCTCGGCCAAGCGTTTGGTTTCAAAGTAGCCGAGGTTCAGTGGGCCCAGCGTGTACGATGACTCTTCATTCAAAACTGTTTGGTCGAGACTTGCGCCAACGGCAACGACTGAGCTCATATAAACTAGTTTAGCTCGAGACTCGTTGGCACGAATGGCTTGGATTACATTTTCAGTGCCCTGCACATTCACCGCGTCCATAGTCTTTCGCATCGCGCGCGAATAGCCAACAACGCCTGCGAGGTGAAAGACGGTGTCGATATTCTTTGTGGCCTCAACTAGACTTGCGAGACTTGTCACGTCGCCCATGTGAGAGACTAGACGTGAGCCTAGGTTGAATTCTTCGAATTCCTCGAGCGATGAATTGGGTCGGTGCAGGATATGGACCTTCTCGCCCCGCCGAAGCAGTTCACGCACAAGCCAGGTTCCAACAAAGCCGGTCGCACCGGTGACTAAAACTGCCATAAGACTCCATTCATACACCGAAAGTCCGTTAAATGAAAATCTAGAATGCAACCTTTTGAGGTTCGTTGATGGGCGAGGTATCGTAAGAGAGCAACCCGCGCATTTGTAGACCAGAGTCAGGAGTACGAAATGGATCACAAGACGAGTCTCCAGAATTTTTATCTTTTCAAAGCCATGGCTCCAGATGAGATTGCTGCAGTTTCATCGATCTGTGAAGTTCGGCCATTGATGACCGGCGATACGATTTTTTTGCGTGGAGAGTCGGCCACTGCGATGTATTTTATCAAACATGGAGCTGTGAAAATCGAACAAAGTGGCAAGAATGGTGATTCCATTGAAGTCGCTACGCTCAGCAGCGGCAGTCATTTTGGTGAGATGGCTTTTGTGGATGGTGAGCCAAGGTCAGCGACTGCGACCGCCATGGATCGAGGCGAACTGATAGTTATACCCTACGACAAGCTCTCAACGCTACTGAACAAAAATCCCAAGATCGCCGTCCTACTTTATCGAGAACTCGCACACTTTCTTTGTAATCGGTTACGAGTGACGACCAATGATTTGAGTTTTGCTAAAGAAAAGAATTTAAGTCACTTTTAATCGGGCAATTGGAGCGACACCATGCAGATGACAACGATTTTAGGACTGGTTATCGGCATCGGTGGGATACTGCTGGGCAACTCTCTTGAGGGTGGCAACATTGGCTCGCTCTTTCAACTCACCGCTGGATTTATTGTCTTTGGTGGAACGATTGGCGCAACTCTAGTGAGCAACAGAGTTGAGGACATCCGTCTGGCTCTTCGCTCGGTCCGCTTGGCGTTCTCAAGCCAAGAGGCGCGTGAGCGAGAGATTATCGCTAAAGAAATTGTCCAGGCTGCGCAGCTGGCAAGGCGAGAAACTATTCTTTCACTCGAATCGAAGGTTGCCAAATTTCATGATCCATTTATGCGTTCGGTCTATAAATTTGTAGTGGATGGTGCCGACCCCGAGGTTTTGCGCCGAATTTTTGAAGATGAGATCGACGTCAATGAACGGCGAAAGCTCGCCGCTGCGAAGGTCTGGTCTGATGCTGGGGGCTTTGCTCCAACCATTGGGATTATCGGAGCGGTATTGGGTTTGATCAGTGTGATGGCGAACATCTCAGACACCTCAATGCTTGGCCATGGAATTGCGGTGGCCTTTGTCGCAACGATCTACGGGGTTGGAATTGCCAATCTTATTTTTTTGCCGCTGGCGAATAAGCTTAGGAGCTTGATTCGGTTTCGCGCCGAGACTGAGCATATGATACTTGAGGGTGGTCTCGCGGTCATTGGTGGGCTTAACCCCTATCTCATAGAGCAGAAGATGCGCGCCTACACCTCTGAGCTGAAGGCTCTATGAGCTCTGGCCCGCGCCACAGAGGCGATGAACGCGATCATGGCTCAGAGCGGTGGCTAGTTTCCTATGCTGACTTTATGACTTTGATGTTCGCGTTTTTTGCCGTGCTCTATGCGACTTCGCAAAAAGATGTAGAAAAGGCACAAGAGTTTCAACAGTCGATAAAGCGCTATCTCATTAAGGCGGGCGGCATAAGCGGGGGAGCTTCGCCACAGATTCATCAGGGCCAAAAAAACAATTCAGTGATTGAGGCACCCATCCCAACCCATGCAGGTAAGAAGATCGAAGGCATGGAGCTGATGGATGAAGCCGAAGTATTTATTGAATCTGAGCTCACCGCCACCGAGCGAAAGAAATATGTGCTCGATTTGTCGTCTGATGACTGGGGCGTTCGCTTAGTCCTGCCAAGCCGAGCGCTCTTCAGTGACTCCGGAATTAAGTTTAGAGCCGAGGCTTTGCCGTTTTTAAGTAAACTTGGTGGGTTAATTGGCAAAGCCAAACGCAAAGTTCTGATTGAAGGGCATGTCGGTCCGAATGAGGCGGGATCCTTTGCCTCAACGTGGGATTTTGCCGCCGCTCGGTCCACCAGCGTGTTACGATTTTTGTTAAAAAAAGAGGGGCTGTCCCCATCGACGTTGGCCGCAGTCTCTATGGGAGACTCTCGGCCAATCACCTCTGGCCGAGATGCCGAGATGAACTCCCGTATCGAAATAGTTTTGCTCAATCCCGACTTTGAGATGTAACGAGGCGAGAGCTCTTGCCGGTAGGTGTTATGTCACTGGGCCGGCCAACTTTAGGCCCGTGGGATCGAGCTCATCGAGCAGGATTCGCGCAGCTTTCAGTTGCCCCAAAATTTTGATCCAATACTGATCCACAGTCATGGTCTGCAATCTGGCGGCGTTGGCAAAGGCCGGATCGCTGCGTTTGACCTCAACAATTTTACGTGTGGCGCTCAGCCGCAATATTTGTTCGACCACTCGAAGCTCCTGGTAGAGCTGGATGAGCTGTGCTCCATGGCTCTTCCATTGGGGTGAGTTCTGCATAAGGCACGCGATTCCATCACAGGTTGAGTTTACCGTCGCTGCGGTGAGAGCCAGCCGCTCATGTAAGATGGCAGTTTGGGTGACGAACTCGATGTCTAAAAGACCACCGGGAGCATATTTGACTTGAATTGTGTCGGCCGTGGTTGGCTTCAGTAACTTGAGTCGAATGGCCCTTAGACTCTCGAGTTCGTCGCCACTTAACCCTCGCTCTGTAAGGCGAAATTTTTCTAACACGAGGTCAGAGTTGACCACGCGGGCGCGCAAGTAGGCTTGTCGCTCCCACGGTTGCGCGGCCGTCTGCCAGTAGTCATGCAGCTGCTCCAACGTCACGAGCAATGGCCCTGATTGGCCGGACGGCCGAAGGCGCAAATCGACGTCATATAAACTCCCGCCTTTGGCGGGATCGGTGAGACGTGAAATAAATCGACGTGCGACTTTAAAATCGACGTCCCGAGGGGACTGCTTGGAGATAAAAATAAAATCGAGATCAGAACGTAGCCCGAGTTCATAGCCAGCCCATTTTCCCATGGCGATAATCTGAACACCTGAACTGTCAAAGTCTTGGCTAAGCCGACGTAACAGCTCGGTGCAAATGGATTCGGCCGTGCTCGTCACTCGTGCCCCTAAGGCCTTCGTATCGAAGTCGGCGAGAAACTGATTGGCGGACCACAGCTCAGTGAGGAGCTTTCGCTCAGTCATCTGCTGCAGCATCACCTCAAAATCCGTATTCCATATATCATCCATCTGCAGAATAAAGTGATCTAAGAGCTCTGGCCGAGAGGAGACGATAGATCCTAAATAAGGAGAGAGGCAGAACAGGCGAGCGAGGTCTTGAATGAGGCGGGGAGAGTTGAGAAGCATGGCAAAAAATGTAGCTTTGGCCCGTGTGGCCTTCACAAATTCCAGAAGCGCCGCAAGTCCGAGATCTCTATCCAGATGCACTTGCTTGCCAATCGCCTGCAAAAATATATATAAAAATTGTTGTCTAGTGCGTTCGTCCCGATCATTTTTATGAGACAGAGCTGTCGCCCGCATGAGGGATGTCCATGTGCTCTCAATAGCCTGCGGTGAAAAGCCGAGCTCACTGAGCCAAAGATGTTGCTGGCTTTCTCCTTGTGGTAAACTCACACCTTCTGCGTCGACTTGGCCGAGTAAGCTTGAGACAATGGTGTCAACTCGCGCCAGTTTCGTTTCAATTTCTCTGAAGTCCGTATGACCCGTCACCTGACTTAGATCGACTGAAATTGAGTGTGTTTGTCGGTCTTCGATACTCTGAACTAAGTTTTCTAGGTGGCGGTAATACCAATAGGTTGCCAGGAGTTCGTCTGCTTCAACTCGCGGAATGATCCCGCGCTCCCCAATTTTTAGCAGTGCGGCTGAGGTGGATTGAGTCTGGAGCTCTGGCAGTTTGCCGCCATTTAAAATGAGCAAAGAATGGGTGAAGAGTTCTATATCACGTATCCCACCGACTTCGAGCTTAAGGTGAATCTCACCTGTGCGCCGAGTGAAGCCCAACTGATGCACTTTTTTGCGGAGTGCTTTGAGATCCTCTAACAGAGTAAAATCGAGGAATTTGCGATACGAGAATTTGTGCGCGTCTAACAGAATTTGGCGTCCCAGCGCCTCGGAGCCAACAATGGCCCGGGCCCGGACCAAAGCAAGTCGCTCCCAGGTTTCGCCCTGACTCCAGTAGTGATCTTGAAACTGCGAGGGTGTAGTCACGAGCGCGCCCATCTTGCCGCCGGGCCGGAGGTCAAAATCCAGTCGGTAGCACAGGCCGGCGTCGCCAGATGTTTGCAAAAGTCTTTGAAACTTTCGAATGCCCCGTTCAACCCGGTGGGCGTCTTGTGGCTCACTCACGATAATAAGATCAATATCACTACTCAAGTTCAGCTCGCGTGCGCCGTGCTTGCCGAGTGCAAGGAGAACACCCGAGGTGTCAGATAGATCAGCCATCAACCAGGCCTGCTGTAGCAGTTGATCGGCCAAGTCACTCCAGCTGGCGCAGATGGCCTCGGTCGATGCCGTATTATGGTAGGTGGCCAGCACACACTTCAGCCAACCCTCTATGCGCTGCGAATGCAACGATTCGCGAGGCAATTTCGCTAAGATTTGCTCATACCGTGCAAAGGCTGAGCTAAGATTTCTCGCCCGTTCGATTTGCTCGGGCGAATAGCTGGCTAATCCAAGAAGGGAGACCACTTGGGTTTCTCCCAGTTGTATGAATCTCTGGTGATCGGCCGCTCGTTGGAGCCATCTGGACTGACGATGTAGAGCTGCGTTTTTCCGGTGCGGTCACTGCTAAACAAAATGTTGCGACCGTCGGGTGACCAGCTTGGGCTTTCATTGTTGGAGGCCCGACCATTGGGCTTGCGTGCGTCTGTCAGACGTTTGAGATTGCCGCCCTCAACTGAGATGGTGAAGATGTCAAAGTGATCCTTTTCGTAACCGGCAAAGGCGATAGTTTTGCCATCCGGAGACCACGCGGGTGAAGAGTTGTATTTGCCGGCAAAAGTGAGAGGCCTTGGACTGCTACCATCAATGTTCATAATATAAATCTTCGGGTTGCCGGCGCGGTCTGAAGAGAATGCCACTCGGCGGCCATCAGGTGAAACAGCGGGCTCGACGTTCATGGCTCGATTGGGGCCATTGGTGAGCGCGACCAAATCCACGCCCGAGGCCGACATCTTGTAAATGTCTGGATTGCCCCTTTGTGAAAGTGTGAGCAGCAAATGTGAATCGCCGGGGATGAAGGCCGCGCCAGAGTTCATACCCTTTCGATACGAGACGAGTTGGCGGCGTCCAGTGCGCAAATCATAAATAAATAAATCTGGATTTCGAGTTTTTTGCGCCTTGTGAAATGCGAACGCCGTGTAAGCAATTTTGTCGCCCTTGGTGCTCCAGGCTGGTGAAATCGAAATTGAGGAATGCGACGAGATCTGTTTGAGATTTGCGCCATCCCAGTCCATCACAAAAATCTCTTTGTTGCCTCCCACCCGTCCCATCTGGCGCGAGGCTACGATTTTGCTGAAGTACATGCCCTTTTTACCGGTGAGGGCCACACTTAAATCATTGGCAAAGGTGTGAGCCAAGCGGCGGTATTCGGTTACGGGAGCCTTGTACATCTTACCTAAAATGACCTTAGCCGTTGGAACATGATAGACATAGATCTCGAGGTTGGTTTCATTGCCGATCACTTGATAGGCGCCGCGAATCAAGAAGTCCGTGCTCAAGGTCTTCCACTTGGCAAAGCTAAATCCATTGGGGGCCCCTGGTGCGGGTTTGATTCCAACTTTATTTGGGTCCTCCAAATAAGCCGCTGGATTGATAAAAGTGAAAAAATTTGAAACGTCCAAGTTATTTTTGATCACCCCAAAGAGGTTTTGGCCGGCTTCAATGTGCTTTAAATTTGTAGTTTGCGTCCCCACATATTGTAGAGGCGGCAGTGCCAGAAGACTGCGCTTTACCTGCGCTGTGCCCACATCAATAAAAATTTGTGACTCTTGGGCCGTCACGGTTTGACTGGCGACGAATAGACCGAGCATTAGTAGCACGGCATTGAGTTTTGTTTTCATAGTTCACCTCACACTAGTTGGGGAAGTTGAATGTGATACCACTTGTGGCCAACACGCCTCGTAACCGAGCGGGTGGCGGAGGCATTGGCGAGCTCGCGTCAATGGCCTCTAACACTTTGGCATCAAACACTTCATTGTTAGAACTCTTCTTTATCGTTCGCTTAATTACAAATCCTCGATCGTCAATTTGCACGACGACCTGCGCGCGCAGATCCGATTCAGCCAGCCATTGTGGCACGCTGAGATTGCTGTTCACTTTGACTTTGAGTTCATCTAGGTAGCGATCAAAATCAATGCGCTCAAGACCTGAGAGCGAGTTCCCGGCGCTTACCTGATTGCCACGGACCACATTGTCGGGCTTGGCGGCGCGAGCGGCCTCTGCAGTTTTCTTCTCTTGCACCTGCTGCTTCATTCTCTCCAGGGCGCTGAGTCTCTTCAATTTATTTAGTGCAGCGCTCTGCGCGTTTTTCAAATCCGGCCTTTCTTGTGGTTTTGTCTTGGTTTCAACGCTTGGCTTTGGCGTGGGGTCGGGAGGTGGAGCCTCTGCGACTGGAGGTGCCGGAGTAGGAGCTGGTGGCTCACTCGCAGGTTCAGGCAATGCTTCAAGCTTTCGCGGGAGATCAACCACATCAACTCGAATGGCATTGCGCAAATCGAGCGGGTGTCTTGGAATCAGAGTGGCTTGAAAAAACACAATCAACACCAGTGCCCCATGGAGCCCCAGGGAGACTGCAATGTTTCGACTAAACGGGTCGGTCATGGCGCCCCGGTTTTAGGTACCGTAATGAGTCCGATCGAAAATATTCCCGCAGCGCGCACTTCGCCCATAACCTCGGCGACTACACCATAATCAACGGCCCGGTCCGCTTGCACATAGACCTGCTTATTTTTGCGAGTGGCAAAGATGGCCTGCAACTTGGTGCGAAGGCTCGACATTTGCAATTGCGCCTCTCCCGCATGGATTGAGCGATCTTTTTTTATGACCAAAACAAAGGGGTCTTCGGTGGTGGAGACGCCACTGTTGGCGGTTTCAGGCAGTTCGATCTCGAGTCCCTGTTGCATCATTGGAGCCGTGACCATGAAGATGATCAACAGAACGAGCATCACATCGACAAGGGGCGTGACGTTGATTTCACTTAAGACTGTTCTCGCGCCTCGGCGGACTGGGCCGGCTCCCATCTCAGTTGCCCCGAAAGAAGTTGCGCTTCGTGAGATTCAAAAAATCTGAAGCGAAGTTGTTGAGATCTAACTCTTGCTTGCGAATACGAGTCACAAAAATATTGTAGGCGATGCTGGCGGGAATAGCGGCTGCTAGCCCTACCCCTGTGGCAATAAGAGCTTCTGCAATCCCAGGCGCGACCACCGCAAGACTCGCCACTCCAGTCATCCCAATTTTTTGAAAGCTACTCATGATTCCCCAAACTGTTCCAAAGAGTCCAACGAACGGGCCAACGCTTCCGACTGTCGCCAAAAATGTAAGCCGCGCTTCGAGCCGACTGATTTCAATATCGATCGCCTTGCGAAGTGAGCGTTCTAGGTTGTCGAGCCCAGATAAAATCGGACTGTCACCATTTGTGGGGACGCTGGCAAGTCCGCTCTCGGCGATCTTCCGCATCTCTGTGTAGCCTAGTCGAAACACAGCTGCCATATTGCTCTCAGGAAAAGTGTTGAGCTTTTCAAAAACATCCTCGAGCGATCCAGCCTTCCAAAAGTGCTCCTCAAAGGGGACATTGTTTTCTTCGACGCTTCTAAACTGCTTTCGTTTTTGTACAATAATGGCCCATGACATAACCGACATGAAGACCAGCGACAGCAAAGTCAGTTGAACGACGGGGCCCGCTGACGTGATGGCGTGCCAGGCGTCAAGATTGGTTGAGACCTGAACTTTGTCTGCGGCGTGAGCGACGGAAGAGAAAAAATTGATGTGTGTCATTCCAAAAGGCTAGGCGTTGTCGAGGGTTTGCGCAACAGTTTGTGGACACCAAGTGCAGCTGCGCTGACACAGAGCTAGTTGGAGCGAGTGGTCATTGTCCCTTGAGTTGGGAAGTTTTCTGGTGGTGCTTTGCCGTCTAGTTGATGCCAGATGACTCGCTTCATTCGGCGCGCGAGCTCTGTGGATTGGCGAGTATGCCACTGCTGCACGTCTTCAGAATCGAGAATGACGAAGTCAGGCCAGAAGTCGAGGGCCGACTCCAGGTAGATACCAGCAAAAAGATGAAAGCGTAGCAGGGTCGAGCTATCTGCCGCGTAGAGCCAGTGAGGGGCATTCTTCCTGAGATAAAGAGACACCTTTTGTGACTCAGATCGGGCGCCAAAATTCTTCTGATTCTTAAACTCCTCCATACGGGTGAGCAGCGAATCTAGGCCCTGCGCCGAGGTGATTTTAAATTCAAATAGCCAGTTTTGATGGGGCTGTAGGCGAAGGAACTCTACAATATCAATTTTGCTTTCACACGGGAGCGTCCAAGTTTCTAGGTCCGTTCGTTTGATGGGGAGGGCGATGATGGCGTTGGGGTCACCGGCCCATTTTTGCAGGTCCTGGTTGTCGCAGAAGTCCGCGGGAGTGGCCTGCCAAATGGTCCAGTTTGCCTGTTCGAACCATGGGTGCGGCGGTGCCTTGAACATCTGTTGGGCGGCCATCCAGCGGATGCCTAACACTCCGGTGACTGCCAGAAAGGCCACACCCAGCGTGATTCCAAAGAGGCGTAACATTGCAAAAATCATAAGGAACCTTTGAACAGGTGGATTAAACACAGGGCTAAAAAAACAATTCTTTATATACGCTAGATTTTAACGTATATGTGCTGTCTATCAATTGATTTTCAGGTTGGGTTTAGCCTCCACCCCGACTTACGTCAAGACCTCAAAGGAGCGCACCAGTGATGGAAGCAGGGCTGTCGTGAACCGTCTGAACCGTAAAGTTGAATACGCTCTCATGGCGCTAAAAATTATGGCGGGCAAACCCGGGGGTGAACTCACCTCAGCCAAAGAGGTAGTGGAGCGCGTTGGCTGCCCCTTTGATGCGACGGCCAGAGTGCTGCAGCAATTGGTGCAAGCTAATGTTTTGCGCTCTGAGCAGGGAGCGAGTGGCGGCTACACGTTGAAGCGTGATTTGCTTGATCTTTCACTCTTTGACTTGATGGAGGCGGTGTTGGGGCCGGTTCCCGTGGCCAAGTGCCTGCACGATGAAGATGTTTGTGATTTGCGCAACACCTGCAACATCACCTCGCCTATCGCTGACCTGAACAAAAGACTAAGTGAGATGTATCAAAGCATTGCGGTCGGCGAACTCCTTCACACCAAAAGGCTGGTTCCTTCACTCAAAGCCGTACCGGCAGCGGGGCACCGATGAACGAACTCAAGACAGAATACAAACATGGATTCGTGACGAGCATTGAGACTGAGTCCATGCGCAAAGGCTTGGATGAGGACATCATCCGCATGATTTCTGCCAAAAAAAGTGAGCCCGATTGGCTGCTCGATTACCGACTCAAGGCGTACCGCCATTGGCTAACGATGGAAGAACCACATTGGGCTCGTGCCGATTATAAACCTATCGATTACCAGAGCATTCGTTACTACTCCGCCCCCAAATCTGTGACCGAAAAACCAAAATCATTAGATGAGCTCGACCCTGAATTGCTCAAAACCTTTGAACGGCTCGGTATTTCATTGACGGAGCAAAAACGCATTTCAGGGGTGGCCATAGATGCCGTCTTTGATTCAGTTTCCCTAGGTACAACTCACAAAGACACTTTGGCGAAAGCGGGTGTGATTTTTTGCTCGATCTCCGAAGCGGTACAGACTCATCCCGAGTTGGTGCGCAAATATTTAGGGAGTGTTGTCCCGCACGCCGACAATTTTTTTGCGGCACTAAATGCGGCGGTTTTTACTGACGGGTCATTTTGTTACATTCCAAAAGGCGTGACCTGCCCACTGGATCTGTCCACTTACTTTCGCATCAACGCCAAAGATACGGGGCAGTTTGAGCGAACGCTCCTGATTGCGGAGGCGGGTAGCTTTGTCAATTACCTAGAAGGGTGTACGGCCCCTCAGCGCGACGAAAATCAGTTGCATGCCGCAGTGGTAGAGTTGATTGCTCTCGATGATGCTGAAATTCGCTACTCCACTGTGCAGAACTGGTACACGGGCGACCGTGAAGGCCGTGGTGGAATTTTTAACTTTGTCACAAAGCGGGGCAAGTGCATCGGCCGCAACTCTAAAATCTCTTGGACGCAAGTGGAAGCTGGCTCGGCCATCACCTGGAAGTATCCAAGTTGCATTCTCCAAGGCGAAAATTCAGTTGGAGCATTCTACTCAGTCGCCCTGACCCACGACAAAATGCAGGCCGATACCGGCACGAAAATGGTGCACATCGGTCGCAACACGCGCAGCACGATCATCAGCAAGGGAATTTCCACTGGCGGGTCAGTCAACAGTTACCGAGGTTTGGTGAAGATCTTGCCCACGGCCCACGGGGCACGCAATTACTCGCAGTGCGATTCGATGTTGGTGGGTGACGAGTGCGGAGCCAACACCTTCCCCTATATCGAAGTGAAAAACGATACTGCAACGGTGGAGCATGAAGCCTCGACCTCCCGGATCAGTGAAGAGCAGCTCTTTTATCTGCAATCGCGAGGGCTGTCGCAAGAAGAAGCGATCTCACTTTTAGTAAATGGTTTTTGTAAGGATGTATTTAAGCAATTGCCGCTAGAGTTCTCGGTTGAGGCGGTGAAGCTGATTGAAATGAAACTCGAGAATAGCATCGGCTAAAGGATACAAACTATGTTGAAGGTGAGCGGACTTAAAGCATGTATTGGTGACAAAGAGGTCTTGCGAGGTCTTGATCTCAGCATTCAGGCCGGCGAGGTTCACGCGATTATGGGGCCGAATGGTTCGGGCAAAAGCACTTTGTCAAAAATCTTGGCAGGTCATCCGGACTACACCGTCACGGCCGGCACAGTTGAATATGATGTTAATTTTAAGCCGATAAACTTGTTGGATATGAGTGCAGATCTGCGCGCGCGCGAAGGCGTGTTCTTGGCCTTTCAATATCCAGTGGAAGTGCCTGGCGTGGCCAATTTGACGTTCTTGCGTGCGGCCTTCAATTCTGTGTGCCGGCATCAAGGCGTGGCTGAAATGAACGAGGCTGAATTTCGGCTCTTTGTTGAGAAAAAATCGGCCCTCGTTGAATTGCATCCTAGCTTTCTCGAACGCTCGGTGAATGAAGGGTTTTCGGGCGGCGAAAAAAAGCGGAATGAAATTCTTCAAATGGCCGTGTTATCACCGCGTTTGGCTATTCTCGATGAAACCGATTCTGGATTGGATATCGATTCTCTGAAGGTGGTCGCGAATGGCGTAAACAAACTGCGCAGTGCGAACAATGCAATCTTGTTGATCACCCATTATCAAAGGTTGCTCGATTACATTCAGCCCGACTTTGTCCATGTCTTACACAAAGGTCAAATTGTGCAATCGGGTGATAAATCCTTAGCCACAAAATTAGAAAAACAAGGCTACGACTGGATCACGGGAGCTAATGTATGAACTTTGCCGCCGATTTGCGCGAGCAGCTCAACACCTTGATTCGGGATGCATCGCCAGACGAGGTGCGGTTTCGAGAAAAGGCCTGGGAGGCGTTCAAATTCCAGGGGCTGCCGGATAAAAAATCGGAGTCGTGGAAGTACAGTTCTAGCCAGTTTTTGACGAGTCGCCGATGGCCGATTTCACAACCCGTCGATCAAGTCCCCAGCCTGTTGCAAGCTTTTGTAGACCTGTGGAAACAGGATTTCGACCCGGTCATTTTGCTTAACGGCCATTTGCACAACGACAGTGCGCAGCCACTACCTGAAGGCCTTAGAGTCGGCGATTGGTCGCACGGTTTAAATTTGGATCTCGAGGACGGGGTCGTTTCTGCTGCCGCGGCGATTGCTAAAAGCGGCTATGCCTTTGAGCTTCGCACGTCGCCGCTGCGACCTATTTTAATCGTGCACTGGCACGAGGGTGAAGGCGTTTGGACTCCAACTTCAAATTACATTCGCGTGGATTCTAGAGTGCATGTCAAGGTGGCCGAAGTTTTTCTTTCCTCGACGGGTGTTTATTTACGAAGTGATGTCACTAAAGTGGAATTGTTGGATGGCGCCGAGCTCGAGTGGGTTCGGCTACAACAAGAGAGCTCGGGTGCCACCAGCTGGGCAGATGTACAAACACATTTGGCGGCCGATGCTCAAGTGGCGTTGACCCAAATCAATGCGGGTGCAGAGTGGTCTCGCAACACTCTCAAGTTTGATGTGCGTGGCGCCAGAGCCAATGTAGACGTGAGTGGAATGACCTTTGCTGGTTCCAGTAGCCATGTGGATCAGCGCGTGCAAGTTAGCCACCATATTGGACAAACTCAATCGACGCAGTTGTTCAAGGGAATCCTCAAAGATCGAGCGCGCGGCGTCTTGAACGGAAAGATTTATATCGGACCGAAGGCCCAGAAAGTGGTGTCGAGGCAGGCCAATCACAATTTGCTGCTGAGTCGAACAGCGGAGGCCGACACTAAACCTGAGTTAGAGATCTACGCTGACGACGTCAAAGCCAACCATGGCGCCACCGTGGGCCGTATGGATGATGAGAAGTTGTTCTATCTCATGAGTCGGGGCATCCAGCCTACCGAAGCCAAGCGATTGCTGGCCCAAGCATTTGTCGACGAAATTACAATGAAGATCGGTCATCCCACCTTGCGAAATTTTGTCGCCACGCGTGTGCGTGAGTTCTTGCCTGAATTTTTGGCTGAGGTACACGTATGAGCCAGCTTTTGGATGTGCGTGACCACTTTCCACAGCTGAAGGTGCAAGTGCGTGGTAAGCCGTTGGTGTATTTGGACAGTGGAGCCACTTCGCTAAAACCCATTCGCGTGATTGAAGCCGTGACCAAGAACTTGCGTGAGGGCAGCGCCAATGTGCATCGAGGCGCCCACTATCTAAGTGACATGGCCACTGAGCAATTTGAAGAGGTGCGAGAGAAGTTGCGTCAGTTTGTGGGAGCGGAGAGTCGCTCAGAGATCATTTTTACTCACGGGACGACGGAGAGCCTGAATCTTTTGGCGTATACGCTCGGTCGAACAATAATCAATGAGGGTGATGAGATCTTGCTATCTCAAATGGAGCACCACTCGAACATTGTGCCTTGGCAAATCATGGCCGAGGAGAGGCGCGCCATCGTGCGTTTTATTCCGGTGCTAGAGGATGGCACATTAGATCAAGTGGCCTATGAAGGATTGCTCTCGCCGAGGACAAAAATTGTATCACTCGTTCACATCTCCAATGCGCTAGGCACACTCAATCCGCTGCGTGAGATGTTTTTGCGCGCTAAGCAATTGGGCGCAGTTTGCATTGCGGATGCAGCTCAGTCGGCTCCCACTTTGCCCTTAAACGTGCAAGATCTAGCCTGTGACTTTTTGATTTTTTCTGGACACAAAATGTTTGCGCCCACCGGAGTGGGGGTGCTTTATGGCCGAGCCGAATGGTTAGATCGGTTGCCACCCTATCAGAGTGGTGGCTCGATGATTCGCGAGGTGCGTGAAGATGGAGTGGATTTTTTGCCCCCGCCGCAACGGTTTGAGGCCGGAACTCCGCCCATCGCCGAAGTTATTGGCCTTGGCGCCGCATTGGATTTTATAAACGATATTGGTTTAAATAATATTCTTGCTCACGATAAAGTGATGGTGGAACTAGCTCGCCATCAAATCGGCCGTGTGCCAGATCTGCGCTGGATTGGCGCAAACGCCACTCAGCACCACGCCCTGTCGTTTCTGTTGAATGGCCAGCATCCTTCTGACGTCGGCGCCATTTTAGACGAGCAAGGGATAGCGGTGCGCACCGGGCACCACTGCTGTCAGCCCTTAATGCGGCGCTTTGGCATCCCCGGCACAGTTCGCGCATCGTTTTCAATTTACACAAGTGAAGCAGATATCGAAATTCTGGTTCGCGGTTTGCGAAAAGCGCAGGAGCTTTTGTCATGACCAACAAGATAGATACCCAAGACCTTTTGATTCGCACCCAGCCTACGCCAAACCCATTCGCGCTAAAATTTATTTTAAACACGGCTTTGAAAGACGAAGGCAAAGCGACCTTTTCAAGTCCCATCGAGTGTGACTCGCTTCCCTTGCTCCGTGATGTATTTGCGATTGCTGGAGTTCGACAAGTTCACGTCTTTCAAAATACACTGACCGTGACCCACTCCGGCGATCTTATGGACGAAGAGTTGTCGACTCAGGTGGGGGGAGTGCTTCGCACGCGGTTGAGTGTGCATGACTCATCTTTTGGCGAGGCGCCAAAACAACCTCGAGCCCGAGCTGTAGCATCAGATCCGGCCGTGCAAGAGATTGAAGAGATCTTGGACCGAACCATTCGCCCGGGCCTGCAAGCTGACGGCGGTGACGTTGAGGTCGTAAGCTTGGCAGACAATCAGTTGCAAATTGTCTATCAAGGCGCTTGCGGGGGATGCCCTAGCTCCATGATGGGAACTTTAGATGCGATTCAGAGTATCTTAAGAAACGAGCTGGGTAACGACAGCCTGACTGTGGTTCCCGTTTAAGATTTAGTGATGGATTTTTGGACGTTGCGATTGCTTCTGCAGCGCCTCTATTCCGGCTTTCACAGACTGTTGCTCGCGGTCTAAGTAGGTTTGCAGTTCGGTGTTGTACTGAGCGGCGGCAGCGAATCGACTGCGTCCAACAGCACCTTGCGCATGGATATGGACCTGGCGATTCTCAACGGATGCTTTTTCTAAAACAATCTGGACAATTTTCGCTTTGCCGGGTTCAAGATCGGTCAGTGTTCCTGTCTGTGCCCCACTGATCCATCGCACGCCCTCGGGGATTGCCCATTTGAATTGGGCTGAAGCGAGGGGTTGAGTGGAATGAACGTGGGCCATAAGCACAAAGCGAGCCCCGATTTTCGCGGGTGGTTGGCCGTCGACTTGGATATCCACCTTAAGGGGGCCGGTGACTTTGAGCGTGTGGGGAAACAGCGGGGCTGTTTTAAATTCGCCCAGGATTTGCTTTTTGCGGAGATCTTCGGGATGGACAGTGGCAAGACCGCGCGCTCTGTGGGCTTCACTGGGTAGCGTTTGCTCGCTGGCTCGATTTGTAGCAAAAGCAATAGCCATGAGTGAAACAAACATCATTACTGAACTAAATTGGCCGGACATAGCTTGCTCCCGTTTAACTTTAACGTGTATTCGGCCTCTGTACCCAAGATACCGCCGGTAAAGACATTCACATTGATTAGATAATCGCCCTTGGGGAGAGTGACCGAGACTGACTCGACTTGATTGGCGGTCGGAGTTTGAGTTGGCCGGCTCGTCTTGTAGGCGAGAATGTCAGACCCAACGGCAAACTGTGCCGATTCATTGTAAACATAAAGATCAAGATCAGCCACATCACCCATGGCGTTGGCATCCTCATAATCTAAGCGAATGGTGTAGGTACCTGCAGTGGCAATGCGGAGATGGTAGAAGTCGTTGTTGCGAAACAAGTCGGAAGAATCCAAACTGCCGTCGTCAGTTGAAATATTGGCGGGGGTTATTGTGTAGCTGCAATTGCCGCTGGGTCGGACGTACTGCGCGTACTCAGATTGGTCAGGATCGTGCATATTCAGAGTTCGGATGGCATTCCAAGTCGACATGTTGCTCGTCATCTCGTTTTCAACCAAGTGCAAAAGGCCGACGTTGCGGAACTTCATGTTGGAGTCTTTGAAGCTCAAGCTGGACTTGGTCAAAGCCGCCCAAATTCGACCAAACTCATCCGATATACCATCAACGGCACCGGCGTCGGTCCCCGTATCCACCACGTCCCATAGGAAGCGTGAGACTGCAAACTCTCGAAAGTTGCCTTCACCTTGAAAATCTGGTTCATCGTAAGCATCTGGAGTTTCAAGATCTACCGAAAGGCCCACGGTGGAAGTTCCATCGGCATTGCCAATGGTGTCGATGTATTCTGCAGTGGCGTAGGCTGCATCGCCGTAGCCTGACCAGTTGGTTACAGCCGCTTGAAAAAAGTTGCCCCAGCCTTCACTCCACGCAAGTCTCGGGTCGATGACGGCGTTTCCATTGTGAAAACCGCCCGGAGAGTCCGACGCAAACATGCTGTCTTCGAGAAAATGTCCGTACTCATGAATGACGACTGAGTTGTCGTAGTGATCGGTATCGGAGCTGCCCATGTCCCCATTGATCCCGCCCAAAATAAATAGACGAGAGTAGCCAGGCAGATAAAAACTCACGCCGGAGGTCCCACCGTAATAGGAGTAGGGATTGAAGCCCGCGATCCAGTAGGCACTCACTTTTGGAGCCACAGTAAAGTTAGTGCACTGAGCTGAAATGGCACTGCAATTGCCGGCTTTGGCTCGCAAGTAGTCGTTGGCAAAAGCAAACTGATCTAAAATGTTGAAAGCCCCACCAAGCGTCGCACCCGAAGCTGTAGCCGTCAGCGTGCCGATTGATTTGTTTGCGGTGGGCGCCACGGTTTTGGTCAAACTGTAGAATTTATTGCTTAAAGGCGCGTCTAAAACCGAAGCCCTCAACTTTGAATTGAAGGCCCGAGAATTCACCTGAACTGTAAAAGTTGAGGAGCTCTTTGGCAGCTGAAACGAAAACGTACCGTTGGTTGCAGTTGTCGCACATTGAATTGGCTTGCCCGCCGAGTTTAAGACTCGGACTTCGGCATATCGAATGGGGTAGGCCTGGGCAGGGTGGGTTGCTCCAGTGAGGCTCGCATTTCCGAGCCCTCCCGCAAAGGGCTCACGTCGGATGTATTGGGCGGTTCCAGTGATAGTTACAGAATTTGAGTAAGCCGTTGTGCTGGAGCAGTAGGCCACCTCGGCTGGACCTGGACAGGTTAGCCCTGTTGAGTCTGTGCAGCCTGTGGGCGCGCTGGTTTTTTTGGAGCACCCGACAACAATAAGAATCGCGAACATCATGAAGGGTGCACTTTTGAGCATACAGAGCTATCGGAATTTTGACGCTCGCCTTTGAGTCAATATTGAAGCTCAAGTCGCTAATTTTATTTGATTAAAGAATCGGCACTTCAGTTCAACTTCTCTTGTCTCTATCTGGGATTTTGCCAACTGAACCGTCAAAAAAATGTTGCAAGTATCCGAACACTAAGTCCTTGAAGAGGGCCCACACCTAAGTGCTATACTCTGGTCATGGAAAAGGGCTTTAACTCCGACATTGCCTGGCTAGGCACTCAGTATCATATCCAGACAGAAGACTGGGGACTGACCAATCCATATTTTGTCAGCCGCGTATTTCTCAATGGTGCCGTCTTAAAGAGTGTGAAGACCTCCTATGACGAGGTCCTGCCGCATGGGTCTGCGACTGAAGCCAAAACGATTCGTCTCGCGATGAAGATCCAGCATCAGCAAATTCTAGACCTGTTGCTTTCTGGTCAACTGCTGTAGCCCTCGTTAAACTATAGAGACATGATCAGTTTTAATCACACCTACAAAGTGTTTCCTAATGGCTATCAAGGTTTACGAAATGTGAGCTTTGAGATCAACAAAGGCGAGTTTGTCTTTCTCACGGGCCCAAGCGGTGCCGGCAAGACGACGCTGTTTCGATTGATCTCGGGCTTCGATCGTCCCAGTTCAGGACATGTTACTGTCCTTGGCTCCGACGTCGCCGCGCTTGAAGAAAACCAAATTCCATTTTTTAGAAGACGCATTGGGGTCATCTATCAGGACTTTCGATTGCTGAAAGATCGCACGGTCTTTGAGAATGTGGCCATGCCTCTGTTGGTGCGGGGCGATGGTGAAAGCTATGTAGAGCGTCGAGTGCGAGAGGTTTTGGATCAAGTCGGCTTAAGCTTTCGCTCGGCTTCGTTCCCCACGGAAATTTCCGGAGGAGAGCAGCAGCGAGTCGCGATCGCGCGGGCCCTTATTCACCACCCCGGAGTTTTGATAGCCGACGAGCCCACGGGGAACTTAGATGTGCAAATGAGCACTGAGATCTTTCAGCTTTTGGAACATGTCAACGCTCAGGGGACAACGGTCTTTGTCGCTACCCACGATGTCGAGCTGATTCGCCGCCGCGCCTTTCGGGTGATTGAAATCAATGAGGGCCGGGTGGTGCAAGCATGAATCGCTTCATCTTAAAGCAACACTTGTTCCGCGCCTGGAGACGGCACTGGGCCTTGCAGTTGGCGTCGGTGACTGTCATGAGCCTTGTTCTTTTACTGATGAACGTTTTGTTTTTGGGACTTTCAGTCCTACAACAGACCGTCGGCAGTTGGAGCGACGGTTTGGAAATGATTGTTTATTTAAAAGACGCCACTCCCGCTGAAATCGATGACATGAAGAGCCGACTCTCTGCTAGCGGCAATTTTTCTCAGGTCAAATTTGTGTCGAAAACTGAGGCGACGCAAAAGTTCTTACAAGGTTTAGGCTCGGACTCCTTAGCTCTACTAGAGGATCCCAAATGGAAGTCCCCGATACCCGCAAGTTTGGAATTGCGCTTAAGTGAAACGGTGTCGTTGGCCGAGCGCTTACCTTCGATGCAGCGTTGGGGTGAGCAGTTGCGAGATTCGGAGTTTGTAGAGGACGTCTTTTATGGGCAGGGCTGGGTTGAGAATTTTTCACAATTTTTAGTCAGCCTACGAGGAGTTGGGTTTGTCATTTGGGCCCTTAGTTTGAGTGTCGGTCTGTTGATTGTCAGCAACTGCATCAGGCTTTCGTTTATGCAGAGATACGAGGAGATCGCCATTCTGGAATTGGTTGGTGCAACAGCACGCTTTATTCGTCTACCGTTTATTTTTGAGGGCTTTACTCTGGGGCTACTGGCCTCTGGCATATCATTGATACTCAGCTACAGCTTGCACTCCATCGCTCTGGATTGGGTCACAACCAACTGGAGTTTTTGGGTGGCGATCCAAAATATTCCGCCGCTGCAGACTTGGCATATACTTGCCAATTTGGCCACCGGCCTGGTGTTTGGCACTTTGGGGGCGTGGAACTGTGTGCGCAGGCTCAACACCGGTTGGGCTGCGGTGCCATAGAATGTATGTGTACGTTTTTCTTACAACAGCGATCACAGTTTTTGTCCCAGCAATTTCGGCTGAGGGCTTGCTGGATGGGGCCACTGCAGTCATCGAATCCACTCGTGCCGAAATATCTATGGATGAACGGCAGCAGCGAGAAGCTCTTGGGCAGTTGTTTAAAATAAATAAACGGATTCGAGAGATTGCCAAACGCCAAGAGCGGATAACCGAGACGCTGTTGGCCCGTGAAGTGGATGTACGTCTGTTAGCTCAAGATGTGCAAGAGTTAGAAGAGCGGAAGCAACAGCTGGCCGAGCTTTTGGCAAAACGCTTGCGCCAACTCTATCAAACTCAAAAAGAAGTGGATCTCGCTTGGCTTTTTTCTTTGCGCACGCCCCAGGAGATTGATCGACACCAGCGATTTTTAAAGCTCATGGTCGACAGTGACCACAAACAACTGCAGATGTACTTAGCTAGTCTGCGCGAGCTGCAAAAAAAACGAGCTGACTTGCGTGTCGCGGTGACGAAGTTGGTGCGGACCAAAAGAGTTGGTCTTGCACAAGAGTCTGAGCTGACGCAAAAAATGCGTGAAAAATCTCAGCACCTTCAGACCGTCCGTGCGGCGCGCGACCAAAAGCTTTCTGAGTTGAAGCACTTGAGGTCACGTCGACCTGAGCTCGACAACGCGACAGCCTTGGCATTTTTTGAGCGCAAGGGTTCGCTTCGCGCTCCCGTTGAAGCTCCCTTGCGAAGAGAGTATGGCGTGTATGTTGACCCAAAGTTTAAGTATCGCTTGACCCACAAGGGGCTCTTCTACGCCGCTACTACTGAACCTGTGCACGCCGTCAGTCGAGGCAAAGTGGTTTTTGCGGGGCAGCTGCCCGGTTATGGTCGCACCTTGATTCTAGATCACGGGGACAACTATCACTCGGTTTACGGCTACTTGGCTAAGTCGCACGTGCGTGTTGGGACCATAGTGCAAGAGGGCACGCCAGTTGGGCAGGCCGGTGCGAGATCACCGCTCTTTGGACCAGGACTGTATTTTGAAATTCGGCATTTCACAGATGCAATTGACCCTCAACCCTGGTTCAAGGAATCATCAATAAAGACCGCTGACTTGCGAAAGGCAGACTCACTATGAAGTATCTACGTTGGCTATTTGTCGTACTAACCCTGTGTTTAACAGTTGGCGCAGTCTTTACCCTTCGCACCGGAAGAGCCTTGGCGGAGGAGCGGTATCAGGAGCTGCAACTCTTTGCGAAAGTTCTAAATCTCGTTCAGCAATACTACGTTGAAGAAGTCGACATCAAGCGACTGATCTACGGTGGAATTAAGGGAATGTTGCGTGAGTTGGATCCACACACCAACTTTTTGCCGCCCGAACTCTATCGTGAATTTGAGAATGAGACCTCCGGTGAGTTTGGTGGAATCGGTATTGAGATCACCGTACAAAATGGAATCCTCACCGTGATTTCTCCCATCGAAGACACTCCCGCTTGGAAGGCCGGTGTGCAAGCGGGCGATAAAATCACCAGTATCGATGGGGTGTCGACAAAGGGTTTTAGTTTGGCAGAGGCCGCGCAAAGATTAAAAGGTCGACGTGGAGCGAAGATAAAGTTGGGATTGTTTCGCGAGGGCTTTGAGGAGCCGAAGGATTTTGTCATTGAGCGTGGCACGGTCAAAATCAAATCTGTTAAGTACATCGATCTCGAGGATGGCTACGGTTACATTCGCCTCACCAGTTTTATTGAGAACTCCGCCTCAGATCTAGAGCGAATGCTCAGCGCTCATGCGAAAAAATATAAAAACACCAAAGGGCTAATTATCGATGTCCGACGCAATCCCGGAGGTCTTTTGGATCAAGCAATTCGAATTAGTGATCTCTTTCTTGAAAAGGGGATTATCGTCAGCACTATGGGGCGCAATCAAAAAGAGAAAGAAGTTGTTCACGCCAAGAAGGTGGGAACATTGCCGAATTTTCCCATCATCATTATGATTGACGAATACTCCGCCAGTGCGTCTGAAATTTTGGCCGGCGCTCTACAAGACAACAAACGTGCGCTGGTGATGGGACATCGCTCGTTTGGCAAAGGGTCTGTGCAGTCGGTAGTGAAGCTCGGGGATGGCTCCGGCCTAAAATTGACAGTAGGTCGTTATTACACACCCAATGGTCGAAGCATTCAGTCCTACGGTATAGTTCCAGACATTGAGCTTGAAGATTTGAGCACGGAAGTGCTAGATCGCGCCCGTAAAAAGTCTTCTGTCTATCGCGAAAAAGATATGGCCGGACACCTTTTGGGTGATGCCGAGGTCGGTGAAGACGGAGCAGGTCCAGCCGCAGCGAAGGCCAACGCCAAACCAAATAACGCCAAAGAAAAACCATCCAAGCCCTCGTTGAAGAAGGTTCAGTACTGGTGGACAGAGTCGGACAACAAGTCAGATAAAAATTTGTCAGCTAAAGACAAGATGCTGAAGGATGATTTTCAAGCGCAGCAGGCCTACAATTTCTTAAAGGCCTGGTATGTGATTGATGATCAAAAAAAGCCAGTTTCTCAGTCAGGCCAGGCGCCTGTTGAGGCACCGGCTCCTTCAACCAAAAGCAATTAGTTGGGGTAGAGAGTGAACGTTTGGTATTGGCGTCCGTTGACCCACTGGGCGCCACGCAAAAGACCTACGTAACCGTAGCTGTTCCAGCTGAATCGCCCTGAGTGAGCCCAGCCACCGTCGAGATCAAAATCAAAGCGTGAATCATCGCAGTATCCGTTGCCGTAAAACCGTTCGTTTCGGTAGGTGAGGCGCACACGCACGTTGTTGGCATTGGTGCGTTTGAACTGGATTTTCAGAGGCCCCTCGGCGCGGCTGTAGCGTCCACTGTAAGTCATGTTGCAGGGATCGTCTTGCATGCCAGGGTCAGGCGCACCTTGCGCAAATGCAAACGACGAAACAACCGCAAACAAACATAGTGCTAAAACTTTCACTCTCAACCTCCTGGGTAAATTTATTTTTCTTTGGGCAACTTGTCTTTTGAAACTTCGGTGATTGCAGCCACACTGATCAAATGTTTAACCACTTTCTCTTCTGTCACTTGAAAGGCCAGGCGAGATCTCTGCTCTGGAGTCGAGTAAAACTCACGGACTCGGTCAATGCCAACACCGCTTTCTTGCGCGAACTGATTGATCTTGTCTTCAACCTCAGAGGACTTGGCTCGTAACTGGAGTTTGTCAGCCAAATGGTCGAGCAAAAATGTCGACTTAACCATGAAGGTTGCAGACTCTTCAAATTCTGAGTCCCATTTGCGAGTGTATTCGACGAACTCAGTCTCACTCATCCCCTGCTGGCGCATACGCGACTTCATATCTTCAACGAGGGTGCGTTTTTGTTGTTCGACTAAACCGCGTGGTGCCTCAACCGGATTCGCCTCGAGGAGTGCCTGTAAAATTCGAGCGCGCAAATCATCTTGAATTCGATCGGCCTCGCCAGCCTCAATGTCTTTGCGGATTTGCTCTTTCAAAATATCAAGCGAGTCGAAGTTGCCCACTTTCTTCGCCAGCTCATCATTGATCTCTGGGAGCACTTTCTTTTTGATTCCCGTGAGCTTCACTTCAAAAGTCACGGGAGCGTTGCTGAGGCTTTTTTCATGATAGTTCTCTGGAAACCGCAGGTTCACCGTGCGATTTTCACCGATCTTCATGCCAACCAAGGCCTCTTCAAAACCCTCAATGAATTGCTTAGCCCCAATTTCAAGTTTATGCCCCTCGGCTGAACCGTTGGGTAGCGGTTGCCCGTTGACGCTGCCTGCAAAGTTGATCTCTGCCACATCGCCGTCGGCTAGCGGCCGATCTTCAAAAACAGGGCTGAGCTCCGACTGACTCTTGCGAATGTTCTCTAGAACTTCAGTGATTCTCTCGTTTGGAATTTCAAGCTTCTCTTTGACTATGCTGAGTTGCTCATATTTTTTTAATTCCACATCGGGTCGGATCTCAAATTCCGCCACAAAGTTGAAGGATTTTTCGGCTTCAATGGGGGTAAACGAGATGTTTGGATAGCCAACGGGATCCATTTTGTGATCCTCCAGCGCCGACTGGTAGGCCTCATTCACCAACTCGTTGACCACGTCACTTTTGACCTGCTCACCATAAATGGTTTTAATCGTGGCGATCGGAGCTTTCCCCTGGCGGAAGCCCTTTATGTTGGCCTTTTTTTGGATTGCCTTATAGACTTTATCGAACGCTTGCTGAACCTTTTCGGCGGGGATTTCAACATTGAGTTTGCGTGACAAACCAGGAAGTTTATCTACGGTCGCTTTCATGGATTCTCCTTTGAAGTCTGCACTCCTATACCGTCGATGCTGCGGTTTGCCAACTGCTAAGGGCCGGCAGTGGCGCAGCGCAAGGAATTCCTCATGATTCATTTTGTGTCGGGTAAGGGCGGTGTGGGCAAGTCGGCCGTGGCGGCTGCGTTGGCTTGGCGTTTGGCGAATGAGGGGCGTCGCACGCTCCTGGTGGAGTTGGGCGAGCGCAGCTACTTTCGTCATATATTTCAAACCGAGGTTGGCTACCACCCGGTAAGCATCACCAGTCATCTGAGTTTGGTCCGCTGGGAAGGTGAGGCTTGTCTGCGCGAATATATTCAGCACTTTATCCGCATCGAAAAAGTGGTGAAGCTGTTTTTTGACAATCGAATTATGCGAGCGCTCGTTCAAGCGGCGCCCGCCCTCAAAGAGTTGGCTTTACTGGGTAAGATCACCAGCGGACCGAGGCGAATAGGTCCACCGATTCCCTACGATGATCTGGTGATTGATAGTTATGCCACAGGACATTTTCGAGCGCTTTGGCGAGCTCCCATTGGATTAGGTGAAGCGATACCCATGGGTCCGATGGGTGAGCAGTCGCGCTCGATTGTTCGGGTGATGCATGACCCAAAGTTCACTCGGTTCTATGTCGTTATGCTGCCAGAGGATCTGCCGGTGACCGAGGGTCTAGAGCTGGCAAAGGATATTGAAACTGAGCTCGAGCAGCGGCCCCAGTTGGTTTTGAACCGGTGGTTGGACTGTCCACTGACGCCGGCAGAACTGAAAAAATTTGCGGGGCATAACTTTGCCGATTACTTAACTTTGCAGCTCGGTCAACAGTCGGAGTTGTTGGCGCGGATTCAGCAGCGTGGCCTTAAGGGACAGATCTTGCCCTGGCTATTTGCGCCGAATTTGCCAGATCAGATTCGGCAATTGTCGACTCATTGGGAGAAGCAGTCTCTATGATTGAGTTGTTAAAGTCCCATAAAGTGATCATTTGTGTTGGCAGTGGGGGCGTAGGCAAGACGACACTCTCTGCGAGCATTGCACTCTTGGCTGCAGACTCAGGATTGAGAACTCTAGTGCTGACAATTGACCCCGCTCAGCGCCTGGCCCAGTCGTTGGGGATTCGCGCGCATCCCGGACAAATTGTGCAAGTGCCCGGAGTGGAGCGGTTATCAGCGTTGATGATCGATGCTCGCCGCGAGTTTGATGAATTTGTCTTGGGCTCCGTCGACAGTGGCATTGCCAAAGGTCTGTTTAAAAATCGCCTCTATCAACAGCTGGTTTCGAATCTCAATGGCAATCAGGAGTTCACTTCTTTGCTGCGTCTCCTGAATGCGGCCCGTTCGGGGGACTATGACTTGGTGGTGTTGGACACTCCTCCCGCGCAAAACGCAGTCGATTTTTTGCGAGCCTCAGATCGACTCTATGCCCTGTTTCAGGATTCAGTGATTGGCTGGTTTGCCAACCGGGGCGGTGGAGACCAGGGGTTTATTCGGCGCACTTTGAATCGTGGCACTCGAATGGTCACGTCGGCGCTCGAGGCATTGACAGGCAGTGTGTTTATTGTGGAGTTAAAAGATTTTTTTGATCACCTCTCGCATTTGCAAAGCAAAGTGGGAGACGTCAGCCGGGCCGTGGGAGAAGTCTTACATTCTCCCGATACCGGTTTTTTATTGGTCACGGGCTATGACTCGTCGAAACTGCGTGAGGCGCTCGAGTTCCAGCAGGACTTGAAGGCTGAAGATTTGCACTTGAGTGGTGTGATTTTGAATCGGTGGTTTCCAGAGTGGGCCCAGGGAGAGAGTGACTGGCCTGCGCGTTGGGAGAAAGATCCTGATTTTTTGCGCCTCAAGAGTTTTCATGCGGAGTTCACCCAGTACTTTCAACACCGCCGCGAGGGCTTTGAACGATTTGAGCAGCAGTTGGCGAAGCAGTTGCCAGTCATGAAGCTCATGGAGTTTCAGCAATCGGTGCAGGGGCTTGAGGACTTGCGACGAATCACCGAGCTGTTGCGCGAAAAATGGGGAGATGCACGTGCGTGAATTGAAGTGGACGATAGGGCTTGTGGTTGCTGCAACTCTGGGTTGTGCAACTCAGACAAAGAAACCAGATCTCCGCGATTCGCTGAAGGAAGAGGCTTCTGAGTCTCAAGCTTTCAGCCGTGGCATGCAGGCCTTAGAGGCGGAGAACTATAGCGCGGCTGCAGAAATCTTTGATCGACTGCTGGTGCAGCAGCCGGCCACAGAGTTGGATTTGGTCACTCTGTACAATGCCGGAGCGGCCCGCGAGGGTTTAGGCGAATGCAAGCAGGCGCTCGATCGCTATCGGCGTGTGGTCAAGAGCTCAGCTGGCAAGTTTAATCGCATCGAGGCTGAGGCGCTTTACCGCGCGAGTTTAATGTACGAGTGTTTAGAGCAAGACACCAAAGCGATTCCCGCCATGATCGATGCGCGAAAGCGAAGCAAAGAACTGTCGGTTGAAATTCGAGCGGCTGAACTTCCGGCGCGCTTGGCGGCGGCGTACGCTCGCATCGGCAATCGCGCTCGAGCTTTGCATTATTTCAATGAGGCCGGCCGGGGTTTAAAACGAGTTGTGAGTCTCGACGGGCAATCGCAACAAATTGAGCGAGTGAGTCGAACGCTGTTTTTTATGGGCCGACTCAGTCCGACTCAGCGGAAGGCGGAGGTTGAACCGATTGCCTTTTTAAAATCTCTGGCGGTGCAACAGCCGTATCTCTTGCAAAGTATTGAGCTCAACCACAGTCAGTGGTCAAACAAGTCGACAGAAGATCTTCGAACCGCCTATGACAATCTCTGGCGGTTTAAGTTTGACGACCAAAGGCAAAATCGCGAATTTTTAACCAGAGCCTTGCAAACTTTAAATGAACTGCGCAAAATTCGCTTACCGATGCCCAACACTCGAGTCGATTCTGTGTTTGCTCTTCTAGACAAGACTGAAACTAGAATTCAAAGCGAGCTTATGCAGATGGCCGATGGAATTCCGCTGACGCCTGAGGCGAAAAAGCGGCAAGGCTTGCGACGTGAGGGGAGATTGGTGGATCCAGTGCCAGCACCAAAGAGGAAGAAATGAATCACCAGGGTATACATGAAAAAATTCTCGCTAAAAAAGAGAAGGTCACTCAGTGGTTTAGCTCTCGGAGTGAGCGACTAAAGTTCCCCATCTATTCAAGTTTTGACATACGCGATGCGGGCTTTAAAGTGGGCCCGGTGGATGCCAATATTTTTCCGGCGGGGTTCAATAACATCTGTCATATGGATCGCGAAGAATCGACAGAGCTGGCCAAGCAGTTTATTGATTCGCACTATGGCACCTCTGTGCGTAAAATTTTGCTTTTAACTGAGGAGCACACCCAGAATCCCTACTATTGGGATAACGTGGCAGTGCTCTCTGGAATTCTAAAGGGGTCGGGGCGAGAGTTGCGCTTGGCTATCCCAAAGCCCCTAGATGCCCCACTTAAAGTTATGAACGCCTCGGGAGAAACTTTAGAGGTTCACTCCGCCAAACGAGTTGCAGGTGGTATTGAGGCCAGTGGGTTTGTGCCGGACTTGATCGTTTCAAACAACGATTTCAGTACAGAATATGAAGACTGGGCCACTGGCCTTCAGGCGGCGATAAATCCACCGCGCGAGTTGGGTTGGTATCGTCGGCGCAAAGAGCGCTTCTTTAAAGTGTACAATCAATTCGCGGCTGAGTTTGCAGACCTTGTCCAATTGGATCCCTGGCTCCTACAGGTTGAGACCGAAGTTTTTTTGAATTTTGAAGTCGATGATGAAAACAGCCGCGAGCAATTGGCCGTGCACGCACAAAACGTCTATGATCGAATCAAAAAGAACTATGTCCAGCGTGGGATTGACCGCGATCCATTCTTATTTATCAAGAACAATGCCGGCACCTATGGTTTAGGGGTGATTCAGGTGAAGTCGCCGGCTGAGATTCGTGCCTGGAACTACAAGTCTCGTAAGAAAATGAAGGCCGCGAAGGGCGGCCGCGAGGTCAGCGAAGTCATCATTCAAGAGGGAATCCCCACTACAGTGCTTGGAGCTGATGGTCGCACGGCCGAACCGGTCATCTATATGATTGGATGTCAGTTGGCGGGTGGTTTTTTGCGCACGCATGGAGAAAAGGACGATGAGCAAAGTCTCAATTCTCCGGGAGCTGTGTTTCAACGCCTATGTATTGCCGACCTAAAGGTGAAACTGGAGGGTTGCCCCATGGAGAACTCTTATGGTTGGGTTGCCAAATTGGCCTTTTTGTCCGTGGCAAAAGAAGCCGAGGAGTTGGGCGTGGAGTTTTTGAACTACCTTCCCGGTGGTCCATGCGCATAGCGACACTTATTCCCTTATTGTAAGATCACCTGCAGACTACGCGGATGATTGAAACAAAAGCTTACGGCGTAGTCTCTCCTCAAACTCCCTTAAAATCCTTAACTATAAAAAGGCGTGAACCTAATCCCACCGATGTGGTGATTGAGATCGCTTACTGTGGAATTTGCCATTCGGATATTCACACGGCTCGAGGGGAGTGGGGTGATGTGGAATACCCATGTGTCCCTGGGCACGAGATTGTTGGTCGAGTGGTTAGAGTCGGCAAGAAGGTCAGAAAATTTAAAGTGGGCGATCTCGCTGGCGTCGGCTGCTTTGTGGATTCTTGTGGCAAGTGCAGTAGCTGCAAATCCCATGAGGAGCAGTTTTGCCAAACCAAATGTGTGTTTACTTATGCGAGTCAAGAGTTGGACGGCGTCACGCCAACTTACGGCGGCTACTCTTCGCTGATCACGGTCAAACAGAACTATGTGTTGAAGATTAAGAAGGGTCTGCCGCTTGAGCGCGTGGCTCCGCTCTTGTGTGCGGGCATTACCACCTACTCTCCACTGAAGCGCTATAAAGTGCGCAAGGGGATGAAGGTTGGAGTGGTGGGGCTCGGGGGTCTCGGCCATATGGCGATTCAGTTGGCCAAGGCCATGGGTGCCGAGGTTTTGGTCTTCAGCACCTCGGCTAAGAAGGCGGCAGATGCAAAGCGGTTGGGCGCTAAACATTTTGTGATGACTCGCGATCCTGAGCAGTTTGCGCCCTGGGTGGGCACGCTAGATTTAATTTTGGATACTGTGTCGGCGGAGCATGACTTCACACCCTATTTGAATTCCCTTAAAGTCGATGGCACCCATGTGCTGCTTGGAGTGGCACCAACGCCCAATCAGGTTTCGGCGGGCGCGCTGATTATGGGTCGCAAACGTCTGACGGGCTCATTAATCGGTGGCATTCGAGAGACCCAGGAGATGTTGGATTTTTGTGCCCGTAAGAAAGTCTTTTCTGAAATCGAGCTGATCCCCGCCTCAAAGATCAATGAAGCCTATGAGCGCACTGTGAGCGGGGATGTAAAATTTCGGTTCGTAATAGATGCTAAGACCCTTTAGCTACGGGTTCCGTAGCTTTCGGCCAATTCGACAAAAGTCCGCATGATAACGCCAGAGGCACTTTTCTTGGGATGATAGGGTAAGCGCCCTGTCACATTCCAAGCCGTACCGGCGATATCAAAGTGCGCCCAGGGAATTCCCTCCCCGACAAAGGCTTCAAGAAAAGCCGCAGCGGTCGAGCTGCCGGCCAAGCGGCCCGCCGAAATATTGCAAAGATCGGCATGTGTGCCCTTGATGTCTTCGACGTGGTAATCATCGAGGGGCATAGGCCACACGCGTTCACCCGAGCGTTGCGAAGCCGCTTGAATGCGTTCCATCAATTTTTGGTCTCTGGTAAAGACGCCAGAGTACGTATTGCCGAGGGCAATTAAAATGGCCCCTGTAAGTGTGGCTGCATCAAACATCGCTACGGGTTTGCGCTCACTCCCATAAACCAAGGCATCGCCCAGAATCAATCGACCTTCGGCGTCTGTGTTGAAGACCTCCACCGACTTGCCGTTGCGGGCAAAGTAAACATCACCAGGCTTGATGGCATCTGGACCAGGCATGTTCTCAGTGGATGGAACCAAACCGATTACGTTTACCTTTGCCTTCAGACGAGCGAGTGCCAGCAGGGTTCCGATCACGGCAGCGCCGCCACACATATCGTACTTCATCTCCTCCATCGAGGCCGAGGGCTTAATGCTAATTCCACCCGTATCAAAAGTTAGGCCTTTGCCAACAAAGCAAACAGGCCGCTGATTTTTGCCGGCCCCATTGTACTCCATCACAATAAAGCGAGGCTCCTCTGAGCTGCCTTTCGCCACGGCTAAAAGGCCACCGAGCTTCTCTTTCGCAATCCGTGCCTTGTTCCAAATTGTGACTTTCAGCTTTGTCCCTTTGGCGGCCTTCACCGTCTCTCGAGCCAAGATAGCAGGGGTCATGAAATTACCGGGTGAGTCGCCCAGCCAGCGGACAAAGTTTTGTGTATCGCTTAAAACTTGCGCTCGTTGCACAGCCTTGACCAGCGTGGCTTGGGGCTCGACTGGAAAGACGATGTGAACTTGGTCCAATTTTGCAGGAGCGGACTTTTTGTTGGCAGCGGGTTTAATTTTTGGCTTGGATTTGAGTTCGCTGTACTCATAGTCGGACAATCCCAATCCTTCAGCGAAAGCCTGTAAGCTCAAATCGGGCGATGCAGCAAACTGGAGCAAGCTTTCGCCCATAACTGCAGCTGAACTCACTTTGTGTCCGCGCAGTGATCCCAAAGTCATCGCGGCTACTGTTCGTAAGGACTCCGGCTCAACTTTGGTCGAGTCACCAAGGCCCATCAACAGCACGTTCTTGTAGCCATCCACATCGCACGCTCGAAAAAAAGCAGCTTCTTTTTTGTCGCCAACAAAGCCAATGTCCGCACTTGCCGTTTTGAGTAGGTCGGCGAGTCCAGCAGTTAAATGACTCGGTACGATAGGTCCAGACTTTTGGTCCTTAGCGATGTACACGACTAACGTGGAGTGTTCGGCTTTGGTGGCCTTTTTTAGAGCGATTTTCATTGCGTCCTCATGTTGCGGTGTTGCGGTCAGTTAAAGATAATAGAGTTTATGCGTCAATGTTTGCTCCGCACTAGCGCTTCGTTCCACCATTGAAATGGCAGGGAATAGCATCAGCGATGCAGGCATCACCTCGACGTGGGGCGAGTTGTAGCACAGCGTATAAGTCGAATAAAGCGTTTTTCTCCCTCTCCAGTTTGGCTGGAATATTCCCGAGAAGTGCTTGTCAGATGTTAAATCGGATCCATATTTGTAGGTGTTACATCCACCAGGAGTTGCAGCAGTGAAGATGAACTTAGTTCCTATTGTGGTAGAACAAACGGCCCGCGGCGAGCGCAGTTACGATATTTACTCACGTCTTTTAAAAGAACGCATCATACTTTTGGGGACGCCGATCACTGATGATGTGGCAAATATCGTGATTGCCCAGCTGTTCTTTCTAGAAATGGAAAATCCGGATCGCGATATTCACATTTATATCAACTCACCTGGTGGAAGCGTGTCAGCGGGTCTCGCCATTTATGACATCATGCAATTTGTAAAATGTGACGTAAGCACTTACTGCATTGGGATGGCAGCGAGCATGGGGTCCCTACTTTTAACGGCGGGAACAAAAGGCAAGCGGTTTATCTTGCCCCATTCCAAGACGATGATCCATCAGCCCCTGATTGGCGGCGGCGGACTCTCTGGCCAAGTGAGTGATATTGAGATTCACGCTAAAGAAATGATCAACACCAAACGTAAGTTGACGGACATCTATGTCAAACACACGGGTCGCGACTTTGACTATTTGACAGCGGCAATGGATCGAGACCGCTACCTTTCGGCAGAAGAGTCAAAAGAATTTGGAATTGTGGATTCCGTGGTGGAGCGAAGCAAGCCAACTAAGGCAGAAAAGTAGGGCCGAATGAACAATAGCACAAAAGACAAAGGCAACTACGGAGCACTCTGCTGCAGCTTCTGCGGAAAGAGCCAAAAAGAAGTCAAAAAGCTGATCGCCGGCCCAGGTGTGTACATCTGTGACGAGTGCATTGAACTCTGCAATGACATCATCGCGGAGGAGCGAGACAGAGAAGAGAGCACCAAGGTTCAGCTGACGGTGCCGAAGCCCGTCGATATCAAGTCCTTTTTGGATGATTACGTGATCGGGCAAGAGAAGGCGAAGAAGACGTTGGCTGTCGCAGTCCACAACCATTACAAGCGCATCAACTTTCTCAAGGGTGGACGAGCGAAAAAAGAGGAAGTTGAGATTTCAAAATCCAACATTTTGTTAATTGGTCCAACGGGTTCGGGTAAGACTCTTTTGGCCCAGACCATTGCGAAGATTCTCAATGTGCCGTTTGCGATGGCAGATGCGACAGCTCTCACTGAGGCTGGTTACGTTGGTGAAGATGTCGAAAACGTGGTCTTGAACTTACTCCAAGCCGCCGACTACGATATCGAAAAATGTCAAAAAGGTGTGATCTACATCGATGAGATCGATAAGATTTCACGCAAGAGTGAAAACCCCTCCATCACTCGAGATGTGAGCGGTGAAGGTGTGCAGCAGGCGCTGTTGAAGATACTCGAAGGCACTGTTGCGAACTTGCCGCCTAAGGGAGGCCGTAAGCACCCACAGCAGGAGTTCATTCAGATAGACACGACCAACATCTTGTTTATCGTAGGTGGAGCCTTCGTTGGTCTGGACAAGGTGATTGAAGGACGATTGACGAGTCGATCGATGGGCATCGCGGCCGAGATCAAGACCAAAGAAGATAAGCGGCAAAGTACTGAGAATATCTTGCAGAAAATTGAGCCAGACGACTTGGTCCGCTTTGGCCTGATTCCAGAGTTTATAGGGCGATTGCCTTCGATTGCGGTACTGGACCCACTCGACGAAGCCGCGCTGATCGATATTCTGATGAAGCCTAAGAATGCGTTGACCAAGCAGTATCAAAAGCTTTTCTCCTACGAGAATGTGGATCTCAAGTTTGAAGACGCAGCATTGAAGGCGATCGCTCAGGAGGCTATCAAACGCAATACGGGCGCTCGGGGCTTACGTGGAGTTATTGAGAGTGCCATGCTCGATATTATGTTTGAGATTCCAAGTGCGCCCAATGTGAAGGATGTTGTGATTACAGAAGAGGTAATCACAAAGCATGCCAAGCCACAGATCGTCCTAGGGGCCAAAGAACCTAAGACACCGGGCGGAAGCACTTCGGGCAATTCAGCAGAGTCAGCCTAGCACTTATATTTTTTCTTAACGGATCGTACCAAAAGGTGATTCGTAATTTCCCATTGCCAGACCAATGTGGCTTTGACGGCCTTTGGTTTTGCCTTCAGACTGGATCTAGGCGCTTGGAGTTTCTCTAAAATCTTTAGAGAGCAATCAGGCGAAAGGAGAAGGTATGAGCACGACCACTGGAATTCAAAAACTTCCGCTACTCCCGCTGCGAGATCTAATTATTTTTCCTCACATGATGATGCCGCTCTTTGTCGGTCGCGAAAAAAGCATCAACGCGCTCGAAGAAGCTATGAGCAAGCAAACAGATATTGTTTTAGCAGCTCAGCGTGACGCCAAAACCAACTCGCCTGAACCCAAGGACGTGTACTCCGTGGGGACGGTTGGAACCATCATCCAGCTGCTGCGGTTGCCTGATGGCACGGTCAAAGTTCTGGTCGAGGGCAAACGTCGTGTGCGATTGAAAGAGTTTGTTCAGGTCGATGGATTTTTTGTAGTGGAATGTGAGGATATTAAGGAAGTTACCGCTAACGAGACTGAGGCGAAAGCGTTGGTGCGATCGGTTAAGTCCACATTCGAAACCTATGTAAAACTCAACAAGCGCATTCCACCCGAAATTTTAATGCGTGTGTCGACCATCGATGACATCGGCGAACTTGCGGACATCATCGTGGCTCAGCTCAATCTTAAGCTAGAGGACAAGCAGAAAATCCTAGAGGTCTTTGACCCAGGCCAGCGCCTCGAGGAGCTGTTGAATCTAATGACGAGCGAGATTGAGATTTTAGAAGTTGAAAAGAAAATCCGCAATCGTGTGAAGAAGCAAATGGAGAAGTCGCAGAAGGAATATTATCTCAACGAGCAGATGCAGGCGATTCAAAAAGAGCTCGGTGACAAAGATGACTATCAAGCGGAGCTGATGGAGCTGGAGGAGCGTGCCGCCAAAAAAATGTGGACCAAAGAGGCCACCGAGCGCGTTCGCAAGGAGATCAAAAAGTTAAAGATGATGTCGCCCATGTCGGCGGAGGCAACCGTAGTTCGAAACTATATCGACTGGATGCTGGATCTGCCATGGCGGGATTATGCAGAAGAGAAGCATGATATCGCCGCCGCTGAAAAAATCTTAGACGAAGATCACTGGGGTTTAGAAAAAGTAAAAGAGCGAATTCTTGAGCATTTGGCTGTAGCGACACTGACGGATAAATTGCGAGGTCCGATCTTGTGTTTGGTGGGCCCTCCTGGAGTTGGTAAAACTTCCCTGGCGAGATCAGTGGCGCGGTCGTTAAATCGCCCATTCACCCGAATTTCATTGGGTGGGGTGCGAGATGAGGCCGAGATTCGCGGTCATAGAAAGACCTATGTCGGTGCGATGCCTGGTAAAATTATTCAGGGCCTGCGCAAAGTCGATAAGGGCAATCCCCTGATTTTGTTGGATGAGGTGGATAAAATGAGCATGGACTTTCGCGGGGACCCGAGCGCCGCTCTACTAGAGGTTTTGGATCCAGAGCAAAATGCCACGTTTCAAGATCATTATTTAGAAGTGGATTATGATCTTTCGCCAATTTTGTTTTTCACGACAGCGAACTCTCTCCATCCTATTCCTCGACCCTTGCTGGATCGGATGGAAATTATTCAGCTCGAGGGTTACACCGAGAGTGAGAAGTTTAACATTGCGAAGAAGTATTTGGTGCCTAAACAGATCGAAATGCACGGGCTCGAAGATCGCAAGGTTACAATCACCGACCCTGCCTTAAAAGAAATCATCCGTTCGTACACTCGCGAGGCGGGAGTGCGAAACTTGGAGCGACAAATTGCGACCGTCTGTAGAAAGACTGCCAAAGAGATTGTTCGAGCCGAGATGAAGGCCACGCATGCGGGCAAAGGCAAAAGTAAAACTATGCCCACACATGCGTTGAGTCCTAAAAAAGTCATCGAGCTGCTGGGCGCGAATCGATACAAGTATGGCAAAATAGAAGGGGCGAATGAGATCGGTCTAACCAATGGCTTGGCTTGGACTGAGGTGGGAGGCGACCTCCTGGTTGTGGAGGTCTCCATTGTCCCTGGTAAAGGCAAGTTCACCGTGACCGGCCAGCTGGGCGATGTGATGAAGGAGTCATGCTCGGCCGCAATGAGCTATGTTCGGTCGCGAGGACCATTGTTCGGCGTAGACAAAGAGTTCTTCTCCAACGTCGATGTGCATATACATGTGCCTGAAGGCGCGATTCCAAAGGATGGGCCCTCTGCTGGGATTGCAATCACCACAAGTATCGTTTCAGCGATGATGCGAGTTCCTGTTCGACGGACAGTCGCTATGACGGGTGAGGTTACCTTGCGCGGACGAGTTCTTGCCATTGGAGGCCTCAAAGAAAAGGTCATGGCGGCTCATCGTGGGGGCATTCGAATGGTGATTTGCCCTAAAGAGAATGAAAAAGATCTGAAAGATATTCCTAAGGAAGTCATTAAGGATCTCAAGGTTGTGCTGGTGGATCATGTGGATCAAGTCCTGGTGAATGCTTTGGACGTGAAAAACGCCAAAGAAATTTTCAAGGTTCGATCTGAGCGTGGCAGTGGAATTCGGGCTCAGTACACGGGTCATACCCAACAGACTCACTAGGATTTACGTTGGCCTCCGCGTCGACAGACTTGCGGAGGCGCACAGCCATTGTGCTTTGCGTTATATTTCAACTTAGTCGAACCAAATCCTGACTTTCTCTTGTGGAGACTTCCTCACCTGTTTTAAAAATTTGGGACTGGGTCGAATGACCCCTTTCCAAAAAGGCATTTTGTGATCACTCCCTCGGGTCAGAAAGAAAAACCGGTCATTCCAAACGAACTTTTGAGTCGTGCGGATGAGCTGTTTGCGCTCGGTAAAGCGCATGGTGAGTTGGGGGATTTTGCTAAGGCGATTGAAAAGCTTGAGGCCGCGGCTGTTCAATACGCTGTTCTGCTCAAGCACCGCATGTATGTTAAATGTCTGACTTTGTGTCTTCGTATGTATGCGGAGCGCGAAGACCACGTGTCCCTAAACAGCTTAAAAGATCGACTTTGCGCCTATGTCGAGCGCCAGGGTATCGAACTCAATTCTACGACCTATTACACTTTGGCGATGGTCGCCAGCTACCGTAATGAATTGCCTCAAGCACTTGAGTTGCTAGAGAAAGCCCTGACTCTCGCTCTGGCTGAGGACTCGAAAGAGGACATGTGCTACGCCATCCATGGACTTGCGGCAGTGTACTGGAGCCTGGGACGGACCGAGGAGTCACTCCGAGAAATTTACAATTTACGGGTGTTCTTTCAGGTTTTGAAGTTGCCGGATTTGGAAATTTCCTCGCAGATGCTGAACGGCTACATTTTGGTTCGACTCAAGCGCTATGATGAGGCTCTTGAGATCTTTTGGAGTGCCTTTGAGGCGATGAAGGTCCACAAGAATATGTACACGTACGTCAGCCTCCTTTATGCCATGGCGTTCACATACACTGAGGCTGGGGATGCAAGCTTAGCGAAGACTTATATTCGGTTGGCGCACCAGATGGCGCATCCAGAAAATTTTGTCTACCTGATGCGGAAGATTCGTGAACTGGATCAGAGTATGACGGTAGAGGGCGAGCCCAGTTTTGATCTTGTGTTTAGATCCGGTTCGAATTCTGTTTTGGAGCGAAAAAAAGGTCGTGTCGATTTCAAAAACCAGTTTATCTTGTTGGACATGTTGAAGCTGTTTTTGCGAAATCCTGGTGAGGTCTACTCCAAAGAGGCTTTGGTCAAAGCTGTTTGGCGGCAAGAATACGACCCATCCATTCATGATAATAAAATTTATGTGACCATTAAGCGGCTGCGACAACTCATTGAACCAGATTTTGATAAGCCTAAATATATCTATCGGGCGAAGAATGGATATTACCTCAATCGAAACACTAGAATTTCGATTGAGCAGTGATTGAGTAAACGAGGGGGCATAGCGATGAAGACTTTTGCTACAACGGTTGGGTGTGTTTTGTTGGCCCTAGGTGTGCTGAATGCTTCTGGGGCCGGAACTCCCCTGCCTTGGCCTTTCCCTTGGGCGAGAGAGTGTCCTGTAGAGTGGAGTCATTTGGCCGGGCGCTATGTTTTAACTGAGTCGACAGATAAGCAATTTGTAGAGTTGACGGTTACAGTGCTTCCACACTTTGATCACAAACTGGTGCGAGTGGCTCAGTACGATGAGGCAGGTGAACTGCTGGCCGATGGATTTGCGTTGGTGATTGGCCAACAGCGATCACTGCGAGCTGAGTTGGTGCCTGTATCGCCGGATCTGCCGCTTGTTACGGCCACTATAAAATTGCATTTCTTGAGTAAAGATCACCAGTGCAGTGCGGATCACTTGGTGCCAATTATGAGTATGCGCAGCCACACCCCAGGGAATGGAGCGAGTCAGTTCAGACTTGTGAAAGTCGAAGATTAAGCCAGGGGGCCGCCTACTGGTGGCTCATTACAGCTCTTGTGCCTTAATTTTCCGTTCGACATACGCCACCAAATGCTGTAGTTTCAGCGTTCGTTTTAGGGAATTAGCTCAGTTGGTAGAGCGCCACCCTTACAAGGTGGATGTCGTCGGTTCGAGCCCGGCATTCCCTACCATTTACTAGAATAGACGAACCAGAAACACCCAGATTATCAAAACCAGAAGCAGCGTCAGTCCCCACCGGGGGCTGCTGTCGACGCTTGTTCAATTCGATGACATCGGCGCTGCTTTCCTCCGTCATCGGAACTTCAATGCTGGTGACGTCGGAGTTTAAGCCGTGCTTAAGACGGAACTGAATACTAAGGCCCTTCGGATTCACCAAGATGCCATAGAGCACGTCCTTCAGGAGAGCTTTCTTGGCAACCGCACTGGATTTTTTCCAGCCTCGTCGGAACGCTTCGAGCCGAGTTTTGAGGTCATCGATGGCGTCGTCTAAGTCGGCCTCTTGATTCTCCTTGGCCTTGATCTTTTCGAGCTCAACCTCAAGAGTCCGTTTGTTGCGACTAAGTTCTTCAAGCTCTTTGGCCGTAGTACGAATCGCTTCTGATTCAGGATCCAATTCAGCTTGGATGCGAAAGGTATTTTTTATGGCGAGAACCATCTTTTGGATTTCCAGGGAGAGTCGATTTTTTTCGGCACGCAGGATCTCTGGTTTGATTGTAATGATCTTTCTGACATTCCCGCCGATTTTATCAAAATAGCCAGCGCGTAGCAAAATCTCGCAAAGGTACTCACCAATCCTGGCCTCAAGCTCGTCAGCATTGATCCGCTTTCTGGCGCAAGCAATGACGTCACCTCTTTTTGCAGAATGGGCATAGTAACGATGAACCTTATTTCTTCCGTGTGCAGATTGGCCAACGAATGGTCTACCGCACTGACCGCATTTACAGATTTGAGAGGCAAGAAAGACTCTTGCCTCGGAAGTATCCAGGCGTGCGCGCTCACGCATTTTGTTTTCTCGAATGACGTTCTCGACGTGCTTGAATGTCTCCTCATTGACAATAGCAGGCCACGAAGCTTTGACTACAGTGTAGCGTTGCCAAGCCTTCAGCCTCGATTGATCTTTTTCCTTATTGGCTTTGTTCACTTCTTTAAGGCCAATGTACGCTTTGTTTTGAAGGACAAAGCTCAACGAATCCACAGTCCACCTTCCGTCTTTCACAAGACGGTTTCGCTTGTTACTTCGGGCTTTGGGTTTGATTCCGAGGCTTTCTAAAACTGGAATGGTACGTCCCAATGTTCCGTGCTCAAGAAACAGAGAAAAAAGTTTACGTACCTGATCTGCTTCTAACTCATTTACAGTAAATGTAGTTGTGTTGCCCACAAGCTTATCAAAGCCGAGGATAACAGGGCCGCCGCTCAAGAGACCTCTGAGTGATCTAGAATGACAATTAATCGCCACACGCTCTGACGTCTGCTCACGTTCAAATTGGGCAAGATTGATCATATTAAAGAGCATCATTCGTCCAGCCGGAGTGGACGTGTCGAATTGCTCTTTGATCGATAAAAACTTCCCCTCATGGGTATCGAGCACTTTATGAAAGTCACAAAAGTCCGGAATGCTACGCGAAAGGCGAGAAAGTTCCGTCACCATCACAGTGTTGATCTTGCCACGCACGAGGTCTTTCATCATCCGTTGATAGGCCGGACGGTTGGTATCCTTAGCTGAGTATCCGTCGTCAATATAGATTTCAACGAGCTTGCCCCAACCAGCTTCTTGCATATTCTTTATATCAATAAATGACCGCATCCGATGCTGTTGATTATCCAGCGATCCCTCAACGACATTGGCCTGTTCGTCCGTGCTAACACGGCAGTAAGCGCCCACCAAAAGTGACGCTGATGCAGTCTTTTTTTGTTCAGGCGGCGATGTCTTCATGAAGAGTATCATCCTTTCGTGGGCGACCTTTTTTCTGTCCGAGAACGATCATTTGGGCAATCGTATCTTGGATGCGTTGAGATCTTGATTCTGCCTCTGGACTTTCATCTTTGAGTCCATGCAGCTCTACGCTTCTGTCAATCTCGTATAGACCGGGCGCCTGAGTTTCGCTGACCTTATGCATGGTCCACGTCCCGCATCTGACGCTTGATCTTTGCCATGTGGGTGCTGATAAGTTCTAACAGCTCCGCAGCTTTTCGATCTGATAGACTCCCGAGCGCATTCATCAAGGCTTGCGTGAGGAGGCTTGGTGTACGAAAGCCCGTCTCAAAGTGGCTAATCGGCTTATGACTTGAGAGACCCAATACGTCCGCTAGTTCCTCTTGCGTCATTCCCAATTTTTCTCGAATGGCCTTAAATTTTTGTGGACTCACGCAGCACCTTCTTCTGAAGTCCTATCAATGATACCGTCAGGCTTCAAGATCTTTTTAACTTTTCTGGCCGGGGCGGCGTCCTCCCCAAAGAAATGCTGAGCCAGCGCTTCTTTCAATGCAGGAGGCAAGGTCCCGGAATTCTTAGCCATCTTAACAAGACTTTCGAGCATCGTCATTTCATTGGCCAGCTGCATTCGAAGCGCGAGCTTTGCGTCTTTGGAGGCGTTATTTTCAAACCAGATGAGCATGTAACTTGCGACATCGAGTTTCGTTGCACGCCCTGCCTCAAAACCAGTATTTACGGCATCCATGACTTCACTGACCGCCCTATCTGCTTCCTTAGTTACGACCAACCTGATTACCTTTTCTGCCTCCTCGTCTCCGTTTTTTTTGATTTTGTTTTTTGTATTCTCTTCTTCTTCCATTTTTTTACTCCTCACTTGATTTATTCTTCACCACCACCCACCCACATTCTGTCCTGCTGCTCCTGACCCCTCTCCACCAATTTCTTCGTTGGGGGGGAGGGGTCAGGAGCAGCGTAAGAGGACGGAAAGTGGGTGGGTGGTGGTGCTCCCCAATGTTTTCGTGTACTTGTCTCAACCTTTTTTGCCGCTCGGTTGCCGTTTCAATTGCCGCGCGCGGCAACGCTTGCGGCAATGTCTGAATGATTACTCTCATGCAGCTCTTGTCCTTTTCTCAGCTACCCACTGCACCAGCATCGGCATCGTCCACACTCGTGACTTACCTTTTAAAAGTGCTGTGCCTGGCTCACGTTGGATCTGCTCGGCATTCGCAAAAAGTACAGTGATCGCGCTCTCCGGAAAGCGGATGTCGGCCATGACTTCGCGAATTGCATTCGCAATAGCATCGTTTCTTGTAACAAAGAGAATTGTGTCGATACCTTGGAGGGTCGTGTAGGCGTAAAGAATATCCCGGTATCGGCGGCGAGTTTTAAGCGAAATTTCAATCTCGAGGGCTACGCGTACCGTTGGTCCGGGGACATCGAGATCAAACAAGATATCCGGAAATTTTCTTTTCTTACCTTGTGTGAACAGGAGCCCTACACCCCCTCGAGACTTTTTCAACTGGATCTCTGGCGTCCACGACCTAATGAACTTTTGTCGCTCAAGCCACTGCGCAAATTGGGCTGCCACCTCGTCATGCAAAACTTGCGTGCGGCCACTTGTTGCTGCGGGTGTGAAGCCAATTGAGCTGGCAAATGTCGAGCCATGGGCTGAAAGGGTCAGATACTCAAAATCATCGATAAACTTAGGCTCGGTGAAAAATCCGGAGTTTCGAAGCTCACTCCAGCGAAGGCGCTCGGTCCGCTTTGCTTTGTCTTCGAGAAGTGATTTGAACGACTGGCGTGAAACGTGGCCAACTTTGGCCGAGAGCTCGACAGCCTTTTCTACGACTCTTAATTTTTCGGTCATTGCTGACCCCCCGCCCAACGTGCCGGCTCCAAAATTATATATTCCCAGTGGCCGTCGATCCAACGATTACCCTGACCGTGACCCTCAATCCAGCGAGCGTCTACTTTGGGTTCGGTCAAAGTGGGCTGCCCGGATGAGTCAGGCCTTGGCGTCGACTTTCCTTTCTCATAGGCCTCCTTCTTGGAAGCTTCCATTTTCTTGTGTATCAATGAACCGCTGACAGCGCCGACCATTGTTCCAAGAGTGGCACCGACGAGCACGTTTCTCGTGCGGTATTCGCCATTTTTACCAGGGTCGGCGATGCCTCCGATGGCGGCACCTCCGATTGCGCCAAAGCCCGCTCCCGCAACAACAGACTTATTTGCTGTAGAGCACGCGCTTAGAATACCCACTAATGTTAGGGCAAGTAACGGTTTACTGACTGGCATCGTGACCTCCTTGAAGGTTGTTTGAGTTGAGATCGGAAAGAACGGATTTCGTGGGTGGCGCATTTGGCTGTCGAGAGTTTTGAGCCGACTGTTTCTTTTTTTCGGAAGCATCTTCTAGATTGAGGTCCTTTTTGTCCATACCAAGCGGTTGAATCTTTTCCACCAGGGGAACGGGAATCGGCGTGAGTTCTGGAAGCATATTGAATTTTACTTTCATCGTTGGCTGATCTGGGGTCATCAACAGACCTTCGCCAATGCGCAACTCATTTTTGATTTCTCTTGGGTGAAATAAAAATTCCTCAGCATCGCGAACAGACATATCGCCTGTGTTCTCAGTCGAAAACATTGTTGCGCGCCTGCGCTCCGTAGTTTTTTCAGTCTTCTTTGTGCCGATCATGCGAGCGTAATACTCCGCTGTATCTGGCTCTGTTGAACGCATGATGATCTTCGTATTCGTGTTGGTGACAATCGCATTTGAAACAGCCGGACCTAGAGCATCAATGTCACCTTTTGCTTGATGAGAGAACATGATGCCCACGTTGGCTGACCGCGACTTGTTTAAGACCGTGACAAAATTCTCATGCAGATATTCTGCAAAATCGTCTAGGTAAACTCCAAAGAACCGGCGTCCGTCCGATGAACCCTTGTGCCGATTGGCGATTTGGGACATCAAGTCTTGAACTAAAATTCGGCCCGTCGATCTCCCGAGATCCGCAAACTGCATGGCCGGGAGCTGGAAATACACAATTAGGTTTTCAGTCATGGCCTGTTGGATAGATATGGTTGGATTGTCAGAATTGTACTGCGGCGCAAACTGTCCGTAGGCAAAACGATTTACTTTATTCAAAAGACCGTTGATCTCCTTCCTTACATCGAGAGCGGGCCTTTCGCAAAATGCTTTGGCCCAGAAGTCCAAATCCTCGTCACCTGAGCGTTTGGCAAGAGCACGGACAATTCTGGGATCAGAAAGGGACTGGGATATTTTTAAGAACGTCGGTTTTTGACCGGTCTTTTCAAAAATCCGAAGGACGTGAGCGAACCAATCTCGCTGCAAGTCTTCGTAATATTCATTCTCAAAATCGAATGAATTGAACACGCGCTCCGAGATCTCTTCCGCCGGCCCTCCAATAAGTGGATTATATGTGTTGCTGATCGCGGGCTCAAAGAGGCTAAAAACTCTGAAATCTTTGGTGCGGTTGTATTTGGCCGTGTAGGCGTAGAGCTTATTGAGGAAGCTTCGGTCGGACTTTCCGTCCATGACTAAGCATCCACGTCCTTGCTTGATGTCATCAACAACCATTGGAAAAACGCCGCTCTCCGTTTTTCCAAAGCCCGTCGTGCCAATCGCTGTCCCATGTAGAGTTCGCTGCGTAACTGAAAGCATTACCGGCTTTCTTCCAGGAATTGTGTAACCTAAAAGCAAATCTGGATCTTTTTTGATCTCAACCTTCTTAGGCTTTGTGGCTTCAAACAGCTTTGAAACGCCGTAGGCGATGCCCAACAAAGTCAACGTCACCAAACTTGTGATCAGAAAAATGGAGAGGTAATAGTGAGTGAAATAAAATCTGACCACAAGTGGGATCAAAGTGTGGAGAAATATCATATAGAGTTTCCAAATGACGATCACCGCACCGAGTAGAATTAGCATCGGGAAAATCATTTCATCTGATTTACCTTTGTCTTTGCTCATTGCGATACCCCCGGCTCCTTGAAGGTGAAGGTTTGGGTTAAGATGACGGTCACCTCCGTATCTAATGGAATCTCAATCCACTGATGTTCCTTCTTTAAATCTTCCGCGTAAGCGTTTGATCGGTCCTGGGCGGTTTCAGAGACGGCATTGAGAAGACCGTTCTTTGCGCCTCCTCGTGAGTTGCCAAGGAAGTCGCGTTGCTGGGAGCCCGAAGCATATGCGCCGATGAACCTTGAGGCGAACTGGCCTGCGGTGTTCTTCATACTGTTTGAGCGAATATTGCCATTCACTCCGGCTTGGCCGTCGGTGCCAATGGCGATCCCTTGAATATTTCTTACCAAACCCGACGGACTCGCGATGGATTGGAACTGAATCACGGCACGCTCAGCTCCATTTTGAAATTGCGCTGACCCAAATAGACGAGACCCCTCCGTTATTCCGCCACCGTTGTCATTTAGGAACCCTCGCGTGACCTCCGCGATAACTGGTACTGCCTGGTTCCCAATTGTGACTTTGTCCATTAAGCGAACTATGAACTTTGTCCCTGCCGGCAGTTGGTTTCCGGCATTAATTCCCGGCCGATTGAGAATCATAGAGGAGTTGCGATCTGAGCCTGAAGACCCCCGACGACCTTGTTGAGTTCCGCCACCGCCTCCAGCAAAAGAGAACGCTCTTTGTGTCATCTCTGTCGCCTTGACGATATCGTGTTCGCGCGCGGCCTCGGCTTCTCCTCGCTCCTGCGTGTCCAGCTTTTCGTGGAATTCGCCCACGTATTTCGCAGGCGCAGGAGCTACCAGTGCCACGGCGGTAAAAATGAGCGTTGCAAGAGCCACGACGATCAAGAGTCTTTTCGTATTGATCTGTAGCTTCTCTTCTCCGGGCTCACGCGGCTTCCAGATAAGCCATCCAATACCTCCTCGAACTCCGCTAAGCATTTTCTTTATTCGTTCCACACCAACTCCTTTCTCAGGGGGAATGAGACCTTATCCTTTGATCGAACCTCAACACTGATCGCCTTATTGAGTTTTAGGTCAGATTTGCGGATAACGAGCGTTGCTGTGACCTTTCGCCCGGCCTTCACCTCAAGCGATGAGAGAAGTAACTCTTGAATAGGTTGGTATTGAAGTCCCTGACTGAGCCAGAAGATTCCAGGATCAAGTCGGTAACTATTCTTGGCTGTGATCTCCATTTCGATAAAAACGCGGTCAGACGTTTTTGCTATCCGCGAAAGTATTACTTTACCAAGCTGTGAGTTCTTGGCTAGACCGACCACTTTCCAACTCAGTGATTTGTCAAAGCCGCCAGGCATTCTTGGTTTCGGCTCACGAAATGGCGCTAAGTAGACGACGTAGTCAGATAACACTTGAGCACCGGTCACAAGTTTGACGCTGAAGCGGTCATAGTCCGTGTGTATGAATAGATTTGAGACCGCGCGCCCGTGAAGCGGCTTAATGGTAATGGCTTGATCGAGGTACTCGACTTTGAATGCGGCGGCGTCGCCTAGAACAACGCTGCTTGGTTGGTCTGGCACTTGAATGATTGTGGCAATCCCAAGCGCGGTTTTAACGGTCACAACTTCGTCTTTATGAACTACGACTTTTCGGGTGGGAGCTGCGAGTGCCACACACGTACTAAGGCTAAGCAAAGCCAGCAAAATCATCGGGCATCTCCTTCTGCTTCCTTTTCAATATAGATTCCCCAAGGGTTTGAAACTGTTCTCTCCCCAAGAGTGAATTTGAGGGCGACGCGAAGTTCGGTCGTGGCTTTTAGCGATTCAATTTCGTTCACACGGTCAGCTAAGACAAAAGCGGTGCGTTTTTTTGAATCAACATCGACCGATTTGGTATAGACACGCTGCTCGACGCTGCGACTGGTAGTAAACTTTAAAAGGTCTTGCACAACCTTTCGATACGCCTGCAATGCGGAACTCGCCACCATTCCCTCGGTTAGCTTTGACTGGCTTAAGATATTTTCTTTGCGCCAGTTGTACCTGAGCTTGATGTAATGGCGAATGCCCGCTTCAAGCTGCCTTGAAGTTAGATCCTCGGTAAGAGTCACGACCTCGCCGCTTTCACTTAAGCCAATTACGGTTGGACCTCGACTTGAGAATATGAGAATCGCTGCGAGTGCGATCAGTAACAAAGTTATGAGACCGAAAACTACGGACTTAAGCACTTGGTTCTGATAGTTGAGGTCACTGAAAATATTCGAAAATTTATGAGTCATGTGTTTCTCCTCTTCACGGGTTTAGATTGGGAATCCGGGGAACGATGAAATGAATGAGGCTGGGACGTGGCATCTACGCGAGTCTTTGCCATTGCAACTGCTCCTTTTTTTGCGAGCATCGCTGCTGCGACGGCCATCCCTGCAACGTTGGAAGTGGTCCCATGAATGCCGCCGCCAACGAGGGACCGCACCATCAGCGGGACACATAGCATGGCAATGGCGATAACAAAGTTGAGTACAATGACCGTGATATAGGAGCCCTCCATTTTATAAAGGTCCCCAAGGGCCAAAGACTTGAGCATTGCAGACAGGATGGCCCAGCATATTTTCCAGCTCGCCACCTCGCACATCGAGCGAAAGAGATTCACCGGAATTTGGGTCGTACCTTTAAAAAGACCAAACAAAAGAAGGAGTGGTGCGCTGATGGATAGGAAAATCCAGTAGAAGTAGTACATTGCTATCGTCAGGTACCGGACAATATAGACAACAAAGTAGCTGAAATACGAAAGGACCGCGATCACTAGATCATCAAAGGCAAGAATTAGCGATTTTACCGAGAATGAGTATGTAGATGTCTTCTCAGACGCCATTTTCAAAAATGCGTCGAGACCCGACATATTGTCGATTCGGTCTGCGATACCATCGCTAATGGCAATGATCGCTTGTGAAATATCTTTGAACGCGACCAGTATGAGCGTGCATATAAGCGCCCGACGAACGATCTCGATAAAGTTGCCATCAGACGTTCCCGTCTTAAACCATTCAATGACGACGGCGATCATAAAGAACACCGGCAGCATAATGTAATATAGATGCACAAAGTCTTCGTGGAGTGTTCGGGCAAGCGACCCTAGGACGTCGAAATTTGAAATCATAGCCCCACCTTGTTCAAGCTTTGAGTTGCCGGAAGTTCACGCAGGGCATTTGACATATCCTCATACTTCGACCTGAATTGTTCCGATCTGATTTTGCTCTGCCGATTCTCGAGCGCCATATTTTGCGCCATCATTTTCAACATCGCGGAATTGGTGCGAAGCACCTGAGTGGTCACGCCAATGAGCACTGCCAGTGACTGTGCCTGAAGTTTGGCAGCTCCTTGTGGGCTGACAAACTTGGCATGAGAGAGCATTCGTTGTGATTCGGCGTCGACTTGATCGGCGTACTCGTAGAGTGTGCCGTGCATGGCAAGGCTTTCGGCGACACTTTGATCTTGTGCAGCTTCGAGGCCCGATTGGGATGTCTGCGGGATCTGACCATAGAGGTCGGTGATGATTTGAAGGACCTGATTGGCATCTCGGGCGTTACCGTAGAGCCCAGGGTTAAATTTTGGGTTTATGACCTGAATGATTGAGAGTCCGTCGCGAATCCCAGTATTAATGTCGCGAAGCAGGCCAAGCGTGTCGTTGCCTGTGGACAGTAGTTGGCGCAGTTGTGCCAACTGCTGCAGGGCGTTCGCTAAGATTTGCACAAGGACGGCCACGTCTCCGCCAAAGAGATCTGCGCGTGCGTAGTTTGGAGTCATCAACGACAAGGACAAAGCCAACGTCACAATTGCTCGTTTCATGCCTAGGTCTCCTCTTCATTTGCTATTGGAAGACTGGGCGCCATAGCTCTTCCCCATGGATATGCCGCCGCCGCGAGTTTTACTGCGTCCCATAGGGTGACCTGCTTTTGCTCCATCAGCTCTTGTATGAACAAATTGTCGGTGGCATCACTTGTAGAGAGCCAATATTCCATGGGGCTTGGATAGACTCGAATGACCTGACGTTCTTCACCTTCGATCAGGAACGCTTCTGAATATTCGCCCTTCTTGGATCTGAGTGACTGGATAAGTGTCAATTCATGGGGATTTATTTTTAACGTGCTCACCAGTGTTTTGGTGTCGCCACGCTGAAGTAAGACTATTTTTGTTGCGGTGTTGTTGATGATTGCGGAGCCGATAGGACTCGACACAATCTCCTCTAACCCTTGAGTGATGAACGTGATGCCCGAGCCAGTTTTTCGAAGAGTTCTAGCGCAATACTCCATAAAGTTTGCTGCCGCCTGAGACTTTAGAAGCTCCCAGGCTTCGTCGAGAATGATGCGTTTGAACGAGGATTTATCCGCTTCGACCTCACGCAAGATAAAATCCGTGAGAATCAAAATCATTACACCTTGCAGGTCTGGATATTGAGAGAGCCCCTTTAAGTCGAAGGCGGTGACAATCTTGTTTGTAGCAATCCCTGAATCTCGGTCGAGAAGTTTGCCGTAGGGACGCTCGCCAGTCCATGGGTACAAAAGAACACTGATTTTTTTAAGTTCAGGCTCAATTGCCTTCTCACAGCGATCCCTTAGATCAGAGAGCCTCGGCCATCTCCCGGTAACGGATTTGTAAGTTTCAATAATTGCTCTTTCGAGCAATACGCGATCCATCTTTGATAGCCGCTGTCGGTCGTCCTCGGTGACCATTTGCTCAACGATGGCGACGAGCGACTTTAACTTCTGACTTGATGGCTCGGTCTCGCCTTCTGACAGTACAAACGGGTTCAGCGTATATTTATCTGAGAGACTGATTTCGAAATACTCTCCGCCCAGAGCCTCAGTTAACTTTTTGTACGAGCCGCCAATGTCGATCACAAAGAGCCTGGTCTTTCGAGTCATCTGTTGGAGCGTGATGTAATTATTTAAAAACGATTTACCGGCCCCAGATGATCCTGTAACAAGCGCGTTGTAATTGGGTAGTTTGGAGTCGAAGGGATTTAGCGACACCAGTCCGCCGAGTCTATTGTGGAGGATGACTACCGGGTCGTCGTCGCCACGGCGTGGTCCATAGAGTGGTAGGAAATCGGCTAAATTATTTGTCTTAATACGCTTGCCGCGAATCTGTTCGATTGGAGCAAACGGTAGATCATTTTTAAAAATCTTCCAGCTACCAACAGTTTCATGAATAGCCTCAGCGCCAGAAAGCGAACGGATACGCGAGAGCACCTCGCGAGTCATTTGCTCTAGATGCCTCCTGGCACTTTTTGAATTTTGAACTTTTAGAACGATACGGAATTGGAAAGAGAAAATTTTCTGACCGGAATTTAGGATCTCTCTCAGTAGCTCTTCAGTCGAACTGAGCTTAGATTCATTCTCCAAATCCGCTGGACGTTGACCGCTCCCGGCCGCCAGCGAGTGAGCCATGCGTCGTCCTTGCTGGAGCCTAGACAGCTCACGACTTTGGTCGGGCGAATCAATAGAAAGTGTCAGCTCATAGTGGAACTTTAAGCGAAGAATGGAGGCCAGCATTCCGGCGTACGTGACCTCAGGCATATTTTTTATTGTGATTACCCGGTGGGTAACTGAGTTGAGCGTAAAATCGCCTGTACCAAACACCACGTCGCCAAAAAGCAATCGCTCCCTTGTGGACTGGGGGAGTGTTGCCAGTTCCAAATCACATTTCTTAAACTCAGGCATCTCGGGCGTCGGCTCAACTTTTGCTCGCATTGGATTTAGGCAAGAGTAGAGAATGTCGAGAGTCTCGTCGCGGCTTAGGGTCTTTACGCGAATACCAGCACCCTCTAGCACACCTTTGGCCGACTCCATATTCTGAGTAAGGGCTTCAAGAGTTTCCTGATACTGCTCCTTTGAGAGCGCCGTGAATTTTTCACTGCTAGAAAACAGTGAGAACCGCTTTTGGAGGCGTGTTGGTTCCTTCAATATTAGATAGAGGCTCATATTATATAGAGAGCCTTCACTCATATCAGCACGGGTCTGCACGAGTCGCTGATCGTCAATCTCGCGAATGACCAGATTTAAATCCTCGAGGCGATCCCTTTCATGCTTATCGATTAGTCGTTTAAAGTCGGAATGCACGCGGAGATAGATTTGCGCACCTGTTTTTTCTTGCAGTGAATTAAGAAACGTTCGAAACGTCAAAGTCAGATTGTTGATATTTGCTGCGTCAAAACATTCGATGTCCAGCGGTACGAGCTCAAGACCTAGAGAAATCGAACCGTCGTGAAGAACAACGTGCGGGACCGGATCTGATATTACGTCCCAGTAGGGAATTTCATGAGCGAGCGATTGGTTGGCATTATGCACAGTGGTCCTCCTTACAAAATGGTCTGGCCTTTTCATCATGAGAATTTGCAATAAGAACCGCAGGTCTGGTGAGGTGTTCGATTGAGTGTTGAATAAAATTGTCCGGGCGACCGCGTTTCACGAAGTAGATCATTGCGAGCAAAAATGTGGTCGAACCCCAGACGAGGGGGTAGCGGAGTTTTGATCCTCCAAAAACTAGATTTAGAACGGAGAGATTGATAAAAACGAGGAGCAAGTCGCCAATTTCAAAGCCAAAAAGTTTGGTCTTGGTTTCGAGAGAGCGCGGCACCTTGCTAGAAAAGAGTTCATCGCTCATCAGCGCACCAGACTTGCAAAGAAGTCCACGATGACCTGAGAACCAAATCCGATCAGGCAGCCGAAGACGGCGTAGGCGATATGTCGCTTGGCGTTTTCATTGCCAGAGTAAAACGAAATTCCGGCAATACACATCCCGATCACAGAGAGTACGGGCATGATAACGCCGGTCAGGCGCGATTTAATCGCCTCGAGCGACGATTCAAGACTTGCATGGGCGAAATCCGGCGCCAGCACTAAAACGGCGACCAACGCCAGAACTAAGCAACATTCCTTTTTACTCATAATACTCCTGTAAGTTGTGGATTCAGTCGTAACTTCATACGTTTCACTTTTATGCGGCAGAATCATGGGCCTCCCGTTTGTTAGGAAAAAGAGAGAGGTAGAGTTCTTGATCGAGAAGGTAAAATTTTAGCTTCACATAGTTTCCGAAGTACTGACCTTGACCAACTCTGTGCCATTGCGACTTGAGTTCACCGTCACGGGCCGTGTATTCCTCGAGTGACAAGATGTCGTAGAGAGCGGGGTCAGCGTCATTCGGCGCTACGAAGTATTTCATTGCGTCGAGCATCCAAAGTCTCATCGAGAACACTTTTGATTTGCCCTTTAGGAAGGCGACGCCCACGCGGTCACTCGCGACCACCTGATTCTGTTCGTCGATACTGCCAATGAAGACATTGAATACCTCGTATCTTTGCGAGCCCACGTCCATCGGAATGATTTTGGATTTCATGCAGTACCTCTTTCTAAAATGGCTTCGTTGTGACCCCAGCCACAATCTCGGCAAATTGGTTCATCTAGCGCACCGAACACACTGCCTCCACATTTGGGACAAGATCCTAGGTAGGCATCGAGTAGCGCCTCATCGACCTCTTGCCTAAGCAGTCGTCTCTTCATTGACTGCCGCTTGTCTGGCTTTCGAATCTGGTTTTTCATGATGGCCATCCTAGATGCGCCGGTGTTCGTAAGTTGAGTAGCTCCGCTCCGCCGAGTTGGTGCCATTGGCACCGCGCTTCGTCTCGAGGTCTCGCCAAGTCTCCAACGTGAGATCAGAATTGTTCGGACTCAGGAGTCTAAAAAGAGATTCGAGCCAGGTCCTCTTCGTCATGCGTTCAATGGCCACACTGCCGACAAGAAGTTCGAGTTTGCATACCTTTGGTCGATCCAAAATTTTATGTGGGTTCATGGTGACTATGCTCCTTCCACTGCGCGAGTGGGTTGGTTGGTAGCTGCGCTCAAAGCCTTGTGAGCTGGACAATCGGAACTCTTTGCGATGGAGGACTCCATCACGGGAATGCCAAACTCTTTGGCGGCCGAGTAAAGGTTGTCCATTCCGCCGCGGCTGACGTCCCAGGCAGTTGAATCCCAATTGCACTCCGTACATAGGACGTCTGGCTTAGATTCAATCAGCTCGGCACATCCGCAAGCGGGACACTTCTTAAAATGATTTACTGGCATTAAGCGGGGTCCACTCTCGCCAGGGACTGGTCGTCCAATAAGTTGTAGTTTCATCAAAAACTCCTTACGTATGCGCCCACGAAATTGCGGCCGCTCATAGACGCTTAAGGCAACCGAGATGCCAGGGAATTGTAGGCAAAGAAGTTGATGGATAACCCGTTGAAAACTCATGTGAAACTCGAGTTTAGGAGTGGTCTCTACCAAGCTAAAATTTGTTTAGGAATCTAGTTTTCTAAACAAGATGGTTTAGAAAACTGAACGTGTATGACCTAAAAAGTAAATTTTACGTATTGAAATAGTGCGATGACCCGGATAGTTGTTGGGGCTGTCAAAGGCAGGAAACCAATACTAGAAGCGAGTCTCATGGATTCAATGGACGACAAAAATCAAGTATGCATACTGATCGTGGATGACCAAAAGGCGGACCGCATCGTCAATCGACTTGAATGTGAGAAGGTGTTTCGGCAAGGCGCCGGAGCTTTGGTCATTGATGAAGTCGCTGATATCGAAGGCGCGATCCTGATGATGAGCACAAGAATCTACCAAATTATTTTGCTCGATAAGGATTTGGGAACTGATGCGACTGGCGAACCCATTTCTGGTATCGATCACATTCGCCTCCTTCAAGAGATTCAACCTGTTTCACAAATCATCATGCTCACCGCATCCGAAAAACCTCACGAGATTTCGCGAGCCTTAAGAAATGGCGCCTACGATTATATTATCAAAGGTGCCGACGAAGAGCGGGCCGCACAACGGGAGGCGGCACTTCGAAGGGCCTATCAAAGCTCTATGGATGGCATTGACCTCACCGTCAGCCGCCAGACATTCAATCGCGAAGGCATCTATGCCGAATTCATCTGCAAGAGCCCAACAATGGTGCGATTTGATCAAAAAATCAAAGCTGTGGCGGACTCTCATCATCCAGCACTTTTGCTCGGCCCCAGTGGCATCGGTAAAGGTGCAATCGCAAGACGAATTAACGAATATAGATCAAAGCATCAGGGCGGCCGTCGTCCATTTGTAAATATTAATATTGGTGCGATGCCCGATAGTTTGGCGCAGTCCGAGCTTTTTGGCCAAGATCCCTATTCCTTCACGGGCTCAGGCTCCAAGATGAAGACCGGGCTGCTTGACGTCGCCAAGAGTGGCGATATCTTTCTCGATGAAGTTGGCGACGCCAGCCCCGAGATGCAGCTTCGTCTACTAAAGGTCGTTGAGGAGAAAGAATACATCCGCGTTGGAGGCCGTCAACCAATCAAGACAAATGCCCGGTTCATCTTTGCGACGAATAAAAATATTAAGGACCTCGTTGAAACTGGAAAATTTCGTGAGGACCTCTACATGCGAATTGCGGCTCTGGAACTTGATGTTCCTCTACTTGAGGAAAGGAAAGAGGACTTGCCAGATATTTTAGAATCCATCTGCGCAAGGATTCGCTCCCAAAAGCCGGAGAAGAAGATCTTTTTCAAAGATTTCCCAGAGGACTTTTCCCGCTACCTTATGCGTGATGGCGTTCCTGGTAACATTCGTGGCATTCAAAACGTCATCGAACGCTTTGTCACCTTCGCGAGTTTTGACCGACAGGGGTATCCAGATTTTCGGCAATGGAAGAGTGTGGTGGGCGTAACGGAAAATCAAAGACGCAAATCTCGAGACATAAAGCTAAAGCTCTCTGAACTCGAGTCAATAGAGACTGATTTTATCGATGATGATTTCCCCGGCTACAAAAAGGCACAACAAATCTTTGATCGTAAACTTATCGAGGAAGCGGTCGCGCGATATAAAAACGTTTCGCTCGCGGCAAAGTTTCTTCAAGTTTCAAAAGCCACGTTAAGCGTGAAAATGAAGTCGATGAATATAAGACCTCGAAGGGACGTGGCGAATGAGGCGCGGTGATTGGGGTGATAAATTGGAACATGATCTGACCTCAGCTATTTGCAATTTTAAGGTCGCTGCCGACCTTCTCGAAGCGCCGATACCAAACCGAGGTCTTGTCGTTGAGCTGCTCCGTGCGAGCGTCGAACAGTTGGAGGCTTTGCGCAAGACGCTGATTTCTCAAGGCTTAGGTTTTGTTGACGATAAAAGTACAGTGGCTCGAAAATAAAAGGGGAATGATATGAAAAAGCCAATCAGAAAAAAGGTTCTTAGTTTGCTGGCCGTCTTAGTTTCGTCTGGATTTGTCCATGCTGAGGGTGGGCCAATTCAAATTCCTACCTCACAGACTAAGCAGGCGATACTAGAGGAGTTGGTACAAAGTGGAGTGCTTGTCCCGTTCGGGACTCCGGATTGGTATCAGATCAATCAAGTGCGCCTCGACGAAATATTAAACGACGAGCGGAGCGAAGACTTCGCACAAGATACGCTCAGTAAGTTGAAGCTGGTTCTGGGAGATAAGGTCAATGTTCGCGAAGTCGGAATTTTTGAAGCGAACGTTGGGACTCAGGATGTCATGCAGTAGATTTTGGAAGGTTGGCATGAATGATAAAATCAAAAGCGATAGTCGTTGGACTATTTTGTTTAGGTGTCGCAATGAGTTTTGATTTGGGCGCCAAGGAAGGTGAGATATTTCGATATATCATTACGGAGTCCGGTCCACCGACTTCGCTTGATCCGTTGGACGCCGACGCCGGCAATAATTTGCCGGTGACTCGAATGATTTATGCGACGCCAATGGAAGTCAGCGCCGAGAATCAGCTCTCGAGTCATGTTCTTGAATCCTTTAGGTATGAGCCTTCCACGCGGACGATTCATTGGACCGTCAAAAAGGGTCTTCATTTTGATGATGGCACGGAACTCTCTGCTCAAGATGTTGTATTTGCTGTAGCTCGTATGGCATACACGAGACCCAGTTTCCCGATCCTAGAGAAGATTGAGGGAATTAGGGAATGGGTGAAGGCCAAGACACCGCTGAAATCACTTCCGATTGGAATCAAGGTAGACGGACAAAAAATCTCGAACAGACTCAGCGGAGACGTTGATCATCCGCTGTTTCGCTTCTGCCTAGAACTGTTTTCAGTTATTCCAAAGAGATGTGTCGACGTGGATACGAATACAATCAGTTGCGCAAGTGTGCCGGCAAGTGGCCACTACCGTATAGTCGACAAGACAAATAGCTCCTATCAGTTTGCCCTACGCGAAGGCTCAACTATTGATGGCGTGAAAGCTCCGCAAAGAATGCGGTTTGATTACGTACTGCCGGAAGGCCTACTCGATTTGATTCCCTCGATGAATGCCACTACCGTGATGGCTGGAAACGAGATCTCGTTTTCGAGCGACGATATGGCGATGATTACCAAAAAACTAAGAATAAAATTTACTCCAGCGTCGCGATTTTCTACGCTGCTCCTGAATCCAGATTATGGTCCATTCAAAGATAGAAACTGCCGACGACTTTTCGCTAAAAAATTCAGAGACTCTTACGTCGAGCTTTTCGGGAATTCGAAGCCAATGGAGTCGAGCATTTTTACTAAAATTCTTCCTGGCTACATCTCCTCAGTAGATTTGGAGAAGAGCTCGCCTCTATCCGACAAAGAGGTGGCGCAATGCATGTCGACCTTCGCCAAGTCGAAAATTCCGTGGGGCTATGCCACCTCTGAAAAACGCTCGATGTTCATCGAGACCCTTGAAAAGACGATGGCAAAAATGGGCACGGGCCTGACCAAACCCATCATCGTTTCGAACCGAAAAGAGGTCACAGATCTATTTGCAGTCGGCAAAATTTGGGTCTCGAGTGCCTCATCAGGTTTTTGGGCGCTCGATCCCGCAGGCGACATGAAAATGCTTTTGACCCCTAACCTTCATAAAGTCCTCAAGTTCGTTAGCGCAGATCCTACGGTGCAACAGCTCATCAGTGACCTTGGTGAAAAGCCGGATGGTTTTGCAAAGGTGAATAGGCGCATTTATGAACAAGCGAATCTCAACGTGTACACACATGTTAGACGTTTTTTTGCGGCTTCAAGTCAACATACGCTGGCCGACGTGCCCTTTGCCATCACCTCTCCTGCGCCCTGGCAAGTCTTTAAGGTGAAGTAGTGGCAAAGCACTCGAAGTTTTTATTGGAATTTGCAGCTCGGCTAAAAGCCCGCGATGCTCTGCCAAAAAATATCGAACTGTCGCGGCTCGGTCCGGTCATTCTCGCCAGCATCTATGACGAGCTAAACTCAGAAGTGGTTGCGGAGTCTATCTTCACTGGCATGGATGTGGACCCGGATATCGCGGTGCTAAAAGGCCTTGTAGAGATGATTGAACGACGAGCATTTGGTGAGGGCAAGTTTATGAAATACCCAAGCTGCCAGACCGACAGATCCGATGGTTTTGCGGCATTTCCGGTGGGAGTGGTTGCAAGCGCTGCCGCAGCCGCCCGGTCAAATGCACTAAATGAGGCCATCGAGCGATATGCATGGAGTTCGTGGTGGGATCAGTCGGACATTGACCACGGCTGCAGTAAGATTGAGGAGCCCATCGCTAAGTCCGCTTCTGGATTTCTGTTGAGCGAGCTCTCAGGCATTTTACCAGTGGATGCTGTTTACCGAATTTCTCCACGACTCGCAAATGGCGGAGGCTCCGAGGTCGCAATCTTTTTTGCGTTCCTCAAACCCTTCGGGGTCATCTCCGGCGGCGCATGTGGTTCATCGACGGACGTTGATACTACTGATTTCCGTGCGCTCTGTGAACTATCGCGCCACGCGCTTGGACTTCGAAAGATTATTAAAGGCCAAGCTACCCCGTCTACCTTTTACGAGAGGCGACTTGCGTACTTTGGGCAAACCGAAGTCGGCTCGGCTAAAGCGATGGACCGAATTCTAGATCACGGAACGCAAGCAATCACTCTACCAAGACTCGACATTGACGAAGTCGTCCCCCATAAACTCGACGACCTTGTCCAAGTCTATCGGTGTCACTTCAAAGACCAGCCGCCGTTTGTCGGAGGGGCTCTGGAACGACTATGTCTGTAAAACGCGGCAAGAAGTTTAAGTTTTTCAATGCGGCGACGCTTTTCTCGATGGCTGCCGCCGTTTGCATTGTTGGCGTTTACATCACCTTTGACTTCTACCTCAGCTCTGTTGGCCGAGAATTGATCAACAGCTGGCTTCAATCGGAAGCCGTCGCCATCCAAGAAGGAAATCTTTTAACATCGATAACCAAGAACCAGAGAATATTGCTTTCATCGCAGTTCGTTAAGGGAGTGGCACTTTTTGATACTTCCGCATCGCCACCTTTGCGACTTATCGAAGTGGGCATTCCAATTCAGCCGCCTACTGTCGACGCTCGGGTAAGTGCCGAAAAAATACGAGTCGTGGCTACGGGATTTTTTCAAAAGCAGGCAGTCTATGTCGTTCCAAATCGCTCTGATCTTGTGTTGATATTTGCGGTCGAGTCCACATTTTTGCAAAGATTATTTTTCTTCACTGTCGTGGCGCTGCTACTCTTTATCATCGTCCTATTCGGCGGGATCAAAATAGTCCAGCGACGGGAGTTTGCGATTGAGAATGAGGCGAAAATTCAGCTTGGAGAATTGGCCGCGCAAGTGGCTCACGACATCAGCGGCCCGGCTTCGGTCATTCAACAGATCCTGGGCCTTAGCTCCGGACGAAAGATTCACGGCTTTGACGAAATTCAGAGTGAACTTGATCAGATGAAGTCTCTGGCCCAAAAGCTATTACGGCAATACCGTGGGGACCTAACGCCTGAGCAGGCCGACATCTTCAGTTTGTCAAAGCTACTCTCGTTTGTGGCGAAGGAAGCTAGGGCTTTGGCCGGCGAGAACTGTGGGATTGTTACCGATTTTCCAACGGGTGATGTATCCGTCCGTGGCGTCAGATACGAGCTCTCTTCTGCGCTATCCAACATTATTAGGAATGCAATTGAGGCTATCGGCACGTCCTCCGGGGTCATTTCCGTAAAGTTAAGACAGTTCGGCAATAGCGCCGAGATTTTGATAAGCGACAATGGGTGTGGGATTCCTGCAAAGGTGATTCACAGCGTTTTTGAGCAAGGAGTTTCCTTTAAGCGTGGCGGGACTGGAATCGGCCTTTATCAGGCGAGGTCAGTCATTGAAGCGATGGGAGGAGAGATCGTTCTCTCCTCCACGCCGGGCGAGGGAACGCTTGTGCAGATTATGCTGCCGATATCTGCTCTCAACCGCAGCTTTGAGATCGAAGTTGCTGCGGACACGCAGCTTGTTTTTTTGGACAACGACACTCTTATCCACCAATTTTGGAAAGAGATTTTACCTCCAGATCTGGCTCGCGAAAGGCTACATTTTTTAGCTCGAGGCGATGAGCTTCGCGCATGGGTTTTAAAAAATAATCGAGTCACGGCGATCTATTTCGTCGACTATGAACTGTCCAGAGACTCGAATGAGACCGGCGTAGATATTCTCATCGATTTAGAACTTTGCGATTCGGCTTTCTTAGTGACTGGTCGAGCAACGGAATGCAGTCGTATGGAAACTGTGCAAGCCAACGGGCTTCGTGTAATAGATAAGATCGACTTAGGCAAAATTCAATTCAAGATTCTCTCAAGTGAAAAAACGAAGCTTGTTTTGATCGATGACTCTCGTGCTTGCCGCATGGCTTGGATCGGCAAAGCTGAACAAATCAATGTGGGAATTGAATGCTTTGCCTCCGCCGATGACTTCTTTAATGTGGCCTCGCGAATTGAGCGCACAGTTCCAATTTACGTCGACTATTTTTTTGAGGGGGAGCCAACTGGTCCTGCCGCCGCAGCACGACTTATATCCGCCGGATTCGAGAATGTTTTCCTCACCACTACCTACGCAAAAGAAAAAGTCCTAACACCAGAAGGACTTCGCGGCATCGTCGGGAAAGATTTCCCGAGCGTAACATGATCACGCTCAGGATCTAGCCCGATCAAATGCCACTGAGTAGTTCTTCTATGCCGTGTTTCCAGAAATAGTCGGTAACTCCGTGAACGGCGACGACCTGCTCAGCATCCACTTCTTGATCCAACCATTCGGACTTCGCGATACTCCACCAGACCGGGTCCATTTTCTGCGCGATTTGTACCGCATCCAAATTCATCCAAAGAACGGACACGGTTTGTGAGTGACACTCGCGCACAGACTCCTCAAACGCCTCGTCTATATTGATGGGCTCGAGTTCTGTTCCTAAAATGGCTTCGATTACCAACCATTGCGCCGGACCCAATCGCCTCTTCCGGCTCGCTCCGTGATCACGGCGCAACTTGGGGCAGAATCGCGGGCCAGCGCACTCCCTGTTATCCGACATTTAAATTTCGACATTTTTTCGGTTCGGCGCCAATTAAATTTGGCCAGTTGATGGGGACTGTGTAGAAGTTTTTTACACTGTTGTCAAGACGTCTGGTTTTGACTTTCTTTTTTTCGCAGTCTCCGCTCTCCAGCTTGGTCCTTTGATATTGAAGGTCTCACACTTGTGGATGATACGATCTACAGCAGCTGCAGTGCTCAGTGGGTTTACAAAGACTTTGTCCCACTCAGAGAATGTTAGGTTTGTGGTGATGAGAGTACTCCTTCGCTCATCACGCTGAGATATAAGTTGAAAGAGAAGATCTGCTCCTTCAGTTGTTTGAGGCAGAAATCCCAGTTCGTCCAAGGCCAGTAGGTCAAAGCGATCAATTCGTTTTAGCAGATGCGTGAGGGTTAGATTTTTTTTAGCCTCAATCATTTGCTCAATCAGTGTGTGGGTAGAGGTAAAATAACACTTTCTGCCGAGCTCACAGAGCTTAACAATGAGTGCCTCAGCGAGATGAGACTTACCTACACCGAAGTCGCCGTAGAAAACAATATTGGTGGCATCCTTTAAAAACTGTCCTGTTGCAAGTCGGTTGAACTGCTCTAAGGTAAAGCCCTCACGGTTGCCCCATTCAAAGGTCTCTAGTCTTTTTGCTCTGGGTAGCTTTGCAGCTTGAATAAGCCTCTGCCGTCTGGCTTCAGATTTTGCCTGCAGCTCGAGCTTGGTCAAAAAGCCCAGATACTGCTCGTAGGTACTCCCTTTTTTCTCGGCAGCTTTTGCCATCTCCACATATTCTGTGGCCATCCTGCCAAGCCCGAGCTCAGCTAGATCTTGAGTGAGTTGTTCGTGTGTCATGTTATCCTCCTCCCACTTTGGGGATTAATTCGTCATAGGCTCCGAGATTGGGCACTATGGGTTGTTGGTTATGTCGTTCAGAAAGCGCTAAAATCTTTCCTGGGCGCCTCTCGACTAACAGTAACTCCTTGACCGCCTCAAAGCTCACGGAGCTCATCTCAAGCACGAGCCCTACTGCTGCGATAATCTCTGGCATTGGGATCTGCTGGACCAGATTCACAGTTCGTAGGAACTCACGCTCAGCTCCGCTTGAGTCTTGGTGCCGTAGTCTGTTGTAAAAAGCATTCAGTTCTGGTGCAGGGAAAAGGATCTCTCTATGGGCCCATCTGATCATTGCACGAGGCTTTCGCAGCAGCCCACGCAGGCAATGCTCGATCAATATGCTGTGTTCCTTCTCGGGCTTTCTTGGATGGGTGGCTATGTGAGCCCGAGTATCATTGCGATATATCTTTAGCTCGTAAGGACCAGGCACCACCCAGCACAGTACCCCAATAGCTTCGTCTGGAACTGAGTAGATGGATCGCATAATATTAATGGTCCCAAGATCCGTGGCCCTGACTTCTTCACACCTTGTCAGCACATCCTCATCCCGCTCTGGACAAGGCAGAAGAGCCTTGCTCTCTATTGCAAATTGGGTGCGAGTCTCTTCTGATCGACGCCTCTGGCAAAATTTCAAAAGCTCAGAGTTCAACTCTTCAAAGTCTTTGAAGACAAGACCTTCAACTGCGACATGGTTTAAAAATCTCCGTGTGATTGTCTGGATGTCCCTTTCAACGTCTCCTTTTTCATTCCCCCGGCCAGGTGAGCAGGGCAGAAGACCAAAGCCATAGTGTTTTGCCGCTGCACTGAACTTATTCGTGTAAAGACGCCCTCCTTCTGGCAAAATCTTTTTTACAACTGGCGATAGGTTGTCGAAGCGAATGTTTTTTGTCATCCCACCAATCGTCTCGAAAAAACTCTGGACCCCATCCATAAAACACTCATAGTTTTTATTGGGATAAGCTTTTACTGAAACATAGTCAGAAAATGGCAAAGTCCCCACATGGAGATTCACTTTGAGTGGACCCCCTTTAAATGGCAGTTCAAGACTCTCTTTAAAATCAAACTGACTCTGCTCACCAGGCTCGTAGACCTGTTCAAAATCCCGCTCCTTGGGCTTTGAGTCTCGCTTCACTTTGAACTTTCTCTGAACCGTGCGCTCGCTGCCCTTGTAGCCTCGCTCGACCAGCCACTCGAACATTTCGCTGGCTGATAGCTTCGGTGCTCTCTCAAGCAACCTCTCCATATCCTCATAATGTGGCGCCAATGGATCTTCGCGCGAGGGAACCTTGCGGGGCTTGTACTTGGGTGGAGTATTGCTCTTTGCATACTTCCGAACTGTTGATCGGTTCAGTCCCAGCTCCTCAGCTATTTGGGTGAAGTTCTTTCCCGCTGCCTTTAGAACTCTGATATTTTGAAATGAATACATGGACACCATCCTCTTGCCTCCGTTTTTGGTTTAAAACCAAATCCGGCAAAACAAAGCCCACCAGGGCCTCTCAGTCCTGGTGGGGAAATTCAGTGGCGAATTTTAATTGGCGAAAAAGTGAACTCGAGCTGGCTAAATTTAATTGTCGCCAAATCCTCTGACTAAGAACCCTAGACCATTCAGCACGTTATGAACATTAGCCTCATCCAACCGCTCTAACACTTCAGAGAGCTTGGCCTCGCCGGTTCCGCTCCAGATGTCCAAGGCCACCTGAATAAGGAGGCGCTCGCCAGATGAAAAACTTTTAGACAGTTCTAGAATTTCTAAAGGGGAGGCCTTCAGCTGGGCCATCTTTGGATCAAAGAAAAAATCCTCTAGATACGGATGATCAAGGAAAACCAACGATATAGCCTCGCCCTTTAAAATCTCTCCTCGACTTGCCTCTTCCCACTTCTTCATAAGCACCACTCCTTCTCCGCCTTGGGGCGGAGGTTAAATGGCCATTTTTTATTGGCGCCGGTGGCGATTTTTAATTGGCGGCTAACATCTTTCCCCGTCTTGTGTCCCAGCTCGTGCAAAAGCAGTTTCAGCAGTTGAAGCAGGTCTAAATTGAATTCTTCAGAATTGAGAAGTGAGCGATTTACAAATATCGGACCCTGAGGATCATCTGGCGCGCGCATGAGTCGAGGGATCTGACTTGGAGGTATAACAAACTGTGTTTGATCATCCACAAAAACCAGTGGAGGTGCCGACACCGTGGACATGAGATTCAAAATGGACCCGGCAAACGCTCGTGTTTGAGGATCCAAAGTGTTCTTACTCGCGTGCAACATGCGGAGAATATCCGGCAGGGCCGCGTACGAATCGACTAAGTAGCCCTGCCGATCCATCGACGCCGCCATAGCCGGAGGGAGCGTGAGCATTAAACCAAGAAATGTCAGACAACAAATAATGTGCTTCATTCCAAACCTAGTTTGCAAGGCCTTAGCCAGCCAGGCCCTGTTAAATAGGACTTAAGAATCCTTGATTATTCAGGTGCCGAAAAACGTTAGTCAGTTGACCTATTCGACTCCGCAGCGGAGTTGTGCAGTATGGGTCCACCTTTGATCTAAGGCAGTTGAGATTCAGAATTCCCTATATTCCCAAGGTCCAAAATGTACCGCCAAACACAAGGACCTCGCCTTTACCTCCCACCTGATATCGGCTTTGGCATTTTTATTGCTCTATTTGGCAATATGGCAAAATCTGTCGGCTGGTGGCGAAAGCAAATACTCATTATTCTACTCTCAGCCCTCTATTCTTGCCCTTCACTGGGAGAGTCTAAGCTTCATGAAAACTCAGAACAACTCAGGCGGGCAAAGAATCGATCGTTAACCTTCACCCATTTTATGGGGCCAACCCCACAAATAGCTGCCCAGAGCCTTCGCTGGACATTCGACGGCGCACGCTTTGCGGCTGAAGGTCCACTGCACGTAAAGGAAAAGGTCGGATATTCGGAATGCGAAAGCTTGCTCGCCGACCACCAGTATTTTCCTCTCAATAAAATGACCTCAACCGGGTATATCAACACGCAAGATGTTATGAGCTACGTAAAGATGAGTATGAATTTTCATCGTTCTTCTGTGAAAATGCTTTTAGCAAACCGAAGCCTATCGACTACAGAAGCCGAGGATCTATTCGGAACGAAATGGCGGCAACGGTTGAATCCTTTTTCAAATCCAGACGCCGTAGCCTCCAATGATTTGGCGGATTTCGTGACAGCCAGCATGTGGAGTGTTGCCGGTCAATATCTCGATACAAAGTCTGGAGTTGTCAGGGTAAACAAATTGCCTTGGGAGTACGATCCTGCAAGACAAGACCTTGCACGGACTTTTGATCGTCGCAAGTATCCACTGGTTTTCGAATGGGGGCGAACGGCTCAGGATCTTCCGAGCGAAGCGCAACCACTTGCAGGTCTCCTGGCGGCATCAAATTATCATGACACAATCGCAGCTGGAGCTCGAGTAGAGGATGCATACATCATGTTTCACTCCTTTGATCCTCGAAATACGGCGCTCTACAATCGATACTTTCCGAATCGCTTGTTTCCAACCGACTGGAAAAATACAAGCGACGCATTGTTCTTGGTGCCACTAAAGGAAGCCTTGAAACGATTTCCACCTCGAAGTTCATCGAATCGGATTGAAACGCTGATTCAAAATTCAAAGGAAGAGAATGGCAACAGAGAATATCTAGATAACGAAACCGCAATCAACTTTCTGATCGCGAGCCATGTGGTCCGCGTGACGCCACTTGACTCCGCACCTGGACGCCCACCTTTAGTCTTACACGACACTTCGCAAATCGCCGATTTACGACTTGCCTACCTCATTCATCGAGTTGGATTTTCGTTAAATCAATCGCAAGGGCGGGCCTTGCGATTGAATCTTGCATCGAACAATTATAACTATCCGACCTGGAACAATGGCGAATATGATGACCTGGCCGACATTGCCCTCACCGGCCCCGTCTATCAAAACAAAAACGCCGTAGAAATCTCGAATCTAGATCCAAACGCACTTGAGACCGATCCACAGTATGTGGAGCGCACATTGTTAGGAGTTTTACAATACATGCTCCGAGACTCCTCACATATACCAGGATTTGATATCCAATGGCTCAAAAGCCGAGGAATAAAATTTGGAATCACAACATTCAATCCTACCTTAGCCAAACGCATAATGCAGCTTGCCCCTGAATCCCATGAAAAAATTGAGGGGACCCTGAAAAGCAATAGTTCAAGCGAACAATGGACCTACCGCGGAAGTCTGGCGACTCAGCATATGTTCTTCTTCACTCTAGATCAAATTTTGACTATGCACAGACTTGGCCTAACGGGGCAGCGCTTGACACAAAACATCTATGCGAGGCAGCTCCTGCTGTCGAACCTTCAACCGTTCTAGACGCCCTTTGAAAAATGGCCATCGATCAGTTGATTGGCGCTATTTACAACGATTTCTGCCGCCAGTTTAAAATTGCCACCAGTTTCGGCGCTAGCCATGAACCCACAACCCGTAATTAGCCCCTGAATGGCCGTGGCAACCTCTGAAGTCAGATGTCTTGGCGCTTTTGTTGTGCGAGCTTCGCGCACTATAATGTTTTGAATCAACATTTGAATCCGGTCATGACCAGTCTCACGCACTCCTTTGTTCAAATCAGCAAATGGCCTACTCACCACGGCCAAATGGTAATAGCTGGACCATACGGCACGAAATCCGTGATCGGTTGAGGACAGCTCAAATGGCACGCGGATATATGCTGCCAACGCTTGACGAGGATCCATTGAATTCTTCTCAATGGCCTCAATCGATAGCGTCTTTAGCTTTTGCAACTGAAACAGCACCATGGCCATCAATAGTGCTTCCAAACTTTCAAAATGATAGTCCACCAGTGGCTGTGGCACCTTGGCAATCTTAGCGACGTGAGAAAGACGAAATCCATAAATATTGTTCTCGCTTAAAGCCCGAACGGCTGCCAGAACCAACTTTTCTCGGGTGTTCTGCCCTCGGCGCTGATTTGGCCGAGTGCGAACTCTTGGAGCTCTCTTCATACCTAAGCATCGGTATTTTCATATTTTTAGTAACTAAAAATTAATAAATGTCTCATTTTAAAACAGTATTTGAAGTTTTAGGTGACAATACCCGTATTTTTTCGATTTTTGATGCTTAACTTTTAAGAACAAAAATTTTAAATCAGATCGACTGGCTAACGAATTTGGGACATTCGTGAAATCTCTTCACTGGCCAACACAACTTCATGCACAGAAACCCGTCATTTTATCTCGATTTTGGGCCGGGCTAAATACCTGAATCGACAGAACGGCCACCCAAAGGTCGCGTAAAAACCGAGTATATTTTTCCTAATTTTTAATATTTAAAATTTACAGTTCATTTTGGCCCCTACCTTGCTTTAGAGATCATGCGACACAATTAAGTGTCCGAACAAGGAGTGACGAAATGAAAGTCAGAAGTAAAATTGCGGTTGCGTCGATTGCAACCTTAGCTGTCCTGCTCAGCGCGTGTGGCGGTGGCAAGGTGGCCGTGCGAGGTATCAGCCCAAAGAATCCTGCTCCAGCAAATCGCTTTATGGACAAACGAACAACCATAAAGGGTCCGAATATTGAGGGTCAATGGCTCTCACAATGCCATGACATCGGCTTTGATTCGTATCGTAAATTTGATATCACGTTCACCAAAGGCAAAGTCCGGCGAATCGTAAAGGTCTTCAGCGACGCCAACTGCACTAAACAAATATCTAATACGGACAGCAAGGGGTTGTACCGTTTTGTCGATAAACTGAAAAATCAAATTTACGTTGTGGAATATAGCCTCGATATTCCAAACGGTTGGGTCAGTACCCTCGAGAACGTTCGCGTAAGTGGCGATTTGCTCTTTGTTAGTAACTTAGCGACAGGCCCAGATGCTGGAGTGTTGGAAGATGAGCCTCTTGTGCGAGCTGGTGGGTCAAAAAATGAGGAGCCGGCCGACGAAGAGTTATCGACCGATGCGGAATTTGTAACAAGCTATGCGGAAGCCCGTTACGCAGTATGCTTCACCCAGGGTATTGTGACCGTCATCGACCTGAAGCAGACTGATCTCACCCAGACTTCAACCGGTTCCGCCAGAATCGGTCGCAAATCTTGTGATCCAGATGAACCCGTCCGTTGGTTTGACCCTACCTTTGCCACCGACGTGAGCTACATTAACGGAAGTCCTCGATTAGATTTCACCGATATCAATTACACGACTTACATTGAACCTAGCGCAACGAATTCTGGCTTGCTGAGAGCGGGATATGCCGCTGGAGCCTTTGGTATTTTGTTAGGAAATTCTGGAAAGTGTTATTTTTTAAAGAACACCGGGATTGAGGGTATTCCTGCCAGCTGCAATTGATAACTCTCCCCCCAACCCTATTTGGTTGGGGGGGCGATCAACAACCAGCGGGACCAGTTTGTAAACTAGGAAGGTTGCGCCAACTTAATCAGTAAAAATTGATTTAATGGAACACCGGCCTCTGCGGCTTGGATTGTGAGATTTTTATGCAGCTCAGGCGTTGCACGAACCAAGAACTTGCCGCCAAACTTGCGCGTTGCAATTGGACTTGGCAAGTCCTCGTGATTTTGGTCCATCATTTCAAGAGCTAGACCGAGCGGGATTTTAACCTCAGCGAGCGCGCCTTCTGGCGTCTCTCCGTGGGCCTTAACAGATGGAAGTTCAAGAGCCATGGCGAGATAGACTCCATCCTCATCAGACCATTCTACCCGGAAGGTGTAACGCTTGATCAGGTCTTTAATTTTCTTTTTCACTTTGACCCTCCCATTGACTCAATTATTTTTATCGCTTCCAACACCTGTTTTACCTGGTACGGTTTTGCATTCTTACCATCCGCCTGAAGGTTTACAAACGGCTTGCCTTGCCAAGGCGTCTTGAACACGTGATGACTTCCACTAACCCTCGGTTTACCGAAAAACTCAGTAGCTATTTTAATCAGATCAGCGAACCTGACATTTTTTTAATTCTTTAGCGTATCGGATGCCTGCTTGAAGTCCATGATAAAAAGATATCACCAGTGATATCAAATGTCGACGTAAAAACGATATCGCCTGCGATATCACCGCCTTGCTCTTTTTTGAGACAATCTAGAACTGGCCCTCCTACCTGCTGGAGAGGGTTCGAGCGGACATCAACAGCAAAAGGGGCCCAGTTTGCTAAAGAAAAGTGAGATAGAAACGAAAGCCGACGCCCAAGTAAAAGCCACTGAGATTGAGTTTGCGAGCGCTGCCGTCGCCATTCACGGCATCGTCACCAGCGCTGACTCCTTCAGGGGACACGAGCGTTTGCGTGTTGCTCTTGTGCTGTAGACCTTTAACTTGCAAAAAGCGGTAGCCGAGATCAGTAAAAAACGTCACGTTGTCAGTAAATAAAGTTTCTAGACCAAGGCCGAGGCTACTGGAGATCACGTTGGCCTGCATTTTTTCATCAAAGCTTTCCACACCCAAAGCGGTCTCTCCGGCGGGAGTCATTTTGTAGCCGTTGACCACTGTGACATTGGCCATCCCCACCGAAACCTTAGCGGAGTAACGGAGCGAGCCCGATTGACCATGGATGTACTCAAGTCCCACATTCGGATTAAAAATAAAAACAGACGAATCCAGTTTGTAAAGCTCAGTGCCAGCCGCATTGGTGCCCGGCGCTGAAGAATAAGTGGAGTGTTGAATGACTTCTGCACCCAAGGTGAGATTGAGGCGAGTCGAGACCGCCATCATTAAGCCCAGTTCGCCGCCATATTGATAGGGACTGTCACCCTCGACGGCCGTGCTCGAATTCGCATTGGCAAACGCATCTTGCCCCAGCTGCGACAAGCCACCGGAACCTCGAATAAAGGGAGCAAGCGTGGCCTCCTTATAACTGAACACACGAGCGTCGGCCGATTCTCCAGCGGAAAATAAAATCCCTCCGACTAACGCCAGCAGTGCCTGCTTATACATTAACGCGATTTACTCCGGGTTTGCGCTCGAGCTTGAGCCACAGGCACGATATCTAAAACCACCCGGGCCGGCTTACCTGGTTTGACCAGACGAAAGGCTTCAAGCCGAGCCGGTTGCTTTAGATTTAACACCAACGTTCCCGCCGTATCCTCAGGATCAAGCGTAAACTCGGCCGATTTAACGTAGGGGCTTTTTTTAAAGATTTGCTGCAGTTGCATTTCAGTGACCATAGACATTTTCATTTGTGCGAGATCCACAGTGATGCGATTTTTTTTCGCATCGACTCCCGCTTGAAAGTAGCCCATCTCTTTGGGTCGGGCAGTTTTGCCGTCTTTGTCACCCACATCAAGGACCACCCGCTCGATTTTGACCTTAGGAGAATAGGTGCGCCGAATCGCTAACAGCGTGGAGCCAGAGCCTGCCTGACCGCCGGTGAAAACCCCGTCTTTTAAGTATTGGCCTTTTTTAACGGTTAACGTTCGCTTATAAGCCGAGGCGGAATGTCCAGGCGCACAAACGAAGGCACCAAGTAGGCTTAAAATAACGGATAATAGAATTGGCATAGTGGACCCCCCAATCTTCATGATGCGACTGAAGGCCAGACGGTTCAAGTCCTGTTCCATGTACCACAAAAAAATCATTTTAAAAAAGAAACGAAGAATCCCTAGACTCCAAGTACAACGAAAATTCTTCGTGCGCCCGGGAGCGGTGGCAAAATTTGAGACATCGCCGGCACGGCGATAACGGATTTGAGGGATTTTTTCTCTTCCCCCTCCACCCACGCAAGATATCGGTCGACCATGGTGATGCGCTTAGGTTTTTTAGTTTTTCTGGTCGGAAGTGCCGCA
>JBGSNU010000029.1:0-69972 GCA_041739415.1 Bdellovibrionales bacterium | reverse complement strand
GAAATTTTGTGAAATACTCTTCGATTTCTTTTTCTCAAATCAAATCAGGCAGGTGCCTGACTTTACTTTACATTTTTTAGTGCTTATTTTTTTAGAAGGAAAATTGGTCGGGGAGACAGGATTCGAACCTGCGACCCTCTGCTCCCAAAGCAGATGCGCTACCGGGCTGCGCTACTCCCCGAACTCGATGTGACAAATCAACGAAAATCTTGAACTGCATGCTCACTCGCAACATGTGTGGACGAATGTCTACACTGAGTGATGTGAGTTAGGCACGCTCAGCAAGCTATGCAATTCGGGATTTCATGTCAAATGCCGAGAGTTTGACGCGGCCCTTTGTAGTTCAAAATTTTTAATTGCCATCTTTGCATTTCACTCCTTACGATTAGCTGACTGCGTTGAGTAAGGACTGACGTCGAGGATGTGCATCAGCACGTCATACGCCATATAGTCTCTTGCCCAATGCAAGGCACTGGATGTAGTAAAGACTTTCGTCCAGCAATAGAATTAAGAGAAACAACGCGAGAGCACGACACAAATGGCATTAATCAGTTTAACGACCTCAGTTTTTAAAGAATCAACAAGATCAAACAAAAGGAGTCCCATGATGAAAAGAGTGCTAGCTGCAGCTGTGCTCGTGGCGTTTATGCCCACGGCCAATGCACAAGATCAAGCTAAGTCCGCAATGACCCACGCTGGTGAATTTCGCGTACGCAATACGTTCGAAATGAATCAGTCAGGTAACAAAAACACAAAGCCAACTCACGAAAACACAATCGATCAACGCTTCAAGCTCGGTTTGGGCTTTCGCGCCAACGAGAAACTGGCTTTCAACGCCACCCTTCTGCAAGCCTCTGCTTGGGGTCAAGGTGCATCTACGACTACAGGCAATTTCGGCTCAGCTGCGACTTCCACTGAAGGTCAAACGGGCGAAGAGAACTTCATATCAGTCAACGAAGCCTATGCCACTTGGATGATCTCCGACGAGTTCAGCTTGAAGTTTGGTCGCATGAACTTCGGTTTCGGCAACGGTACGGTTATGTCTGTTAACGACTGGGAGCAGCAGCCCGTCAGCTTTGAAGGTGTTGTTGGTGGCTACGAGGCCGAGTTTGGAAAAATCCAAGCCTTTGGCTTTAAGTACCATGACCTCAACTCAGAGGGTGGAAACACTTCGAAAACAAGCGATCCCCAGTGGAATGCTTACGGCTTGGTGTTTGATCTCAAAACTATGCCCGAAGTACTTAAGTCGGTTAACGTCTTCGCCATTCAAGATGTGTCGGACGCTACAAGCACCTTGGATGCTCAAAACGAACTTCGTTTAGGCGCTTCTGTTGGCTTGGCTGTATCGATGATTGACTTCTCGGCGACCTATGTGCACCTGACAGGCGATTCCAAGTCAAATGCCACGCCTGAAGTTAAAACTGACCTCGAGCAAAGCATGATGCACGCTGAGCTTGGTGTGAACCTTCCGGATTTGATGGGCGCTCGTTTCTTCGTGGGCTACCACCAAGATTCTGGTGACGGCGATTCTACTGACGACAAAGAAGAGACTTACGATTCGTACTTCTATGAAAGACATGCAAACGCGGGTCACATGGATATCGTCGGCTGGGGTAATTTGACCAACATTTACGTGGGTGCCATGGCTAAGCCAATGGATGACACCACTGTTGGTTTGACTTACCACATGTTCCAGAAAACTGAGAAGACAGACGCTGTAGTTGCTGGCACTTATGGCGATGCGCTCTTCTCTGGTGGCACAGTCAATACTGATGATAAAATAGGTGATGAGATCGACCTCTGGGCTCAGCACAACTACGACAACGGTTTAACTATCACGGCTCGTCTGGGTTACTTCATGCCCGGTGGCGCGTTGGACAAGTTAGCTCCAAAGCGTGACGAAGATGTGACTCAAGCTATGCTTGAAGCCAAAATGACATTCTAGTTTTGATAGTTCTGTAGCTAAATACTTCGGAGCAGATAAGTGTAAAGAGCCGGCGCCAAAATGCCGGCTCTTTTGCGTTTCTGGATCACGTGGATTTTTATGACAGGGTTGTAAGCCTGTGGCAGATTATAAGCATGAATCAACTGCTCAATGTCCTGCCAAAGAGTGTGCTCGCCTTCTTGGCTATTGTGGGTGGGATCCTGCTGATTGTTTTAGTGCAGCCGCCGCACTCGGTGTGTGATGCACAGGTTGAAGTTTTGAACACCTCTCAGCAAAAGTTTCTCTATCCTGATCCTAAAAGTAAGTTGGTCAAAACAACTCGGTACCAGCGGCTGCGTGAGCACTGCTTCAACACCAGTAATCCTGGAGGATGCTTTGAACTCTTTCAGGAACTCAAAGCTTTGCTGAACGATCTCGGGAGCCTCTCGTCAGAGTGTGGTGGTGCAATTGCGGGAGTGAGTGAATATAAAAATGCGCTTTGGGATTCGGCAGATCTCTTGCTGAGTTTGGCGTGGGGGAGTGAGCCTCCAGCTTCGGTGGCGTCAAAATGGCGGTGGCTCGAAGTTTCAGATATTTCGCTCTTTTGCCGTCTGTCTGAGAAGTTGGTAGCGATTTACGGCAGCAGTCAATGGGACGCGTTTCGCGAAAAAAAGATGCGCGAGATGCCAGGAGCTAAGGATCTCACGCGCATTCAGGTTTGGGAGCTCTCAATATTTTCTGAAAACTGCTCTCGCTACCCTTAGTCGGCAAGATGTAAGCTGAGCCACTTGTTGTCAGCAACTAGGCCAACGAAGCACAGATCACGATCCCGTCGGTGCAACACTCGAACCTGTGCTTCTTGGGTCGACTTTGACTGAAGCCGTAGCTTCCAGTCTCGCGGATTTAGGCCAAACTGACTGAGGGCGGTTTTTAACGTTTGCATATTCATCGGAGTCCTCCGGGATAAAGTTACCCAGAGATGTGTGCAACAGTGCCACTTGAGTATAGACAGGGGGCGTGCGAGTTTGGCATCCGAGGGAATTCTCCGGCGGATATCATCGGATGGACAGGGGGCGGATATGAATAGACAAGATCTGCAGCTTTTTTGGGGACTCCAGATTTTTGCGATAGTTTGGGCCGCGGGTCTATTTGCACTGTTGCCGAGTCGGCCTTTGGCAGGAGCTTTGGCAGGGCTGTATTTTCTAGGCTCTGGCCTTTTTATGCTTTACCGCGTCCGAAGGTGGACGGCTCCTTGGAAGTCCCTGACTCTCTATGCCCTGTTGGTGCATGTATTTTTGATTTCAATCCCACTTTTGTTAGTGAGATATCTGAACCGTGGGGTGGATTTTTCTAGTCTGCACATATTCGGAATTGCCGGCCCTACTTTTCATAGGGTTTCGACAGTGGTGTTTTTCGCACTGATATTGGCGACATGGATCGATTGGCTGAGAGTCCGTCGGACAGCTCAGCCAAAGCAAGAAATCTAGAGCTGCAAAAGCAGCCCTGGATTCACAATCGGGACTAATCTAGGCTGAAGGGTTTGGCAGAGATGGTCTCTGGCCGCTCAAACGTATCGTAGGCAGTTGTGCCGTTTGGCAAAAGAGCCAAGCTTCTCGACTTGCGAACTGCAGCAGCTGCCTTTTTCTGTTGGGCAGAGCTCAGTTTGCTGATCCTAGAGGGGACGATCTTGCCGCTTTCCATAATGAAGCGACCTAAAGTCACAGGGTCCTTGTAATCAAAGTCAAAATCAGCGGGATACTCAGGGCGGAATTTAGAGCGGTAATTCTTTTTGCCACCCTTGCCTTCAGTGGCCTCACTCATGTCCATTCCACGGTCGCCTCGATCCCCTCGGTCTCCACGATCACGGCCGTAGCCGCCTCGTCCACCACGGTCATCTCGGTTTCTATCGTCACGGCTATCGGAATTTCTGTCCATTTTTTCACCTTTTCGGGAGAGAAATATTCTGTAAAGTCCAGTAGGTATATTACTAATTTGAGTTGCCAACAAGCTTCTTTTTTCTTATAGATGGTTTTGATTGTCTTTTTAAAAACTCAAAGAGCTACTCATTCAGTTCTAACGGAGCCCCTATGCCACGATGTGAATTGTCCGGAAAATCCCCAGAAGTCAAAAATTTGGTTAGCCACTCCAATATCAAGACAAAGTCGATAGCACTGCCAAATGTTCAGCAAAAGCGTCTATTTAGCACGCTTTTGGGGGAGATGGTCAATTTGAAGCTGGCAACTTCAACCATTCGCTCGATCGATCACATGGGTAGCTTCGATAAATTTTTACTCAACCAACCCGAAGAGCGCTTGTCGAAACGTGCGCTTTCCATTCGGACCCGAATGTTGCGCAAACTGCGTGGCCAAGCGGGCAAGCGCAAGAAGGCGGAATAGACGATGAAACCAGTAGCAAATGTGAACAAAACTAAGTTGAAGATCAAAAAAGGCGCGACTGTTCAGGTTGTAGCTGGCGCAGAAAAGGGCAAAAAGGGCACTGTGCTCAACGTGAATGCCAACAAGATGACTGTGCGGGTTCAAGGCATTCGTATTCAAACGCATTTTGACAAAAAAGAAGGCCTTCTAAAGAAAGAGGGCGAAATCCATTATTCAAATTTAAAGCTGCTTGAGGCTGCAACTCCGGCAAAGCCTAAGGCCAAGGCCAAGACGCAGGTCAAGACAAAGTCGAGTTCTGCTAAGAAAACTGCAACTTAATCTGGGCTGTTCCGAAAGGAACGTCATGAGGCTTGTCATAAGAGTTCTACAGCTGGTCCTAGCTCTTTCGATTGTATCAGTGACAACTGTGTCTTACGGCGCAGACGGTGCCGTTGAGGTCGGGAACAAGGCTTACTGGATCTGTAAGAACAAAAAAGAAGTCCGTACAATTCGTGTTTACATCGATTCCAAGACCAACATTTGCGAGACTCTCTACTCAAAAATGGGATCAGAGAAGCTGGTGGGGTCTGGAAAAATGCACGGCAGCTGCATGTCGTTTCTTTCGAACATCCGCACAAATTTAGAAGCGTCCAACTGGAACTGTCGAGACATCAGCACAGCCACGATCACCTCCACAACGGAATAGAGTTTGGCGCTCGGGACACGATTTAATCTCGGTGTTTGCCAGCTCAATTCTGTCGATCAAGTGGATTTTAATTTACAGGTCGTTCAGCGTTTGTACCTTGAGGCCGTGGCCGGCAAGGCTCAGCTCGTCGTGTTTCCTGAGAACACGCTCTATCAACACATTGTGGCTGGGCTCCCACTCCAAGGTTTGACGTTGAATTCTCCTGAATTCAACGCTCTCCAAATTTTGGTGGATTCGAACAGCGTGCCGATGTTGCTCACCACGGCTCTCGTCGCGAGTGACGGTAAGTATAGCAACTCGACAGTTTTTATTTGCCCCAACTGCGTGGCGCAGGATGTGTATCATAAAATTCATTTGTTTGATGTGGATGTGCCGGGTGCACCACCAGTTCGAGAGTCAGCCCAGTTTGTGGCGGGCTCAAAGCGAGGCGAAGTTGAGGTTGAGGGATGGCGCTTTGGTCTGAGCATTTGCTATGACTTGCGCTTTGGTGAATTGTACCGGCCCTATGCCCAAGAGGTGGATGTGATACTGGTGCCAGCATCGTTTTTGATGCCCACCGGGGAGGCGCACTGGGAGGTTCTTCTACGCGCACGTGCAATCGAAAATCAGTGCTTTGTGGCGGCCCCGGCGCAGGCCGGATCCCATCAGAGCCTGCAGCGGCCGGAGTCTAAGCCTCGCTTGACCTATGGCCATTCTATGGTCGTGGATCCTTGGGGGAGAGTGCTGCTCAATCGCCTAACCAGCGACAGTGCAGTCGACGTGGTGGAGCTAGACAAAAAGGTACTAGATCAGGTCCGGCAGCAGATTCCAATAAAGGCGCATCGCCGCTTGAGCTAGCTTGGGTTGAGTCGCCCCGCACTTGTGTGATAATCTAAAACAACAGAACTGACGAAGGAACGGTGGAATATGCGATTGAGTCTAGGGAAGGTCGTAGTGGGCGTCGGACTTTCGGTTGGGGCGCTAGGTGCCGTGGCTCAAGATGCAGATATTTTAGATCAACTCGCCATTGAGAGTGAGTCGGTCGACAGAGATCCTGCCGCGATTCCTCCGCGGCCCACTAAGCGGGGTTATCTTGGGGGTGCAGATGAGGATGATTTGCGGGTGCAAAATCAAATTCCCGAAGCCTTGGTTCGCACCGATGCCCGTACTTTACAGCGTGAAGTGTACAAGAATTTGTACAACCAGGAGTTGAAAGACGATCGCCAGGAAGTCGTGGAAGAGTAAATGCCGAAATTTTTGGCTCTGACTTCGCGGGGCCTGATCGACCCCTTGGCTGCTGAAATTGAAAATCTTAAAGTCAAGCGGGTGAAGGCCAATTCAGATGCCGTGGAGTTTGAGGGCTCATGGTCGGATGTCTATCGGGTGCATTTATACAGTCGACTGGCGACGCGGGTGTTGCTTCCGGTCAGTGATTTTATTGCGCACAATCAAGATGAGCTGTACGCCGGTGTTTTGCGCAAGCACGACTTCACCAAATATATTTTGCCTACTCAAACCTTGAGGGTTGAAGCCCATGTGCGCGAGCACCGCAATTTGACCGATCAGCGGTTTGTGGCGATGAAGGTCAAAGATGCGTTGGTGGATCAATTTAGAGAAAAGTTCGATATTCGCCCCAGTGTTGGGACGGACGAGAATGCCGATCTTCGTGTGGTTGTGCGAATTGTGCGCAATGAGGTGTCGGTGGCTTTGGATCTCACGGGCGAGTCGTTGTCGTTTCGAGGGTATCGACGTGAAGTGGCTGATGCTCCTCTTCGTGAACATTTAGCAGCCGGATTGTTGCGCCTAGCGAACTGGCAATCAGACGTTCCGTTGTTGGACCCGTTTTGTGGTTCAGGGACACTGTTGATTGAGGCCGCTTTAGACCGAGTGGGATATGTGGCAACCAGGCGGCGGCGCACTTTTGCGTTCGAACGGCTGCAGGGATTTCAGCAAGACGTTTTCAAACAGTTGGTCGATGCTCCTGTCTCTCGGAAGGCGGCTCCAGCTAAACCCATTTTATTTGGCTACGATCGTGACCCCGCGATTATAGAAAAGGCCCGAGTCAATGCGCGTGCAGCCGGAGTGGAAAACTGGATCTTGTTTCAAGTGAAGGATGTTAGGCAGCTCAAGGCTCCCACGGGCGTCACCGGGGGGATGATATTGACCAACCCACCTTATGGCGACCGGCTTGAAGATACGGCGATCGCTAAAGCCCTTATGACTGATTTTGCAAAAACGTTGAAGACCGAATTCAAAGGTTGGGACGCGTGGATTCTCAGTGGCAATCCTGAAGCCGCCGCTGGCCTAAAGTTAAAGGCTAAGCAGAAAATCCCGGTTTGGAATGCGCAAATCGACTGCCGTTTGCTCAACTACCCCATCACGTAAACTTTGAGATTGAACTAGCTGTCACCTGAACCCATTCCCAAATGTTTGAGCACGCGTTTGAGTTGCTTGGACATGTCGGGGAGTGTCTTGAGCGTGGCGCGGATGCGCATGTCGTGGGCGATCTCTTGTAGGGGATGGCCACCATACTCGCCTGGTTTAGTGACCGATTTCGATATGGCGCTGAGTCCGCCGAAGCGCGCTCGATCACAAATTGTAATGTGACCCTTGATGGTGGTGCGTCCGCCAAAAATGCAGTAGCTACCGATGGTGACTGAACCTGCGGTGATCATTCCACCGGTGATTAAGGTGTTTTGACCAATTTGAATGTTGTGGCCAAAGTGGCAATGATTATCAATCTTGGTGCCTTTGCCAATGCGACTGTCCAAAAAGGTGCCGCGGTCAATTTGAACGCCAGCGCCGATGTGAACATAGTCTTCAATCACCACGCGGCCATAATGGGTGAGGCGGTGATGTTGAAACTTTTCATCTTGGGCGTAGCCGTAGCCTTCGCTGCCGATCGTCGTGTTTGGGAGGATTTCACAGTCATTGCCCACCACGCAGCCGTGCCCAATAAACACCAGAGGGTGAATGTGGGTTCGATCTCCGACGATGACATTCGTCTCGAGTACGGCGTTTGCACCAATGATCGCATGTGCGCCAATCTTGACGCCATGACTGATGACGGCTCCAGGGCCGATGATGCAGTTTTCACCCAGCTCGGCTGTCGCTGCAATTTGCGCACTAGGGTGAATGGGTTCATTGCCGATGGGAATGAAGTGGTCGCGTTGTGGAAAAAACAGCTTCCCTATTTGCGCCATGGCCAATTGGACGTTGGAGGAAACCAACACATGCGGAACCGAATCCGGAACTTGATCGACTAAATCTTTACTCACCACCCACGTTAAGGCTGAACTCTGCGCCGCCTCTTGCAGATGAATTTTGCTGCTTACAAAAATCAAATCTTGTTTTGCCGCTCCTTTTGCCGCGTGCAATCTTTGGAGAGTAAAGCTCGGATCGGCTCGATGCGGAGTTAAAAGTTTTGGGCATTGCGTGAGCAGGTCTTGCAGTGTGACGTGAGGACTGATGGAAGACATGTTTACCGTCGTTTCATTGGGGCAAGCGGTGAGAGATTCTTGCTAAAAAAGTACTTTTGAAAATTGGAATTTACCTCTCCGTTCATGCCACTTTAGGTCCTAGCCTTTCAAGAAAATTTGGTGTAATCATTTGTTTTCGAATCAGATCAAATAACTTCGGATCTAGAGGGAGACTCACTATGCCTGCAAAGAGCCAATTGAAGAATCAGAAGGCCAAAAAGGTAGTAAAAACTCCGATCAAAGCTGCTGCAAAGGCTGGGAAGCCAGCGGCAAAGGTGTCATCAAAGGCTCCTCCCCTGAAAAAGTCCGCTAGCGATGCTGTGCGCCGAGAGCCCGTTCCAGCTAAGAATGCTAAGCCTGTGGCTTTAGTGACCGTCACTAAAGCTGCTCCGCGTAAGGCTGCTATGGTCCCCGAGGTTGCGCCCTCTGCAGCTCCGCGTAAAGTGGCGGCGAAAGTAAAGTCTCATCAAATGGCTCCCGCTCCTTCAAATCCCGAAGTTGTAAAGGCGAAAGCCGCCTTAAAAGCAGAAGCTGCCCCAAAAGTCGTCAAGAAGACTCGAAAAGAGCTCCTAGAGATTAGCGCGGGTGAAGCTGTCTCAGCCTTGGCGGCCAAATGGAATACCTTGTTTCGAAAATCTCAGCAGTTAGAAGTTCAGCCGTACAACATGAAAGCTGTGTTTGAAGAGAAGACGGCCATCATGCATAAGGTGCTGGGTTGGGGCTACATATTGACCAATCGCAATGATCGTTTGGAAGTTTTGTTTAAAGATGGCATAAAGTATCTCATTTCCAATTACAAACCGTAACCCTTAAGGAAGTAATCCGGTATGGCCAAAGATGACTTAGCGCAACTTGAAGGCGAAATTTCTGATGTCGCCGCAGGTGGTATTTACAAGGTAAAGCTGGAGAACAAAGTTGAGATATCAGCTAAGCTCTGTGGGAAAATGCGCCGATTCAACATTCGAGTGGTGGTGGGAGATAAGGTGACAGTGGGTGTTTCGCCCTACGATCCGACTCACGGCCTGATCATGTACCGTCACAAATAAGTCGTGTCATGCTTACAAGTACATCCTATTTAACTAAACGAGTCCCAGGTGTTAATCCCCAGTCGGTTGAAGCCGTTTTGGCTTTGCATGGTGAGGGCGCAACCGTACCCTTCATCGCCCGTTATCGAAAAGAGAAGACTGGCAATTTAGATGAAGTGCAAATCCGCTCAGTCATTGAAGGATTTGACGAGTACACAGAGATCCTCAAGCGGCGCGAGTTTGTCCTAGGTGAAATCGAAAAGCAGGGCAACCTCACCGATGACCTAAAGAAAAGCTTGAGTGATTCGTGGGATCTCAACGAGATTGAAGAAATTTATCGCCCCTTTAAAAAGAAGAAAAAATCCAAAGCGACATTGGCGCGTGAAGCGGGGATTGGCCCCTTGGCCGACTGGCTGTGGGCGCTCAGTCATGGTGAAGTTCAAGATGCGACCGCACTTGAGGTCAAAGCTAAAGAGTACCTAGCACCAGTTAAACTGTATGCGACTTATGATGAAGTGCTGCGTGGCGCTCAACACATTTTGGTCGAAAAGCTTTCGAATAACCTAGAGTTGCGAAAGATTGTTCGAAATGAGTATTACAACAATGGCAAAGTGAAGTCCGTGCAGTCGCCGGAGTTTAAGCCCCACTCCAAGTTTGAAATGTACAAAGAGTTTTCTGAGTCGATCAAAAGTTTGGACTCCAGAAAAGCGTCGCATCGCTACTTGGCTTTGCGTCGCGGCTGGCAAGAGGGCGAGCTCAAGGTGACGATGGAGGCCGACGACGAAGCTCTCGTGAAGCGCTTTGAAGCCGTGGCGATATCGGCGCCCTCTCAGGCGAATGACCTGATGAAGACTGTGGCGAAGACTGCCCTGACGGTGCATGTGATTCCGTCGATTGCGAATGAGCTCCACAGTCAGTTGAAAGAGCGTGCGGATACGGATGCCATTTTGGTTTTTGCCGAGAACGTGCGTCGTGTTCTGATGGGCTCGCCCTTTGGACCCAAAGTTGTGTTGGGAGTTGACCCAGGGTTACGCACGGGGTGCAAGATCGCCCTGATTGATCGGAGCTCAAAGTTTATCTCACACACGGTCCTACATATTCAGGGCGATGGAGTAAAAGACAAGGCAAAGGTCTTATTTGCAGAAACCTTGCAGAAGATCAAAATTGAAGCCATTGCCGTGGGCAACGGCACCGGTGGCCGTGAGGCTGAGACCTTTATTCGGGAGACACTCAAGGAGTTGGGGCTGACGGTTCCGACGATTATGGTCAGTGAAAGTGGTGCCAGCGTTTACTCAGCCTCAGAAGTTGCACGTGAAGAATTTCCAGAACTGGATCTCACGATCAGAGGTGCGATCTCCATCGCGAGGCGCTTGCAAGATCCATTGGCCGAGTTGGTGAAGGTTGAGCCCAAGAGCATTGGAGTCGGCCAGTATCAACACGACGTCAATCAAACGAAGCTGAAGAAGTCTCTCGAGGGAGTGGTTGAATCCTGTGTGAATCAGGTGGGCGTTGAACTCAATACGGCTTCAACTTCGCTCCTGCAATATGTTTCTGGCATTGGTCCGGCCACGGCTCGCAATATCGTGGCTTATCGAGCTCAACACGGCTTATTTAAAGAGCGTGAGGAGCTCCTCAAAGTTCCGCAGATTTCTCGCAAAGTCTATGAACAGGCTGCCGGATTCTTAAGAATCGCGGACAGCAAACACCCCTTAGATCGCACGGGCATTCATCCTGAGCGCTACTCGGCTGTTCGCGAAATGGCCGGCGAACTGGGCGTGAATGTTTCGGCATTGATTGGCAAAGCCGGTGAGCAATTGAAGGGTCTGAAGCAGAAGTGGTCGACGCTCATTGGGGAGTACACGTTTGACGATATCATCCGTGAACTTGAGAAGCCGGGTCGTGATCCCCGAGATATGTTTAAGGTGTTTCAATATCGTGAGGACATCCAAGAGTTAAAGGATCTCAAGAGCGGCATGATTTGCCCTGGGATTGTGACCAATGTCACAAACTTTGGCGCGTTCGTCGATATCGGTGTGCATCAAGATGGGTTGGTGCATATCTCCGAGTTGAGCCATCAGTTTATTGATGATCCACGAAAAGTGGTGAGTCCTGGTGACCAAGTTCAAGTGAAAGTTATGGCGGTGGATCTGGATCGAAACCAGATCTCACTCACGATGAAGCTCGAAGAACGGCCAAAAGAAGTGCAGCAGGTCCCACGCGAAGAGCGTCCCAAAGGCGCCCGAGGATCAGGTGGACCTCGTGGGGGTGGCGATCGACAGCATGGTCGAGCCAACCCACAAGGACAAGGGAGTGGTGGTGGCCAACAGCGGTCCGGCCCGGGTCCACAAAATCGGCAGGATCGCCCTCGCTCAGGTGGACAGGGTGGATTTCAAGGCGGCGCTCGCCAGGGACAGGCACAGGGGCAGGGTCATCGGCAGGGCCACGGTCACGGTCAAAAAAGCGGGCCTTCACAGCCTCGGCGCCCTGAAGGCAAGCCTTTTAACAATCCATTTGCAGCATTAACGGGTTTGAAGGACGAGTAAGCGATCCGCGATCTCGCAAAAACCCAGGCCCTCAGCTTGATCGGTCACGTAAGCCGGCTTGTGCTGCAGTTGATCGATGAACTCGCGAATATTGGCAACGGCAAAAGTAAACTTAAAATGTTTGAACATCGGCTCATCATTGGGTGAGTCGCCCACAAAGATACACTCTCTCTGCATGGCTTCCGTGGAGAGGTTGAGCTCCTTCTCTAAATACAACTGGCAGGTGGTGAGCTTGTCATGATCGCCAAACCAGCCGTTGACGTGAATGTTGGAGACTTTTGCAGTTGCCCCATGTCGCTCAAAAATATTGACTATCTTCTGAATGGCCGACGGTGCGAGTGGTGCAACGTCTTCGCTAAAGTCTATGGCTAAATCAAAAAGCCGTGAGAACTGATCCGAGGCCACTTTTGTGCCGGGCACTTCGCTTAAGACTTCGCGCCGAATTGTCTGAAGTCGAGCTCGATCGGCCTTTCGGTCTGAGCGGTCGCGGGCAAAGTGGCGCTGCATTTTGCCGTTCTTGAGCGAAAAATAGAAAGCACCATTTTCGCCAACCACACCATGCACAGGCCAAAGTCTAGCAATGAGCTCGCACCACCCTGCGGGTCTGCCGGTCACAGGGACCACGTGAAATCCAGCATGAAAGAGGCGCCAAAGACTGGCATAGCTATGTGAGGGCAATCTTCCCGACTCGGTGAGTGTTCCGTCGATGTCTGTTAAAACAACACGTATCGCTTGCGAATTGAAGTGGCTCAGTGGTTTCATACCTATCATAGCACTCAATGCAGAAGCATTGAGTCAATAGAAAACAATTGAAAGATTTGAGCATTGGAGACAAAGCTAAAAACATGTCAAAAGCGAATGCCCGCACAAAGTTAGTCATCGTTGAGTCTCCCACCAAAGCAAAAACCATTCGGAAGTTTTTGCCAAAAGAGTACACGGTTGAATCCTGTATGGGGCATGTGCGCGATCTTCCGCAATCGGCTAAGGACATCCCGGAGAAGTACAAAAAAGAAAAATGGTCGAATCTGGGCGTAAACGTAAACGAAGAATTTGCCCCCATCTATTGTGTGCCCAGGACCAAAACCAAAATTGTCAAAGAACTCAAAGAGGCGATGGCGAACGTCGATGAGCTAATCTTGGCGACGGACGAAGACCGCGAAGGGGAGAGCATCAGTTGGCATCTCGTTGAACTGCTCAAACCAAAAGTGCCAGTGAAGCGAATGGTGTTTCACGAGATCACCAAAGAGGCGATTCAGGGGGCGTTAAAAGAGTTTCGCAATATTGATGAGAGTTTGGTGCGCGCCCAAGAGGCCCGGCGGATCTTAGATCGATTGGTCGGCTATTCAATCTCACCTTTGCTGTGGAAAAAAGTAACCTACGGCCTGTCAGCTGGCCGAGTTCAGTCTGTGGCCATGTGTTTAGTGGCTGAGCGCGAGCACGAACGATTGCGCTTTAATAAATCCCAGTATTGGAGTCTCACCGCCCAAAATGAAAAGGCCTCGGTCAAATTTGAAAGCCGCGCCGTTGTGATCAAGGGGCAGCGAGTTGCCACCGGTAAAGATTTTGATTCTGTAACCGGCAAACTGCTGGCCGACAAAACATCCTCGACAATTTGGCTGCACGAAAAAGAAGCAAAAGAGTGGGCCGATCGACTCAATGGCACACCCTGGATTGTGGATGAGGTCGAAGAAAAACCGCTGTCGCGTAAACCGGCGCCGCCCTTTATCACCTCAACGCTGCAGCAGGAGTCCAACCGAAAACTCGGTTTGACCTCGCGTGAGACAATGCAGATGGCGCAGAAGCTGTATGAGCGGGGCTTTATCACCTACATGCGTACTGATTCAACAAACCTCTCGACCCAAGCTATTGGTGCGGCTCGGGAGTCTATTCAAAAACTATACGGCAAATCCTATTTGCCGGACCAACCGCGCGATTACTCGGGCAAAAAGTCCAAGGGAGCGCAAGAGGCTCACGAAGCGATTCGCCCCGCTGGCACAAGCTTTCAAAGTCCTGAAGAGACAGGTCTCAGTGGAGCTATGCTGAGTGTGTACGAGTTGATCTGGAAGCGCACGGTCGCCTCGCAAATGAAAAACTCAGAACAAAAGCAACTGAGCGTGAAGTTTAAAGTCGGAGAGGTGATGTTTTCAACCTCCGGCCTGACGGTTGAATTCCCCGGTTTCTTAAAAGTTTATGTTGAGAACCAAGAAGAAGACGGTGGCGAAGTAAAGGAAATTCGTCTGCCTAAATTGAAAGTTGGAGATTCAGTCGAATGTCTGCGGCTAATGACGAACGAGCACGAGACTAAGCCTCCGGCGCGATTCACAGAAGCCAGCTTGGTTCAAATGATGGAGCGTGAGGGCATCGGTCGCCCCTCCACGTACGCGACTATTATTGGCACCATTCAGGATCGCGGCTATGTGCGAAAGCTTAGCAATGCCTTGGTGCCGACATTTACGGCACTGGTGGTGTCGAAGTTGCTGCGAGAGAACTTGCCCGATTACGTCGACCTTAAGTTTACGTCAGAGATGGAGCGGGCTTTAGACACAATCGCCCAAGGTGAACTGGACTATATCAAATATCTCACGAGCATTTACTTTGGTGATAAAGGTCTAAAAAGTCAGATCGAGAAGCAGGACAAAGCGATAGACGCCGACAAATCTCGAGCGATTCAGTTGGAAGGGCTAGGAGACTTAAGCTTTCGCATTGGCAAATACGGAGCCTATGTCTGCCGCAAAGGCGATGACGGCAAAGATGTTTGTGCCTCATTGCCAGAGACTCAGGTCCCAGGCGATATGACCAAAGAGACCGCCAACAAGTTGATCGATCAAAAGATCAATGGGCACGATGCAATCGGTAAGGATCCAACGACAGGTCAGTCCATTTTTGTTCTCACCGGCCGCTACGGGCCTTATGTGCAAATGGGGGACAATGATTCGGAAAAGCTCAAGCGGATGGCAATACCTCCCCATCTTTCGCCGGAGTCATTGAAACTCGAGCAGGCTTTGGCCCTATTGGAGTTGCCCAAGTCGCTAGGTCCTCATCCCGAATCTGGCAAGGACGTGAAAAAGGGTTTGGGTCGGTTCGGCCCGTATGTTGTGCACGAGGGGGACTATCGTTCGATTCCAAAGACAGACGATATCTTTTTTGTAGATTTGAAGCGGGCGATGGAGTTGTTTTCTCAGCCGAAGAAGAGTCGGGGGCGTGCGGCTCCGCTCAAAGAGTTGGGCGTCTACCCCGAGACCCAAGAGGCTGTTCAGGTCTTAAATGGAAAGTATGGCCCCTATCTGAAGGTGGGCGCCAAAAATATCTCGCTTTCGGACGATATGAAAGTGGAGGATCTCACGCTTGAGGCTGTGCTCCCGTTGATTCGAGAGAAACTGCCTACAGCCAAGGGATCAGGTAAGACGAAGGCACCAGCGAAAGTCATAGCCAAAACCAACGCCAAGCCCAAAAAGACAAAATCTCCCAAAATCGTAGCTGGTACAAAGACCAATGTGGCAGCGCCAGTAAAGACTCTTCGGCGGAGTGGCAAGAAGGTCAACGCTGTGGGTGGGAAGAAGGCCGCCGGCGCAACGGTTTCTTGACCGATAGGTCTCTTGACTTTGAGGGAGGACTCCCATAGCCCATCACGGGATGGAGACCATGTCACGTAGGCTAAAGCTGTCCTCCTTACCCTTACTCAAGGGAGCTTCAATCCCGTGGCGCTTGAACCGTGGCAAAGAGACTCGGTCGCAACTCGAGCTCGGCATCCCGCGCTCCCCAGAGCCCGATCGAAACCATAAATTGGGCGGTCGAAGCTTCTATTTCTTTGATTTTGACGACAACGTGGCGTTTTTAACCACACCTATGTTTTTGCTTCACAAAGAGACTGGGCAGGAAATTGAAATCAGCAGTCGCGTGTTTGCGGAGCAAAGTGCGTGCATTGGCAATAGCGGTATCTACGCCGATTACACGATGGACTTTGATCCGGCGCGAGGCTCCTTTAGATGTTTTCGTGATCAAGAGATCTCTTTGCTTGAACGACTAATGGGGCGTCGGCAAATATTCGTGCAAGATTTGGCCGCAGTGTTGGGAATGCCAGATATGCATTGGAAAGGTCCTTCGTGGAACTGTTTTTACCACGCCGTTTTCAATGGTCGTCCATTGGCCCTCATTACAGCTCGGGGGCACCATCCGCGCACGATGCAACAGGGGATCAGCTTGTGGGTAAGTGAGGGGCAGCTCCCGCATGAACCGAACTACTTGGCCATTTATCCAGTGAGTCATCCAGAAATTAAATCCGCACTGGCGATGCCTGACAGTCATTCGATTCCCCATTTGAAACAGCGCGCCCTTCGGGCTTCGGTAAAAAAGGCCATCGAGGTTTACGGCGAGAATCCCCACCATCGTTTTGGGATGTCTGACGATGACCCACGCAATATCGAATGGATTGTAAAGGAGATGCAGCTGTTAAAGTTAGAATACCCCCGAATGTCGTTTTTCATCATTCAGACGCACGGTGACCGAATGACGAAACTCGAGGTCTTCTCCGATCACGTTGAGGATCACTTGCTCGAGCCTGCGGCACAATTGAAGCTTTTTGACTCCTAGTCGAACCCGACTTAACGGCCTGCCCAAAATGTTGGTCCTCCTGGACCTCTATCTAGAAAAACCAGCCCAATGATGAGAGACTATTTTCGGCGACAGTTTGGAGCGCAATCAGCCGAAAGGACACTCGGTTGTTTCACAAGTCCATTCTTTAGGGGATATTTATGCAACGTTGTTTTATCAGAAGTAGTCACCTCTCGTATTTGGCTCTGGTTTCGTTGCTGCTCTTGCAGGTTTTTGGATTTCAGGCGATGGCGCAATTCCCAAGATCGCAGGCGCTCGAGCTGAACTGTGTGCACTTATATCCAGTGCAAATGAAGTACTTAGAAAAGCACGTCAACTACACCAAATCTACCAAGAACCTCGAGAGCCATACGGTCGAGCAATTTGTGAAGCGCTTGGATGGCTCAAAACTCTATCTGCTAGAGAAAGACGTGGCTGAAATCCAGAAGTTGATGGCCAATCTATTTGAGCAAATCAGATCCAAAGATTGTAGTCCGTTAGAGAAAGCCAACGGGCTATTCGTGAAGCGCGTCGAAGAGCGAGTTGCACATGCGAAGAAGTACCTAGACGCAAAGTTTAAGTACAACCCCAAGACGAAGATTCAGCGCGATCCGCAAGACCGCCCTCGCCCCAAAACTTTGGCAGAGGCCAACTCGTTTCATGAAACCTACATGCAATACCAGGTCGCTAGTTATTTGGCGACAGACATGAAGCTTGAAGAAGCCAAGCAACAGATCGTCCGCAATTACGAGCGAGCTCTCAAGCGCATTCAAGAGTTGAAGCGAGAGGATCTGTACTCGAGCTATTTAGATTCTTTTGCTCGTTCGTTAGATCCGCATTCAAGCTATCTTTCGGGCGACCAGCTTGAAGACTTTGAAATTCAAATGCGACTTTCACTTGAAGGGATTGGCGCGACGCTAAGCTCACAAGATGGCTTTACGGTGATCGAGCAATTGATCCCAGGCGGAGCTGCTGCTGGTTCCGGCAAACTCAAAAACAAAGACCGAATTGTAGCTGTGGCGCAGGGTAAAAACGGTGTATTTACCAATGTGATCGAGATGGAACTGCGCGATGTGGTGAAGTTGATACGTGGGCCGAAGGGCTCTGAAGTGCGACTCAAGATTTTGCGAAAGGCTAGCAAAGAAGCCGGCAATTTTGAGGTCACTTTGGTGCGCAACCAAATCAAGCTTGAGGACGACGCGGCCGCCATCACTTATTTAGATCGCGAAGTGAATGGTAAGAAGCTCAAAATTGGTTTGCTCACGCTGCCGTCTTTTTATGCGGACAATCGTAGAAATGGCCCATCCGCTGCAACGGATACAAAAAAACTGTTGGCTCAGGCGAAGAAGAACAACGCCGATGCGATCGTTTTGGACATGTCCAACAACGGTGGCGGGAGCTTAAAAGACGCCGTGGATATAGCCGGTTTGTTTTTTGGCACCGGCAATGTGGTGAAGCAGAGTCAGCGTTCATCGAGTGGCTTGGAGTCAATCTCATACGACACTTTGCGAGACACAGATTCAGCCGTGGACTGGAATGGACCGCTGGTTGTTTTGATCAGTCGAGTGAGCGCTTCGGCTTCCGAAATTGTGTCGGGAACACTGCAGGATTATAAGCGCGCTGTCGTGGTTGGTGGCGATCATACGTTTGGCAAGGGGACTGTGCAGTCCGTTGAGTATTTGCCTCCAGGCTTGGGTGCAATCAAAACCACAGTGGGAATGTTTTTTACGGCGGGTGGGGCTTCAACTCAGCATCGTGGAGTGAATGCAGATCTCGTTTTTCCATCGGCCTACTCACAAGATGAGATTGGGGAAAAGACCTTAGATTACTCGCTGCCGCCGAAGAAGATTGCCTCGTTTCTTTCACCAACAGCCTATGTGGCTGAGGGCAAGAAAGGCGCTTGGAATCAAATCGGCACAGACCTGTTGGCTCGGCTGAAGGCCAAATCTACGCCTCGAGTGGTGGCATCTAAAGAGTTTGATAAAGTGCGCGCGGATTTAGATAAAATCAAAAAGCGTGGCAAAATGCTAATCGTGGGAGATCTACTAAAGGACGCTGAGAAGGACCCCAAAAAGAAGGTCGCCGAGGGTGAAGAAGGCGAGGACGAATTTGCAAACTTAAGTCGCGAGGAACGAAAGAAGAAATATCTGGAGCGCGGCGATGTAATTGAAGCAATCAATGTAGCTGCAGATTTGGTCACTGAGATCAGCGCTCCTTCAATGAAGCTTGGATCTAAAACCAAAGCTGCAGCTCAAGTGTCGTCCGAGACAATGTCCAGTTCGGTTGAGAACTAAAGTGGCCTCTGGCTTTGTTTTTGACAAAGTGAGCCTGGGTCAGTATCCCTCTAAGTAATCTAAAAGCTTAGATATTTGCGAAGGGATACGGACCTATGCGGACAGCCAATTCGACCTCTAAGTCCAGCCGAGCCAGTGCCGTTAAGGTGAACAAATCAGCGGCTAAATCCAAAGTTGTTAAAACTCCTAAGGCAAAAACTTCCCAACAAGGAAAATCTAAGTTTCCACTCCCTGAGACTTTGCTCTTACAGATGCATGATCTGATGGTGAAGAGTCGAGTTTTGGAAGAACGCCTCATAAAAATTTACAAAGCGGGAGAGTCCTTCTTTTGGATCGGTTCCCCGGGTGAAGAAGCATTTGGTGTGCCACTAGGTTTGCTCGCCCTTAAGGGTGAAGGTCCTGAGTTTGATTATTTGCATCTGCACTACCGCGGTACGCCCACCCTCGTGGCGATGGGGATGGAATCCATTGATGCGATTCGCTTGATGATGAATCGAGCGACTGATCCCTCAACCGGTGGCCGCAATTTCTCTGGCCACTACTGTTTTCCTCAATGGAATGTCACACCCGTTTCCTCGCCCATTGAAGTTCAGTATGGGTTGGCTATTGGCACGGCACATGTGCAGCGTCGAACCCAAGGCAAAGGTTTAAGTATCGTAACGGGCGGGGATGCGGGGACTGCCGAAGGCGATTTTGCCAGTTGCTTGGTGTGGGCCACCCGCCCGAAGCAAGAGTTGCCGATACTAATCACTGTGCAGAATAACAAATGGGGTATCTCTACAAGTTATGACGAACAGCATGGTGAGACACATATTGCCGACCGAGGACGTGCCTTCAATATGCGCACGCGAGTGATCAACGGCAATGACCCGATCGAAGCCTATTTGGCCTTACAAGAAGAGATGGAGTACATCCGCCGTGAGCGTCGTCCCGTGCTATTGGAGGCTCGAGTGTCGCGTCTATATGGTCACTCCTCAGCGACTGGCGCAAACCTGATTCCAGAAAACGATTGTCTAAAAGAATTTGAAAAAAAGCTCGTTAAAGCGGGAGTTCTAGCGGAATCGAAGGCCCAGCAGATTTGGGAGAAGTATGAGGTTGAATGCAGGCAAGCGCAAGAGCAGGCGCGAGGAGAGCCTGCACCATCCGCTGAGAGTGCATGGGACCATGTCTTTGTCGACAATGAAAATTCTGATTGGAGGAAATTCTAATGGCGAGTTTAAACCAGGCCATTCGAATGGCGCTCCACTATGCTGAGACTCATTTGGACGTTAAGGATATTTTTGGACAAGACGTTGGCGCCCCACTGGGCGGAGTGTTCACTGTCACCCAAGGACTGAAGACGGCGTGGAATACGCCGCTGGATGAGCGAGGCATTATCAGCACGGCCATGGGGATCGCCATGACGGGCAGTCGATGTGTGGCTGAGATTCAGTTCTGCGATTATATTTTCAATACAATTGATCTGCTCAAAATTGCGGGAAACACGCGATGGGTCAGCCATGGCAACTACGGTATGCCCTTGGTGGTGATGACTCCGGTGGGTGCTGGAATTCGTGGATCCATTTATCACAGCCACTCCTTTGACTCTTGGGCAAGCCGCTTGCCGGGTTGGAAGGTCGTGATGCCCAGCAATTCTTTGGATGCTTACGGCCTCATGCTGTCGGCCGTTGCCGATCCCAATCCCGTGCTGTTTTTAAAACCCAAAGCCTTAATGCGCGTGCGCAGTGAGGAGCTTATTCCGGGTGAACCTGAGGATCAGCGCGAGCTCAAAAACCGCATTGACGCTCCCATCGGGGACCGCACCCAGTGGAAGCCTCGATGGCCCGATCTAGAGGATTATCGCGTCCCCATAGGCCAAGGAAAGATTGTAAATGCCGGTCGCGATGTAACCGTGGTCACGTCGGGCCGACATGTCTTGATGTGTAAGAAGGTGGCTGAGGACCTTGCGGCTGAAGGGATCTCTGTTGAGGTCATCGATCTTCGCTCGATTTTTCCCTATGATTGGCAAATGATTCGCAACTCGGTAGAACGGACTAAGCGGGTGGTTTTTGTGAACGAAGACACCGAAGTCACGAACTTTGCTGAGCATTTGAGTTACCGAGTCACGCAAGAGCTGTTCTATCAGATCGAGGCACCGCCCCGGGTAGTGGCAGGGAAACATCTACCTGGAATCGGACTGCACCCCAATTTAGAGGAGTTCTCTGTGCCGCAAACTCACGACATCGAGCGCGAAATTCGAGCCGTATTGGCTGAGGTCCCGTAACACTCGTGAAAAAACTAAAACCCTTCGATCGCTATCAGCACTATATGTTGGCCGTGCAATCGCCTGAGGCCGATTGTCAGTTTATTTCAGACACCTTTAAGCAGATCAAGGGCAAGCGCCCCCACGATCTGCGCGAAGACTTTTGCGGCACCTTTGCCATCTGCTGTGCGTGGGTCAAGCGCAACAAGCACAATCGCGCCCTGGGGATAGATTTGGATCCGGAGCCAATCGAGTATGGGAAAACCCATTATTTGACCAAACTCAAAGAGGAGCAGCAGGGGCGGGTGGAGATTAAACAGGGCAGTGTGATGAATGCCCAGAGCCGCCCGATGGATGTGATTATCGCCTTTAATTTTTCGTTTTACCTATTCAAGTCTCGGTTGATGCTCCGTCGATATTTTAAGAAAGCGCTGTCGGGGTTAAGACATGATGGTCTTTTGATCGTGGATTGTTTTGGCGGCAAGGATTGTCAGGAAGCCAATGAAGAGCATAGCAAAATCTCTGGTTTCGACTACTACTGGGAGCAATCTGGTTTTAACCCGATCACGCACGAGGCGATGTTTCACATTCACTTCAAGCGCAAGGGTGAGAAGAAGCGCGAGCGGGTGTTTTCATACGATTGGCGACTCTGGACCATCCCTGAGATTCGCGAGATTATGCTCGAAGCTGGATTCAAACGCACCCATGTCTATTGGGAAGGCACCACTCGCGCGGGTACCGGAGACGGCAACTTTAAGAAGCGCGAGATCGGCGAAGAGTGTAACGGCTGGGTGGCCTACGTGGTGGCGGAGCGCTAGAGTTTTTGCCGACTCACCATTTTTACTGACTAAATATTAAGGCCACTTGTGTGGAACGTTCACAATGTTGTTTGTGTCGTAGCCAATTGCTTTAAGGCTCTTTAAGGCTTCAGCAATGATAGGCTCTGGATTCTTCCAATCGCGCGCCATAATCCATAAATATTTTTGATCAGGTACCCCAATCGCTGTCCAGCGGTAATTCTCATCGAGTGCCACAACCAGATAATCGAACTTCAAGGGCCACAGAGGAGAAACCTTCCAGTGAGCTTTGGTTTGCTGATTTTCGACCCAGCCTTTTTGTGGAATGGATTTAAGTGGGCCGGCAAAAGAGCCTCTGTTGTAGGTGAAGGCGATATCAATGCGCTTCTTGCCTTCATTCCAGGTGTACCGTTCAAGACCATTGTGAACTTCTTTTTCTAAATAAGTGAAGCGACCCGCCAAGACGTACCAATCGCCCATAAATTTTTCGAGATCGAGTTTTTCAACGGTTTTCAATTGGCCTCCTGGAGTGCTGCAGCCAGAGGCCATGAAGACTAAAAGACCAGCCAAAATAATTCTCATGGAGCTTCTCCTGTATGCTGCAAGTCAATGCGACGGTTTTACAGGAAGGCACCGCTCACTGCAAGCGGTGGCCGGATTGACGGTTGCGAATTTTGCAACTGGGGCAATGAGCCTCTTCAATCACACTTTGTTCAGCAAAATTGGTCACGTGCTTAAACTCCAGATCCGTGCCACAAAGCACGCACTGGAGGTGGTCGCTTAACGTCTCTTCTAGCCAGGCCTTCTTTTCAATCTTTGGCCAGCGAATGTTCACATCGATTGTAGCTATTGTTTTGGGCTTATTTGGCGTGTCCATGGCATGTTCTCCTACCGGATGTCGTTGGTGCGTCGATTGGGGCTGAAGCGTCTTCAAGGCCCACTGCACTCATCGATAGAGGCCCGTCTCAACTTGAGACAAAATGAAATCTCCCCCCAAAAACTCGACCCTCGCTCGCCGTGTCATTCGAATTTGCATGACCTAAGCCCTGTGACGTTCATAGATTGGCGCCTATGTTGAGCCATACGTCGGAGCGCTATTTAGAGTCCGTCTTGGGACTGTCGATGGATCACCTGCGGCGCCTAAGATCCGTGCGTCTGCCGAAGCCTGTGCCCTTGGCTGAGGTCCATCACACCGGCGTGCCGGTTGTCCTCACTCCTGAATTGAACCCAGCTGAAAGGGCTCTGCTGCAGAAAATTGTGGCGAGCGTTGAGCTGCTAAATTTTCAGCATGTCGAGAAGTTGGACCTCCCGGAAACGCTCGCGGCACCTCACGTGCTTGAGTTCTCGTTGCGCCGACCAGCGGGACGATCGACCGGAGCGACAGGCGTGCATTGGCAATTGCCTCCTTTGGCAGACATGACCGGAGCGTCGCCTGAAGTCGTTCAACTGAAGAAGTTGACCTGGAATCTCCTGCAGCAGTTTGCAAAGGAGCTCAAGTGAACGGTCTCTTTTGTCTTAGCCTTTTAGTAGCCATTGCTGCACTCACTGGCCCGGTTCGAGCTACCCCACCCGAACGGTGTGTGGCGCAAACGGAAATTCGAGATGTAGTAGGTCCAGCGACGGTGGACCTGTTCAAGCGCTTGCAAGAATTTGCGGCTGCCAACGATTGCGGTTCACTTTTGCTGTTGATCAACACACCCGGCGGCAGTTTAGAAAGCACTCGCACGATAGTTGAAGCGATTCTCAATTCGCCTCGACCCGTATTGTGTTTGGTGTCGCCGAGCGGTGGTCATGCCGGGAGCGCAGGCGCAATTATTCTGCAGGCATGTCATGTCAACGGGGCTCTTCGAGGCACCAATCTGGGAGCCGCCACGCCCGTGATGATGGGTCAAGAGATGCCCAAAGATCTCCGGCAAAAGGTCATGAACGACACGCGCAGTTGGCTCGAAAGCTTAACTCATTTGCGCGGACGAAGTGAAAAATTTGGCAGAGAAATTATTTTGGACGCGAAGGCGGTGAGTGCCGAGGAGGCGTTCAAGCTCAAAGGAATCGATTTTGTCGGCGAGCGGCTTGTGGATTTTTTGCAGTTTTCACGAGGCCGTGAGGTGAAAATGCAGGGCACACAAACGGCGGTGGTGGAGGCCGGTGCGATTGTGCCGATGTCGCTCGACATGCGCTACAAGATCATGAGTTTGCTCACCGATCCTGAACTGGCGTACATGATGCTGCTGGGCAGTTTGGCGCTATTGTACTTTGAGCTCACCCACCCTGGCTCTTATCTCCCCGGAGTGGTCGGTGGGTTGGGGCTCGTGATTTCGCTGTTCGCTTTGAACCGCCTCGAGGTCGAATGGGCGGGTCTGTTGTTGATACTGCTGGGCGTGGGGTTACTCACCGCCGAACTTTTTCTACCCACCTTTGGCGTGCTGGGTCTTGGTGGCGCAGTGGCACTCTTTCTTGGCAGCGTCTTTCTCTTTGATCCGGCAAAGACCGGTGGGTATCAGCTGCCGTTGACTGTCATTATGCCGGTGGTGGTGTTTTTTGGGCTCGCTGTGGTGGGTATAAACTTTCTTTACCTACGCACCCGCAAGGTCAAACGCAAAGGTGGATTTGATGATTTGCTTGGCCTCACGGGTCGGGTGATTCGAGTGGAGCAATCGACAAATGCGAGCACGGGCTACATCGAACTGTTTGGGGAGACCTGGAAGTTTGAGTCTGCAGATAGTTTAAAGGTTGGCGACACGGTGTTGGTAATAAATTATAAAGGTTTAGTATTAAACGTAAATAGGAGTAACTAATGTTTGATTCGACAGGTTCTATTCTGATTTTGGTGATTTTATTTGGAGGCTTGCTATCGGCCACCGTGAAGATTCTCAACGAGTGGGAACGCGGTGTTGTTTTGCGGCTTGGGCGAGCCATCGGGGTTCGGGGGCCAGGTCCGATCCTGCTGATTCCATTGGTAGAACGCTTAGTTCGCATCGACACGCGAACTGTGACCATGGATATTCCAGCACAGGATGTGATCACCCGAGACAACGTGAGTTTGAAGGTCAATGCCGTAATTTATTTTCGAGTGGTCGACCCAGAAGGGGCCGTGACCCGAGTCATGGATTATTATTTTGCCACCTCGCAGTTGGCTCAGACCACATTGCGCTCGGTGCTCGGTCAGTATCAATTGGACGAAATCCTCGCCACTCGAGAGCAGATCAATATGTCACTGCAAGAAATTTTGGACAAGGCCACCGAGCCTTGGGGAGTAAAAATCTCCAACGTTGAGGTGAAGAACATCGATTTGCCGAAGGAGATGCAATCGGCGATGGCCAGGCAGGCAGAGGCAGAGCGTGAGCGCCGAGCCAAGTTGATCAGCGCAGAAGGGGAGTTGCAGCGCGCCGAAAAGCTCAAAGATGCCTCTGTGATTTTGGCTTCGTCCCCAAGTGCCTTACAGCTCGCCTACCTGCAAACATTGACAGAAATTTCGGGCGACAACACGAAAATTGTGGTTTTTCCGCTGCCCATTGATTTTATAAAACCTTTTTTAAGTGATCTGAAGAGCACTTGATTGATTAAATATATTCTAATTACCCTAGCCTTCGGTGCTTTTGTTTTCGGAACACTGGAGGTAGATGCGGCTGTGATGATTCGGGTGCGTGTGCATCAAAGCCCGAGTCCCGTTCACATTGCGGGTGAAGGTCTTAAGCTGACGTCAGGGCATCCCAGTGATGCCCATCTGCTAACGCTTGAGCCAGCTTCCAAGATGGATTTTAGAGTGACCGGTCAGAGGTGGCAGGTGAAGGTGGACGGATCTCCTTGGACAACTGTTCAGGCTGGTCGGTTGACTTTATTGGGGACGGGCAGCGTGCGAGTCGGTCTGCGCCACCTCCCGGCGCGAGTGGATGTGGTTCGAACCAAAAGGGGTGTGGACCTCGTCGCCAATCTACCACTTGAGAGTTATCTAGCGGGAGTGCTTCCGGCGGAGATGCCGACCTCTTGGCCAATTGATGCGCTGAAAGCACAAGCGGTTGCGGCGCGCTCCTATGCACTCCGATTAAGGCAAGAGCGCCGGCAACGTCATTTTGATGTGGACGCCTCGATCATCGACCAAGCCTACACATTTATTCCCGGTCATGCACATACTTCAGAGGGCAAGCGGGTTCTCCAAGCCCTCAAAGACACGAAGGGCGAGGTGTTGCGTGATGTCCAGGCGTCGCAGCGGATAGTGAAGGCCTACTATTCAGCCGATTGTGGCTGTCAATCCGAGGACCCAAAGTACGTTTGGGGCCAAAGTGAAAGTATGGAGTCCGTAGGGGATCCAACCTGTCGCGATCGACCGACGTTCCTTTGGACAGTCAATGTGCGCCGAGAGGACTTTAAAAACATGCTATTGGAAGTTATGGGTGTGCCCACAGCGACGAAATTGCGGACGGTGCATGTGGCCAGTCGGACTCCCTCAGGCCGGGTTCATCGAGTCGCAATTTCTTTGCGTGTGGATGGTGCGGTTCAAAACAAAGAAATATCCGCACAGGAGTTCCGGCGGATGCTGGGATTTGGTCGCGTGCGAAGCACTCACTTCTCCATCAAATGGGAAGGTGAAAAACTGCACATCGCCGGGCAGGGGCGCGGTCATGGCGTTGGTTTGTGTCAGCAGGGCGCTCGCTCACTCAGCGAACAAGGCATGGGTTACCGAGACATCTTAAAAATCTTTTATCCGCGTGCCACAGTTAAGTCGGCCTAGTGCCGTTGTTGATAGGCACTCCACTCCTCAGCCGTCATATAGCGCAACATAATCTCTGTCGGAACACTCGGCACACTCAACCAAATGAGGCCGTCGATGCTATTGAAGTCATCGTCTTTGTTGAAGGCTAAAAATCGCACTCCTAGATCCAAATACAGCTTAATGAGTTGAGGAATTTGGGCTCGCGGATTGTCCTCGGCATGGCGAATGAACTCTTGTAGATCATTTAAGTTTAGTGACGAGTCCACCAGTGCGGTGAGTTCCTCCGGCGAAAGCTCAGAATGAAATTGGGGTGGGTTTTTTGGCGCAACCATGTCTGACTTTGAGTGGGGAAAGTTCTTCATAAGATACTGCACCATCAGATGCTTGGAGTTGTCTTGAAACTCGTTAGAGATACTCACTGGGCCCATCAGATTTTTATATTGTGGGTGGGCGACGATGAATCGGGCAAGTGCCATCCAAATCATCAGCAGGCTAACGCCCCGTTGAAACTCTGGGCGGACAAAACTGCGCCCGGCCTCTAGCGTTCCCTCCTTAAAATCGCTCTCAAGTAGGGCTTCAAGATCAAACAGGGTGTTGGTGTAAACGCCTTTTGGACCGCGCTCTCGTAAAATTTCATCGACTCGCCCCACTCTATAGGCGCCAGAGATACTTCGGGATTTCTTATCCCAGGCGATAAATTGGTCATAGTAAAGATCAAAACTATCGTTGTCGCGCGCTAGACCCGTGCCTTCGCCGACGGTTCTAAATGTCAGTTCACGCAGGCGTCCGAGCTCGAGTAGAACCTGAGGAATGTCGGCCCCGCGCGCGCGATACACTTTAAAACCACGGTCGGGTTTGTCCGGCGTGCTATCCAACATGACCTCAGCGGAGGCCAATTCAGCCGCGATTATCGAGGGAGGGATCTCCTCAGCCAAAGGCAACATGGGACGTTCAGTCGTATGGGTGGATGGACGTCGTTTAAGTCTCGCCAACGTGGCCTCGGCAATCGGGGGTGGTGGTTTCACATTCTCAAGAGTTGAATCTTTGCTCATGCTTGGCTTCATTTCTTTGTTTGGACGTAGACAAATTTTGGCTGCAGGGTGCGATATCGACACCTTATGGGGTGAGTAGATTTTAGTCAATTATCTCTAAAGTCTAGCTATTTCATATATTTAACTGTGACCATTGATTGGGCACGAGACTGGCAGTCGACCTTAGGTAGAAGTGAGGGCAAATCCGTGAAACTGAAATTTCTGATTCTATCGCTGATTTTTGGTGGCCTATTGCTTGGATGCTCCAATCAAGTGCGTGAGAGTGACCCCCAGCTTTCTGGTGAAGAGATGATGGCCATGCTGGATCAACTCACTTCTGGCGCATCAGCCAACGGGTCAAGCGCAGGCAACGGTGTGGCTGAAGCTTTGACCTATAAAGATGACCCCAAAACCACGATCTTTTTTGCCGACGCTCCCGGACCGATGGGCCCAGTGGCTTCAGTTCTTGCCGTAGACTATTTAGATTTCATTCGGCCTGGTGAGGATCTTTGGTACGGCAACGTCACGAAAGCACAGTTGTATTTTCTGGACAGTCCGTCGACGACGGATCGGCAAAACGGCTTGGTCATCGGAATTGTCACGGGCGAATCTGAGCAGTATCAGTACTATGGATTGTCTGGCCAAGGTGCGATTGTCGATGGTCAGTTTGTGGTTGAGATGACGAGTCCCACAGGTGCGCGAATTGTGCTCCGGTCCTTCGATACGGACGGAGACGACTTGTTGTCGGTCATTCAATTGCAAGTCTATGAAGTCGATGCTAGCGGAAACGAAATCTACATCGGCAAATTCTCTACGTTAGTGGGCTACCAACAATAGAGCGTTGCTCCTTGCATTCTTAGAAAAATTTCGCGCTAATGTAGCTATGGGTATGCAACTGTGGGTGGAATTCTTTGAAGATTTGCAACACGTTCGAGGTCGATCTCGCAACACGGTGATGGCGTATCGCCGAGACCTAGAGCTCTACGCTGAGTTTGCTGAAGCCAAGCGTCCTCTCTTGCAATTCTTTGATTTCATGAAAAGTCGCGATCTGTCGGCGCGGTCTCAGGCTCGGGTGATCAGCAGCCTTCGCACCTACTTCCGTTTTTTGGAATCGAATGACATCAAGGCGCCGGAGCTGCGTGAATTGAGACCACCTCGAGTGAAGGCCAAATTGCCTAAACCCATTACACTTGAAGAGTTTCATAAGCTCTATGCCGCAAGCCGAGTCGAAGATGTCTACCGCACGGCCCGCAATCACCTGACCTTGTTGCTGCTATTTGGCATGGGCTGTCGAGCCAGTGAGCTGGTTGGACTCAATGTGCAAGATTTCAACGCCACAGACGCTTGGCTAAAGGTTGTAGGCAAAGGTGGTAAGGAGCGCTTGATCCCCTTGTCGGCCAATTTACTAGAGGAACTCAAGACCTACCTCACTCATGTTCGTTCGCATTTGATCAAAGACAGCACGTCGTCGATTTTAATCAATGATCGAGGGCATCGTCCGTCCCGCGTCGATGTGTGGCGCTGGCTCGCGGCTTGGTCAGAGCGCGCGGGATTTAGTGAACCCATTGGTCCACATCAATTTCGGCACGGCTGTGCAACCGCGCTGTTGGAGGGTGGAGCTGATCTCCGAACCATTCAAATGCTACTGGGTCACTCGAGCTTGCAGACCACCCAAATCTACACCAGTGTCACGGCGACAAAACTCAAAGAAGAAATTGATACCCACCACGTGCTGTCCGGTGTTCGCGCTTTAGAAGATATTTAATCCCCCTTAAACTTCACGTCTGCGAGAGCGGCTCGATTGCATCTGCTGTTCGCTATGGTTGTACGCACATTGTTTTCAAATGGTGGTCAGTTTGAAGTTGGGTTTGTTGAGATTCGGCTCATGCCGGGTATTCCGCAGTTGCATGTTTTGGGTCAGCCCGATGCACAGATCCGCGAGTGTGGAATTAAACTGAAGTCCGCGCTTCGTTCCCTTGGTTTGCAGTGGCCCAAGGGGCATCAGATCGTGGTGAACCTTCGCCCTTCACATTTTAAGAAGACAAGCCCGGGAGTGGAGCTTGCGATTGCGTTGGCCTTTTTAAATATCACGCGGCAATTGCCGTCAAAGTTGGCGACGCAGGTCGATTCGGCCATTGTGTATGGTGAGTTTACCTTGGACGGACGGGTCTACGCTCCACACGACCTACCTATGGCGCATCAAGTTGCGGGTGAGAAATTGTTGAGTGGCAATTGCAGCAGCAACGGTGGCGTGGGGAGTTTGCGCGAGGGAAATTGGTGGCAGATTCAGTCCCTCCAGCAGGAGTCTGCCGATCGACAAGAGCAAAGCTTCGATTGGGATCACTATTGGGAGAGGCCCTCGTTTCGCAATCTTCTCTTTCACCCGTTGGCGGCTCAAGGCTTGTGTCTGGCCGCGCATTCGGGCTTGAATTTTTTGATCGCTGGGCCTCAGGGGACTGGCAAATCGACGTGGGCGGAGGCGCTGTATGCATTGACGGCTCCGCCTGAGGCTGTGCTTTGGAATGAACGAGAGCAAATGTTTGGTGAGGAGCAAGGGCGCTTGCGGTGGCGACCGTTCGAGCGCCCGCATCACTCCGTCACACCTCTTGGAATGATTGGCGGAGGGAGCCCGCTCGTGCCCGGTGTGATCTCTCGTGCCCACGGTGGGCTGTTGGTGATGGATGAATTTTTAGAATTCAACAGTCGTGTGCTGGAGGCTCTGCGCGAGCCCATTGAATCCGGTTGGGTTGAGCATGCGCGCCGAGGGTCTAGGGTGAGGTTCCCCGCGAGCTTTCAGTTGGTGGCGACGACCAACCTTTGTCCGTGCGGTCGCTTTGACCCAACGCCTGAGGCCCCACGCGCTTGCACGCGCAGTCTGACCCGGTGTCGCTCCGTGTGTGACCGATTGAGCGGGCCAGTCTTGGATCGCTTTGATGTTGTGCTGATGAGTCACAGTTGGGCCAAGACCTGCGCGAGGGTCAGCTTTCATGAGATTCGGGCGGAGGTCGAGGCCACTCGCGCCTTTGCTCTAGCGAGGGATGAAGCCGAAGATGTGCTCCCGGAGTGGGTGGACTCGATGCAGCTTGGATTTCGGCGTCGGCGCTCCTTGTTGCGTGTGGCTAGAGCGTTGGCTGACCGTGAGCGGAGTCAGGTGATTGAGTCCGAGCACTTTTCTGGGGCATTTTCGTGGGTGGATGCCCCGATGGCGCATCTGCAGCAGCTCTTTGGCTGAAGCAGGGGCGGCGTAAATTCACCGGTGGTGGCTCTTGTTTTTTGAGCCAACTTCTGATTCACTCGAGGTTCGATCCAGTTGGGTGACGTAGCCAAGTGGTTAGGCACCGCTCTGCAAAAGCGGCTACGCCGGTTCAAGTCCGGCCGTCACCTCCAATCACTTCCGCTGCGGAAGTGATTGGGCGGGATCCTAGGGAGTCACCCGCAGTGGGTGACTGCGATCACAAGGCTCTTGCTTTAAGGTTCTACTCGAAAGATCTCTTTGAATTTTATCATTTTATTATGGGGCGAAAGCAGCTGCTAAATCTCAGAGACCTAACTTTCCTGAAATAGCTTGGGAAATAACCGCTCCTGGTGAGCGGCCGGAAAACGCAGCGAGACCGGGCCTTTAGGCGTGTCACTGGCGAGCAGGCCCAGATCCGTCAGCTCTCGAAGAAATCGCTGCGAAGTCCGCAAAGGCGCGCCGGTGATACGCGAGAGTTCGCCTCGGTCAAACTCTCCTCGTATTAGGGCTTCTTCTAAAAGCCTTGAAGCTTCAGGTGCAAGCTTCGTCTCATTCGCTACGAACCATCGAAGACGTTCAATGATATGATTTAAGTCAAACAGCGAGGACATAAATTTAATTTGATCGATGCATATCGACAAAAACCATTCGACAAATTCTTGGGCGGATTTCTCTGAAAGATTGCCTCGACCATCTAGATCGCTTTGTCTTGGTTGATCGGCGTGATCCATCATTTGTTTATAGTCACTTCTGCTTTCTAAGCCGCGCGCCAATCCGCGAGAGATCGACCATAAGCCGTGTGCGCCAATACCGATTCTTTGGGCGATGGCATGACTCATCAATCGGCTCACACGTCCATTGCCGTCTGGAAATGGGTGAATGTAATTGAAGCGATGATGCGAGAGTGCGAAAGCGATGAGTTGAGTAGATTTTCCGCCGTCAAGTAGATGCGTGTAAACGCTTTCGAAATAATCCATGAACTCGGCGACTCGATCGCTTGAGGGGGGCTCATGTCGCCCGACAGCCACATCGTGTTCCAGCTTCGATCGCCACTTTCCAGGTTCAAGTAAAAATTCGCGACCTGCTCCTTGCACTCGCAAAAATTCTTCGGGCGCATCCGTATAAAATTCACGATGCAAATGTTGAATGAACTTTTGGGTAACAGGATTGGGAAGGGTGCCACTTAACGCCAGTTGATCGACGCTTTCTTGCAGTCGGACATGAGCTTTTGCTTCAAGTTGTAAGTTGCGGCGATGGGGATCTGAATCGAGTTGACCGCTTAGCGCACGTTCGATATCGCGGGGGCGAGTTTTGTGCCCCTCAATCAAATTGCTGTAATAGGTGTTCATAATGCGGATCAATGAAGCCAGGCTGTGCGCTGTTTTGGGGTGCAGTGCCTTTCCTAGGACCGTGGCTTCCGATGAGATTTCGGCAACTAGATCCGCTATTTTTTCTGATGCACTGACTTTGGTAGGCTCGATCCGCAGCACGGACTCGAAGATTTTATTTGGCGGATTGCGATTTGTCATAAGTTAATGATATTAGGGTTTTTCTCTAAAATGAAATCTATAATTGGCGGATTGTGTGGCGCATGATTTATTGCATTATTTTATCAGATTAAAACGCGCCATCAAAGACGCCAAAAGGCCATCAGTACTGCTATATTACCTTAATTATTAATATCTTAGAATCGCTGAAATGCGCCATTTTGAGGCTCTAGGAGTCTTTTCATAATGAGACACTTTTGCGGACGGGTATCATCGAAGAAAAGCACATCGGCCACACCTCATAATTTAGCGGCAATCCGGCAAAGTCCAGGCAGTTCGAACATAATCTGGCGTAACAGTTCATATCCGACCGCCTCCTCCAATCACTTCCGCAGCGGAAGTGATTGGGCGGGATCCTACGGAGTCACCCGCAGCAGGTGAGCGATCACAAGGCTGTCTTGCTTTAGTCGCACCTTTACGAATGTATCGACCGAATGAAGCATTTTTTTTGCCATGCGCTTCTTCCAAACCACATGGTATCCGGTTGCGGACGCTATCACCTGATCGGCGTCGGGATAAAGCACCTTTAGTTCGTTCTCTAAGTCTTGTATCGAGGCTGCCGATTCCGCCTGCTGTGCCAATTGTTGGCGCAACTTAATCAACTCTGCCTCAGCGCTAGTGACTTTGTGCTTAGATTCGGTGCCATTGACAAGTTGCCGCACCTTCAGCTGCGTTGACTCGAGCTTATAAAACGGCAGCATCGCATTCAGAGCGGCCAGTTGCTGCTCTGTCAAAGTCGAGCCAATTAAGCTCACTTCAATCTCAGGGCGCTTATGATTGAAGCGGAAATTTTTGTTCACCACAAATGAGTTATCAAATTTAAACTCTTGCCGAACAAAACGGTCCGCCCGCAAATTGAATTGAGACTGCCGCATTAGGTTCCAAGCGAGCACGAGACTTGGTATCACAATCACAACTACAATGACGGCCAACCACCGCTTCAAACGGAGGCGTTCGACTTCGTTTTGCGATTTGACACGTTTGAATTTCAAATAACGAACAAACAAAAACGTCGCTAGTCCAATGAACACGCTATTGATCAAGAACAGATACAAAGCCCCTGCGAAAAACTTGAGATTTCCGCTCGAGAGCGCATAGCCGGCGGTGCATAGTGGTGGCATCAAGGCCGTAGCAATTGCAACGCCTGCGACCGCCCCGCCGCGCTCTTTGCGAGAAATCGAGACGATTCCAGCCGCGCCCCCGAAAAAGGCGATCAGCACATCGTAGAATGTGGGTTGAGTGCGCGCGAGAAGTTCAGACTGAACGTCTTCTAAGGGCGACAACAAAAAATAGACGGTCGAGGTGATGATGCTAATAACCACGGCGATGCTGAGATTCCGCAACGCGCGTTTGAGAAGGTCCGTGTCGTTTATTCCCAGCGCCAACCCAAAACCGAGAATCGGCCCCATCAAGGGTGAAATCAACATCGCCCCAATGATCACCGCCGCCGAATTTACATTTAATCCGACTGAGGCAACAAAAATCGCAAACACCAAAGTCCATGCGGTGGCGCTTTGAAAATTCGCATTCTTGCGGATGTTTTCAACTGTACCGGCTTCATCGGTATCACTTCGTAGATCGAAAATATCATGGAGGTGATTAAAAAATTGGACAACTCTTCCTGACGACATGATTGATGGTGCTAATTATTTTCTGTGTGGTCAATGGGATTGTACCCACTGAGTCCCAAGCCACCTTGCCGAGCAAGAAATTCCCGATTACCATAAAGCATGCGACAGCGATTCAAAGTTTTTCTACTTGCGGTTCTGACGGGGGCACTTGTCGGAACTGCAACGGCGGCGTTTCTTTTGGGTCTCGATGCGGTGACACATTTGCATAGCGAGTGGCCGCATCTCATTTGGAGTTTGCCGGTTGTGGGGTTTGCGATCGGCTGGGTTTATTGTCGTTATGGTCAGACGGTGGAGCAGGGGAGCCACTTGGTCATCGACGCTATTCACGATCCGCAAAAGACGATTCCGCTGCATATGGCTCCATTTATTTTTATCGCGACGCTGCTGACGCATTTTGCCGGTGGATCGGCAGGGCGAGAGGGAACAGCCGTGCAGATTGGGGCGTCGCTCGCTGAAAGTGTCGCGCGTAGAGCTCGGCTTGATCCAGAGGCGCGCCGGCGCTTGCTGATGGCAGGGCTAGGCGCTGGTTTTGCGGCAGCCCTGGGAGCGCCCTGGGCAGGAATGATCTTTGGAATGGAAGTGTTGTATGTGGGGCGGTTTCGCCTGCATGCCTGGATCGAATGTTTCATCGCCGCTTTTGTCGGATACTTCACCTGCGTTTGGCTCGGTGCGATCCACACCCCGTTTAATGAGGTGCAGATTCCAGCCATAGAAGTCGAGACCTTTTTATGGGTGGCAATGGTAGGAGCTATGTTTGGCGTTACGGCTCAGCTCTTCATCTTCCTCACGCACAGGCTGCAGCGGCTTTTTAGCCAACAGATATCTTACTCACCGCTTCGACCGTTGCTGGGTGGGACTCTGTTAGCCATACTTTTTTACCTCGAAGGCACCCACCGCTTCACGGGCTTAGGTCTACCGGCTATTCAACAAGCACTTACAGAAACCGCAGCGCCTGAAGTGCCTTTATTCAAAGGCCTGTTTACCGCAATCACCTTGGCCAGTGGTTTCAAAGGTGGCGAATTTATTCCGCTGGTTTACATCGGGACCACATTGGGAAGTGCGGTGTCGACCCTATTGCCGCTAACGCCTGGATTTTTAGGAGCCCTCGGCTTTGTCGCGGTATTTGCCGGCGCCGCCAACACTCCGATCGCGTGCACAATCCTGGCGATGGAAATTTTTGGCTTATCCCTCGGGCCTTATGCCTTTTTGGCCTGCATGATGAGTTACTTTGCCTCTGGTCGTAAGGTCGGAATTTATCACTCACAGCGCTAGGCGGATTCAAGAGATTTGCAACTGTTTGACTTGCTCGGGCTCCAACTTCCACAGTAGACCTTTTGCATGAACCTATTACAGCTGCAAAGTGGCTCCAAGCAATATGGGACCAAAACGCTTTTTGATCGTGCGAGTTTTGCCATCAATGAAGGCGAACACATCGGAGTCATTGGACCAAATGGTGCAGGCAAAACTACGCTGTTTAAAATCATTGTCGGACAAGAGTCCTTAGACACAGGGCTGTTCACAAAGTCGCAGTCGTTGCGCATTGGTTACCTCGAGCAAGAGAGCGAATGGGCGTTAGATTCTAGTGCAGAGGAGTACCTGCAAGCCTCGTGTTCAAAGCCCATTTGGGAGTTAAAGCAACTGGGCTTGAACTTAGGCCTCACCGAAGCTCATTTTGCAAAGCCTTTGCATGAACTGAGCGGTGGCTATCGGATGCGTATGAAGCTGCTGTATTTGATCGGCCAAGAACCTAATCTTATGCTGCTGGATGAGCCGACGAATTTTCTAGATCTTGAAAGTGTATTGGCACTCGAGCGATTTCTGCAGGATTACTCCGGCGCATTTTTACTCATCTCGCACGATCGCGAGTTTTTACGGCGCACCACCGAGGCAACGCTTGAGGTTGAGAGCGGCGATATCACAAAATTCCCGGGGCATATTGATGACTACTTTGAGCAAAAGGCGCAGCTCCGAGAGGTTTTGGCGGCACAGGCGGCAAACCTCGATGCCAAACGGCAACACATGCAAGATTTTGTCGATCGCTTTCGAGCCAAGGCCACAAAAGCTCGGCAGGCTCAGAGCCGATTAAAGCAGCTTGAGAAAATGGACGTCATTGAGCTCAAAGACTTACCGGTCCGCGCGCGCATAAAAATTCCTCCCCCCACTCACACAGGGCGTGAGGTGCTGGCGTTGAATGCGGCGGCGTTGGGTTACCCTGGCAAAACTATATTGAGTCATGTGACCTTGCGGTTGGAGCGGGGAGCTCACCTCGGAGTGGTGGGGCACAATGGAGCTGGCAAATCCACACTGCTCAAAACATTGGCGGGGCAGTTGCCCGTGCTGAGTGGTCGGTTGGACTGGGGCTATCAAGTTTCATTGTCGTACTTTTCACAGCACGTGGCAGACCAATTGAACTTGAAAGACACCGTGTTGCAATCGTTGCAGCACACAGCCCACCGAGAGGTGCACGCCCAAGACATTTTGAACATGGCGGGCTCATTGTTGTTTTCAGGTGATGACGTGCATAAGCCCGTGTCGGTGTTGTCTGGTGGAGAAAAATCCCGCGTGGCGCTAGGCCAGATTCTCTTGCGCCGTAGCCCGCTGCTGCTACTCGATGAGCCGACCAATCACTTGGACTTTGACACGGTCGAGGCCATGACCGAAGCCCTCCGGCAGTATGAGGGAACAGTCATCGTCGTCAGCCATGATCGAAGCTTTATTGGCCGCATCGCCAGCAAAATCTTAGAAATTCGCGATGGCCGAGCCGAGATCTATCCAGGCACCTACGCCGAGTATGTCTGGAGTCTGCAGCGCGGGGCCCTGGCCGAACGGGCATCGGAGGTTGGTGCACAATTGAGCAAAGCTCAGGGTCCTAAGGCATCGATAAATGCTTCGGCCAATACCAAAGAGCAGCGCAAACAGTTGCAGACGCAAATCAAAACTTTGCAAAGGCAAATAGCCAATCAAGAAAAATCACTCACTGCACTTTTACTAAAGCGCGATCATCTAACCGGTGCGATGGTGGCTTCCCCAGGCGATGGGATGGCGCAGATTGCGAAGGACCTTGCGCAGTGCACGAATGAAATCGATAAAACCGAGCAGCAGATGTTGGACGATATGGAAGCTCTCGAGCAGGCTGAGCGACAAATGGCGGCGTGGCAACGGTAAAGTTAGTTGAGCGAAAAGGTTTGCATCAACACGGATGCAATTGGGTTTTCAAGCTTTCGCTGGGCCGAGATCAGCCACACCTCTTCATAGACGCCCTTAAGGCCACCAATTCGAGTGAGTCCTTCTTCTTTTAAGCTTCCGCTATCTGAAAATGGAGCTAACCCTATTCCATGGGTGGCGAGGAGCTTTTGCAGACTGGTGTCTTGGGTTTCAGCAACGGGTGTGATGTGGATTCCGTTGACCTTAAAATAATGATTGAGGTCGTGTCGGAGTTTACTATGGCCGGTAGGGATAACAAAGGGCTTGCCGTTCATCGACTTGGGGAAGTCGCGCTTGAGCGACTGGAACTTTGGTGCACCATACACCGAGACAGGCAATCTGGCGACCGATCTTGAGAAGTTCTGCGAGCTCTCTAGGTTTTGGCCCGAGTAGTTTGAAACTAACAAATCAATCCGATGCGCTTGCAGTTCTCGCAAAAGCTCGTCGCCCTTTCCCTCGAGTATCGATACGGTACAAGGCGCAACTTTGTAGGCCTGCATCACCAACGCCAAGATCACATTTTTCGGGACTGAATCCAGAGTGCCAATCTGCAGGTGGGTTTGATTTTCTACAGTTTGATCTTTTAGGACTTCGAGCATCTCGTCGCCTAGTCGAAAAATTTCGTTGGCGTAATTGAGGGCCGCTTTGCCGGCCTCGGTGAGACTGAGGCGCCGATTCCGCCGCTCAAAGAGGGGTTTCCCCACCATGTCCTCAAGCTGCCGAAGTTGCGCACTTAACGTCGGCTGTCCCAGTCGCAGCTTCTCTGCTGCGCGCGCAATGCCGCCCTCTATCGCAATCGTTCGGAAGTAAAAGAGATGGTGATAATTTAACCATTGCATATTAAAGTAGAGTGTATTCCAGTTAATTCGCTTTAAACAAATGATTTGATCTGAATTATCGTATTTATTAAAGGATCTAGTTCCACTACAATCTTAGGGGGGACAAGGGATCTGAAAGTTGAAAGATAGAGGATCTAAAAGATAGTCTCGGATCGAACGATTGGGGCCATAGGCTCTGGAGGACAGAATGACTTGGTTTAAACGCATCGGTGTATTTATAGCGGTGAATCTGCTGGTGATGGTCACCATCTCGCTGATTTTAAATGTTTTGAACGTTCAGCCGTATCTGACTCCACATGGTTTGAACTATGAGTCACTCATGATCTTCTGTTTGGTCTGGGGTATGGGCGGGGCTTTTATCTCGCTTGCACTTTCACGCATTATGGCCAAGTGGATGATGGGTGTGAAAGTCATCGACCCAAAAATGGCGGGCCCTGGAGAGCGCGAATTGTTAGACACAGTTCACAGCTTGTCGCGTGCGGCCGGCCTGCGGGTGATGCCCCAGGTGGGAATTTACGAGTCGCCTGAGGTCAACGCTTTCGCCACTGGACCAACCAAATCGCGGGCGTTAGTCGCTGTTTCCACCGGATTGCTGCACCGGCTAGGTGCAGCCGAGGTGAAGGGTGTGCTCGGACACGAGGTTGCGCACATCGCCAACGGGGATATGGTGACCATGACTCTGATTCAGGGTGTGGTGAATGCGTTTGTGATGTTCTTGGCTCGAGTGATTGCCTACGGCCTGACGATGGCGAAGGGCGGCGATAACGAGCAGCGCGAAGGCTCACCTTTGGCGTTTTTTGCAGTGCAGATCGTGCTGGAGATCGTCTTTATGATTCTCGGTTCAATTGTGGTCTCTTGGTTTTCTCGTTACCGTGAGTACCGAGCTGATGCAGGCGGAGCTCGATTGGCCGGGCGAGAAAACATGATTGGCGCGCTCGAAGCTTTGAAGCGAACCATCGAGGACGTGGACCCTTCGCCACAACCGGCCGTGGCCTCGCTGAAAATTTCGAGTCGGCCCGGTGGAATGATGCGACTTTTCTCAACCCATCCGCCGTTAGAAGAGAGAATTGAACGCCTTCGAATGGCGAGAATTTAACAGGAGTTCCAGTGATTTCCTACGGTGTTTATAAGGTCGTCCACTTCATTGGTATTTTAATGGTGTTGATGTCGATTGGTGGCCTGGCAATGGCCGCCATTTCGCAAGCGCCGGGTAAGGTCTGGCGTCGACCTGTTATGATCACCCACGGCATTGGGATGTTGGTCTCGTTGGTCGGAGGCTTCGGCCTCCTGGCGCGCTTGGGCGTGATGCACGGCTCACTCCCGGGATGGATTTACGCCAAGCTAGCTATTTGGTTTATATTCGGCGCGATGGCTGGAGTGTTGATCCGGAAGCCTAGCCTTGCTAAGCCTTTGTGGGTAGTCGTGATTGTATTGGGTGGTCTCGCAGCCTATCTTGCTGGCAATAAGCCATTCTAAATAAATAAAATATCGGAGAATCGAAGATGGGCCAGTTGATGTCGAACGTCTCGGTCGTGCCGAGTTGGCTGTGGATTGCGTTCACTGTGGGCGTCGTTGTTCTATTGATTATTGATTTGGGGATGTTTGGTCGGGGGACTCACAAAATCTCGCGTAAGGCCGCACTCCTCGAGAGTGGGCTTTGGGTGAGTGTTGCTCTCATTTTTAACTTTTGGTTTTATTTGGAGTACGGCTCAGACCTTGGCATCGAATTCTTGACGGGTTACCTGGTTGAAAAAAGTTTGAGTGTCGACAACCTGTTCGTCATTCTCTTGATTTTTGGCTCGATGCGGATTCCCGCGGAGTTTCAGCATCGCGTGCTGTTTTACGGAGTTCTCGGTGCCATTGTTATGCGCGCCTTTTTTATCGTTGTGGGCGCACAGTTGCTTCACTATTTTCACTGGATTCTCTACATCTTCGGCGGAATTTTGGTGCTTACGGCCATTAAGTTTTTACGGGAGACGGATGAACCCAAAGACATCGAGGAGAATGCGGCCTACAAGTTATTAAAGCGAATTATTCCGTCCACTGACAAATATGACGGCAATCATTTCTTTATTCGAGAAAACGGTGTGCGCAAAGCCACGCCCTTATTTTTGGCATTGCTGGTGATTGAGGCGACAGACTTGGTGTTTGCGGTGGATTCTATCCCGGCGGTTTTTGCAGTGACTCAGGATGCGTTTGTGGCTTTCGGCTCAAATATTTTGGCTGTGCTGGGTTTGCGGGCCCTTTACTTTGTCTTGGCGGATTGGGTGGCGGAGCTGCGCTACCTCAAGCCGGGTCTTGCGGCAATTTTAGGGTTTATTGGGGTTAAGATGCTGATCATCGATTTCTTTAAAATCCCAAGTTGGGTCTCACTGCTAGTGATCACATCCATTTTGCTGACGGCGGCCATGAGTTCTTGGTATGTCGCCCGAATTGAAGAGCGTCGCAGGAAATCTGGCCCATAGCCAAGATATCTCGAAGTTCTGTCGTGATCTTTAGAGAATATATTTGATTGTGTAGATAACGGCATTCATTGCACCGCCTGTCCCTAACTTGTCGGTGGCGTAGCGCCACTGAACGCCGATCGAAAGGGGGAGCTGAGGTGGCGTCCACCAAATGGCAAGAGCTCCATTTTGACTGGTGGATTTGCCTCCGTTGCCGCGGGCGTAACCGGACTTTCGGGCAAACTCATGCTCATGCCAGTTCGATACAAGTAGGGACTGTTCATACACATTAAAAAAGTAGCCTGCAGCCCATCCGGTCATAAAACCGTTGGTTCCACTAAAGTAAGTTTGAGTCACATCATGCACGCCAAAGAAGGGTTTAAACCACCAGCCCGCGCCAGAAAGCGAAGTGCCGAGGCCCAACACTCGATTTTGTTCACTAAAGCCAAAGGCCGAAAAATTGTAAACGTGAGCGTAAACGCCAAACTTCGTATTTCCAATCCAGTAGTTTAGGGCACCCTTGCCCGCTGTGCGAACCTCTTCATTGGGCTTGGTGGGATTTTCTAAGTCAAAAAAACCATAGAGTTCTCCCCAATTGTAGGTTGAGCCGCCTTCGATTTCTAGATAGGAGAAATCTTCTTTTGTAGATTTCTTCTCAGTCCCACGGTCCCAGTCGAGATAGTTGTAGCTCAGGTCGGCAAAGGCGAAGTTCTTACTTTCCGAGTCGGCAAACACCGGCTCGACACAGGCTTTTAAGCAAAAAAAACAGAAGAAAAGTAATCGTGTTTTCATAGGTGGAGTTGTTCTTGCCCGAGGGTTGGGGTTGAACACAATCAAAACTCGACGGGATGCAGATATTGCAAAGACTCAGTTGTCACTTGGGTTGACATCGATAGGAGGGGGTCTCAAATTGACAGCATGAAACTCGAAGTTTGTGAGCCACCGCGATGGGCGGCCTCAGGCCATGCTCAAACCATTTTTGGCCACTTGCTGCCGTCTCCCTCTTTGCGAAGTAAAGGTCAGCGAGTAGAAGTGCCCCTGCCTGATGGCGATGTTCTGGTGGGCTTTGTTCAGCCTGGAACCTCAGGCGCGGTCGTATATGTGTTTCATGGTCTGGCGGGGAGTACGGATTCCACCTATATGCACCGCACATCCATATTGGCACAAAAGCGTGGGCACACCGTAATTTTGTTTAATCATCGGGGCTGTGGTGAGGGGCGTGGGCTGGCACGCCTCCCGTATCACTCAGGTCGCGCGGAAGACTTATCGGCGGTGATTGAATTTGGCCGGCGCGAGTTTCCCACAAAACGTCATATGGCTATTGGATTTTCATTGAGTGGCAATGCCCTCCTCTTACTGCTCTCTGGCAAGCGGGGACGTGTGCAGCCAGATGTTGCCCTGAGCGTGAACGCACCGATTCACTTGGCTGAAAGTTCCGCCTTACTTCGACGAGGGCTAAACAGGATTTATGATATAAAATTTTATCGACAGTGCAGGCAAGACATCCTAAAGGGACCTGAACGACACAAATGGTTGAACGCGCTCCCGCAGCTCGTCACTCTGCACGAGTTTGATCAACTCTACACCGCTCCTACCAGTGGCTTTTTAGATCGCGAGGACTACTACTCCAGTTGCTCTACCCATTCTCTTATGTCACAAATTCAGATTCCGACCATATTGCTGACGGCAAAAGATGATCCACTTGTACCCGTTGAGAACTATCAAAATGCTGTAGTGTCTCGGCATGTGGATAGGCACATCGAGTCCTTCGGCGGGCATATGGGATATATCTCGCGGTCCAATACTCCGATGGGTAGTAAGCGGTGGCAAGACTACGCGGTTGACCAAGCCATGAATGAGCTCATCGGTTAAAAGGATTCACTTTAGTTAAGCTCGGGATTCCATTTTGCGTAGTCCTTCGGAGGTGCAATCGCTAGCGTGAATTTTTGCTGGTTCTTCGCCATTGCAGCCGCGGGAGACGGAGTTGCAAGCTCAATGCCTCCATTCATAATGGAGTCTAACGAGTTGAGTTTAATTTCAGAGTTGAACAGCCCAAGCTTGGCATGCACGCCGATTTTTCGCCAAAACACCGTATTGTGGCGGATCAGTGATGAATAGCGATTTTCAATATTGATCTGAATGAGAATGGTTTGCGCGCCATTGGTGAGGTTCATTTTGGTCACTGAGCCCACTTTAACGCCGCGAAAAGTAACAGAGTCTCCGGGATTCACAGATTCAACATTGTTCGTCTCCAGTTGGTAAACACTGGTGTCATCCAAGGTCGCAGTTGATGAGCTGGACTGTGCATCAAACTCAGTTTTAGTCTTGCCATCGATCAGGCCCGGCAGCACGGCTATGTACGCACCCTCAAACAGTGTCTCTAAACCCGAGACCCCTTGAAAGCCAACCTTAGGGGTGACCAGTGAAAACTTTGATCCCTCAACCGCAAAGTGCTGGGCATCTTTGCGTAAAAGGACCTCCGCAACAACGCCTTTCTGGTCGATTGCAAGTGTGATGTCCTTAACGGTGCCGATGGCAACTCCACGGAAGCGCACGCGGGTCTTTTCCGGCTGGATACTTGAGGCATCGTCAAACAGAATCGTAATCCGTGGACCCTGTTGTCGATAGAAGTTCAAGATCAACCAGCCAGAAATCATAAGCGCAAAGATTGGGAACAGCCATATGTACCAACCCGTTTTTAGTTTATGAACTTGATTCTGGATCGTCTTTTTCATTGGTATTTTCCCATAGTATGCGTGGATCAAAATAGGCAGAAGCCATCATTGTAAAAATCACGACCAGCGCGAACAGACCCGAGCCAATTTCGGCAATGACAGTCGTCCAGCTTCCTAGTTTGACCATCGCCACCAGGATGGCCAAAAGAAAAATATCGAGCATAGACCACCTGCCAATGGCCTCTACAAAACGAAGTAGCTGCATTTTAAATTTTCCCCGCTTACCCGTATAGGCACTAAGGGAGAGATAGAGGAGAATCATAAGTTTAAGCATGGGAATCAACATGCTCGCCAAAAAAACAACTAGGGCAATGGCGTACGAGCGCTGTTCAAGCAATGAGGTGATCCCGGTCCAAATCGTGGAACTGTTCCGACCGCCATACAGCTCGATCGTCATAAACGGGAAAATATTCGCAGGAATGTAAAAGATAAGTGCTGTCAATGAAAACACCAGCGTCAATCGTGCCGATCGATGGGTGGCACGTCGATCATGATGCCCACACTGAATGCAAGTTGCAACTTCACCATCGCGAATCTCAACTGGGTGTGAACATACATAACAAGATGTTTCGCCTTGCATAGGAATGGGATAATCACGCGAGTTGAAACACCTTGCAAGATATCATTCCAACTCGCTTTGCCGCGACTGAATGAAGTACTTAATTGCCACGAATATACCAAAATGGTTTGAGTTTTCATCTCTTCTTGGGGTGAAAGAGTACGAGTAACGTCCATCTATGACCAACGCGTAGCGGTCTTGTTGCCAGGGTTCCATGGCAACTGAAAGATCAACGCCATACTCAGTGGTATCCCGCGCCGAAGTTTCGGGCTGGTCTTGGTTAGTATATTCACTAGAAATCACCGTTGGATCGCCGATAGTCGAAGAGGTTGAAAAGGCCGCGGCAGTAGAAAACTGGCGGTTGAACCAGTGCCGATATCCTGTTGAAATGTAGATGCGTTTTACTCGCTCCACGAGTATCATTCCCCTCTTCTGCACAGAGAAGGAGTTGCGCAAGTAAAACAGAGAGATTTCAACGCCACCGTAGGAGTTGACATCGCCTTCGGCAACCAGACCGGGTGCCACAAGGGGACCGTTAACAAAGGAGTGGTCGAGCGCATGAGTCATGTAGGTCAAGGCTCCAAAAGACGCCCGAATGTCACCGTCAACTGGAATGTGAGCATTCGCCAATGAGCCGACTCCAAGTAGGAACAGGGAGACAAAATTGATAAAATTTTGCACCAGGTGTCGGAAAAATTTTACTGCAAGAGTTATCATTGTTAAGTCACCTTTGTCGCGACAATTGTATTTTTTGGTTAGGACATTGGCCATGACCTGTGCAACCCTTGCATTTGCCGCACCAATGCCGCCTGAGACTGAAAAGCCAAAGACTCTGCAAGATCGAGCGCTTGAGTCGACTAAATATCTCTCTGAGAAGATCGAAGACGTTGCCACATCTATTGATATCACTTTAGCGGGCAAGAAGTACACTAAGAAGGTCAATCACTCCGCTATCAATTTGAGTCAACTGATTTCATATAGTGAGGGCGGGGACACCCGTCTTTCAACCGACTTTGGTGTGAACCTTCGGTTGCCCAATCTTGAAAAGCGGTGGCAACTTCGATTCGCAAGCTACGATGAAGAAAGAGAAGATCGAGATCTGTCGCAGCGACAAGTCCGGACTCGGGCTCGCCCTCGTGAATATGGAGCTTCGTTTCAGTTCTTTCAAAGTTTAGGTAAGGTGAAGACGACGTTTCAACCGCGTTTAGAAATTCGAGATCCTGTGGAAATGAGTTATGTGCTCCGGTTTGAGAGTGAGACCAATATCAGTAAAGTTCGAGTGGTTCCGAGGACTGATTTTTTTACCGACCCAGAGAAGGGGACTGGTCAGTTTGCATCGGTAGAGTTTCAATACAAACTCTCAGCTCGGTCTGACCTCCGATTCTATAACAATGAGGAGTATCGAGATTTTGAGAACTATTTTACGACGCAGCATGGATTGTCCTATGACTTTTCTTTGTCGAAGGTGCAGGCAATAGGGATCTCAGCGGTGGCCACTTCGAACAACCGTCCGACATTTCATTTGCAATCGTTTTCATTTGCCGTGCCCTTTGCCCGAGAGCTTTCGCGTGAATTGTTGACGTTCTCGCTTACGCCCTTTATTGGTTTTGGAAAGGGTGAGAAGTTCAAGGGGCGGACCGGAATCAGTCTATACATCGAAATGACCCTCTAGAGAGAAGTATGCAAAAATATTTATCTGAAGTTGAACGGCGGCTGAAGCGAGTCAGTGCGAAGGCGCAACCGGCGAGGTGGCGAGCTGAAGATTACGTTGGTGGCGAGACCTCTCAACTTGTTTATTTAAATCTGAAAATTCCGAATGTTCGGGCTGAATACCGCGCGGGGTTTTCGTTTTCTGGCCTGGAGCCTGCGGTTCAGTGGAAAGTTTGGAACTACATTTGGCGAAACTCTCGTGTGTTTGAAGCAATGCTTTGTGCAAGCTATTGGGTTGCGTCACGTTCGATTGAGGAGCAGTTTGAAAATCGAAGGTTCATTTTAAAGTGGCTGGTGCGAGTAGACAATTGGGCTCATTCAGACGAGCTGAGCGCTCACTTTGCTCGTTTGCTCGAGCACTCTCCAACTGAGCTTTTACCCGTATTTAAAAAATGGAATTCGTCCTCTCAGCCTTGGTTTAAACGCCAGTCGGTCGTCGGTCTAATGTACTATTCACGCATGCGCCGCAAGTGTCCGTCAAAACGTGTGCTGCTGGAGTTCATCGATCGGCACCTAGATGACCCGCACTACTATGTGCAAAAGGGTGTTGGGTGGGCTTTGCGAGAGAGCTGGAATGTGTACCCTCAGAGTGTGTTCACATATCTGAAGCGCAACGCACACCGGATTCCACCAGCGGGTTGGACTGCCGCGACTGAAAAGCTGTCCAAGTTAGACAAAGCTCACCTGACAAAACTCAGGGAGCAACGCCGAAAGTTTCGAAGTGTGAGCCATATACCTGGGGGAGATACGCAGTGAAGGGGTCGGAGTTTTGGAAAGAGGGGCTTAAGTTTGAATGCCAGGGCTCGGGGAACTGCTGCGTTTCGCGTGGTGGGTATGGGTATGTCTATCTTACGCTGAGTGATCGTCGGGCTCTCGCCAAAGAGGTCGGCTTAAGCACGAGTGCCTTCACACGACGCTTTTGTCAGCAAGATGGTGGGATTTGGCGACTTAAAGACGGATCTAGCTTAGACTGTGTGTTTTTATTGAATAATCGGTGTTCTGTTTACCGTGGACGGCCGATGCAATGTCGAACCTGGCCATTTTGGCCTGAGACTCTCAAGAGTCGCGCCTGGAACCAAGAGGTGGCAGAGTTTTGCCCTGGAGTGGGCAAAGGCAAAGTTTGGTCAGCGCAGGAAATTGAAGTGCAGCTTAAGGCGCAAATTCTAAGCGAAGAGCAATTGGGAAGCTAACATAAAAGGGGTAGGACTATGAGTGTTTCTAGATTTTGTCTGAGTTATCTGATTGGCCTGAGTGCTGTGATGGTGGGCTGTGCGCAGCGCCCGGTGAAGATTCCAGCCGTCGATCCAAAATGGGTTGAAGAAGTGGCACGAGAGCACAACCATGAGGTTTTAAAATGCTATGAAGCTGCCTTGAAGGTGGATAAGTCTTTGCAAGGTGATCTCGTTATGGAAGTGGACGCCGGGGATCAAGGGTCAGCCGTTGCTGTGCGCCTCGTGCAAGGGTTGAGTGCTGGGTTCAATGACTGCGTTGTCGCAAAGGCAAAGCTCTGGAAGTATCCTTGGATAAAAGAGCCTATGCTCTCTATTCAAGAGAATTATCGTCTCAATCTCAATGACTCTGGGCAGCCCGTGTCATCGTACTTGGGGCCAAGAATGGATCGAAAACAGGTTCAGCTGATTGTGCAAACTCACACAAATGAAATTGAGCAGTGCTACGCAAAGACTTTGCGGAGCCGTCCCAACACGGAAGGAACGTTGGAGATTAGCTGGGATATTTTCGAAGCTGGAGAAGTAACGAATATTAAGGTCGTGAAGCCTTTAGAGCCGAATTTGGACAAATGCATCGTCAAGAGTCTTGCGAAGTGGAGATTTCCTCCCCCGCCCAATAAAATTGTATCGCGGGTGAGTTACCCCTTTGAGTTTACTAAAAAGGCCAAGAACTAATCGTAGTAGATTTTGAGGTCGACGCGCCGGTTGGTGAGTCGTCCTTGCTCGGTGGCGTTTGTGGCGATCGGTCGAGCCTCACCAAAGCCAATAGCCGAGATTTGTGAATCGGTTAGCCCAAGTTCTTTGGCAAAGATGCGGCGAACAGCTTCTGCCCGCTTTTCACTCAGTTCCTCATTGTATTCATCACTGCCCATCGAGTCCGTGTGTCCCTCGACAATAATTCGACTGACAGTCTTTCTTTTAAAAATATCAATGATGCGTCCGATCTCTCGCCTTGAGTTGCCCACCAGCTTATCGGTATCAAATATAAAATTGAGGTTTTTGATCCGAATGGTTTCATTCGCCTCAGGTGGAGTCTTTACAATGACCTCTGCTACTTTTGAATCGCCAAGTGAGTCCGTCACTTCAATGACGGCATTTTCGGGCGACAAGGGAGCTCTATAGCTTATACGCTCCTCATTGAACCTGCCGGCTCCATTCAATACGCGAAACCGATAGGGAGCTTCACCGCCGCGAACTTTAAAGCGCACCACGGTTCCTTCAAACACTTCGGACAAGCGCGGAGTGATCTGCAAATTCGACGACAGCGCATCTTCTTCACTTTCGGAACCTGCATCTTCCTCAATCGGCGCTACAGGCGGGGGCACCGTGGTTCGATCTTGGTTCGAAGTCCAACCCGGATTAAAGTAATAAACGAGACCTACGAACACCCTATAGCGCGGCGACTGAGTGTCGATCAGAGGCTCTACCGTTCCACCCCAATCAAAATTTAGATTGCGTAGGATTCGATGCTTAAACCCAAGTAGGAGATCAATACTCGAAGCATCGCGAGTCTCACGGTAACGACCCTTATCCACCGGTAAGCTAAAGATTCCTTCAGCCACCCATCGACTTTTGCGAAACGCAGGGGCCGAGCGGCCCACGGAAAAAATAAACTGATCATCGAGTGGAAACATATTGGCATCTACAGGAATCTCAGTCGGGGTTCTCCAGCGGTACCCGGCATTGACTCCGTACGCAACCTTTCCCGAAGCTCTAAAGGTTTTGGCAAGTTCCAAATTGTAAATGTCATAGGAAGAAACACCCGTATAAGGACTATTGCTGACATTCAGAATATCAACCGAGCCAATGACAGCAAACTCACTGGCGTCAGCGCCCAATGTCCATTTGAATCCGGGGCGATAGGTGTGTACTCCCGTGCTGATCTCAACATCAACGACTTGGCCCGAGTCGGATTCTTGGTAGAGTAAGGTCGGAGCAGCAAAGAAGACCGAGAACTTGTCAGTCACGGCATAAGCGATGTCCAAATCAAACTCAACCAATTCGTCGCGGTAGTTATAGCGATCCTGAGTGTCGAAGTCTTTGAAAACAACCATATGATCTTTGGCGTAGCTGAAGTGTCCACCGACCGAGAAGAATCCCTTCAACAAAGGGCGTGAGGTGTGAACAGAGATAAAGTCCAGACCGTCTGAATTCGGCGCGAAGGTTTGAAGATCTCCCAACACATTGGCGTTTGAGTGCAAAGAAAATAGGCCAATAAAAATAGCGACAAATAATTTCATAGATTTGAATCAATTCGTTAGAGCTAGAGTCTCCTGTTGATCTTCTATTGACCAGGAGGCTGCGGTCTAGCGTTTCATAACCTATTGTGCGGCGCTTCTGCAGGCTGATCCTCTGCGAGCAAGGTCCTCAAGCAGTGAACTTTCGCAAACTAAGGCGCTAAACTCAGGTGGAGCTTCGCCGCGAAGTTTCGCAAGATCAATCGAGTACGCGCTGTCATGGAAGTCGAATAGAATTTGAACGCTGGGGTTTTCTAAAGAATCCACGAGCTGAAAATCACAGGCCACGTCAGGGTCTGCAATGATCGCAGTGTCTGCTAAATTCATTGGTCCATTCACTATATAGAGTCGGCCTGAGAATACCTGCCCAAGTGTCCACATCGCTTGGTACTCAAATAGTCGCGCCTCAATGGTGGATAGATCGCCATCATTGCTTTTTAAGTCAAAGCTCAGCACATAGCCTTGGTCCCAGACATACTGGGATTTGCACTCGGCGACTCCTTCAGTTGAAGGTTCGGCGTAGGTCTGACCACTTGTCAGAAAAGCGAGGCCCAGGATAAACCATCTAAATTTCATTGTGGCAGAGGTGAGACAGGTCATTTTGTAGATCTCCTAGATGCTAAACAATGTGTGTACGCTACTGCTTAGCAATCTTCATTCCAACTGGAGTAGCGGCCGTCGTGCAGGAGATCTTGCTGAGAGGAGTTGAGCCTGGGCGCAACAGTTTCCAGCCAAGAGAAGAGTAAAATTGTCCCACGCTTGGGTCGCAAATACTCTATCATCAAAATTTTGTGGCAGCAGAAAACTAGGGTTTTTTATTCGCAGTTTGGGTTTTGACTTGGGTTTCGGCCCACGCCAAATTGTCCTGGGCGCGACGAGTTCGGTCTTTTTCGCGTTTGAGTTTGTCTTGTGAAGCTGCCGTTTTCTTTTTTTGCGTTTGAAACTCGGCTTTGAGCTTCAAAGTCTCGGCTTCAATACGAGCAAGTTCGGCCGCGTTTTCCCGCAGAACTCGTTGGAGCTCAGCCTGTTCACGGATCTCGATCTTCTTTTTGCGCAGAAACTCCTGTTTTTCCGAGGCGATGGACTTACGCGAGCGAGCGATTTTGGTGTTGGATTCGGTTATTTTGTCGGCAAGTGCTTGCAGTCGATCCTCTTGCTTCTCTCGCATCTTGTGCGCCTCTACCAATTCATTTCTTCGCTTTTCAACCTCGGCTTCTTTCGCCAATACTGATTTTTCACTGGCTGTGATTTTGGCCTGATTTGCCGCTAGACTTTGATTGGCCTTTTTTAACCGCTTATTCACTTCAATCAATTCAGTTTCGAGCCGCCCAATCTCTTTGGTGGCCTGGCGTTGCTTTGCTTTGGCCTCAATGGCGAGAGCTGCGGACTTCTTCTCCTGTGCGGCGGTGGCTTCACGCTCTCTGGCGGCCTGGGCTTTCATTTGCCGAGAGAGCTCTAATGCGGCTTCACTGTCATTAACCGAATGCTCCATCTCAGTCTCTACCTCATTGGAGGATTCAGAGGCATGGGCGCCAGATGACCCGAGACCGAGTGCGAAAATGAGAATCAGGCTCTTGAACTTGCGCATAAATTACCCCCAGACCTATAACCTATTCAAGGCCCGTACCGCGTGGGCGACGTATAGGGTGGGGTCAGGCCAGAAAAATTTGTTGAGTTTGTGGTCATGGCTAAAAAGTTTGCGAACGCTTGTCTCGTTTTAGGGCGCCCGAGAGTGAGAGCATGGTTTTGCTCAAAGCGCATCGTGTTATCGCCACTGCCCAGTTGGTAACGGTCCAAAAAAGCGCTAACTAGGCACCTATGTTTGATTTGCAAAGTGACCTTGCGAGCCGGGTGCGCCGCCAGATGGTAGCGACCATCTCCAAATATAAATTGTTAGAGAATGGCGATCACGTGATGGTGTGCGTGTCGGGTGGCAAAGATTCGACGGTGCTACTGGCGAGCTTAGCCGAGGTGCAGAGGCGTGCCCCTATCCAATTTTCGATCGGTGCCGTGCTGCTGGATCAAAAGCAACCCGGATTTCAGGCGGAGACCTACACCCAATGGGTCAAAACCAATATCGGAATTGAAATCGAAATCATTCAGCAAGATACGTACTCGATCGTCAAGGAGAAGACCCAGGGACGCATTTATTGCGCGCTTTGCTCACGCTTGAGGCGAGGAATTTTGTACGAACATGCCGTGCAAAATCGGTTCACTAAGGTGGCGCTTGGGCATCATCGAGAGGATGCCGCTGAGACCTTAATGCTCAATATGTTTTATTCTGGCAAGTTGCAGGCGATGCCTCCCAAATTCAAATCCGATGATGGACGAAATATAGTCATACGACCTCTACTGAACGTGGCCGAAGCGGATGTCGAAAAGCTGAAACAGCAGTGGTCGATTCCCACAATTCCCTGCAATTTGTGTGGGTCACAAGATGGTCTCAAACGAAAACGCGTGAAGGCTTTGCTGCAAGAACTTGAGTCGGAGATTCCTTTTGTTCGAAACTCCATTGCAACGGCGATTGGCAATGTGCGCCCGTCGCATCTGGCGGATGATCGAGTTTGGGATTTTCAAAAGTTATAAGTCAGTTCAGCACCGAAGGTTCGCGGGTCGCCCAATTGCACATACTGTTTTTCGCGCCACGCCGGTGGTTCATTGGCAAAATAGTACGAGCGCACTTGATAACGCCGATCCAGAAGATTTTTTATCCATAGCTGCACCTTCCATGAATTCCAGCTGTAGGACCCGCCCACGTCGAGTAGCTCATATGGGGTAGATTTAAAATTGTGCTCTGCTGAGTGGTAGTATGAATCGCGCCCGCTCAGTTGCAAATAGGCCGACCAAGGTTTTGGTTTAAACTCTAGTCGTGTGGTGTAGTTCCACGTGGGAGCCTGAGCCAGCTCTCGCTTGTGCAAATTGCTGTTGCCCATTCGAACTGGCCCATACCGACTTTGGAGTAAACCCAGGTTCCCAGATAAAGTTAATTTATTTATTGAATAGCCCACGGAGCTCTCTGTCCCCCAACTTCGACTGCGACCTGAGTTGCTCGTGAAATAAGTGAACGTGTTGGGGTCGGTCGGATCGAATTGCACGGAGCGACGAGACTGTTGATGCTCGTGCCACTGGTGAAATCCCGTTAGGGCGTAGCTCAGTCGTTCGACTTCGTGTGAGTAGGACAATTGCGCAAGGTGGAGTTGTTCGGGGCCAAATGACAACAAGGACCGGTTGAGGTCAGGGTTGGTATTGTAACCGCCCCCTCGAAATCCGCGACTGAACAACAATTCTAAAATGCCCCCCGGTTGAAGTGGTCGAGTGACTCGGGCATCGAGACTCCACTGCGGAGCCACCATTTGTGTTTGCGCTGGGCCCACACCAGAGAGTGCGATTTTTTGCTGTTCAATGCGCCCACCCAGTCCGAATTTAAAAGGCTGAAAGGTCCAAGTTTTTTTAGTCCAAAGACCCAGGTTTTGCGAACCGTAATCGGGTCGAATTGTTTTTCGTAAAGACTCATCTTGAAAGGAGCGGATCGTCTGCGCTTCGTTGTAGTAAAAATAGTGGAGCCCAACTTCTAAATCATGGGCTGTGGTAAGCGCGAGTTTCTGGTGGAGTTTGAGTCGGTGGCGGTCAAACTGAGCGTAATAGTTGTAATCCTGATTCCAGGCAGGGATGCGATTCCAGTAAGGGTTGTTGGCCCAATCCTCATCGTAGGACTCCCGCTGTTGCGTGAGGGTGACGGATGACAGCGACGACAGGTGTAGGCCTTGCCACTGCCGGCTGAGTTGAATCGAGTGCCCATGCACCGAGTGATTGTCGCGGCCAGGATGATCACTCAGAGTTTTAAAACTGGGCTGAAAAGTCCAGTGATCGTAACCGTTGCGATGCTGCAGCCACAGATGATGTTGCCGCACTTTCAATTGCCCGAGTTTGTAACTGCCACCTAAAACCACCTCACCTTCGTTTCGATCCGCGGTGGGACTGTTGGTGTACTGATTGTGGTAAAATCCATCGGACCTTGACCAGCCTACACCTGCTAGCCAGGAGGAGGAGCTTTGAGTTGCGGTAAGACCAGCATCCAGTCCATAGGTTGCGTAGTTACCAAAGTGCGCGCGAGCGAAAGAGCCTGGTGAGGGGCGTCCCAAGCTGGATTTCACTGCTAGCGCTCCTGCGAGTGCCTTACCGCCCCAGTCCGTGGTCTGCGGTCCGTAAGCGAGGTGCATAGTCTCTCGCGTGACTCGGGGTAGGACCGAGGCTTCCTCCGAGAGGTCAATGCCTTCAAAGAATATTCCAAAGGCGTTTACATTGGCGTGCTCGAACTGACTGGTTTCACCCAAGCCTCGAACTTGAAAGAATCGGGGTCTGTTCGCACCCGATGCAGCCGTGAAATTTGGCGCCGTTAGAAGTTTTACTGATAGATCTTGGTCGTCGCCACTCTCGATTGGCTGTGGCCGCGCGACCTCGGCTGCACGCAGCGGAACATTGACGAATAGGGGTTCAAGTGCGTGGACGTCCCAAATAACGAATATTAAGAAGATGTAAAGACCCACCTTTTCCTCCGGCGGCATTAACCGCATCAGGTTCAATGGGTTTTCTCAAAAGAGAATCTCAGGTCGTTGTGACCACCCCAAAGGTTGGCCCTATTTTTACCAAATCAGGGATTGGGTCAAGTTATAAACTGGCCCCCTATCCTGTTGGTCCTACGGGCGTCCACCCCCGGGGCCTCGGGAACAGGGATCAACAGCGAGGGGGGCCAGTTCTTACAAAGTGAAACAGGCCGCAGGAGTATTCCGCCTGATCAAATTGATCTGGGGCCGCGTTTAAGATCAGTGCATCGGCATCGGTGATGGCACTAAACTCCACAAGTTTAAGGCTCGAGAACATCTCCAGCACGGTATTGACCGCGAACACGCGTTGCGCATTGAACTCCATGCGCTGTATCCCGATCGGAACCGAAAAATACAGACTCCCGCCCGGCGCTAGAACTCGGCACAGCTCATTCACCGCTCGAGTGAGGCTGTCCGATCCAATAGGGTCGCCGTATCGCCCGAGGCCGAGATGTTCAAACACGTGCAGGCTTGAGACGGAGTGGAGCGAGCCGGTGGGCACTGAAGTCAGGTTGGTGATATCACCCTGTTTGAAGCGAATGTTCTCATCTAAGTCTGGTAGCTGCCGAATATCCAATACGGTGATTTGGCAAAAGGCCGCACAGTGCGCGACAAAGCCATCGATGCGACTGCCAAAATCAAAATGTTCACGCACGTCACTTTGCCGAACCTTTTTGGCCGCCCAAAGGTCTTGATGAAAGTAATGGCGCGGCTTCGATCCTGCTAAATCGTATCGGTCAAACAAACAAGGGTAGCTATCGACCCAGCTCATCGGAAAGCGCGGATCCTTATTTTTTGCGCGAAACCGCACGTAATCTCGCCAGTACAGCACGGGGCCGGAGAAGTAGCGTAGATCGCGGAACAAGCCACGTATGGGCCATAAAAATGGCAAAAGCGCGTGAATCCACAGGGCGACAAAGCGGAGTAATCGGTAGATGGGTCGTTTTGAATAGCGATGCATGTGGCAATAGGCTAGCGAGCCTGAAGCACAGTTACAATTTTAAACTGGCCCCCTATCCTGTTGGTCCTACGGGCGTCCACCCCCGGGGGCCTCGGGAACAGGGATCAACAGCGAGGGGGGCCAGTTAGAAAAATGCGTGACATTTAATATGTGTAAGTTTAGTGTAAGTCGTGCAACAAAAAACCTCGTTCGACGAACTCTCCCGCAAACTCACCATTCTCGCCGATGCGGCAAAATACGATGCGTCCTGTTCGAGCAGTGGGGTCAAGCGCAAGCGGGCTGAGGGGGGAATAGGCAACTCCGAAGGAATGGGGATTTGTCATAGCTACGCGCCCGATGGTCGGTGCATCAGTCTACTTAAGATTTTGCTCACTAACTTTTGCATTTATGACTGCAAGTTTTGTGTGAATCGGGTGTCGAGTGATGTGCCTCGCGCGCGTTTTTTGCCAGAGGATGTGATTCATCTCACGCTTGAGTTTTATCGGCGCAACTACATTGAAGGGCTTTTTTTAAGTTCTGGCATTATTCAAAACTCCGACTTTACGATGGAGCAACTGATTCAGGTGGCTCGTGGACTGCGGGAGCAACACCGCTTCAATGGTTATATCCATTTGAAAGTCGTAGCTGGAGCTTCACCTGAGTTGATTGAAGAGGCCGGCAAGTGGGCCGATCGCATCAGTGCCAACATTGAAATGCCGAAGCAGGCGGACTTAGATCAGTTGGCTCCTGCGAAGACCATCGTTTCTGTAAATCAAGTGATGAGCCAGATTTCAACAAAGTTGATTGAAACGAAAGAGGACAAACGACGATTTAAATCCACGCCGAAGTTTGCTCCGGCAGGTCAAACCACCCAAATGGTTGTGGGGGCTACAGCGACGGTGGACTCTGAAATTTTACAGACCTCACAACGGCTGTACAAACAGTTTGGTTTAAAACGGGTTTACTATTCAGCGTACAGTCCAATTCCTCACGCTGACCCATTGTTGCCTTCCGTGCAGCCGGCCTTGGTGCGCGAGAATCGCCTTTATCAGGCCGACTGGTTGTTGCGATTTTACGGCTTTGATGTGAAGGAGATTTTTTCAACCAAGGAGGCCAACCTCGCCTTGGATCTGGATCCTAAAACCGCTTGGGCCATTGAGAATCGAGCGAGCTTTCCGGTGGATGTAAATAAGGGGCCTGAGCGTTCGCTCTTGCGTGTGCCTGGGATCGGCGTGCGAAATGTGGCAAGAATTTTACAGCTTCGTCGCTTTCGCCGCATTTGTCTGTTTGATCTGAAGAAGCTGGGTGTGGCTCTGAGTCGAGCCAAGTATTTTATTACAACTGCTGATCACAATCCGGATGTCTGGTTGCTCGATAGTGAGAGTTTACTCGCTCGGTTAAAGCCACCGGCAGTGCAGCTGTCGCTATTTGGTGATGTGTGATTCAGGCCGAATTTGTGCCAACATTTGAGGGATGGCGAGACGCCGCACGCGATTTTATTAAGAATGGCACACCTCCCTCCCACATTCATTGGCTGCAAGACACCTCCGGTATTTTGAAACTGGTGCCGAAGGGCGAGGTGGTGGCGAAGCCCTGTGCAAAGCCTGTGGTGCCGGCAGAGTTTCTAAAGTTGGCGGAGTGGGTCTGTTACTCCCATTCACTCAATCGATTCTCTTTGCTTTATCGACTGTTGTTTCGTCTGCAGCAAGAGGGACGCGAGTTGTTGCAGATTGTGACGGATCCGGATGTCTTGCAAGCCAATGCCTTAGCCAAGTCAGTGAAACGCGATGTACACAAGATGCATGCTTTTGTGCGATTTAAAAAAGTGCTCGTGCAAACAGAAGCCAGTGCAGCCCAGGAGCAGCGCTATATGGCATGGCATAGACCAGATCACCCGTGTTTAAGATTGGGCGCACCGTTTTTCACTCGGCGTTTTGGTGACCGAGCGTGGTCGATTTTCACTCCCGAAGAGTCGGCCCATTGGGACAAAGCCAAATTGATTTTTGGGGTGGGGATGCCTCAGGTCGACTTCAATATAGAAGATCAATGGGATGAAGTGTGGAAGACCTACTACAAGTCGATTTTTAATCCAGCGAGAGTCAAAATCAGAGCCATGAAACTGGAGATGGCGCCGAAGTATTGGTCGACTTTGCCAGAGGCGTCGTTGATTCCTGAACTCATTCGCTCCGCACCCGCCCGTGTGCAGGTGATGGCGGAGGAGCAAGTGCGAGCCGCAACCGTTGACGAGAGCTGGTCCATTGAGGAGTTGCGATCCAAGGCATCCGCCTGCCAGGCCTGTCCGTTGGCCGCGTCGGCGACGCAAACGGTGTTTGGCATTGGACCCTCACCTTCAGAGCTGATGATTGTGGGGGAGCAGCCCGGCGAGCAAGAGGATATTTTGGGTCAACCCTTTGTTGGACCGGCTGGAGAAATACTAAATCAAGCCCTTGAACAAGCGGGGCTCAAACGTGAGGCACTTTATCTCACCAACGCAATTAAACATTTTAAATGGACCCCACAGGGGAAGCATCGCCGACACAAGACCGCCTCAGGCGCAGAATCGCAGGCGTGTCGCCCGTGGCTTGAGGCTGAAATTTCAAAGGTGCGACCACGGGTGATTGTGGCCTTAGGTGTGACGGCAGGCACTGCGGTTATGGGTAAGCGCCCAACAATTGCAAAGGAGCGAGGGCAGGTGTGGCGAGAGCTGAAGACTGCGCCGTGTGTTTTGGTGAGCTGGCATCCCTCTGCCATTTTGCGCACCAGTGATCCTAAAGACAAAGAGATCTTGTTTACTCAACTGGTGATGGACTTGAAGTTGGCAAAGGCGCAGTTGGAGTCTGTTAGCTTGGCATCGCCTTGACGCTTTTGATGAGGTCCATAATATTTTGATCTCGCTCAGTCACAAAGTTGATCACCAAACCAGATCGGCCAGCGCGTGCCGTGCGACCGGCACGGTGCAAGTAGTTCTCCAGATGCTGAGGCATGTGGTAATTGATCACGCGACCAACGTGATCCACGTCCAAACCCCGCGATGCCAGATCAGTCGAGATCAGACAGGGGATTTCTCCATCGCGAAACGCTTTAAGATTGGCTCGGCGTTTCACCTTGTCCATCTCACCTCGATAGATCACGCAGGCCAGTTCTTTCTTCGCCATCTCTGCGGCCAGCGTGTCACATTGCTCGCGCGTGTTGGTGAAAATGAGAGTGCCTCCAGCTACAGTTTTTTTCAGCAACGTCTCAAGAAGTGGAAAGCGCTTACCGTTCACAACTTTTAAATTTTCAACCTCGAGGGTGGAGACCAAGCGACTGCTTCCTTTGGTCCGTAGAATCGAAGCGTCTGGGACCAACTCGCGCATCAGTTTCTCGACACTTGGTGAAACGGTGGCTGAGAACAACGCGATCTGCAAGTCTTTGGGGCAAGCTCCAACAATCTTGGTTGCATCCGTCAAGAACCCCGGATCCAACATTTGGTCGGCCTCGTCGAACACGAGCAATCGAGTTTCTGTGAGATCGATCCTTCGGCGAAGTAACATTTGCGTGAGACGACCAGGGGTTGCCACCAAAACTTCAAACTGACCTTTCACATTTTCTTTAGCCACTTGCATTTTGGTTCCACCTAAAATGGTGCGAACTCGGAGTCGAGTGGAGTGCGTGAAGGTCTTCAGCACTCGGCTCACTTGTTCACCCAGCTCTCTGGTCGGGACCACGATGAGCGCGCGCGGCCGACTCTCATTCATGACTTTGTCGCCAGCTTGTTCTTGGGATTTGAGCAGGTGCAATATCGGGAGAGCGTAAGCCAAGGTCTTGCCACTACCGGTTTCAGCGACTCCCACTAGCGATTGACCCGAAAGCAGCAACGGAATGGCTTTGCCTTGGATCTCAGTTGGAGCACTGAAGCTCGCGTCTATGAGGGTCTGTTGAAGTGAGGCGAGGAGTTTAAAGTCTCGAAATGCGGCCATAGAGTGTCCTGACGTTGGAGTTCAGGTCATACCCTTTGCCGAAATGCGAAGTCAAAATTGTTTTGGAAGAGGCCCAGCGAGTAGGTTACTCGCTGGGTTATTTTTTACAAACGAAGCCCTATTGCACGTCAAACCGATCGAGCATCATCACCTTGTTCCAGGCGACGGCGAAGTCACGGACAAACTTTTGTTTGCCGTCCTCAGCCGCATAGTGCTCGGCGATCGCCCGCAGCTCAGAGTGTGAACCAAAGATCAAATCCACAGGTGTGGCTGTCCACTTGAGCGCTCCCGTTTTCACATCTAGGCCATCATAAAGGCCTTCACCCTTCTTCGACTTCTGCCACTTGGTGGACATATCGAGCAAGTTGACAAAGAAATCATTGGTGAGAACGCCAGGTCGGCTGGTGAAAACGCCGTGCTTCACTTGGCCCACATTGGCGTCCAAGACGCGTAGACCTCCCACGAGCACCGTCATCTCAGGCACAGTCAGAGTCAGTAAATTGGCTCGATCTACGAGAGTTTCAGTGGGCGACAGGTAGTTGCCTTCGCCATAGAAGTTACGAAAGCCGTCGGCCTTTGGCTCAAGCGCCGCAAAAGACTCCACATCTGTTTGCTCTTGAGAAGCATCCATCCGCCCTGGAGTGAACGGGATCTTCACGTTGAAGCCGCCTTTTTTAGCCGCATCTTCAATAGCCGCTATGCCTCCAAGAACAACGAGGTCAGCCATAGAAACAGGTTTGCCAAAATCCTTTTGAATTTTCTGTAAACGAGTCAGCACCTTGGCAAGCTCTTGCGGACTGTTCGCTTCCCAATCCTTTTGCGGAGCCAAGCGGATCCGTCCACCATTGGCGCCACCACGTAGGTCAGTGCCACGGAATGAAGCTGCGGCCGCCCAAGCCGTGCGCACCAGCTCAGAGTGTGTCAGTCCTGATTTTAAGATCTGACCTTTCAACGTCGCGAGCTCGCTTGAGCCTATGAGCTTATGGTTGACGGCAGGGATTGGATCTTGCCAGATCAGTGTTTCTTTAGGAACTTCGCCGCCGACGTAGCGCGTGCGAGGGCCCATATCTCTATGGGTCAACTTGAACCAGGCTTTGGCAAACGCCAGTTCAAACTCCTTGGGATTCTCTAAAAAGCGTTTAGTGATCTTGCCGTAACTAGGATCCATTTTTAACGCAATATCTGTTGTGAACATGATCGGTGCGTGCCGCTTTTTAGGGTCATGTGCATCCGGAACCATGTTGGCGGCCTGACCATTTTTTGGAATCCATTGGATGGCTCCAGCCGGGCTCTTTGTTTTTACCCAGTCAAAAGCATAGAGGTTTGAAAGATACTGCATAGTGAACTGCGTGGGTGCAGCAGTCCATGCCCCTTCAAGTCCACTGGTGATTGTGTCGGCACCGGCGCCAGTTCCACATTTGTTCTTCCAACCAAAGCCTTGCTGTTCGATCCCGGCTGCAGCGGGTTCAGCTCCGACGCAGTTTTCGGGCTTCTTTCTGCCGTGCGCTTTGCCGAAGGTGTGTCCGCCAGCAATGAGGGCCACTGTCTCTTCATCATTCATCGCCATACGAGCAAAAGTCTCGCGAATGTCTTTGGCCGCGAGAAGTGGGTCTGGCTTGCCATTTGGTCCTTCGGGATTCACATAAATCAAGCCCATTTGCACAGCGGCTAGGGGGTTGGCGAGTTTTCGTTTGTCTTTACCCTTGCTCTTGTAGCGCTCGTCCGCCAAGAACTTGTTCTCGGGGCCCCAGTAGACAAGATCAGCTTCCCAATCGTCGGTGCGACCACCAGCAAAGCCGTAGGTTTTAAAACCCATCGACTCGAGAGCCACGTTCCCTGTGAGCACCATCAAATCGGCCCATGAGAGCTGGCTGCCATACTTTTGTTTGATGGGCCAGAGCAAGCGTCGGGCCTTGTCGAGGTTGGCGTTGTCGGGCCAGCTGTTGAGAGGTTCAAACCTTTGTTGACCACCACCAGCTCCGCCTCGTCCGTCGGCGATGCGGTAAGTGCCAGCACTGTGCCAAGCCATACGGATGAAGAAAGGACCGTAATGACCGTAATCTGCGGGCCACCAATCCTGTGAGGTCTTCATCACTTTTTCAATATCTTTTTTAACAGCTTTGATATCCAGCTTCTGAAATTCTTTGGCGTAATCAAATTTTTTGTCCATGGGGCTGGACTCCGCAGCGTGCTGTCGAAGCGGGGCGAGATTCAACATCTCTGGCCACCAAAACTGGTTGTCTTTCGCATTGGCAATCTGAGAGGAGGCCATGAGTAACAGCATGGACCCGATAACTTTGACTAGGAACATGAATGTGTCCTTCCTTGAAGTTGATTTCTTTCAACAGGTGTTAGGCGATACTAGCATGTTGCAAAAATGTTCTTAGGTAAATTCGATTGTTGCAATCGCCAGATAGACGAAAGCTATTTCTTGCCGCAGATGGAGCGGTTGCCAGCCGTTTGCTCGGAGCGTCAGTCGTGTTCACTTGGCAAACCTTGGCGACTAACTAAAATTCATATTTTAGGCCCAGTACGGCTTGATGAATCCAGGCAAAATTATAAACTTTGTCGTTGTCTGCGCCACCTTCAATCATCCGATAGCCAGTGAAGATTTGCGCTTGCTGCATTTTGCGTTCGAGAAAAATGCCGGCGTCTATGGCCCGACCTTGAGGTGCCGCAAGGCCGTCAAAATCAAAACGAAACTGCCATCGGTCCGAAACTTCATATCGAGCCTGAAAGTTAAGCAAAGGCACAAACCCCACGTTCGATTTGCTGCGGCTCAAGTTACCTTGTCCCAACCGCACTTCAGCGTCACGAATTTTTCCGCTGAAACCGAGGGCGAGGTGCCAGTCGCTCAATCGATCAAAATGGTAGGCATAGGTCAGGCGGTAAGAATTGAACTTGTAAAAGGCCCGAGTCTCAACATTGGGCTGAAAGCTGGCATTTTGAAACTGCACGGTTTCACTGAACTTGCCCGACACCTCGGTGGCAAAAGGAGCGTACAGCGCGCGGATTTCATGGTGGTTCGCCCATTTGCGGCCGGTGTAGACGCGATAACCGGCGAAGGGTCCCGCATCGAAGTCTGAGATAGAAAACTGCGTGCCAGTGTTGCCCGGAATGCGCTGGTCATTTCGACTTTGCCAAATTGCGCTGCCCTCAACATTCACATAAGTTTGCGCGCTCCCAGTTGCTGAGAGGGCAAGGAGAGATAAGAGACTCACAATTTTCGACCAGCCACAGTTTTGCATTTGACCTCGCTTTGCCGCAGTTTTTTTATGAGTTCCTCTCAACGGCTGCCAAGGGTACCACTGGTTTTAGAACGATACAAAGTGCGACGCGCACGCAACACGAGAAGGAGTGAAGCAGGAGTGAATCTGGAGGAACTGCAAAATTGGTCTTTTTTGAGCTGCTGACTGCCGATATTTGCAAAAACAAAGTCCTGGTTTTGACCCGCACTGAGCTCAAGGAGCTCCCGTAAAGCGCTGGTATTGCAGGTGAACTAGGTCCTTGTAACGATCGCTTGGGTACGCTTCGTGCAATGCTTGGATCTTACAGCACAAGTAATGTCGTATTGAACGTATATTAACAATTAATGTTTAGAAATGTGCCAGGAGAACCTATGTCACGTACACTCCGCCTTACCGTTGCTCTCTCCCTAATTGCCAGCACACAACTGATTGTCACCAGTGTTAGCGCTCAGATTAAGGCGCCTGCCAAGCTTTCATTCTTTAAAAGTGTGTGGCCGGAGAAGGGAATCGACCTGAGGTTCTCGACCGCCCTGGGGGTATCCGCAGTCGTTGGCATTCCAGTCGGGTGGATTGTAGGTGAGGCATTGGTTCCCCATGCGATCAAAGGCATTTGCGCGATGGAGGATTCGTTGTTTGAACGACAGACACTTTTAGCAAAGCCTGAAACCTGTAACCTCTATTACGGCGACCCGAAAGTGAACTCATGCTTAGTTTCAGACAACACTGTGGTCATTCGAGTCCGAAAAACACCAGCAACGTTTCTTAAATTTATGGGCGTGTTTGACGGTTTGAAGTTGGCTGAGATCCAAGAACACACGACTCAAATCGATGACAATAAAAAAGAATCGCTGATTGGACTGCCCACGATCGTTAAGATGGATTTGGAAAAAGGAACGGTCGTAAATATCCAACATGGCCAAAGCCAAACTGCAGTTGCCCCCGAAGACGTAGCCGCTCAGCTTAGCGCCGATGAAGATTTTTACAACCAAATGGCATTGCTCCTGCGCGCGGCCTATGTCGACTGCAAAGATGGCATGTACGAAGCTAGCGTAGAGCGTCTTGTGCAAAGCAACCCTGAGTGGTTTCAGGGGTTGAATTGACCGTTCATTGGCTCCCACTTTCAATGGCTATTATCTTGAGCTCTGTCACCGCTGCAGGGGAGTCGAGTCCTTACATTCAGCCGTCCTTCCCGGCCTGTGAGAAGATCAAGCTGGCCCGGCCGGATCTGGACGACGCTCAACGCTTAGGCTTTTTACTCGCGCGTCGCAGCGATTTAACCACCTATCAGATGCTGCCAGAACGTGAAATTCTGAATGGCATCACGGACCCCGAGGCTGTAAAGCGAAGTGTGGAGCTACTCCAACTCTCCGCCAATCATCTCATTCGAACGATTGAAGGCAATTTAGATTTCTATCGCAATCTCCGCCAGTGCTTCAGCGCCCAGCGCGCCAATCTTTCTACACTCAATTGTGAATCTCTCAAACGCGAATTTAACGCCGATCTCCAGAGATCTTCAGCTCTGCTTCGGCGAGCGCTTGCACTATCGGTCGTTTTGAATCAGCCCCTGGACCTGACGGACGATTCTCCTCAAGCCATCAACACCACTTTGGCGCCTATCTTTGGCCTGCCCAATCCAGCAGGTGGCAGCGATTTGACTTTGACTGAGTTGCAAGTGGCCGAGGCAGATTTGAAGGACGATCTCAAGCAAGCGCGGACGCACGTGCGTGATCAGCGAGCCACAATTGAGCGACAGGCTGCACCCGACAACTACGTCTCCCCTGCGACAGATTCACAATTGCAAGCCCAAGCCCGCTGGGCACAGGTGTTGGTGCATCAGGGCGTTTACGCAACTCATCTACTTGAGAAGCCGCATCTCTATTTTTTACAGCCAAGAGTGTCTGGAAGCTCAAGCTGGAGTAATTCACAAATTGTCGAGGCACTTGATCAATTGATCCACACTGCCGAAAATGAAATCCCCTTGATTGAGGCCGCGCGTGACCAGGGCCGACTAGAGTTTCGTCGACTCAACGGTGAGAGTCTTTATCGATCAACGATTACGGGTGAGTATGAACTGATTCAGTTTATAACGTATCCTTCCACCAATTCAGTTCTAACAGATAGCCCACATCTTTGTGGAGTTGCGGAGTCTCTGTTGCAAAGATTTGAGGTACGATCTCTGCAAAACGCCGCAGTTTCATTGGCCGCGTTTGGAGTCTCTGGCGGCGGTGGTATAACCTTTGGTCTACTCTCCCGTGTGGCGCAATTGACAAAAGTGACGTCGATTATCAACTTGGTCTCACAGAGCTCACGTGTGGCCGTCGCCGTGAGTGCAGTCGGAATGGGATATGAAAGTTATCGCAATGCTCAAGGAACTCACCGACAAGCCTTAGGGACTAAACAAAAGGTTTCTCACTAAGGTGTAAACTTAGCAGCGCCCTCTTGCTCAGCGAGTTCTGCAATTCGTTGCAGCCTTTTACTCTCATTTGCCTTGAACCACTCATCCTTCGAGAGTTCCTTTAGAGCCAGTGCAAAATATGAGCGTGCGGTCTGTTGGTTTCCCATGAGCATATTGAGTTCGGCGAGTTCTTCAAAAACATACCCGTCGCTTTGACTAAGTTCGGCATATTCGGCTTCAAGCGCAGTTTGAATGGCCAAGGCTTGGGAATATTTCTTCATCGATCGGTAGGCTCTAGCCACGCTCCATTTTGCAATTCGAATGCTATTCATCTCACCCTTTTCGATCCAAAAGGCCAAAGCTCTTTGAAACAATTCTAGCGCTTGTTCGTAATCACCTGAGTCATGATAGGTCCATCCGATGTTGTTATAGAGCGAGCCCAGCCAACCCCGCGCCTTTTGATCTGATGATCCCTCAGCTAGTGCTACGGCCTTGAGGTTCCAGTCGAGCTGTTCTTCTTTGCTCGGTAAAACTATGGCGATCATGTGGGCCGAATCAATGGCCCAATTCTCCAAACCAAGCGTGGTAGCTAAATTAAAAGATTTTATAAATAACGGGAGTGCCTCAGTCAGATTCCCTGAGCTGTTCTCAATTCGACCCAGTTCAAGCCAATATCGAACCTCTGCCGGACCGGCTTGAGGTGGTAGAGCGGATTCTACTTCGCCCAACGTCACGCGAGCTGCATCAAATTTTCGCTGCAGTCCCTGGGCTCTCGCAATTTGAGTCAGCAGCTGCAAGTCGTAATCGGTCGGGTGCGAGCTTCGGGCCTCAATTAAAAGCTCGCGAAATTGGCTCTCACTTTCCGCAGGTTTGTTGAATTGCCAGAGTCTATCAAAATCGACGGGTAGTTTAGGGGAGTCCGTGGCCATATTGAGCTCCAATATAAAAATTAAGGTTATCGACCTTGGTGATGAAAGGTCAAATCGAAACTCTTCAGCCCGCGAGAGGACCAAGATCAGCGATTTCATCTGCATACTTCGAACGATTGTGCACACCACAAAGCAACTGAAGATTATCCAGCTTGTGCTCGCCGCCCCTCCACCTGGAAATGATATGATCCACTTGGAGTTGATAGCGGGAGTTGCACCTCTCACCGTTTGCGTGCACGTGTCGACAGTTCTGGTCTCGTTCAAACACCAGACGGCGAGTGCTGCGACTGACGCCGAGACCTTGACGCACCTTAACTTCCTTGAGGGAAGTCGAAGCGCTTCCAGTCTTTTTAGCTACCGTAAATCCCACGCAGTAAGTGAGCACCTCTTTGAGTTCGCCACTCGGCACCGAATGCGACACCAGCTCTTTAGCCCGCTCAATGATTGCCCACTCTTCTTTGGTGAATGTCATCTCAACCCGAACAGAACCATCCCGCTGCACTCGCGCTTTGGAAATGCTCTTCACCTCGAGTTCAAGCTTCTCGTTCAAGATGACCTGGGTGTTCTTCATAGTTTGACCCTTGATGGTTTGGACAATCTCGCGCTGCAGTTCAAGTGGCACAGCCTTTTGCCGTAGCCCAGCCGCCACCATTCCAAGCTGAGTGAGATTGATCTCGTTTTGTGCAACAAGTTCTTTGATCTCGGGCAGTGCCTGCAGCAAGCGAGCGGCGTCAATCTTTCGCTGAGCCACAACGGGCGCATAGTGAAAATGCGCTCGGGTCATAAAATCAAACATGCTGGTCGCACCAAATTCCAGCCAAAGACGTCGGTGCATAATCTCCCGAATACAGTCGATCATCTCCGCTTTATTCGCCGACTCGCATTCTACCCGTTTATCTAAAACTGAAAGGAGCATCTCATCGCTAAGGGTACATACGTCTTGATTCATTCGAGCACCTCCGAAAAGTGGGTTATAGCATACGTTTTTTTTGCGGCGTTTTTGCAGAACTGAGAATTGGAGACTGTGCCAAGAGACTGCTCTTGAGTGGCTAGTCCTTCGCTCTAAAAGGGCGACTGAGGCGCGTTGCACGCCGAACACTAGTAGCTTGAGCTGCAGTTCAAAAAACTCATCTGATTGACCAACTGCGAAGGCCAAAATATGGTCAAATAGTAAATCCAAAATAAACAAAAAATGCAGAGTGTTGGGATTGCGCGAGTGCCGCTTCAAGGTGGCCCCTGTCAAACGGACTGGTGCCAATTTACGCGTTTGACGGTATTTGATGCAAATTTCAAATTCCCTCATTCATTACTCTTAACGGTCAAGGCCCTGAAAGGTCGGGTATTTTAGTATAGAACTCACCACTTTGCTCGGTATAGTAGTTTGCGGCATCACCATTGCACTTAACTTAAAAGCTAGGGATTAAAAATTCATTTCAAGGGAGAGCCGAAATGCTTCGAATTCATTTACTTATTGGTCTTGTGTTCCTTGCTCAGGCTGCATCTGCAAACAAACCTGAATTGGGAATCGATTGGAAAAAAAAGATGCACTATATGGATTACACAAAATATGTCTCCTTTGAGGACATTCATTGCGCGGTCACAAAGAGTGAAACACTAGGGTCCGAACTCTTGCAGAGATCTGAGGACGGCAGGGGAATGAATCTACTGATGGATGACAAAGTAAGTGTCTCGGCTATCCTTACAGACAATTTAAAGCGCAAGGAGTATGAAGGGGAGGCAAGAAAACACCGCAAAACTCCATTAGCATTTGGTGATTTCGTCGAACTTTCTATCCAGGTGGACAATCATCGGATTTCTCAGCGTGTACCATTGCACCGATTCGGCCGACCAAACTTCGATCTGAGCCTGACTTATGAAACGCTAGACGACCAAGGTCAGGTGCAACGGAAGATCATGGCCAAATGCTATAAACCGTATTCGTACATGCAAGAAGATGCACCTCAGGCCCAAGTGTCCCAAGAGGCGCGTCGAGCACGAACTGGTGGAAACGGTCGATAGTTCTTTAACCCCGCAAGACGCCACCCTTCTGATTCAGAGGGGGCGTCACCTCGACTCGGGGACCTTTGAAAGCGGTCGAGTGGTCAGTCATCAGGTCGTGTTCCTTGAGGATCAAAAATACAATATTCAAGACCTCGAGTTTTGGACAGAGGCCGACATTTTTTGGTTTGAGATAAAACAAAACGTTGTGCCTGAAGCTCAGGTCAGGTGTCAGTATACTCCCACGGTGGGTATGGTTTTGAGAACCGGGTTGGGGCGACCGGAGATTATCGACCGGGTCGGTTACAACCTAGTCCGATTTCGCCGCCTAGGGCTTACCGCTGCCGTTGCGACCGCCGCGACGGATGATGGGCTGTGCTTTTTCATGATTCCCGTACTTAGACGCTAAGTCTTTGCCGAGGACGCCAAAGCGTTGATCAGCCTTAAACGCTTTTCGCCTAGCCAGTTCGACGAGTAGATTGTTTGACGGCTTTTTTTCATTCACCCGAGAACGGATAGCCAAAGTCTCAACGACAGTCAAGCAAGTGACTAATTCGGATAGGCCATCAACAAACAGCTGTGCAGTCCGATTTGCTCTGGTATGTGTTGAGTTATGAATCCCAATTACAAAATCGGTGAAAAAGTGGCTCTGGAGATCTTGCGTGAAACCGACCTAGGGTTTGTAGCTCAGATCAACGGCGCAGACGAAGGGCTTCTTTACTTCAGTGAAATCTTTGAGCTGCTTGAACCCGGACAAGAGGTTTGGGGCTATATTAAAAAGATTCGCCCGGACGGAGCGATCGATTTGAATCTTCAGCCCCTTCAGAATAGTGGAGCGGAGGAGTTGGGAGACATCATCCTTGCCGCCCTCCACGAGAATGACGGCTACATACCGGTAAATGCGAAATCCCAGGCTGATGCGATCCACGACTTCTTTGGTGTGAGTCGTAATAAATTCAAAATGGCTCTAGGTGGGCTCTACAAAAAGCGATTGGTGACATTCACAGACGAGGGAACACACCTCGTGAAGCCGCCGGCTCCCCCGATAAAGACCAAATAAGATTAATGATTCTTTGTCATTAACCACTGTCAGCCTATTTTCCGAACCCGGTCTTGGGCGTGGGCGAAGTCGATCCCACATCTCCTGGAGCCGAGCGATTTATAAAAGCGGACTGAGCCATTCTTAGGGCACCTTCCGCTTAACTACATTTTGGGGCGATTCCGGCATTGGGAGACGTCGACAATTTGGTTGTTGATGACGGTCCAGGCTGAAGGAGTTGTGGCTTTTAGCCAGGCTCTTGTCGCTCTGAGAACGTGGGTCGTGTTGTTTTTCAAGATTACGCCAGTGGATCTGTCGCCCACAAGAATGGAAGGGATTTGTGCTCCCGTTCGAGCGGGTAAGGCGCAATCTCTAACGACGACATTATTCTGAATGTTCACGCCAATGGAGTCCGAGACGGAGAGTGAATGGGCATGGCCTGCGATGATGAGATTGTCCGTGACAGTGATGTCTTGGTAGAGATTGTTGCTGAAACCGTTGGCTTGGATTTCGGCGTTGCCCATGTAGATGGCATGATACGCAGAATCTCCAGGTACGATGGTGTTTTTTCTGATAATTATCCCCTTCGACGGAGTACTAAACATTCTAAACTGAATCGCATCTATGTGCTTTAGTCCAGGGGGTTTGGTAAAAGGTCCGATGTAGTTTTCTTCAATCAATAGATTGCTGCCGCCGCTAAAATTCATGGCATCTTGAACAAGGCTTTCATAGCGATTACCTATGAAGCTGACGTCTGAAGAGTTTGAAGCATTGGATCCCACGGCTAGGTTAAAAAACGACGAGTTCATGACCTTTATATTTTTGGAATTGTTCGCGTTGAGGCCTTTTCCACCACCAAATCCGGCCAATTCGATATTGTTTACATTTCGATCATCGGGTCTCGTCTCATACTCTCCAACGCCCACAGTGGGCCCAATAAAAGCAGAGCTCAGAACCTGAATTTGGCTTGATCCATCGAGATCTAAAGCTCCCTTAAGACCCGAGAGTTTGTATGGGCCTTTGTACATGAATCGGAGTCCACCAAAGGTGATGTTCTTCGAGTTCTTAACGTAAGCCATAGTGATTTGAGCTGGTGCTGACTTCTTCAGGGATCCAATTATCACAGGTGAAGAATAGGTCTTGTTATTGATGTCGAGCTGTCCATACTCGCCACTGTCGAGCAGGATGATTTCTCCGCCCTTGGCTTTTTCAACCTCGTTGTTCAGTTGTGCTTTGTTTGAGACTTTGATGGCTTCATCGAGCATTTTTTTCGTAAGATTCCAGGACGTAATTTTAGAAGACGTCGGGGAGGGTGGAGGATCACTAGGCGCTGGCTTTATTGGATCTGGCTGCGGACTGACAGGGTCGGGTTGGTCTTCGGCAACTTCGCAGTTGCCAGGGTTGCCATCACATCGATCGGAATCGAGAAGCTCGGGCTCTGGATTGAGGGGCCCGCAGCTTTCACTGCTGCTGTCGCAAAGGCTAGATTGGAGAAACTCAGACTTAAAGCCGCCACAGTTTTGAAAAAACAGCATCAAAAAAGATATCGAAAGACAGGTTACAAAAATATTAGATATCTTCTTCATAACGACCATCCCTCATCAAACTCTGTATTTCTTAACGTCCCTAGGGGGTATTCGGTGTCTCAATGTAGAAATACAAAATTTCGCTGATTGACTGACCCCTATTTCGCCCATTGACTGACCCTCGCGGGGCCGTTTGGTCGGTCAGCCCGATTGGTTTACTGCTTATTTTATAGGCTTGTCAAGAGCGGCTCCCTGGACTGCCCGGTAA
>JBGSNU010000055.1:0-61696 GCA_041739415.1 Bdellovibrionales bacterium | reverse complement strand
TTACCTCCTTCCCAGTTAAGGGGTTGCGCCGCAACGCCTCGAGTTCGTCAACTCAGGCAAATAATCAGCTGATTATGGCTCGACCTCGAGTCTACCGAATCTTTTGGAACAAAAAATGTCGGGAGGTTCGACGATGTACATAAAATGATCCGCTCTTTTTGGCTCTTTGAGTTTTCCGTAATCAGCAAAAGGATACTTAAGGATTTTCTCCTGCTTGAAGGCTTCGCTCATAATCTGCTTCAAAACCCCAAGGACCAAGTTGGTCCCAACAGGATTGTGATTCGTTTCTCTGAGCTTGGTCACAAGCTGATCCGCGTGTTCGCGGGTAATCTGCGATAAATAAAGATCGCCGATGAATCCGTAGATATGAGTCTTGAGATTCATCTCGTAGCGTTCGACAGTTCATCGCCGATGAACGCGGTCCCACTCGATGCGTCAGCCACCACTTGGCGAACTCCTTGAATCGTATTTCATGAAGAATCGGTTTCATCACCGGCATGATGCCGGTTGCGTTAAATTGCCGCCTCTCCGCGAGTTTCACCGACTTCCAGGCCGTCGCATCGGCCATTCGCTCAAAGCATATTGATTGAGTTCTTTTAGAGAAAGCGGCGATAATCAATATTAAGCGCCTTACCAATACGCATAGCAAGTTTCTTTCCAATGGGGCGTTCGCCTTTTTCCATCTTGGAAAGATCGCCCTGGCTAACTCCGATTTTATCAGCCATTTCTTTCTGAGTCATATCAAGGCGCAAGCGCACTCCGCGAAGAGCAATGCCAGGGGTCTTCTTCGGATCACCCAAGTTAGGGAAGAGTTCCGTCGCAGGAATGGAACCCTCCTCGCTCTCGTCGAGTTGTCCAAGGAGAGTTTCAACGGCATGTGCGCTTTTAGCTGAAACGAGATACAGCTTCCGCTTTTTCCCTTCGGTGACTTCAATTTTAATAAGGGGCGTCTTCACGACTACCGACATACGTTACCTCCAGAGTTCGGATTTCGTTATCAATCACTTTCCAAACGGCCACAAAGCTGTAATTCAGGTGACAATGATACCGACCGTGTGTGAGCTTTGAATAGTTGGACCATTCAGGCTGTGCGGGTCCGATTTTCGCTAAGTCCAAAAGTAAAACCTCGAAAAGATCCATGACCTTTTTAGGTAACTTCTTTGCCCGTTTAGCTGCCTTTTTTGAGACATTCACTTTCCAGCTCACAGATTGAATGTATGGCATATTTGCTATATTGTCAACCATAAATATAGCATCCAGAAATCTTGGTGAAATTCCGCGTTTTAGACCGAATTAAGGCTGTTTGGCCCATAAGGTACCTCTCTTTCTTGCGTTAAAGCTCACGCACTCTTTTGGCGAGATTGCCTCTACGCCAATTCCCTCAACGTGATGGCCAATTTCAAAAATGAACACTGTGCCAGTTCCGAAGAAAACGATTATTGGCACGAAGGCTGTCCGGTTTCTGTCCGAAAATAGACGAAAACGGAAGAAAATCGAGATCAGCAGGAGACATTCTTCGCACGAGATCTTCGGTTTAAAAAAGTTTGTTAAGGCGTCGAGGTCATTCGTTTTTCGATGAATCTCAACGACTTAAAAAACATTTTTGATTTATTCGCAAAAACCGTCGCCCCTAACGTCGGCGTAGGAACAACTGCGCCCTCGCATTCTTTGCAAGTGGTTGGGACGTTGAGGGTGGGAGCATCACTTGAGGACACTGCAGCCAACGCAAACTCGTCGACGGCTTATGCGATCCCGGATATGTCGACCAATGTCCGTCGGATCACTTTGACAGACAATACGACAATTACCCTACCAGATGTCACAAGTGTCCCAAGCAATTCCACTTACAATTTAGCCGTTAGGGTTATGCAGGATGCAACAGGTAGTCGCACGTTAGCATGGGATGGCAACGGCAAAACGGTGCGTTGGGAGACAGGCTCCGCTCCGAGCCCATCCCCCAATTGAAACAAAATTTTCAATAAGACCCGCGCTCGCTACGGCGTGTAGTTGTCAGAATTCTCAGGCATTGATCTTGCTTTACCTCCTCGCAATTGAGCAGCGGGTTCATATCGACACCATCACGGATTGAGGTCGGTCGGGTCACCGAGCTGTCTTGAGTAAACAAAATCCGTGGGGGGAGCATGTATCACATTCGGTTACTCGCATTTCTTGTTTCGGCAATCAGCTCTAGTTTGTTGTGGCCAAGCTCAGCCGTCGGTTCCTACGAATCCTTTGCAAGTTTAAAGACTTGGGCGATGGAAGAAACAACCGACACCATCTTAAACGCACAGGTGTGTCGTGCCTATGGACCGATCATCAGCCAAGAGGACGCCGGCGTTGAGTTGTCGGTCAACCTTCCCAAGGACACCGCCACACTCCCGGCCATTGTGGTACGCACGCACCACAATCCAGCTTGGGTAAAGGTGCATATTGGCTCTAAGGTGCGAGCGGTACTTCTGCCCTTGCACCGATCCACGGGGCCAACCGATCCCAACGTTTATTGGTATGCACCTGTAGATTTTCAAGTTTTTAAAGACAAAATTGCCGAGGCCTACACGGCAGAAGTGATACTTGAGAGTGCGGATCCGGCCACACCGATCCAGCTTTCGCTGCGTGGCTCTGCGAATGCGATTGCGGAGGCGCAAAAGTGCAGCGCCAAGTGGACACCGACAGTCGCTGAGTTTTTTAAGTTTCTGGCGGCGGACCCTGGTGATTTGCAACCTGGGCTTGGCGACAAGAGCGTTCAATTGCTGTTTAAAACTACACAAGAGGCATTTACCGCCTTTGGCAAATCCACCGATCTAGAATCGGCACTCCAAGCGGTGCGAAAGCCCTTCGCCGCACTTTTGAAAAAAGAAGCCCGAGCTCTCAGTCAGTTGGAATCGAGCCGAGCTGAATCCCTGAGGGCCGATCAAGCCTTATCTGTCAAACGATCTGAGCTGAGTTCAGCTGAGCAAGATCTCTCGCTGAGTCTCGCCGAGCAAGCCGACTTACAAACTCAGAAGTCCGCAGCAGAAGCCCACTTGGCCATCCAAAAAACGGAGTACCAGTTGCGGCTAACGCAGATGCAGTCTGCCAACTCTGAAGTCGCAAATGCCAACAAGGCCGTTGAATCGCAACAGAAGCGCATTCAAGAGCAACAAGATTTGATTCCCCGCAACCGCGATAAAATTCGTAGGCTTGAAAATGAGCGCAGCGGACTCAGGCGCTCTCTTCCAGATCTTCGCAATCAAGCGCAGTCCTTGCGGCACCAGTATGATCAAGCTCAAGGTGACTATCAACGCTACAATCCAAGCTGGGAGTATGAGCGACTGTTAGATCGCGATTGGTCATACCGTTCAGCCAAATCGGATTTGTCGTCGTTGCAGCGAGAACTGTCCTTTAAACAGCGCGAGCTATGGCCCTACGAATCCGAAGTGAATGACTTGCGCCGCGAGCTCGACCGGTGTCGTCGTGAGCGCAAGAAAGAGAAGAAGGACGGCAAAGAAGTTGAATCGCCGATTGACTGCAGTCCAATCAAAGATCGACTTGAGGCAGCCCAGCGTCGGTTGAATCGGGCGAGCCTCGAGACTCGAAGGCTCGAGAACGAGATCGAGCGAGTTGAGTTCACCATTCGAAATTCAGAGCAAAGCGCTCGACGAGTGGTTGATCAAGAGGTTAGTCGACTGAGCCAGCGCGCCCGCGATCTCGAATCGCAGATGTTTAGCAAGCAAAACGAAGTGAGCAACTATGAGTCTCGAATCTCCGACATCGACTCCACTATACCGAGTTTATTGAACCAAATCAGTCGTGCCGAGGCTGCTTTGCCCACGCTTCGAAGTGATCTCGTGCAATTGCAAAACGACCTCGAGCTGAAGATTCGAACACGAGACGAACTCGGCCAGAAAATCGGCTTTCCCCAAGCAGAGAAAAATTACTTAGCAGCCAAAGCCGAGTTCGAAGCCATCCAGCAACGATTGAAAGAGCTTGCAGCTTTGATTCCCAAAGTTGAGCGCACCATCCGTCACGCCAAACGAGATCTCACTCAGCTTGAACAAGACTCAGAGCGAAAGGCGAAGAGTCTGCAAGAGGCTGAGCAAAATCTAAATGCCCTTCAAGCGGAGTTGCAAGTCCTGCGTGAGCAAGAGGCCCCTTTAAAAAAAGAGCTGGAGGTTTCACAGCAGCAGCAAAACGGCCTGCGAGCCAAGTTTCAATTGCTGTATGACGGGCTAGTCGCTTCGATTCCATAGAAAACTAAAATTGGCCCCTGCCAAAAGATTTGGGGGGCCAGTTTCTAGAAGACCAGTTCAAATTCTTCCGGCACGTTGTCGACAGTGTTGAGATCTGGAAAGCGCGACAGCAAATCCCCGCGTGATTGTATCCTTCGCTCAACCCCCTCAGGGTATGCAAACGGAGTCGGCGCATAGAGATCCGCAACGGCTTTGTGAAAGTCCGTCCAAATCGGGAGTGCTGCGCCACCTCCGGTGAGTCCCATCGGTGTGTTGTCATCGTAGCCCACCCACACCACCGTGAGCAGGTGCGAATTAAATCCGACAAACCAAGCGTCTTTCGTATCGCTCGTGGTGCCCGTTTTGCCGGCGTAGACTCCCGTCAAACCCATTCGGCGCGCCCCAATCGCAGTGCCCATATTCAGAGTTTGCTCGAGCATGCCCACCACCCGTGCGGCGAGCACGGGATCGAGAGTGAACTCTTTTGACGGATGACGGGCGTACAGTGTTTCACTCGCTAAATTTTCAATGCGAGCGAGCGAGTGAATGCTCTCTCCGCTACCCATCCGGGCCAGCGTTGTGTAGAGCTGGGCGACTTCAAGTGGAGGAAGTTCCAATACCCCAAGACTGAGCGAGGGCACATTCGGAATCTTCCCTTTCACGCCCGCCTCTCGTAGAGTCTCGGTCACTTGATTCAGTCCAATCTCTTGGGCAATCTTCGCCGTTGGAACGTTGAGTGAGGCCGCGAGCGCATAAAAATAAGGAATGGTTCCATGACTCTTGCCATCATAATTTTTGGGCCGCCACTTTTGTCTACCGGTCTTCCATTCAAAAGGTGCATCTACAATTTCACTCATCGGATCGTGCTCGTGCATGGCTGGCAAAAAAACAAAGGGTTTTACAATCGAGCCAATTTGACGACGACCGTCTCTAGCGCGATTGAACTGAGTGGATCTAAATCCTCGTCCACCAGACAAAGCCACCACTTGACCTGAATTTAAGTCCACCGAAACCGCCGCGACTTGCAGGGGCTCCTTTGAGGGCTTCTTGATGCGCGCTTCAATCAACGGCATCTGCTTGGCAATGGCCTCAATAAGTGCCGATTGAAGTCTCGTGTCGAGTGTCGTGAAAAGCCGAATCCCCTCGTCGCTGTCCAGGCCCATTTCATCGAATTCTCTTAAGGCAGACATCACGAAGTAAGGCGCATGGGCTTGGCGACCGGCTTTGGGCGCCTTTGGAATAGGGGAGCGACCAGCGGGCTCAATCTCGCGTGCAGTGAACATATTGGCTTCATGCATTTTTCGGAGCACCAAATCTCGGCGGGCCATGGCTTGATCAGGATTGTTAAACGGAGAAAATTTGCCAGGATTGTTGATGATGGCGGCGAGCAGTGCACACTCCGGCAGGCTGAGCGTATTCAGCGCTTTGTCAAAGTAGTAGTCCGCGGCACTGGCGAGGCCACGCACTTGATAAGGCCCATTTTGTCCCATGTAAATAACATTTAGATACATTTCTAGAATCTGATCTTTGGTCAGCTGCGTTTCCATAATCAACGCGAGCATCTGCTCCTCGAGTTTGCGGCTAATCGTCTTTTTGCTATTGAGCAAATACACTTTGACCAGCTGCTGGGTGATGGTGCTGCCACCCTCGGCAAACCGTCCGGCCTGAATGTTGCGAATTAACGCTCGCAAAATACCCGATGTGCTGATGCCCGAGTGTTGCAAAAAGTCACGATCTTCAATCGCCGTCACCGCTTGTAGGCAGGCCAGGGGCGTTTCGCTAAGCACGGTGCTTCGCTGCTGCAGCGGTTGGCCGTCAGAGAACTGTGTGATCAAGCGTGGGAAAAGTCCGTGATGTTGCACTTCAATCCAAGGGTTGCCCGTCCAAATTTCCTTAATCCAGTCGTTCGTATCCCAAGTCAACATCAGTGGCCCAGCCTCGGGATGCTTCACCCAAAGGCAACGAATGGCATCTTCGTGAATCGTCGGCCCGCCTTCAAGTGCGCAGGCCTCAATCTCCCCCAGTGCATAGTCACGCTCAGGTGTGTAACCGCGGCGCAGGAGCTCTTCACGTATAGCCGTCAGCGGCACGCGGCGTCCAACCCCAAGCGCGATCCCCTGTGAGTAGAGCTCAAGCGACGGTAGGATCGAACCCTTCGTGAGGCGTTCGCTTAGCTTTTTCTCGAGTTTAAAAAAAATCATCACCGAGCCGCCCATGAGCAGCAGCAGCGAACAGAAAATGAAAAGTAGAATTTGTCTTTGGCGGGTCATCGTGACTTGACATTAAGACGCCACATGTCTTTAGTCAAAGGCATGAGAATTTCAGATAAACAAATGAAGCGCATGGCAGATTCGATTCTCAACAGCCTTAAAGAACAAAAAGTAATTGAGTTTAAAGAATCCGAGGAGGCCGTGCGAGAGCGAGCCTTTGCAATCATCCGCGCCGATTTTGCGCGCGAGGCGGAGTTGGATCGCGAAGTCAATCGCATGATGGACGACCTTGAGCGACAAAATCCCGGTGAGTTTCAGCGTTACAAAATGTTTCCACTACTCAAGCGGCGCTTGGCTAAAGAGAAGGGCGTGGTTTTATGATTTTGAGCGAGGAACGCTTAGGTCACTTGGCTCGATTGGTAGTCGATCAGATTTGGGACGATGATTTGGTTGAATACTCAGACGATGAGGCGGCCATGCGAGCGGCCCGTCGGGGGTTAGCGTCGTTTGTGAAGAGTGTTGAAGATGTGGATAAAAAAGTTCAGGCAAAAATTGCTTCACTCAAGCGTGGGGTAGCTGAGGGCACCCCTGAATGGGATGTCCTGTACGGTAAATATTTTGAAGAGGAGATGCAGCGCCATGGCGGTTAAGAGCAAAAAGAAAGCAGTCAAAAAGTCACCGAAGAAAACTCCCAAGACAACGCTCAAGAAGGGCGCTAAAAAAGCCACTAGTAAAGCGACCAAGATGGCCGCAAAAAGCAAACCAAAGGCCGTCGCTCGCGCCAAAATGCCTAAGCCCGCTGCGCCAGCAGTGAAGTCGCGACCGAGCCCTCCAATCGATTGGGACTCTTTGATTTTGCCGTTAGAAGATCGTCTTATCGTGCAACCCGAAGCCGCACGTGAGAAAACCGCCGGCGGTCTATTTATCCCTGGCACCACAGTGGCGCGTCCCTCCCGCGGCCGAATTTTGGCGAAGGGCCGAGGGCGTCGCAATAAAAAGGGTCAGCTGCGTCCACTCGATGTGAAGGTAGGTGATGAAGTGCTGTATGCCGACTGGGCCGGCACCTCGACTGAAATTGCCGGCAAAGAAGTTTTGATTCTGCGTGAAGAAGAAATTTTGGGAATCGTCGACTGAAATTAAAATCTCATGAAGATAGATTCTACTGTGCCGTGCAATTAAGCATCACAACCTTTTGATTGACTGAGAGGGGTCCAGTGCTAGTCTGGGCGCAAACTTCAGGGCGGTTAAGATGCGAAACAATTCTGTTAAATTCATAACTCTGATCGGACTCGTGGCTACTGTCTTATTGAGTCCTGTGCTCTATGCCGGTGACATTGAGTGGAGCGGAGTTTATCGAATCGAGGGTTATCACCTCAAAAACTCTGAATTGCGCGGCAGCAACAAGCGCGAGCTCAATTACGGTTTGAATCACTTGGTGTTGCGACCAAAAATCACCGCTGGCGACGGCCTCACCATCTACGGTCAATTCAATATTTTTAACAACTCCCGTTATCCCAACTCTCAAATGGGTCAGGTGTTTGGCAGTGGAGTGGGCTCAACAACTCCTGGCACTTCCGTCGATGATTCAAATGCGATCAGTGAAAATCAAAAGGCTGAGACTCTCGAAGTGAGTCAGTTGTATTTGACCTACAGTCATGAATACGGACAGTTGATTGCCGGCCGTGCGCCCATTCACTTTGGCTTGGGCATGAGTCACAATGCGGGCCGGGGTCTCTTTGATCACTTTTATGACACGCGGGATCTCGTGGGCTACAAAGTGGTTGTTGGCAACTTCTTCTTCTTCCCGATGTTCGGTAAGCCTTCTGAGGGCGAGATTGGTGAATCGGATGACGTGACGGACTTTATGATTCAGGCGGAATTTTCCAACCCCGAGAGTGACGTCTCCATGGGAGTCTTCTATCAACTCAGAAAATCTGGAGATCAGGGCAGTGATGCACCCACTCCTGGTGGTGCAGATGGCTTATTGGGTGGTCCAAGCGCCGACAATCTTTCGAGCATCAATACCAAGTTGGTGAACGTTTATGCGCTTCGCGAAAGTGAGAAGATTCACTTGGGTCTTGAAGCTTCATTCATGAGCGGTGACTCCGGCGCTCGAAACGCTGGTGGAGAAAAAGTCACATGGGACGGCTTTGGCGTCGCAGGTGAGTTTGAGTATCGTCCTGAGTCGTCTGCATGGGCGTGGGGACTCAAAGCCGGCACGGCCTCTGGCGATGATCCGACTTCGACTGCAAAATTCGAAGGCTTTGCATTTGATCGCAACTACGACGTCGCTATGCTTATGTTCAACCATCCGCTTGGGCAGGCCGATATTTTCAATACTCGGTTAACTACGGGCACAGACGCGCGCAACAACAACAACATCACTGAAGCGGATGTTGAGACGATCAGCAACGTCATGTATATCGCCCCCACAGTGAAGTATGGTCTTGGCGACAAGTGGTCGCTCGCCAACACGATTGTCACGGGCTGGCTCGGCACCAACCCTATCGCGGGTAAATCTGTGGCCAAAGATTTGGGGTACGAATGGGATATCAATTTGACCTTTGAGCCTCGCAAGGGGGTTCAGTGGGTCAATCAGATCGGCTTGTTGTTCCCAGGTTCTGCCTTCAAGGTCGATGGACAATATGAGAACAAGTTTACCTATGGATTTGCATCAAAAGCCGCCATCAGCTTCTAGTTTTCAGCTCGATTCAGCACGTACGACATCTCAGATGACATTTTGATTCTTCTGGCGATGGTGGTGGCAAGGCCCAGGGGGTAACCCCTGGGTTTTTTATTGCATGCCGAAAGTGGCATCGACCCGTTAGCGCAGATTCCCTGGGTAAGCCTTTAAATTCACTTAAGTTTCCAGGGCCTCAGTCAAAGCTGCTCAATCCATTGACGATTCCTCCTGCAAAGTGGCATTCGGTGAAAATTCAAATAGTTCCTTCAAATCAGATATTTACGGCTCCTGCGCGAGGTGGATTGAATCTTGGAGTACACAACGGTTGGTAGGTACAACTCAAATCAGAGGACAGTAGACAATGAAAGCCAAATCACGTCATTCACTCCCACAGGTTCTCGCTTTGCTCGCAGTGCTTGGAGGCAGTGTCTTTGTAGGGTCTGAGTTTACTAAAAATGGCAGACTCCACACGCACGTCACATCTTTTGCATCAGAAACCGCTGAAGGTGGTGAGTCTACTTCTGATATTTACTCCCATGGTGAAATAGATGCCGAAGGAGTCGAGGCCGATTGTGATTTTCAAAAATCCTTGGACAGCTTCGATAGTGGAACAACTCAGACATGTGGAATGAGTTGGTCTGTTGAAGGTGAAAAGTTCACCGGCACGGCCACCGTGATCGTAAATGACGACAAAAATATTCAAATCCAAACCTCACTTGCCGATGGCGAGACTGAAGCTTCGGCCGTCAGCGAGACGAGTTCAAAGTCCAAGCTGGTTACCCTGCCATACTCCGCATTTTCAGACATCAACAATCAGGTGCGGTTACAGTTCGCAAAAGCGGTGTTGCGCAAAGTGAAGCAAAAAAATGCCACCTCTGCGGATGCGACATTCAAGTTGTGGAATAGTTTGCTCACGTGTGAAACCGATTTTGCCGGTCAGACCATAGCTCAGGAAGATCGTGCCGAGTGCATCTACAATTTGGCCCAGGGGTTGGATAAGAACGCTCGTGCGCACTACCTTAAGTATTTGTCGAGCTCACCTGACGCCTTTGTGAAGGCCCAAGCGGTGCGAATTGAACAGCTAGATTCGATGGGAAGCCTCATGAGCGCCATCAGGGAAATGCAAACGAATCCTTCGGTCGGTGAGGGTGCGTATCGGGATAACTCCATACTTGACTACCGAGCCCCTTACAACGCCACAACTCCAACTCCAGGGCGGGGTCGCAATTGGGAACCAGAGGAATTCAAAGGCTACAAAGACCTCGACCCAAGTTCAAGGCCACAGCAGCCGCTCCAGCCCGCAACGAACGCCGGTTCTACCAACAGTGGGATTCCGCAGGCCGGTGCCGGGGTGTCCCCCGAAGATATCGAGCGTGGTCGGACTGGGCGCAATCGCTAGTTGAAACTCCAATCATTCTCCGATAACTCATCGGGGAGATGAAATTTATCTTTCCAAAAACCGAGCCGTTCCCTGGAGTGTCGATCGAGGATTGGAACTCATGGACATGGCAATTTAAAAATGGGTTGGCCTCACGCGAGGATTTCGCTGGCCGCTTTGATCTCACAGCCGATGAGTCCACGGCTCTGAACCTGGGGCCAAAATTTCAAGTTCGAGCCACGCCGTATTACACCGCTCTTGCGCACCCGAGCCAGGTCGATGATCCCATTCGACAAATGATTCTCCCCAAGGGCGTCGAACGCTCAACTGGTGGGCAGCAGGTGAGTGACCCATTGGGGGAGCGTCGCCATTCACCGAAAGATCGACTGATCCATCGCTATCCAGATCGCATACTTTTTTTAGTCACGGATCAGTGCTCGGTCTACTGCCGCTACTGTCTACGCAAACACTTTACCGGCAAAGATCAGGCCTTCATCGGGTCTGCCGACTACGGGGAGGCTCTGCAGTACATTCGCCAAGCCGTTGGGGTGCGAGAGGTGATTTTATCAGGCGGAGATCCTCTGACCCTAAGCGATGGACGGCTAGAGCGCGTGCTCTCTGACCTGCGCGCAATCGAGCACCTTGAAATCATTCGGATTGGTTCGCGCATGCCTGTGGTGTGTCCCATGCGCATCACCCCGGCCCTGATCGAAATGCTGCGCCGATATAAACCTATTTACTTTATGACGCATTTCAATCACCCACAGGAGCTCAGCTATGAGGCCGCGCAGTCGCTCGAGAGTCTGGTGGATGGAGGGGTACCTGTATTCAATCAACTGGTGCTTCTGAACGGTATCAACAATCACGCCGCAATTATTCAAGCCTTGGCTCGTCGCTTGGTGTATTTGCGAGTTAAGCCCTACTACATGTTTCAATGTGATCCCTCAGAGGGCACAGATCACTTTCGCACGCCCGTCGCTGAGTCCTTGGCGATTCAAAAAGAATTGTGGGGAAGACTCTCTGGCCTGGCAATGGCAAATCTCTCGCTCGACATTCCAGGGGGCGGCGGTAAAGTCGGGTTGGTTCCCAATTTCTTAGTCTCGCAGGACAACAACCAGAGATATTTTAAAGGGTGGGATGGGCAGGAGGGCGTTTACGTTGACCCGCCCACGCCGAATTCAAAGTTGCCTGTTAACATCGATGACTACCTCGCGGAATGGAACGAGCTGTCAAGCCAGCGTTACGGACCGTCGTGAGTAAATTAAATTCGTAGACCTAGCTTCAGCAATAAAGAGTACTGGGGCTCAACGCCTTCTTCTAGAAAACTGACGCGCCCTTCGACTTCACCTTCAAAGTAATTGCCAATCGGCATATTCACTCCAGCCCCCAACCCTGCAAAATATCGCTGACCAATGCGAGTGCTATCGGAGTTTTCAAACCGGGTTGTGACCCGCTCCCAGTGCGACCCCACGCCCACGGCCAAAAGTGGTTGCAGTCGGTGTTCAAGCAGAAAGAACGACCGACCCCACGCGCCCAAACTGTAGTTTTGCGAAACCACGCGGAGTGAACCACTGCCACTGCGCTCTTCTTTTTGCGCTCCGGTTTCGAGCAACAGTCCAAGGCGACCATCCGTTCGCATCGCTGCGTAGACTTGTCCGCTCGGTTCCACCTTGGCATCGTCCGCATTGGCTTGTCGTTCAAATCGATTCTCGGCAGCAAAACCCACACTCCAAGCCCGGACCGCAGCTGATGCGGCTGGGCTCCAAGTCCAAATAGACACAAACACTATGAGTATGTAATTCATAGAGAACACCCTGCAAAATTCTTTACGTAAACATTTTTTGTAACAACGGCCTCTAAGGCGTCGCAACTTTGGCGAGTCAGCTGCAGTTCCTCGAGGAGCACTGGCACAATTGCATCAAAATCCATGATGTTGTCGCGATAGTTTGCAGCGGCCAATGGCAAGACGCGTGTGCGGAGCCGTTCAGTGATGAACCTCTGAAACGCGATGGAGTCGATCGCCTCGTGTTTTTTAATTCGGTAAAGCAGCTTAGCCAAGGCTGTGCCTTGCTGATAGGCGAACCCAAGGAGTTCGCCAAACCTGTAGGTCGGCACCTCAAGGGCTCTGGCTCGTAAATCGGCAGCCGATGCTAGTGGGGAGAGGGCCTCAGTCAAAGCTCTTTTGCCCTTTTGCTCGGGTAGCGAAGGCGTAAAAAAGTCCGCCTGCCCGGTGTAGTTGGAGGCAAAAAGGTCGGCGAGTCCTTCGTTCCAGGCCCGCAACACGACTTCGTTTAAGATTGAAATATCGTAGGGCATGCCGCCAGCGGAATTAAAGATGAAGTCAGTTGCCATTACAGTTGTGCCCAAGTGCTGATGGTCCAAAAGCCAATCGAGTGAAGGATTGCGAGTCGGGATAGACTTCTGTAGCGGTGCCAGGACCGCCGCTTGAAAATGGGCATGAAAGTGTTCATGGGCGACGATCCCATGATTGAGCGACAACGGCACGCCCGTCGAAATCGAGAAGGGCAAAATGCCGATGACGTCGAGCGTGGGAAAGTAATGAGCGTTGTTTGTGGCGCTGCCTGTTTGACCGGGCACAGGCAGTTCAACTGCAGCTCGCCGTGGCCATTTGAGATGTTGCGCGGTGCCGAGTTTTTGCTCAAACAGGAGCAGTCGTTCGAGCTGCGCATACATCACGACAGCGAGCGAACTCTGCGCATCGATCGGAATATAAACATTGCCCGACTTGGTGAGGCGCGGGCGGGCAATCGGTCCTCCAAAACCACTTGTGGTGAGTTGTGGAGCAACCCAGACTTGAGCTGCCGTGCCGGACATCTCGTGGGGTGTCTTGAGCGTCATCAAGGTGACTTCGGTCAGTTCGTACGTCCCATTCGGCTGCATCCACGGGAGCAAAAATGTCGTAGGTTGGGTCTCTTTTTTTGCACACCCGCAAAAAATGCCGAGGAGGAGGCTAGTGCAGATCAACTGAAGGAACCGTTGGAGGCTCATGTATTTACCTATTTGGGGCTAGAATGAATTTAGCTCCACCCATATGACAATTTGCGTTAGCGGGCACCATTTTCTTGCTAAAGGATCGTAACAATTCTTAATTTGCGCCCAAGCATGGCGAAATTATGTCTTTAGTTAAAAAATTTACAGAAGAGTTGAACCCCCGGCAGATCGAAGCCGTTCAGACTTTGACAGGGCCTCTCTTGATTTTGGCCGGTGCCGGCTCGGGTAAAACTCGAGTGCTGACCTATCGCATGGCCAATCTGATTGCCCAAGGGGAGTGCACCACTGAGCAAATTCTAGCTGTGACGTTCACCAACAAAGCGGCGCGCGAGATGGAGCATCGGGTCGTGGCGCAGCTAAACGAGCTGGGTGTACAGGTATTCGATCGCATGTGGGTGTCAACCTTCCACTCGATTTGCGCGAGAATTCTACGCGAGGACATTCATCTCCTCGATTACAAACCGTTCTTCGCCATTTACGACGACGGCGATCAACAGTCGCTGGTCAAAAAAGTTATGCATAGCCTCAACATCAACGACAAAATGTTTCCGCCTCGGAGCTTTCAAGCCCGTATCAATGAAGCGAAGCAACTCGCTATGACCCCAGATGATTTGGCCAAAAAAGGTTCGTTGTGGTGGGACGAAAAGAGTTTAGCAGTTTACCGCACCTATGAGGCGGAAATGCAGCGAGCCAACGCTCTTGATTTTGGCGATCTTTTATTTAAGACCTATGACTTGTTTAGAAGCTATCCAGATATTTTGGATAAATATCAAACGCGCTTTCAGTTTATCTCAGTCGATGAATATCAAGACACCAATCACATTCAGTATCTACTGGTGAAGTTGCTTGCCGAAAAGCACAGAAACCTCTGTGTCGTGGGCGATGAAGATCAATCGATCTACTCTTGGCGAGGCGCAGATATCACCAACATCTTGAGTTTTGAAAAAGATTTTCCAGAAGCAAAGGTGATCAAGCTCGAGGAGAACTACCGTTCCACCCGCACAATCGTGACTGCGGCCTCAGAGGTCATTCGCAACAACACCCAACGCAAAGATAAGACGCTCTTCACGCAAAACGAAGAGGGTGAAAAAATCTGCATCCACGAGGACTTAAACGAGTACGGCGAGACTCGCTTTGTCGTTCAGCGGATTGAGTCGCTGATGGCGGCGTCAGATGAGGCACATTCCTATCGAGATTTCGCTGTTTTTTACCGAACAAATGCGCAATCGCGGGTGGTGGAAGAGCTGCTCCGCAGCCATCAAATTCCCTACAAGCTCATTGGCGGCGTTCGCTTTTATGAACGGATGGAGATCAAAGATATTCTCGCCTATTTGCGGATCTTTCTAAATCCATCTGACGATATCGCCACTCAACGCATAATCAATGTGCCGGCGCGTGGGATCGGCAAAACGACAGTTGAAAAAATTGCCGCGATTGGCACTGAAAAGAATTTAAGTTTTTACGATGCGATTTTGCATGTGGCAGACCATCGCTTGGTCAACGCGGGAGCCGCTCGTAAGCTACGCGATTTTCGAGAGATGATGGACGTCCTGGCTGGCAAGGCCAAGACTATGCGTCTGTCCGAGATCTTTCCTGAGCTGCTGGAGACCATTGGTTACGTGATTCGGCTCAAAGAAGAGAACACCACGGAGTCGCAGGCTCGGATCGACAACTTAGAGGAGTTTGCCAACGCGATTCGACAGTTTGAACAAGAGCGCGGTGACGACGCCACTCTCACCACTTTTCTTGAGGAGATGGCTCTGGTTTCAGATATCGATGCGATGGAAGAGGGTGAAGACTACGTGACCTTGATGACTCTTCACGTATCCAAGGGGCTGGAGTTCCCAGTGGTCTTTATGGTCGGCATGGAGGAGGGCTTGTTTCCATCATCCAGGTCGATTGGGACGGCAGATCCAGACAGCTTAGAGGAGGAGCGTCGGCTCGCTTATGTGGGTATGACTCGCGCTCGCCGTCGGCTCTTCATGAGCTACGCTCGATCCCGCCGCGTCTGGGGACAAGAGCAAATGCATCCACCGTCACGCTTTTTAAATGAAATCCCTGAGCAGTTTGTCGTTCGGCAGAGCAATATCCCGCGCTCTCAATTTGTTGAAAAATATCGAGAGACGCCAAAGCTCGCAGGTCAAAGCCGCACCGATGCCTTTGACGTCATGCCAGACTATGAGAGCTCAGTTGGGCAAGTAAATACCGAGGGATTTAGCAAAGGGATGCGGGTGCGACATCCGACTTTTGGCGTAGGCTCTGTCTACCAAGTGGAAGGTGGCGGAGAAATGCAAAAGGTCAGCGTTATCTTTCAAGACCAAACATTCAAAAAATTTGTGGCGAAGTACGCTCGGCTCGAGCTGGTCTAACACCAGCCCGTTTAGACATCAGGCTGGTTAGAGAGACTGCACAACTTTTTGCACCAAGACATCTTTGCTCTTGGATTCACGCATGTACTGGTTGCGGAATTCATCGGCCTTTTTTACATCCTCAAAGAGGCCAACAGACACGCGATAGTAGGTGCTGCCCTTAACAGAGGCTGAAACATAAAACGCGTTCCAGCCCTTGCTCTGCAATTCAGAGGCGCGGTCTTTGGCTTCGGCCTCCTTTAGATAGGAACCCACCTGAAGAGTGTATTTGCCAACAGCCGAGGCAGCTACGCTGGGCAACACGCTGGCAGGTTTACGGGGCTCTCTTGCGCCGTCAGTTGGAGCTTGCCCACTAGCCAATTTTTCAGCGACTTCCACGGCCGCCTTGTTGGCAACTTTGGCGGGGTGAGGAGCGGCTTTGCCCCGATTAAACGTTTTGTATCCCCCGGCACTCGTTGACTCTTGCGAATCTGCGGCAGAGGCGATGCCTCGCTCTTGCTCGGGACTAGACGTCGGCGCTACCTTGGTGAGCCCATCACTCGCACTGTCGCCGGGCAAATCAGCCTTGAGCTCAGCATCCGCGACTGTCGTGCCAGCCTCTTCATTGACGAATTCTTCCGTCAAGCTAGCGAGTTCTTTTTCAGAGATTTTTTCGCCCCCCTCGCTCTCGGCACTTTCGTTGTGGCCATGAGTTTCGGCTGAGGCGACGTTTCGACCGGCTTTGCCTTCACCTTCGAGAGCCAGGCGGCGATGATCGGAGTCACTCACTTGTTTGCCGACGAAGGTTCCTACCGAGAAGGACAAAAGCGAGATAAAAAATACCAACACGACTTTCACAAGTGTGTCCGTCGTTTTTCCACCTTGGTTTGCTCCATCACTGCCACCACCTGAACTCGATTTATCTGCAGACATGTTTCACTTCCTCCCGGCACTCTCTTTCTATAGTAGTCGGATTCGGGTGGGTGGGTCAACAGAGCCTAAGCCTTGACTTGCACAGCGAACATCTATTGAACCTAGGCGATGGATTCGCTGGACCTAAATCAAGCTCTGAATGCGGCTCGCGTGGCTGCGCAAAAAGGCCGCGAGGTCCTCCTCCACTATTTTGGCCAGCTCAAAAAGGTCCAGGAGAAAGCTCACGCCGGGCTGGTCAGCGAGGCGGATGTAGAGAGTGAGAGAGTCATTGCTATCGAGTTGGCTCAAGGGCTGCCTGGCGTTGCGATGTTGGGTGAAGAAGCCGCCTTTCTAAATAAAAACGAGCAAGTGCCTTTGACCTCCTGGATTGTCGACCCCCTGGACGGGACGACCAACTATGTCCATGGCTTCCCGATATTTTGCATAAGTATTGGCTTGCAGTGGGAGGGCCAGTTGGTGGTCGGGTTAGTCGACGTTCCCATGCTGAATAAAACGTACTCCTGCGCGCGTGGGCTTGGAGCGTTTGCCAATGGCGATAGACTTAAAGTCAGTCAGCGGACACAGATAAAAGACACACTGTTGGCCACTGGATTTTTTCCAGACAATGTATCGGCGTTGGAAGAGCAGCTGCGAATTTTTTCCAACCTCGTCGGCGAGGCAAGGGGGGTTCGACGAGCCGGGGCTGCGGCATACGATCTTTGTCTTGTGGCCGAGGGGATCTTCGATGCGTTTTGGGAAAAAAACCTCAAGCCTTGGGACACTGCCGCGGGTGTGCTCATGATACGCGAGGCCGGAGGGGTTGCGTGGAACTACTCCGGGCAAGACTATCAACTGGGCCAGGACTCGATTCTGGCAGGGAACGCCCAGCTCTGTCCTCAACTGGTGACCCGCATTCGCCAAAGTTGCACCGGCAGCGGCAGTAAGACCTGAATCCGACTTTGGAAATCAATCGCGTTGACCGATGAGCCTCTGTCGAGCAACTTCGGAGGTCACTCACAATGAAGCACTTCACTGTATTCTTATTTGCGGCTCTGCTGGCTGGGTGCGCTTCCACTCCTCAAAGCACTGGTCCTGAAAGAAAACCGACTCCCACTGAAAAACGCGTCACAGCCAACTTAGGTCCAGACCTAAGCAAGTTGAAAAGAGTTTTGGGCATTGATCGAGCCCTAAATAATTTAGGATATGCAGAGAAAGCATTTGATAGCTGCCGCCATGAGTATGCGGAGAGCGGCGGCAAATGCGGTCGTAGAGTGCTGACGGTCGTAAATTTTCGACTCCTGTGTCGAGACACTGAGGACACGACCCAGACCGTGGTCACCGAGATGACGCCTATCCATAGCGCCAACGTAAAATGGAAAGTCGCGGATGCTACGGGAATCACCCAGACGGACTCAGAAGGCTACGGCACTGTGCAGGTGGTCTCGAACCAGACCTTGCAACGGCAGCGATTGGTACTCACGGTTGGTCGGCAATTTTTGGGTTTGCAGATGTCTGAGGTGAGTCGCATTGTGGTCCCCGTCTATTGGTGTACCGAGCGAGCACTGATGGGTTTTCCGATGGAGTCACGACATGCGTCCTGTCAAAAACCGCAAGCGGACCAAGTCAATTTGTCGGTCGAGTAAAACCGTAACTAGCTGATCTAGCGTGACGACAGCCTCTGATCCTCAATCAAAGGCTTGTCAAAAAGTCCAAAAGTTCATCTTAAGTCCTGTTGGCATCTTCATTGCTCTCCATTGATGGTGAGGGACCAAAAATCCCGCACTGGCTAGAGGGGGAACAGTCGTGGCCGAGCAGAATGCAGCACCAGCCGCACCAGCAGGAGATTCGTCAGGTTCATCAGGTGGTAAGCCGACGCTCTTTATTCTCATTGCGGTCATCAATATGTTTGTCGTGGTCGGAGTGGGCGTCATGCTTTACCTCGGGCAAAAAAAGAAATCCGCCGAGCCTGGCATCGAAGATGTGGTTAAGGGCGAAGTTGAGCAACACGCCCACGAAGAAAAGAGCAAAGAGTTTATCGGCAAGCTCGTACCTCTTGAAACATTTCTGGTGAATGTATCGGGCAGTCGTGGCCGCAAACTGGTGAAGATAAATATGGAACTCGAGCTCTCCAATGCCGAAGTGCAAGAGGAGGTTGAGAAGATAAAACCAAAAATTCGGGACTACATCATCATCATCACCTCAAGCAAGACCTTCAATGAGATTTCAACAAAAGAAGGCAAAGACGCTTTACGTGATGAGGTCAAAAACCAGCTCAATTTGTTTTTGACCAAAGGTCAAATCAACAGAGTTTACTTTACTGAATTCATACTAAATTGAGGATGAATATAAGATGAGCCAGGTTTTATCACAGTCTGAAGTAGATGCGCTCCTCGCCGCGGTTTCCGACGGCGAGATCAGTCAGACCGAAGGCGGTGGCGGCGGCAATCCCGCAGATGAGAGAGTCGTCGTTGTCTACGACTTAACCTCTCAAGATAGAATCATTCGTGGTCGCCTGCCACAACTCGACGTCATTTACGAAAAATTCATGCGCTCCTTTCGAGTCTCTTTGTCGTCTGCCTTAAGAAAAATCGCGACCCTCACGCATGCATCCACTGACTTTCTCAAATTTGGAGAGTTCATCAACACCTTGCCCATGCCCACCTGTATGAGTGTTCTACGCTTCAATGCCTTACGGGGTTCGGCACTGATCGTGATAGAAAGCAAACTGGCTTACGCCCTTGTCGATAACTTTTTTGGCGGAGCAGATCGCCCCTACACCAAGATTGAGGGCAAAGACTTTACTCCAATTGAACTTTCAATCGTCCGCAAAGTTGTAGACCTAGCCATAGATGATTTAGAAAACGCTTGGGCGTCTGTTGAGAAAATCGACGCAAGTTTCGTTCGGACGGAGATCAATCCCCAATTCGTGGGGATTGTGCCCCCAACGGACATTGTTATTGCCTCCACCTTTGATGTCGAATTAGAAAACGCCAACGGCACGATCACTCTGGTGATTCCCTACTCCACGATCGAGCCGATCAAGCAAAAATTGGCGACGGGCTTTCAGGTAGAGTCGGATCAGACAGATAAAAAAATGTGGACCGCCATCATTCGCTCTCAGCTGATTGAAACCGATGTCAACATTCACGTGAAGTTGGGCGAGGCCGAAATCACCCTGAATGATTTGATGGATCTAAAAGTGGGTGATGTGATTTCGTTGGATCAGGACACCACAGGTGAGTTTGATGTTGATGTAGAGGGCGTTTCTAAGTTTAAAGCGTTTTATGGCATTCACCATGGCTCGGTGGCAGTACAAGTCACACGACCAATTGAGAAGTAGGAGAAGGTAATATGGCGGACGATAAAGGCAATCTGGCCACAGTGACGGACATCGACAGGCCGACGGCGGCGGAGGAAGCAGCTCAGGCAGAGAAGATGGCGGGGATTCCAGACACGAGCCATCGCAATCTCTCGCTGATTATGGACATACCGTTGCGGGTGGCTGTAGAGCTCGGTCGAACCAAAATGATCGTCAATGATCTTCTAAACTTGGGTCAAGGGAGTGTGATTGAACTCAACAAACTCGCCGGTGAACCCATGGAAGTTCTAGTGAACGATAAGTTGGTCGCGCGGGGCGAGGCGGTTGTCGTGAATGAGAAGTTTGGAGTGCGTTTGACAGATATCATCTCGCCGTCCGAGCGAGTGGAGCAATTGAAGTAAACGTTTACGACAGAGTTTAACAAGGGGCTATACGTGCGACTAGCAAAGTTACTATTAAATTTAGGTTGTTTAATTATGGTAGTCACCACGGGGACTGGTCACGCGCAGAGTGCAGATCTCGAAGGCACCTCAGACGAAGCCCTCGTAGAGGCGGCAGAAAAACTGACTCAGGCCAACCCCCAAGCTGCTGACCAAGCTCTTGACCAAGCCCCTGAGTCCACTCCGAGCGAAGCAGCTGCCGCCAAGCCAAAAGAGGCTAAGGCTGAGTCTGAAATTCCTTTGTTTGCGCAGAAAGAAGAAGTCACTAAGACCGAAGGGCGATTTATTTGGCGGCTTTTGGCCAGCATGGGATTCATTGTCATTATCGGCGGTGTCATGATTTTCGCAGGCCGCAAGTGGTCCGCGCAGCGAAATAAAGGCGGCGAGAAGACTCGTATTGAGTTGATGCATCAGTTTCAGCTAGGACCGAAGCGCTCTTTGGCTTTGATTCGAGTGGCAGGGGAGACGTTGCTCGTAGGCTGCACCGATCACTCGGTGAATCTTATCAAATCTGTGAGCTTGATCGATGAAAATATGGAAGAAGTGCTGGGCCGAGACTTCAACAACTTTTTAGAGGACGAATTCACAATTTCTGACGTTCGAACAGGCAGCTCGCACCGCGCGTAACAAGGATTGGCCCTATGCAAGGAGGCAGGATGCCCCGTAACAATTGGTGGATTTTCGCTGGCATCACCGGGCTGATTTGCTTGCTGGCGAGCACTGTGGCTCAGGCTCAAGTCACATTGCCTTCGATGAACCTCGGGTTTAAGTCCACCAACAATCCGCAAGAGATCGTTAGTGCTTTAAAAATCCTGATGATTTTGACTGTGTTGACCTTGGCGCCTGCCATCTTGATCATGATGACGGCCTTCACTCGCATTATCATTGTCTTGTCTTTTGTTCGACAGGCTCTTGGCACTCCGCAAATGCCACCCAATCAGCTTTTGGTGGGACTGGCGTTGTTTCTGACATTTTTTATCATGGCGCCCTTCTTTAATAAGGTGAATGAAGATGCTCTACAGCCTTTTTTGGCGAATCAAATTTCACAAGAAGTAGCTGTAGATAAAGCTTTAGCGCCCATTCGACTGTTTATGTTTAATCAAACTCGTTCAGCGGATCTCAAGTTGTTCGTCTCTTTAAGCAAGATGGAGCAGCCCAAGACTCGAGCTGATGTTCCCACCATGGTTCTAGTTCCCTCGTTTGTCCTATCAGAATTAAAGACAGCCTTTACGATTGGCTTTATTATTTACCTGCCGTTTCTCGTAATCGATATGGTGGCCGCTAGTGTCTTAATGGCTATGGGTATGATGATGCTTCCGCCTATAGTGATTTCTCTGCCCTTCAAGATCATGTTGTTTGTCTTAGTCGATGGTTGGACTTTGCTCGTTGGATCTTTGGTCAAAAGCTTCGGGTGAGGTGATAGATGTCAGAAGAGCTGATTCTAAAATTAGGTCAAGATACGATCAAAACCACGGCGCTTCTATGCGGCCCCTTGCTGCTAGCGGCTCTGGTTGTGGGTCTCGTTGTTTCTATTTTTCAGGCCATCACTCAGATCAATGAAGCAACACTGACCTTTATTCCCAAGATGGTGGTTGTCGGGATTGTCTTGGTGATCGCCGCCCCTTGGATGATGGATGTGATGAATCAGTTTACGATTCAGCTGTTTGAAAACATGGCAGAGATGGTGCGCATTCAATGACCGAAGTTTATAATTTCAGTGAGACTGAAATTTTAATGTTTTCGATGGTGCTGCTCCGCATGTCCGCTTTTGTGGCGAGTTGGCCCGTATTTGGAGTCGAAACGATTTCGCCGCAGATTAAGGTGCTCTTCGCCCTACTGCTCACGCTGGTGGTATTTCCAACGGTGAACTGGACCTCGGTGCAAGGAGATGCCGTTCAATCTTCTTTAATCCTTCTCTCCGCGCGCGAGGCCTTTATTGGATTGACCATGGGCTATTTGGCTCGCTTTTTCTTTTTTAGTTTTCGAGTGGCTGGTGAAATGATTTCCCAAGGAATGGGCTTGAGTTCCTCGAGCGTCTTTAATCCGTCACTGGGTGGTCAGTCGACTTCGGTCGAACAATTTTATTTGACCTTGGCGTCTCTTTTTTATCTCGCCGTCCAAGGGCATCACTATTTAATTAAAGGGGTAGTTGACAGTCTCACATGGCTTCCACCCGCCGTGCTCACGTTGAACACCTCGCAATTTACCGGCCTTGGTCAAATGTTACAGGAAGTCGTGACGATGGGCCTGCAGTTTAGCGCTCCCGTGGTGATCTCACTGCTCGTGGTGAATTTGATTCTCGGTGTGGTCGGAAAGACCGTGCCGCAGTTGAATGTTTTGGTGACCAGCTTTCCGATCACAATTTTGGTTGGATTTTTTGTGATGCTCATCACACTGCCGATGTTGCTTGAGCAAATGGATAATTTTTTGGCTGTTAGCACGACTCGGGTTTTTCAGATGGTTAAGTCTTTTTAAACGTAAGGAATAGGTAAGGATGGCTTCGGACTCAGATCAGGGCGAAAAGACGGAAGAAGCGACGCAGCAGCGGCGCGAGGATTTCCGCAATCGCGGGCAAGTGGCACAGACCAAGGAGCTGTCCTCGGTCTTTGTGTTGTTTGCTGGCGTTCTTCTCATCTGGCTGATGAGTCGATTTTTTTTACTGCAGATCTGGGAGGTCTTTAACCAGACCTTTGGAGACAATCTGGTGCATGCCGTTCGTTCGGGCAACTGGCAAGAAATTGGAGTCTTTGCCTTCAATCGTATGGCGCTGATTCTTGCGCCAATGCTGGTGGTGTTCTGGCTAGTGGGGTTTATGTCGACTGTTTTTCAAATTGGCTTTTTGTACAATGAAGAAGCTTTGCAGGTCCGTTGGGATCGAATTGATCCCGTGCAGGGGCTACTCCGGATGTTTAAGCTTCGAGCCGTGATTGAGGGTATCAAAGCCACAATAAAAATGATCGTCATCATTTTTATCTGTTACGTCCTAATGGAGGATCAGATTCAAGCATTGCCGCACCTCATGAGTTACTCGCTCGGGCAGATTCTGACGTTTCTGGGGGATTCGATCATTCGATTGTTGATGGGTGTGGGCATCTTTATGTTGATGCTCTCTGGGCTAGACTACTTTTATCAGCGCTGGGATATGGAAAATGAGATGCGCATGACCAAACAGGAAGTGCGTGAAGAGATAAAGTCTCGTGAAGGTGATCCGATGATCAAGGCCCGCATCAAACGCATTCAGCGTGAGGTGGCGAGCCGCCGGATGATGGAAGACATCCCGAAAGCAACAGTCATCGTGACAAACCCAACTCACATTGCGGTTGCGCTTCGCTACGATGAAACGCTGGCTGCTCCAGTCGTTATTGCAAAAGGGGCGGACTTAATCGCCGAAAAGATTCGAAATTTGGCGCGCGAACACGGCATCCCCATCGTCGAGAACAAGCCGTTAGCCCGAACCATGTTCAAAACCCTCAAGATCGGTCAAGCCATCCCACGCGATCTTTACACGGCAGTTGCTGAAGTCCTGTCCTACGTCTTTCGCTTGAAGAGAAAGGCAAAAACTTAGATGAATGAAATTTTTCAGTTCCTAAAGAAATTTGAACGATTCAGTAAGAATCTTGATCTACTCGTTGCGGTCGGTTTGGTTGGCACCCTCATGGTGATGATTATCCCCTTGCCACCGCTCATTTTGGATTTAGCCCTGACCATTTCTCTGACGCTTTCTCTCCTGATTCTTTTGGTGGCTGTCTACACAGATCGATCGCTCGATTTTAGTATTTTCCCGAGTTTGCTCTTGATGACCACGCTGTTTCGCTTGGCACTCAATGTCGCCACCACTCGATTGATTTTGGCAGAAGGCCACAAGGGCGAGGGCGCTGTTGGTGATGTGATTCAAGCCTTTGGCCACTTTGTGGTTGGCGACTCCTATGTGATCGGCTTTGTCGTCTTTGTGATTTTGGTCATTATCAATTTTATCGTTATCACCAAGGGTTCAGGTCGAGTGGCAGAGGTTGCTGCACGCTTCACCTTGGATGCTATGCCCGGTAAGCAAATGTCCATTGATGCGGACTTGAATGCCGGTTTGATATCTGATGCGGATGCACGAACCCGCCGCAAAGAAATCGAAAAAGAAGCCGACTTCTACGGGTCAATGGATGGTGCGAGCAAGTTTGTTCGCGGAGATGCCATTGCCGGAATCATCATTACTTTAGTCAACGTGATCGGCGGTTTACTGATTGGCGTATTGGATCGGGGCATGCAAGTTGCCGAGGCGGCCAAAGTCTATACGATGCTGTCGATTGGGGATGGTCTCGTCACGCAAATTCCCGCACTGATCATCTCGACTGCCGCCGGTATCGTCGTCACGAGAAACTCCGGGTCGCAGAACTTGGGCCTTGAAATGGCGGGTCAGCTTTTTCTTAAACCCAGAGCTGTGGCGATTGTCGCCGTGATTGTGGCCTTCTTTGGTTTAATCCCTGGTCTACCCACCATTCCCTTCTTCCTCGTGGCGGGCTTGTTTGGCGCCATTGCTTGGGTGATCACTAAGTTCAATGACGAGAAGGTTGAAAAAGAGCAGGCCGCAAAAGAAGAGCAGTCGCGCAAACCCGTTAAAGAAAATGTGGAATCCATGCTCTCCCTCGATCTGGTCGAACTCGAAGTTGGGTACGGCCTTATCAACATCGTCGAAAGCGATCAGTCTGGCGATCTGCTAGAGCGAATCGTCTCGATTCGAAAACAGTTTGCCCTCGATATGGGGATCGTGATTCCAAGCGTACACATTCGGGACAACTTGCAGCTCCAGCCAGGTGAGTACCGAGTGCTGATCAAGGGCAATAAAGTGGGTGGTGGATTACTTCGTGCTGACAATCTTTTGGCTATGGATCCGGGCAACGTTTTACACAATGTTCCCGGTGTTCCTACCAAAGAGCCTGCATTCGGTTTAGACGCGCTTTGGATCGGTAAAGGGCAAAAAGAAGAAGCCGAGATTGCGGGCTACACGGTTGTTGATCTTCCGACTGTTATGGCGACCCATCTAACAGAAATTATCCGCACGCACGCCTTTGAACTTTTTGGCCGACAAGAGGCAGATTCGCTCGTTGAAAACTTTAAAAAGTCGTATCCAAAAGTTGTGCAAGAGCTTATCCCCGATGTTCTCTCACTCGGAGCACTCGTCAAAGTCCTACAAAATTTGCTGAAGGAGCAGGTCTCTATCCGCGATTTGCTCACCATTTTTGAAACCTTGGCAGATGAAGCTCACAAAGTGAAAGATACGGAGATTCTCACCGAGAGCGTGCGCCGCGCTTTGGCTCGTTCGATCACCCACAAATACTCCAACGATCAAGGTGAGATTCCAGTGATGACTCTAGCGCCGAGAGTGGAAGAGCTGATTTCAAACTCGCTCTTGCAAACTGAGCAGGGCGTACAGTTGGTTATGGACCCACGCCAAGCTCAAGGCATTCTGTCACAAATCTCTCGCACTATTGAAACCTATCCAGAAATTGCTGGGCAGCCGATCTTGCTCACCAGCCCGACCTCTCGTCGGCATCTCTTCAAACTCACGAGTCGATTTCTCCCGCAGGTGGTTGTTCTGTCGCACAACGAAATTTCATCCGACGCTCGCATTCAGTCCGTCGGCATAGTGGAGATGGGTCATGCAGGTTAAAAAATTCGAGGCCAAGAGCATGAAAGAGGCGCTAGACCTCGTAAAGGTCCACATGGGGCCAGAGGCCATAATTCTGTCGGCACGTGACTCCCATAGAGGCTTCGGAATCATGGGTGAAAAAAGCGTCGAGGTCACGGCTGCGGTGTCAGAGGACACTTTGCGAAAGAAACGCGCCGCCGAAGCTCGATTACGAGATGACTTAAGGGAGCGATTTCAAAAAATTCCCGCAAGTAAACAACGTGAATTTATAAATAAGGCCTTTCAAAGAGATGAAAGTGACCGTATTCCACGTGAGCTCGCGATGGCCGAGAGCGCTGCGACCAAACAATCGGCTGGGCAAAATGCAAGGGCGGTGGTTCAGACTCGAGCCGCTTTTGGTGGGACCCGATATATTGACATTCCCGATGACCTTGACGGAGGCTCGGCGGTGGCACAGGCTCGCTCAGCCCCATCGACTGAGCGGGTGCGCCGTGCAGCAGCTCGAGCCCAGGCTGCAAGTCGCGAGATCTTGCAAGAGGCCACTAGTCGCAACAGAAAAATTCAGACAACTCCACCCGCCGCTCGTCCGGTGGCAGTGGCGGCACCAAACGTTATTACGAACTCTGCTGAAATCGCAGCGCTCGAGTCGCAGGTGCGAGAACTGAAAGCCGTGGTTGAAAAGTTTCAAACCATCCCTCAGGTCAATATGACCATGCATCCGGGTGCGGATCACGGTTTGCCGTTCGAAGTCAGCTCTGTGTATCAGCGCTTAACTCAGCAGGGGATCAATGGCTCTGCAGTGGCCAAGCTGCTCAAGCAGGCACAAGCCGAAATGGACTTTGAATCGTTTCGTCGCGCCCCACTGGTAGAGGCCTGGGTTGTTCGATATTTGCTCGGCACCGTCGAAGTGAGTTCCGATCCACTGGCCGGCCGTTACCATATTTTTGTCGGCACAACGGCGCAAGGCAAAACCAGCACATTGGTGAAGTTCGCCTCCCACTTAGTGCTTAAGCAAAAGCGTCGCATCGCCATCGTCTCGCTTGACACCATTAAAGTCGGTGCCGCGGATCAATTGCGCATTTACGCTCAAGTGCTCAACGTGCCCTTTGCCATTGTCCGTTCTCAAGCCGACTGGATTGTGGCCGAGCAAAAGTTGAAAGGCGTCGATCACATTTTAGTGGATTGCCCCGGCTTTGGCTTGCGCACGATGGAAGAAGTCGAATGGCTCAAGGGAATGTTGCCACCGGCCTCGATGAATCGAAAAGTGCACTATGTGCAGTCGACTCTGGCGCGCGATGAGGATGCAATTGAGCTCGCGCAAAAATATCAGTTGATCGGCCTAGATGACGTGATTTTCACACGGTTGGATGAGTCCAGTCGCTGTGGCCTACTGTTGAACTTTCAAGAGCGGTTTAAGTTGCCATTACATTCCTTTGGTATGGGCCCTGTCATCCCAGAGGACTACGAAATGGCGTGTAAAGAGCGCGTTGTCGACTTCATTTTTAAACTTAGCAAATTCATTAAGCGAGAGGAACCCGCATGAGTCAGTTGTCGTTTTATCCCAATGCATTGCAATCTGCTCGTCGTGCTGAAGGCACGCGCACGATAAGTATCACTTCCGGAAAGGGTGGGGTCGGAAAAACCACAGTGGTTTGCAATTTGGCTTTTGAATTGGCTCGAGCCGGTAAGCGCATACTCATTCTGGACGGTGATCTAGGAATGGCGAATGTGGACATCATGTTTGGTCAACGAGCACCCTTCAATATCAGTCATGTCTTAGATGGTCGATGCTCGCTCGAGGAAGCCATTGTTGAGGTTTCAAAGAATGTATTTTTAATTTCGGGTGGGTCTGGGGTGTATGGACTCAGCCGACTTGAGCCCGCGCAAAAGCAGGTGCTACTCGATCAAATTGGTCAACTGAATGGCCATTTTGATTACCTGCTTGTCGATACGGCGCCAGGGATAGACGACAATGTCCTCTATTTAAACTCCGCCGCACAAGAAATTTTGGTGATAGTCACTCCCGACCCGTCAAGCATGACAGACGCCTATGCCCTCATAAAAGTTCTGCATCAGCGCTACCGAGAACATCGATTCTCTATCCTCACCAACATGGTGAAGGACCAGGTCGAGGGAAAAATGATTTTTCAAAAGCTAAGCGACGTGGCGGCAAAGTTTCTGTGCGTAAGTCTGGATTTTCGCGGACATATTCCATCCGATCTCAGTTTGAGACAGTCCAATCGCAACCAACAGCTCGTTGTCGAGGTCCAGAGCCGAGCCCCAGCAAGCCTTGCAATCCGCGCGCTCAGCGAAAATCTTAGGAATTCTGAGGTTTTTCCTGAACTTAAGGGCGGGATGCAATTCTTTTGGAATCAGTTGTCCGGTGTAGCCTAGACGTCGACCATTTTGATTCACAATAAGAAACCGGCTAGAATACAAGTAACTCAAAGAGAGGCCTAGCGAAATGTCGAACAATGCAAATAATATGAACTCCTTATTGAAGAAGTATAAGGAAGAGCCAAATAAGATCAGCCCACAGCAAAAAGACAAGCTGATCTTAGAGTATGCTCCACTAATTAAGTTTATTGCGCAGAAAATCGCCGTTCGTTTGCCCTCAAATATTGAGTTGGATGATTTGATATCGAGCGGAGTTATTGGTTTGATGGACGCCATTGAGAAGTACGATCCCACTCGCGATAACAAGTTTAAGACTTATGCTGAGTTTCGCGTGCGAGGAGCCATACTTGACGAACTACGCGCGCAAGATTGGGTGCCACGCTCGGTACGTGACAAAGCAAAAATGTTGGATCGTGCCACTCTCGAGTTGGAATCTCAACTTGGGCGCTCGGCCAATGAAGAAGAAGTCGCCGGTAAGCTCGGAATGAATATGGAAGAGTATTTTGATCTCATCAATCAGGTGCGCCCGGTTTCGGTTTTGTCGATTGATGATGCCGCCACTTTCAGTAATGTCGACAAAAAGTCGATTTTAAATATTTTAGAAGGTTGTAAGCTTAATAATCCGCTGACCCAGCTGAATATGAAGTCGGTAAAAGATGTTGTTGCAAAATCGATAGAAGATCTACCCGAGCGACAAAGGCTCGTGCTGTCGCTCTATTACTACGAAGATCTAAATTTAAAAGAAATTGGCAAAATTTTGCGAGTCACTGAGAGTCGTGTGTCTCAGCTGCACGCTCAGGCGATCTCTCGTTTGCGTGCTAAACTCTCCCAATTTTTTGAAGATCAGGAGCTAGAGAGCGCTTGAGCGATCAAGCCTCGTTTCGAGCTCAATCCAAACAGGGTAGTGATCGGATGGCAGTCGCCCGCTGAGAGTTCGCGGTGAGGCGATCTCATACGAGTGCACGGTCTGGCGCCTATCGGTAAATATGTGATCGATCCTGCGGCCATTTACAAATGTGCCAGGTCCACCCAGCGGGAGCTGTAGCGATCGGTCGCGAGCATAGTGAAAGCGGTCATATAATACGGCAAGCGCGGGATCTCGCTCTTCAATATTGAAGTCGCCCAATAGAATGGCGGGAGCCTCGCCTGCCAAAATGGCTATTTTATTGCGGATCAAGAGTGCACTTCGAGCTCTTGCGATCTTGCCCAGATGATCAAAGTGAGTGCCAAATGCAAACAGGGTTTGGCCGTTGACCAAGTCGCGCAACATGGCCCAGGTGCAGATTCGCTCAATTGCGGCATCCCAGCCTCGACTCTCGGGCACTTCTGAATTAGGCGACAACCAGAATGTACCCGAGTCAATCACTGCGAATCGCCGCGGATTGACGAAGAGTGCGGAATATTCACCTGTCTGCGGGTTACGACTCCGAGGTGTGCCGACAAATAGGTAGTTCGGGAGCTGTCTTTTTAGATCCACCGCCATTTCTGGCAACAGCTCTTGGACTGCGATTATGTCCAGATTTGTGGCTTGAATCCAGTCAACTATCGTGGGGAGTCGGATCTCCCAAGGTGGAAAAACGAGAGTGGGAGCTACGTGTTTAGTGAGAACATTCCAGGTGGCCACTCGGTAGGTTGGCGTGCTGTTCTCACATTGTCGCACAGTTTTGGCGTGGGCGTCCCAGCCCGTGATACCTAAGCATACGAACGCGACAAAAATGGCAGCAGTGTTCATCAAGAGTGCTGAAGCTTAGGGCCCAGGTCGACCCGAATCCCCAACTCCAACAATTGCTCGCGCGCGACGGGGCTGGGTGCTTCTGCCATTAAGTCCGTGGCCTTCGCCGTCTTCGGAAACGCAATGACATCGCGGATAGCGTCTGTTCCACACAACAACATCACCAGGCGGTCCATTCCCCAAGCTATTCCACCATGTGGGGGAGTGCCGTAGCTGAGCGCCTCGATAAAAAAGCCAAACTTAGTTCGCGTCTCCTCTTCACTCAGTCCCAGCGCTTCAAACATTGCGGCTTGCACGGGCTGTCGGTGAATACGAATGCTGCCGCCAGCAATTTCATAGCCGTTGCAAACTAAGTCATACGCTTTGGCAAGTAAGGTGGGATACTCCTTCTCTCGTCGTTGCAACATGATGTCCAATTGCTCATCTTTGCACATGGTGAACGGATGATGCCGTGCCACCCAACGTTTGTTGTCGCCGTCATACTCGAGCAACGGAAAATCCACCACCCAAAGAAATTTAAACGCCGACTCATCAATGAGCTTAAGTTCGCGCGCCAGCTCCGTTCGCAATTGTGAGAGAGCGGCACAGGTCACATCAAAATCGTCGGCCACGATAAAAACGGCGCCATTGGTTTCACCACCCGCCCCAGCGAAGATCTTCGTCAGGGCATCAGTAGTAAAAAACTTTGAAATGCTAGAGGTCAGAGTGCCGTTATCATCTTTCAACCAAACCAAGCCTTTGGCGTTCATCTGTTTGGCCAACGCCGTCAACTTGTCAATGTAGGAACGAGAGAACCCTTGGCCCTTAGGTACAGCCAAAGCTTTCACGGCGCCACCTCGCGCGATCACCTCATCAAAAACTTTGAAGCCGTGACCACCGACAAACTCTGCGACATCTCTCAGCTCCAATGGATTGCGCAAGTCAGGTTTGTCAGAGCCATAGCGATTCATCACTTCAAAGTAAGTGAGCTGTTGAAGCTCCGGAACATCAACGTTCAGTGTGGTTTTAAAAATCTTTCGCAGTAGAGCTTCGTTGAGGGCAATCATGTCGTCTTGATCGATAAAGCTCATTTCAATATCAATTTGTGAAAACTCGGGTTGCCGGTCGGCTCGCAAATCTTCATCTCGAAAACAGCGCGCTAGTTGAAAGTATCGATCTGTGCCACCAATCATCAGGAGCTGCTTGAGTGTTTGTGGGCTCTGAGGCAGGGCATAGAACATCCCCTGATTCACTCGCGAGGGCACTAGATAATCGCGCGCGCCTTCTGGCGTACTTTTATAAAGTATGGGCGTCTCCACTTCTAAAAAGCCGAGCTCAGACAGGTGCGATCGCACCAATTGCGCGACATTGTGACGAACTTGCAGATGACGCTGCAGACGTGGGCTGCGCAGCTCTAAATATCTGTACTTGAGTCGCAAGGTCTCCGAGACTTTTGGATCATCGATTTGAAAGGGCGGAGTCACAGCCTCAGATAAAATCTCGCACCTTGTGACCTCAACCTCTACGCCGCCTGTGGCAATTTTTTTATTTATCATGCCCTCAGGACGTGCTCGCACCGTACCCTGTATAGCCACCACAAATTCACCGCGCAAATCTTTTGCCCGCTCCATGTTGGCGCCAGCTGGATTCAATACAATCTGTACCAGTCCGGCACGATCCCGAAGGTCAACAAACACCAGCCCGCCGTGATCGCGGCGCGTGTCCACCCATCCCATCAGAACAACAGCCGTGCCTACGTGTTCAGGGCGCAACGTCCCACAGAGGTGCGTTCGCTTCAAAGTCTTTAAGAAAGCCATGCGTCGATTTCCCTTCGGTGAGTGCATAGATTCTCATGCTCTCAGGCATCGTGCAATGGCCGCACCTCTCCTCTGGACAGAGCGTTGTCCATGCTCTATGTTCAAGTTATGCCAACTATAAAAGTCGAAAAACAATCGCCCTTGAATCCTGCTGAGAGCTTCAAAAGAATCTCTAATCTTTTGTCCAACGATCCAGCCTTGCGCAAGCTAGACGCAAAATACAGCTGTGAGTTCAACGAGCAAGACTTGACCGGCACTGCCGGGGGCTCGATGTTTAAGGCAAAAATGGCAATTCATCCGGATGCGGTAGGTTCTAAAGTCGAGATCACTGTTGACCTGCCGTTTCATCTGTCTTTGGTGAAGAGCATGGTTGAATCGACGTTGAAGAAAAAGTTAGAAGAGGCTTTGGCCTAACTCAGTTGTTTCAAAGTAGGCTTGTGGTGAAGAACAAATCTAAACCGAGTGTCGTAAAATCGGTCAAAGCAAAAGCCAAATCTACTCCCATCCGCCAAAAATCGGGCTCGCCTCGTTCCGCCAAGACATTTAAGGACTTTAAATCGGTTGAAGCCGAAGTTTTAGACAAACGACTTGAGAACGACGATGCACCCGTGTCCGACGAGCAGCTCGAACTACAGGATGAGGATTTTTCAATCTCCCCCATTCCGACTGAGCTGCCAGTCCGGGTTGATGAGAAAGGTCTCGCCTCGGTCGATCCTGTCTCACGGTATTTATCCGAGATCGGTCGATACCCTTTGCTCACCCGTGAACAAGAGCAAACGTTAGCGGTTCGATACCGCGAAACGGGCGATGCCAAAGCCGCCGAGCAGCTCGTGACGAGCAATTTGCGGTTTGTCGTCAAGGTTGCAGCGGAGTATTCAAAGTTTGGTGCCCGCTTGATCGACTTGGTGCAAGAGGGCAATGTCGGCCTAATGCATGCCGTGAAAGAGTTCAATCCATACAAAGGCGTCCGCCTGATCACCTACGCGGTCTGGTGGATTCGTGGATACATTCAAGAGTATTTGATGCGCCAATACTCCATGGTGCGGATTGGGACCACAGCCAATCAGCGAAAACTCTTTTATCAATTGCAGCGAGAGCGCGAAAAACTAGAGCGTATGGGACTGGAGCAGGGGATCGCGCAGCTCAGTGGACAATTAGGCATTTCACCTGAAGAAATTTTGGAGATGCAAATTCGGCTCAGTGGTCGCGATTTGAGTTTAGATGCTCCACTCGGAGAGGATGGCAGCGCTCGCCGCATAGAATTGCAGAAGGTCGAAGATCCCTCGCATCTCGACGAAGATCTAGCCAATCGAGAACAGCTTGAGCTCCTGCGTGGCCGCATTGATGAGCTTCGCCCCAAGTTAAATGAACGCGAGCTTTTTTTGCTAGACGCTCGGCTGTTATCGGACGAACCCATGACATTGCAAGAGATAGGCGACAAGTACGGCACCACTCGCGAGGCCGTTCGACAAATGGAGGTGCGAGTGATGGATAAAATTCGTAAGTCCGTGATTGATTCCCAAGAGTCTTAGTCGCCACAGCCCTAGACCCCCTGACGCCAGACTATAGTCCGAGGCTGGTATACAAAAATTTTGAATGTTCTCAATTTGAGTCGTCCAGTCACGAATTCTTTAAACTACGACCATATAGGCGTATCATTTAAGATTGAAGTCACTCATTGGATGAGCGCACGAAACGTATCAAATCAATTGGGAGACACTCAACTTGCGTAACTTCCCATTAAACAGCCAAAAAGGTGAATCACTCATTGGAGTGCTGGCAGGCGTTGTGCTTATCGTGATCGCCGTTTTAGCGCTTGGCTCCTCTATGCTTGGCGTGGCGAGAACCCCCCAAAAAATCACTGGACCACTTGCTTCCTGTCGAGAGATCGCTCGAGATACAATTGCCATTCTTCGTTCAAATGGGGCACAGTCCGGCTCCTATTGGACGCCAATCGATAGCAATTTTGGCGGTGTTCGCCTCGACGACATCGATTGGCATAAGGGTAAGACTCAATTTAATCGCAAACCCATTCGCTCTGAGTTCGGCGCAATTTCCGAGCGTGGCGGTGCGCGCTGGCCAAGAAAATTCGCACTCGAAGGACTCGATAGTCACCGCGCACCCTATCGGTCCAACACGCCTCTTCTCATTGGCGGCACGATGAATGCGCTTCTATCAATCTACAATTCGCATCGATCTGAAGTCTGCCGTGGCTCCACCGGACTGTTACTCGAACAACACCCTGCGCTTCGGGCAATCGCAACTGCAAACTCTCGGACGCTTGAACCAAGACTCGTCGACAACAAAAAGGTAAACACCTTTTTATATATTCGACCCTACGATCTAAACACCGGCGATAGGATCAATTGCCCAGACGATCTCCAAATTCGCCCCTACGCCAGGACGGAACCACCTCCTGCAGTGAAGGCGGGATTCTTTCACCCCGATTTCACCAAAGACTATTTGGCAAATGTTGGTCTAGAAGTTGAGGTGCGAGTCGCCCTCGACGTTCCCAAAGGCGAGCCCGAGATCAGTTGTGCTCTCAAAGAAAACTTTCAATACGAGCGCCGCGACGACCTCTTAAACGCGCCTGAGGTGGAACTATCCGTCAATAACGGACGGGGAGTCCTGCGCATCTCGGCACCTCCCAGCAAGTTTGGCCCCGGCGTTCACCTCCTGTGTCGCGAAACCCATAGCTTTAAAGATTATGACCGTACGGCAAAACATACCGATGAACTCAAGGCACTCATTAATCGAGTCAATGACATTACAGCTTCCACACCACTTACACCGGATACAAACGATAACTGGCGACCTTGCAACAAATTGCGTGTGTGCAAACGAGATCTAGATCAGCCCGTTGTCGATCATAAAGCTCGTCGAATCACTCATCGCCCACGTATCCCCCGCAAATGCATCACGCAAATTGAAGCCATTGCAATAGACGCTGTCGGAAACATATCCGATAGTGCGACAGCCAATCATTACTCCGCGGATGATCCCAACCGGCCTTCGAGTCCCGCAGACTACAGACCGTCCTCGAGCGGGGGCGATCGCATGGGCTACGAGGTTGCAGGACGTCAGTTTGCCACTCAAGAGGCTGCCCAAAAGGCTGCCGCCTTCACGGGTATGCCTGTGCGGACAACCGCCGCAATTACCGGAAAAACATATGATATTGAAATGAACCGTGTCGCCCGAAATGTAGTTTCCACGGAAAATGGAAGGAACGCCACTCAGGTTGCCGCCACCGCGACGGCCTCTGCTGCGTCCAGATCCACGATGGAGAGAGTGAAAGGCGCGCGAGCACTTGACGCTCTAAGCAATGCTCCCCCGGGTACACTCTCGCGCTCGGCTACCGACAGCCTAGTGTCAGAAGTAAGCGAGGCCTACGCGGCTGCACAGCAAAATTTGGCCGAGGCCCGTTCTTCTCACGCCAGGACCGTGGCGTCGTATTCTGCCACTGTGGGTGCCGCGGGCAGGGTTTCAACTCAAAGTCCTGCCTTGGGAGCAGAAATTGGAATCACAACTGACGTAGCTGCGAGCTTGACGGCAGCCGCTGCCGAGGCATCACTACGGGAGTCCACTGTGGCTCTCAGGACGGCAGAAATGGAAGCCCAAAGGCTAGCTCAGATGAAACGGGCGGCTGAAAAGCAGAGTAAAAAATAATGGCAAGTAATCGCGGATTTACGTTGGTCGAAATCGTAATCGCCTGCGCTCTTGCGACAGTCGTTGTTTTACTGGCAGCTACGGCCATGCTTTTTTTGGGAAAAACTTCCTCCTACGTCACTCGAACGGCAGAGACCGAGGAGTTGATTCGAACCGTTGATGCTCGGCTTACGGAGTACCTCGCCTCAGCCATCAACGTGGAATGGACACCCAGTGCTATTGGCAACATCGATACCGGCGCTGGAAAGATTCGCTCCGCTCGCACGAGTTTCAGCCGAACCGTCCAAAGACCAGAGGCACTCGCCATTTTTTTGCGAGAGGTGGGTCGCCCATCCTCCGCTAATCCTAATGGGGATATACAAGCCTCGGCCATCTATTTTCGTCAGCCGACCCCACGCCTCCCCGGTGAGCTTTCGTTCGCCACCTCAAGTGCTGCGACTGGTGCAGTGATTTTATCGAGTGACAATGTGCTCGATCGCTTTCAGCAAATTGTCGGCGTGTTTTTTGAACCCGTAGGCTACAATGAAAGTGGCATTCAGCCAGTGCGCACAGTCAGAGCCACCATCACCTTCCGAAAATTTTTGGACTCGGATCAAAGTCTCTGGCGTTGGTGCCCAGCCGCTTTTATGGCCACTCGCGCAGAATGTCGGACAACCGCGCCCTTCAAGGACATCTCGCACATCGTGCAAGTCGCAGTGGTCAACAACCGCGTCGCCACTTCACGCATTGATCGCAGTGGCCCCATAGAAGAATCTCTGTTTGGCAATTTGTATTTCTTCAAGCCGAGTATAGGCAACTAAGATGTTCAATTCTCCACGCGCTAAAGCCATATTAACAAATCAATCCGGATCCATCTCAATCTTGATTGCGCTGGGTGTGGTTTCAGTCGGTGCGCTTTTGGTGTTTCAGCTATCCTCATCATTTCAAACCGTCAACCGACTACAAACAGCTCAAAAGTCTCGCGGCAACATAGATGTGGCAATGCAACGCCTCGGACTGACAATCAAGCACGGCTATGATCTTGCCCAAACCTATGGCGACTGCAACAAGGTGGGCATTGGCAAAAAAGAAATGAAGACCATAAAAGTAAACAATTTGAAAATATGCATTGCGAATAAAAAATCTCTTTGTGTCGAACACGGTGAACAAAGCGATACACCCGATAATCTTTGTCTGTCACTTGCGCCAGAGATGCTCGACTGGACAGGTGGGTCTCAGTCCTCAGGAGTCGCAAGTCGTCAGAGCGATTCAATCAAAAAAAGCGAAAACAGAGGCGGCAAAAAAAGTGACCTGCCCGATCCTTTGGTGAGTCGTAACAAAATTGAGATTCCGCCAGCCTTAAACAAATCTTGTGATAAGCCAGGAGACAGGTGCATACGGCTAGTGCTTTGTAGTGGTGGAGAAACCACTTGTAGTCTCGCGGATGCCAAAGCCACTCAAATTGTTCGTTTGGGTGGTTCCTAAGACCGACCCAATTCCTAGGCCAAAGCCCACTGTTTCAAAATGATAATTTTACCGAACTGCTAAATGGGAGAGAGCGATCTCTTCTAACGGAAGGAAAAGGAATTCTTTCTGTTCTCCACACACATGGAGGTGATGCATGGAGAAGATAAGCAGTATAGTTCGAGGCAGCTCAAGGGTGGCCTCAACGGATTTAAAGAATTCACCGGCGGTTCGCCCGGGTGCCCCGTCCTACGGTCGCCCTGTGGGTGAGACCGCGCCTAAAGTCGATCGTCTCAGTTCAACCGCATCTCGAGCGGTGGCACTGCACAACGAGATGATCGAAAATAAACGCACGTCCCGCCATACAGAAGTGGCAGCTCAAATGGCGGACCAATTCTTTATGAACCGATTGCCGCGCGAAAGTCTGGATGAGGCCATTTCGGCGCCTGCTCCAGGTGTTGGAGCCGCTCCACCTAAAGGCATTGCTCCCACAGTGGAGGCCCTCAAAACGACCGCACTTGAGCCGATGGCTGAGGACAGTCTGCCACCTCCTGGGTTTACTCCACGCGGCTCGTACGTCGACGTTCGGGCCTAGTGCAAAGGCTCTAACAAGAATCCAAAAGATTCGAGGGCGGCCACCCGGTAAATGCCGAGCAGCCGCCGCTCTTTGCCATTAAAGCCACACACCACAAGAGTTTCAACGCTGAGCTGAATCAGCTGCCGAATGGCTTGTACGTTCCATTGTGGTGCTCCCAATTGCACCAGCATTTCCAAACGAAGCAATGCCTGCTTTGCATCTTGAGCGTGTATTGTGCCCAGACTTCCCGCATGTCCGGTTGCTAGCGCCAGCAGTAAATCCTTGGCTTCGCCTCCGCGCACCTCACCGAGCACCAAACGCATGGGTCGCATTCGCAAACTCTGGCGCACAAGATCAGCGAGCGTCACCTCTGGCAAACTTTGCGACCCACTAACCCGTGTGAGCAATTTACTACTGGCCGAGTTTGGCCGTGGCAACTCATCCGTGTCCTCAATCACGACCACTCGTTCGTTTGTAGCCGTCGCAGCTAAGCAAGCGCTCAGAGCGGTGGTTTTGCCACTACCCGTAGGACCAATAAACAAAATATTTTTTTTATCGTGGATCAGGGACTGCAAGGTTGCGAGCTGAGAGTCACTGGCCCATTGCAGTTCGCGTAAACGCTCCAGTGTCCAACTCGAGTTGGAAAGGCGTCGCAAAGTGATGTGAAAATCGCAATGCGTGAGTGGAGCACAGCCGATATGAATACGGAAGTCTCGCCACCGTCCATCTGCAAACGGTTGAGCCATATCGATTTTAATTTTTGCCTCAGCGCAAATTTTTTCAACCCAACTTTTGAAAGTGCTTTCACTTAAGAAGGTGTCGGAGAGCGAGTGTAAGGCGCCGTCTTTTTCGAACCAGATATCGCGTGCGCCGTTGATCACTATTTCTCGAATGCTGGCATCTGACAAAAGTCCTTCGAGCGGCCCATGTTGAAAGAACTCGTGCTCTAACCGCGCTTGATTTTCAACATCTTGCTTGGCAATGAGTAAGCGCAGTGTCTCGGCGGAACTTGGTCGTTCCAGATCGCGTCCGTCAAAACTCCAGGTGGTGCAAAACTCCTTATTGATCGATGCAACGATTTCCTCAAGCTTAGATGGCATGGCGAATCCACCCTGCAGGCATTTCAATTTTCTCACTGCTTTCAGGAACGTAAATTTCTGGAGTCACAAAAATCACCAGTTCAGTTTGCCGCTTCATAAAACGCTGGCTGCTGAAAAGCCGACCCAGAATCGGAATCCGACTCAACTGCGGCAGCCCCTCCGTGGAGTCGCCCAGCTCCTGCCGTAACAGCCCCGATAGAGCAATAGTTCGCCGACCAGGTAGATCAAAGTGGCTCTTCACAGCATTGCTCTTGAGCGCGGGCACGCCTTCTACTGCATTGGCCATATCTAGAAGCGACACCTCGGTTTCGATCTCTAAGCTCATCGCCCCGTGAAAATCGGCTTTGGGCTTCACGTTTAAAATCACTCCATGCGACTTCCACACCACATCACGGGCATGGCGCGAAGCCACACGGATCGGAAATTCACCGCCCGCATGAAAGCGAGCTTCACCGCCACTCCGACAGATGATGTTGGGAGAGGCGAGGATTTGTGCCTGCCCCCTTGCCTCTAGTGCATGCAAGGTGGCCATCAGGCTACTTTCGCCTTGGAGCTTGGGAAGGATTTGCGCCTGGTAAGCGGTTGGCCACTGAATCCCAAACTCTAGCGATTCATTGCGCGAAACCTCCGCAAGGACAACGCGGGTGCGAATCAGAGGTTGGATAGCAATGCCTGTATCCGAACTCTCGACCCGAATCCCATAGGAGTTGAACAGGCGGTTAGCTTCGTTTTGTAGCGCTGAGGCGGCTTTCGGGAGTTGAGCGGTGAAAACCGGATCGCGCCGAAAGCGCACAATGGGTACGCCATTTTCTTGCGCTCGCGCAATCAGATGTTGCAAAGCCTGTTCTCCCACATCCGGTAGGGCTTGCGCTGCGAAATGATACTCACCTTGAAATTTAGCGGCTAATTTTTGAATGGCGATCCAATCCGAAAATCGAAGCAGGGTGCCGCGAATCGTGAGAGTGTGGGTGTCGGTCTCGAGCCGCAGTCCAAGCATAGGCTGGACAATCTGACGAAGGGCCAAGGCAAAGTCGCGTTGCACGCGCAGGTTGACGTGTACCTGAAGAACCCTGGTGCCAATGGCCACGGTCGTAGTGCCCTCCTTTAGACCGATTAACTGAATCGTCGTGCCAGAATCGACCGCTTTAAGAATGCCTCGTTTGCCCACTCGCACTGGAGCGTCGGGCGGTGCGGGGATCTTTCGAACCTCACCGACTCTTAACCAAAGCTCCTGCGCCAGAGCTTCAGTTGCAGTTAAAAAAGACAGCAAAATAATCAGTGCGAACACTTTTGAATTTTTCATGCCGTAAGGACTGTGCAAAGGAGTTGTTAGGCATGGGATTCAATCCAATCGTACGGACATCCGCCGGGGAGATGACTTTCGGACGGTCTAATCCGCCGGAAGAGAAAACGAGGCCGAGAATTTATTTTTTGTAGACTCGATTTGGAGCTGACTTCCCAACCGTTTAAGGACGGCCTGCACAACACTGAGTCCAAGGCCCGACCCCTTTGAATGGTGCATAATGTCCTCGTTTAGTGAGAAAGGCTGTAAGATTTTTTTAATCATCTCGGCCTTAAGGCCCTTTCCTTCGTTGGTGAGGGTCAGCTGAACGCCTGAGTTCGTCGGAGCCTCTTTGCAAAGAAAATCCACCGATGAATTTTCTGGTCCAAACTTGATGGCATTGTCGAGCAAGCGCGTGAGCACCGACCTCAAAGCTTTGGCGTCGGCCTTGACTTGATCCGATTCAATATTCAAATCGAGCTGGATATTTTTGCGTTCCAGTTCAACCTGGTATTGGGTCTGCAACTCCTGCATTAGTTTCTTAATGTTTATTTCCGTGATTTTTACTGGAAGGAGCCCGGTCTCGGCCGATACAAGTTCCAGTGAATCATTGATCAGCGCTTGCAGGCGGCTGGCGCTACCACCGATTCTATTCAGATATTTGGCTTGGTCTGGAGAGAGTGGAGTTTCGCGCAGGAGCTCAAGAAAGCTAAGCATCACAGTCAATGGAGTCTTCAACTCATGATTGATCAAAATCATAAAATTAGATTTGGATTCGTCCAGCGTTTTTAGCTCGGTCAGTGCCGTCTGGAGGGCTGCGTTTTTTTCTTTTAGCTCAGCTGAAAGTTCGTAGCGTTCGATGGCTTTGTCGACGGTGTTCGCCAAGTCGACCGGATCCCATGGCTTAGTAACATAACGGTAGATTTGCCCTGAGTTTACCGCATCAATAACGGACTCGATGTCGGTGAATCCCGTGAGCAGAATTCGTATGGTGTCTGGATGGGTGCGCATGCTATTGGCCAAAAATTCAACGCCGGTCATATTTGGCATGCGTTGGTCCGTTACAATCAGCGCGACTTTCTCAGTTTTGAGGTGCTTGAGTGCCTCTTGCCCAGACGTGGCTTTGAGAACATTGTATTTGCGGCGAAACAATCGCTCTAAGGCCTCAACATTGTCGAGCTCGTCGTCTACGCACAAAATCGTATGTTTCATAGGCTCTTAGTCTAAGTTCGTCGATGCAGCGGCGCAACCGTTGATTAGCCATAGTGAGTGACCTAGGCCCAATCACGAGTTAAAGATGAAGGTTATGCGGATAGAGGCATGCTTTGACAGTCACGTGCATTGGCAAGCTACCGGCGAGTTTGTCGGTCGCTTACGCTTAGACTCGATCAAGAAATCTGAGGACCTCCACTCGTTAAAAGTCGAGGCGTCACATCAACGAGGCGACTGGATCTTGGGTTTTGGTTGGGACGAGTCCAAGTGGGACTTTGCGCCGAGCCGCCACCTTTTGGATCGAATGTTTCCCAATCAGCCTGTGGCCTTCACGCGTTGTGACGGTCATGCTTTGTGGGTAAACTCTGAAGCGCTCCGCCGCGCGAGCTTATTGAACAGTCATGCGTCTGAGATTCAGGGCGGACGAATCGACCGTGAGAGTTCGATCGAACGTCTGCCGACGGGAGTGTTGGTTGATCGTGCGATGGAGGTCGTGCAGCGATGGATTCCACCACTTGAGGCTCGCGAAATTCGCCGAGATCTACTGGCAGGTGCGAAGATCTTCAACACTCAGGGATTCACTCACATTAGAGACATGACGTGTTCAGCAGCGCAGTGGAATGAAGCGATTAAATTAGACGAAGCTGGACTTTTGACTTTGGCAGTTGAGGAGTACTTTTGGCTGCGGTCTATCCAAGAATTCGATGACGTTTTAAATTTGGCGATACGCGCGCTCAAGTCCCAAACCCAAAATCTTCGGGTGAAGGGTCTGAAAGTTTTTTTGGATGGTGCCCTTGGTTCTGAAGGGGCATGGTTGTCAAAATGCTATCACGGCACGGAATCTCGCGGCTTGCGGCTGTGGAACAAGACTGACCTACGCCAAGCCCTAGTTGCCTGTTGGAATGTGAATCTAGCCGTTGCTCTGCACGCCATTGGCGATGAGACGGTGGACTGGCTCGTGACAGTCGCGCAAGAGTTGAAGACTGAAGGGCACTTTGGAAAAATTCACATCGAGCATGCCGAACTTGTCCGACCAGAAACAATAGAGAAGATGCGCTCTTTAGATATCGCCTGTCATATGCAACCCAGCCATTGGCTGAGCGATCATCAATGGTTGGAAGGCAAGGTCGGAGACTTGGCGCGACAGGCTTTTCCATGGAGGCGGTTAGAGGAGGCGGGCATCGAACTCGATTTTGGCAGTGATGCTCCGATCGCATCACCGAGCGTGGCCAGAACACTAGAAGCTCTCGAGCAATCCGCGCTCAAAGGGATCCCGGCCCTAATTCATTCACCGATTCGGTATCTAGGTCATAAAGATTTAGATTGGGCACCAAACTCCTATACTGAGTTCAAACTGAACGCGCCCACTCGCGTGGTGTTTCGCGGGCAAGAGCTTATCTAAAACCGTAGGTTGTTGTGGGTTGCGTTCGAATTTGTCCTTTGTTTTGTTCTGCCACGGCCCATATCGCAACCGCACTTAGACCAACTCCTGCCCAGAACCACTTGGATTTATAAATACGAGTGGGCTTTTGACTGAACTCGAGTTTAGGAAGTTCATCGCTTGCTACGGGAGTCGGCGTAACTGCCAGAGCAAGTTGTCGGGGACGATCACAGTCAACTGACCAAAAAGCCTTAACTTTTTTGAACACTGTCGGCTGCCGAAAAGAGTCTCCGCACGTGCCCTTGGCCCACGCCACGGTGGGAGCAGCATAAGTATTAAAATCCTTGAGATGAAGAGTGGTGGTGTAGGGTTGCCATCGATCACTCAAAAAGGTCACGCGCACCTTCTCTGGGATTTGAGCCCAGGTCCCACAAGAGTTGCGACTACACTTCACCCCGTTGATCAGCACCTCGGTCCAATCAACTGGAGCGGGCAAGTGAAGGGTTGGGATTTGTCGGCTCAGGTGCGCTTGGCGCTTGAGGAGTGGTGGCGGAATTTGTGCTCCCAGTTTTTGAATGACTGTGGCCAAGGTCTTTGGATGGAGGTGTAAGGTTTGACTTAACCACTTGTCTTGAGTCGCCGAAGAATCAGAAGCAATTTGGGCCAGGCGAAACAGGGCGATGGCAAAAATCTCGTGATCCGAGCTTTCCCAATCCGCTTCGGTGCGCTGGCGAGTCACTTGTTCAAAGGCGGATTCGGCCATTTTAAGGTTGACCTGTAAAAAGGCCTTTTGTGCGTTCGCAAAATCGTCAATCAATCGGCTTCGTTGCTCCACGGTGGGTCGATTTTTTAGCAAGTGCTGTGTGGGTGAAATGTACTGCGGATGCGCTTGCAAGGTGGCTCGATATTCAATTATTGAACTTTTCTCCCCTTGTATCAACACGGTCTTGTGATCTTCGGCTCCAGCGGAGCAGGCGAGAACGAGCAGGATCATCGGCAGTCGGGCCAGCGATGTGAGAATGTGTGTTTGGCATATGAGTGAAGTCAAAATCAGCCTCCGTAGGTGATGGATCGGTTTCGCCGTTCTTTTACAATCTCCGTTCCATCTCGAGTTCGGCGTTTTATGGCCACTGTAAATTTGTCGCCAAATCGAAGAATCCGGTCGACTGAGGACTCTTGCACTAAAACTGCGAAATGAGAGGGGTTTTGAGGAGCTCGAAGCAAACGAACATTGCGGGCCACGACTTTTACCGCCGAAGATGCGTCAGACTGGTTTTGAAACAAATCTACCAGCGCGTATGGTCCTAGAATGGAGTCCAGAGAATCGAAATTTTGCACCTCAATGGGCACCAAGACATACCCAGGAGGAATATGAGTGTCAAAATCGAGCGATGAGTGTCCGTCGGCAATTGCCGGTGGGGGGCCTTGAACCCAAGGACTAGCCAGGGATCCTAAAATGGGGAGCAAAGCGAGACCTCCAGCCATCCAGACCGTTTGCTTTTCCCAAGGGAGCTTTTTAAATCTCAAAAAGTATCGGCGCAAATTTAGCAACATGTGTCCACCTTTTTTGAAAGTTGGGAGTGGTTAAAAATCTTTTTGCTGACCACAGATAAATCAAGAAACAGGTAAAGCAGGCCCGTTAGTAAAATCATGACAATGGCCAGTTCGATGAAGCATTGGCCTTTAGAATTTGTATATCCCACCGTGGGTTTTCTCCTTTCAAGGTTACAGAGCATTCGGTCATTTGCTGGACAGACCGTTGGGTTAAGCGGAAGGGCATATCCTTAAGCAAATCTAAACGAAAGCGATAGAGCTGTTGCTGCCGTCTTGAAAAATCAAACACCTTTTCGTAATTGGGCGAGAGGGAGCCAGGCGGTGAAGGCTGCACGGCAAGCGCCTCTGGATAGAAGGTGGGAGACGATATTTCGGTTGCCCCAAGCCTCCGCGCTCGAACTCTAAAATTATTATGCCCCAGTCGTCGTCGACTGTTCGCCTCTAAAAGTAGCGCTTGCTGCTGGGTGCGCAGAGCCATTTGCATAACTATGACGGCGGTTTGTATGGCCTTAGCTGCGGCAATGACCTTGGGGTTGCCAGTGGCAACCGCTGCTTGCACCCCTCGGTCAGCGGCAAGTCGTTGCTGCCGGAGGCTAGTGGCTTTGCGATTGAGTCGCAGCAATTGCGTGAGTGGTCGCTGCAGATTTTTTTGCAAGCGAGAGGCCTCTTGGATGCAGATCGACTGGGCGAGAGATTTGGCTTTCAGCGCCGACAAAGTTCCGCCAATGGCTATGAACAGTAAGGCCAAGACCGGCGCTAGAGTGATTGCGCTGATTAGCGCAAATCCCGCCTCTGAAGAATGTCGCGCGGTTGAAGTTGTCGTCTGATTTTTACCTGATACGAACCAAATTTCCACAAAGTCTCCGTTTGCCAGCGGTTCGATGAAGTCCGCGATAAGTTGGTGTTCACCTGGCCCCATGGGAGAAATTTTTGCGCCTGGGTGCGAAGTTGTTTGGCGCAAAAATAGGTCGGCCTGTCCTCTGCCATACAATAGAGAGCCTGCTCGGTCTGATAGCTAAGCCAAGCTCTGGCAAAAATTAAGTAACTTAACGTAAAGATCAGGCTCGCCATGGTTAAAAGGAGGGTCAACACAGGAAGCATTTCAACCAAAGCTGACCCTCTCTCGTGGCTATCGACCTCGACTGCCGGAGCCATTCATAAAGTCCGTGAAGTCTGATTTTCGGAGATCGCTCTTGTCAACTTTCTCGAAGGCCTCGCGCCGAGTGCGGTCGCCCTGAAGAGAGTGGATCACATTGGCGAGATTGACTTTAACAGTGTGTTGTAAAACTCGGACCATGCCCATGGTCGCAACAGCCACTAAGGCCACTAAAATTACATATTCGATAAGACCTTGGCCGCGTTCATTGGTAATCGACGCCATTTTGGTTCCTCTCCGCAATTGGGTTGTCTTACGGAGGGCATTGCAAAGTGGAGTGGCTGAACGCTAGATTGACTAGCTATCCACCAGATGAATCGAGACCGAGGGTCGGACGGACAGCGCCAGATTCCGAAGCTACTTCTTCTTTTTGACCTTGAGAGCTTTGCGGCGCCTAATTATGCCTTCGAGGATGTCGTAGGCTTCTCGCTGCAAATCGTTTTCGAAAACGAAGCGATAAAAACCTTCAATTTCAGGGCTTTGGCGAAACTTTTTGAGCGAGGTGGGGAGTGAATCGGACTGAACAAAGTCGATGGATGAGCCATCTTCTGACAATTTGACTTTTTCTGCCATAGAGTTCCCCTTGATTGACGATTGCCCTTAGTCTTAAAGCAATTCGTGCGTGCGGTCAATGCGTGCATTCCCAGCTCGTCAGACGATTTGAATTGATTTATGCTGCTGTTTTAAGGAGTGGAGAGTGCAAATTCTGGATGGTCGAGTCGTTGCGGAAGCCCGTCGGCTCCTGATTCGTGACAAAGTGACCGCATTTCAGGTGAGCCGTGGCAGACCTCCAGGTCTGGCAGTTATCTTAGTGGGAGCCGATCCCGCCAGCCAAGTTTACGTCAAAAATAAATTGAAGGCCTGCCAAGCGGTCGGAATTCACTCAACGGAGCATAGACTGCCCGCCGATGCCTCAGCTACGCAATTGCGAGATAGGATCGACCAGCTCAATCATACGCCCGAGGTCGACGGGATCCTCCTGCAATTGCCCTTGCCTCGGCATTTACAGGCAGAGGAGTGCATCAACTGGATTTCTCCTCACAAAGATGCGGACTGTTTGACCACGGAGAACCTCGGCTTGCTTTGGAGTGGGCGTCCGCGGACCATTCCCTGTACCCCTTGGGGAGTCATGATGATCTTGGAGCATTTCGGTATAGCCGTTGAGGGCACGAATGCTGTGGTCATTGGGCGAAGCTCAATTGTCGGGAAGCCTATGGCGCATCTGCTGACCCAAGCCAATGCCACCGTGACCGTGTGTCACTCCAAAACTCAAGATTTGTCGGAATACACAAGACGTGCGGAATTGATTGTTGTGGCTGCAGGTAAACCCGAATTTTTAGGGCGTGCTGACTTTAGTCCGGGAGCGGTGGTTGTGGATGTTGGGATTCATCGGCAAGCCGGTGCAACTGGCTCCATGCAGCTCTGTGGCGATGTTCGATATTCTGAATTGAAGGACTATGCGCGTGCAGCGACGCCGGTGCCTGGTGGTGTCGGTCCAATGACGATCACTATGCTACTTGAGAATACTTTGCTCTTGGCTAGCAAACACTGAAGTTGGGTGTGGGCTCGGCAGTCTTAAGACAAATCGAGTGTGGGTTGAACTCGTGTCGAGCTGGAGGTCTCCACCCTGTGCCTGGGCGATGCTTTTTGAAATGCTCAACCCCAATCCGGTGCCCTTCATACTCGGTTTGGTTGTGAAAAATGGTCTAAAGATTTTATCGCGAACGTTATTGTCGATTCCAGGCCCGCTGTCGGACACAGCGATGAGGACCTCCTGAAATATCGGAATCACCTCGACCGCAATCCACCGGTTTGAAAGTTCCTCAATCGCGTCGACAGAATTGTTTATTAGATTGAGTAAAATCTGTGAAACTTGGACGGCACGACACTGAATCATAGTGGGTTCTGCACCTAAGGACAAACGGAGATCAATGCCCGCGAGCTTGAGTCGTTGGTGGCAAAAGGCTAGCGTACTTTCGATGACTTCTGATACGAGCTCCGGTCTGAGTGGATCCACTTCGCCGTTGCTTGAGAAGGCTCTCAGGCCCGCCACGATTTTCATGACTCTTTGGGCAACGTCCAAAATATGCTGAGCGTAGTGGGCCACCCGATCTCTTGGAACTTCACCTTGTTGGGCCAGCTCCAAAAGATGCGAGGCGCGACCAAAGATGATAGCCAGCGGATTGTTGATTTCATGAGTCATGTCGCTGGCCATTTCACCTAGCGCTTTAAGCTTTTGCGACTCAATCATCTGCAATCGCTGGTGTTCAACTAAATTTTCAAAGCGGCGAATCTCACTTAAATCACGTAGGGTTATGAGGTGCCCGGTACGCGCGCCATTTTGTTTCATGGGGATCGACTCGACCTCAATGACCCCACCATCATTCGTTAGAAATTCTCCTCGAAGCGCGCCGGTATTGGCTAAGGCTCCCAAGATGTACTTTTGAAACGTTTCAGGATCGGAAACTCGGGTGGCGTGGCACAAAATAATTTTGGTCCACAAGGCGGGTGCCGCTTGCCAGTCCACTGGAGCTAGCCCCAGGATCGCGAACAATCGGTGATTTGTCAGCTGCACATAGCCTAAGGCATCAATGACCACTACACCGGACGACTGATGGTCCACGAGATGCTGGAGTGTATTGCCGGCGGTTCGCGCCTCAATTTTTGCGCCGTTGGCAAGCTGGAGTGACTGAAGGGATTGGGTGATCACTTGGGCAAAGGTGTAAAGCTTTTCTGGCTCAACTGATTTTATTTTCTCAGTGGTTTGGTAACCCAAAACGAGCTGAGCCAGGATCTTTGAATCGCTGGTCTTTAGCGGGAGAATACAAACGCCCTCGACATAGGGTGCAGATTTCACTAGTGTGCACGTCCTAAATCTAGGATCCAAGGTCGCATCACCGACAATTTCTACGTCATAAATTGCGCCGACGGCACTCAGTAAGGGCCTATCCGCTGCCCCCACGAGACATTTGTGAAATTGTCGATGCCTGGTGAGTTGTTTGAATTCACTTAGAATCAGCTGAACTGTGCAGCAATCATAACAATTAAAAGCAAGGTCGGCCCAGCTCTCAAACGCTTGGATCAAACTCAGGTTATCTGAATCTTTGGTGCTCTCGAGGTCCTGCATCGCTTATTAATTGCTCATTTTAAAACGAAAGTTTGTACAGCTTGGTATAGCGTAACAATATAGAATATAATGGGCTAGAGATTAATTGATCATCGACTTTGTTGAAGTCCATGGCCATCGACTTTAAAACGGAGCTTTAAAAATGGTAAGTGAAGTCTGTTTAGTGGACGACGAAGATGGAATCCTCGAGATGGTCAAAGACTACCTGGGTGACTCGTACAAGGTTCGAATTTTTAACTCGCCCGAAGACGCACTAACGGCCATTGGTAGCAATTACCGGCCGGATCTATTGGTGACTGATATCAAGATGCCCAATATGGATGGATTTGACTTGCTCACCTCTGTTCGTGGCAAGATGCCGAGTCTACCAGTTGTCATGATGTCGGGTTATGCGGAGAAACATCACATACTCAAGGCGATGGACTTCGATGTGTATGGCTTTGTCGAAAAACCCTTTCGACCCCAAAAGTTGCGCGAAATCATTCAAGGTGGAGTCGCACACTCACGCCGACTAAGAGGCCTTGAGACTTTGGTCGAGAAGTTGGATGTCTTGGCCAAGGCGGCACTCGACTTAAACAAAATATATGCGAGTCGATTTCTGACGGCAGAAGCTAAGCCGTCCGAAGTTCAGGTGAGTTTGCCTGCGGATCAAGCCCAGTCCTCGAGGCACGAGACGGATTTGCGATTGCAAAGTGATCTGGAGTTTGTGATCAACCGAATGCAAACTGAAATCACTGAGCTCATCGAGGCAAACCCGCAGCTTGCCAATCCGTCGCTGCAGTTACCCCGCACCTAGTGGGTTACCCACAACTTGTCGACAAGTGGAGTCCTTTATGGGCTTGGGTGGCATAACGGAGCGGTTGCGTGGCAAGCTTTGGACCGCATCACCTGGAATTTTCACTCCGTATTCAGCCATGTTGTTTGAAATGAAATAAACGGCAAGCTTTCTATTCACATACTTTCGCATGGCCGGCGTGAGGGCGGCTTCCATTTCGGCATAGGTGTAGTTGAAGTCATTTGCGAGCCGAATGGCGCGAGCATAGTCTTGACCCGAAAGCGATTGCACGCTGCGGGCACACGAGGTTCGATTCGAAATTTTCGAAGAATAAGCACAGCGGATTAGTGCGGCTGCACCTCCCTGGCCTTGATTGTATCCGAGAATGGCAAGAGTGGCGTCATTGGGAAACGCGTCCACCAACTCGCGCACATATTTGGCAGCTCCACAGGCGGCCGGCGCAAAGTAAATGCGTTCGTCTTCAGAACCGTGGGTGTTGGTTCCCACAAACATGCCTACAGATTTTGCCGTGCCGGGTTTGAACTGAAAGGGCCCTCGGGCAGCGGATGCACTCTGTGAGCCATTGCCACGCTCTTTGTTGCTGTACTTTCCACCGGTAAAATAGCTGGACTCAATGACTGTGAGATAGGCAAAGGCCGGAGAGACATCATAGGCACGGGCAATGTCAGAAATGAGTCTTCTGAAGGGCTGGGCGTATTTATAAAAATTGTAGAGGTTGGTGCCGGGTTTAAAGGATTGAGTGTATTCTTTGATGGCCGTCTTAACACCGGAGAGGTTTTTATTTCGGGCGAAATGCTGCGTAATGCGGGCCGTTCTTGTTAAAGAATTATCCGTACGAATGTAGGCGCTGCCTGCGTCACCTGAGGCTTTGGACTCGAGTGTAGACGGGCGGGGCGGAGGCGGTGAAGCCGTGGTGACAGAGTCAGAGGTTGGCTCGGACGGCTCTAAGTTTTCAGTTTCGGGACTAGAGCTATCCAGCTCAGGATTTTCGATTTCAACATCCAACATCACTTCACTCGTCTTTTGCGTTTGCGGATCAACCACTTGCATTGCAAAGATCTTGCGACTCTCGGACTCCCAGTTGCCGACGAGTGCTGTTTGTGAATGGGGTTCGGTCGTATCCACTTTGTGATCCCGCTCGCCCGTGCGCAAGGACTCACCTTTCAGTGCGATCCGTGGTGGGGCAGAGGTTGGTGACTCTGGCTGGGGCTGATTCTGAATGATGTCGATCAGGTAAAACGCTCGGCCGTTGGCCACGGCCCAGTTATTGACCCAACCCCGTTGGGACGAATCGAGCCACTGCAGCCGCCGCGCGATCTCATTACGGGCTTGCTCTGGCTCACGCTGATCACGTCTTGCCCGCACTTTGGCCACATAAGCGCGGTAGTAAATGCGTGCGGATTCGCCTTGATAACTTAGGGTAAAGTCACCGGTCGAGTTGTGAGGGGCGTGGTCGGTCAGTGAACCTTGCAATGTGTAACCGTCAGTTGAGGCACTAAACTCCAGGCGGCCCGATTGAGGGTTGAGGTGGGCGCGAAAATGCACGGGCTGGGCGTCAGTAAAAAATAGCTTGATCGACACATGATCCTTACCGAAGCGCGAGGGCTTCGTGCCCGGACCTGCATAGCGTGAGATTTCGGCCTCACGCACTCGGGTGCTAAGCGGAGCTTGGATATCAAGCGGAGCTTGGATATCAAGCGGAGCTCGAGTGTTGTCTGGCGCTGGTGTCTTAGTTGTGGGCTGATCCTTAGGCGCGCTCTTCGGTTTAGGTTTCGCGGGCTTTGCAGGAGGAGGTGACGCATCGGTGAATAATGCTTCACGCTCACGGATAAGGCGTCGATCATTGCTCACATAGGGGGTGCCGAACTCGTTTGAAAACCCGGTGGACGTCGGATCCACATTGTGTTGGTTGGACATGCGTGGAGCGCAGGCGCTTAGGGCCAAACCCCAGATGCAAATTATAGGCGTTAGATGACGTACCACAGGGCGCTCTCCCCAGTTTCTTCAGACCTCATGGTGAGGAGTCGCAAAAACGAGGCCGATCTCAGAGCGTTATCCCTTAGAATGCAGACAAAAAAAGTTGCCAAAATCGGCAATAGCGACGAATTTGGGCAGCGGAGCAATTTATGAATGAAAATTTGCAGTTTACGCCCTTGCGAGATGAGCACGTGCGCCTAGGTGCCAAGATGGTCGATTTTGCCGGCTGGTATATGCCTGTTGAATACACAGGTCTGCGGGCTGAGCATCTCAGTGTTCGCTCAGATGTCGGGTTATTTGATGTCTCGCACATGGGTGAAATTCGGGTGAGCGGACCAGAGGCTCTGGCGACACTCGAGTGGCTTACGACAAATCATGTGGGGAAGTTAGAAGACGGGCAGGCGCAGTACTCCCTTTTGCCAAATTTTGAAGGGGGCTTGGTCGATGATCTCATCGTCTACTGCCTCAAGAAGAATCAGGAGTACCTACTTTGTGTGAACGCCTCCAACGCCGACAAAGATTACGCGTGGATAGTGGCCAACAACAAAGGTGCAGAGCTGCGGAATGAATCTAAAGCTTGGGGTCAGATTGCGGTTCAAGGTCCGAAGGCTATGGGGCTCATCGCAAAGATTTTTGGTGCAGCGGCATCGGCTATTCCAACATTTGGGTTTCGAGAGTTTGATTTTTCTGGTGTGAAAGTTCTAGTGGCACGGACGGGTTACACGGGCGAAGATGGCGTTGAAGTTTTTGTACCTGCCCCGCAAACTGTGACTCTATGGCAAACTCTTTTGAGCGAAGGCAAAAACTTTGGAGTTGTGCCGGTGGGTCTGGGAGCTCGCGACACCTTACGGACTGAAATGAAGTACTCCCTCTATGGCCATGAAATCGATGCGCACACAAATCCCTATGCCGCTGGATTGGGCTGGGTCGTAAAGCCAGATGCGAAAGACTTTATTGGTCGGTCTGTCATTTTGAGTCAAAAAGAAAAAGGGCTGCCACAAAAGCTGATTGGCTTTAAGATGTGTGAACGAGGAATTGCACGGCAGGGCTATAAGTTGGTAAAAGAGGGGCGAGTCATCGGCACTGTCACAAGCGGCACTCCCTCACCCTCAACCGGTGAGAACATTGGGATCGCGTTTGTGGATAAGGAATTTGCTGCGGATGGAACTGAATTTGGAGTGGAGATTCGCGGTCGTTCGGTAGGAGCGATAGTTGTGTCTACTCCCTTTGTAAAACGAAAATAATTGCTGGAGGAATCTATGTCGAATTTCAATGTGCCAGAAGAATATTACTACACCAAAGATCACGAATGGGCTCAGGTTGACGAAAACGTCGTCACCGTTGGGATCACGGAGTATGCACAAGACACTCTAGGTGAGGTCGTTTACGTGGAGCTGCCTGAAGAGGGCCAAAAAGTGACTCAAGGCGAACCCTTCGGCGTTGTCGAGAGTGTAAAGGCCGTGAGTGATCTTGTTGCGCCGGTCTCCGGTACAGTGATTGAAGTCAATTTGAGCATGCAAGATAACCCTGGCACACTCAACGATGACCCCATGAACGATGGTTGGCTGATCCGCATCGAAATGGACACTGAAAAAGAGCTCGCCAATCTCATGCGCGCACCCGATTATAAAAAACTGATCAAAGCCTAAAGTGGCTTTGTAGGTTGCACACACAGTCTAATCTTGTTCTAATCCATCCGAATGCCCGGGTGGTGAAATGGCAGACACGCTGGTCTTAGAAGCCAGGGACGTGTCGTGATCGGGTGCTTTCTGAGTTGCAGTTTGCAAATAACATCCATGTGTTAGTAGAATGTGGCCTGGCGGATTGGTAGACGAGTTGGTCGCTCGTTGGTAGATCCGTCGACCGACGTTGCCACCGGAAAGGTAATGTTAATGGCTCCCACTGCGAAGAAGTTTGAATCGCTTTATGAGAAGTTCATAAAACTGCCTGACACGGTCGTCGGTGAAATACTGAGCGGTGAACTCCACGTCAGTCCAAGACCAGCACCGAAGCATGCGAGAGCTGCATCGTCGATTGGTGGAAAAATTGTAGGGCCTTTTGATCATGGTCAAGGGGGACCCGGCGGCTGGTTGATTTTGTTTGAGCCTGAGATTCATCTTGAATCCAATATTGTTGTCCCCGATCTCGCCGGTTGGAAACGGGATGTTCTTCCGGTGCTTCCCGATGAAGCGTTTTTCACGACGGCACCCAGCTGGATTTGTGAGGTCCTTTCGCCTGGAACAGCTGCAATTGATCGAGTTAAGAAGATGCCTCTTTATGCGCAGTATGGTGTTGGGCATGCGTGGCTTGTTGACCCCGCGGGTAAAACACTTGACGTCTTCCGCCTTGAAAATGAACGGTGGAGTCTAATTAAGAGCTATGCTGGAGACGACCTTGTTCGAGCCGAGCCGTTTGATGCGATTGAGATTGAACTCGGATTTTTATGGACGTGACGGCGAAATTTTTGGCAAAGCTTTTTTGTTTTTATACCTTTCTGTTTTTCGGTCAAGTCGCTTATTCTGCGGATCAAATTTGCGAGAAGTGGTTCGAGCAGTATATCAAGAAGATCCAGAATGACTGTGAGTTGGATTGCGCGACTTTCGGTACGGATATGGGCACTTTTCACTGTGCCAATTTGTGTGATGATCTGTGTCTGGCGTTCAAGAAAAATGCCGCAAGCCGGCCTGGCCGATTCCTTTTCTATCCTGGATTGACATCGGCTGAACGCAAGCTGGTGGACCAAAACCCCAAAGAGGCTGTCACCGTTTTTGTTCAGAAAACTCGAGCGGAGCTTTCATCATCTCGTAACTTTCCTGTTCAGGGATTCAATGACGAGAGCGATGCGTTTCGGCACTATATATGGGCGGGCCTTCTGACCAAAGAGATCGGGGCGGAACGAGCCCAGCTCTATTTGGATGCGCATGAGGAAAACCGTCTTCAGCCACCCGCAGAACGTGCCATGGATTTGGCGAACAATCGCGGTGGTATTCTGGGCACACAAAGGCTCATGAAAAACAATAAGGCATTTGATTTGAAGGCGCTTGAGCAGAGTGCTCTCGATGATTTGCGCGCGCGTCGCCTTGTTATTCTCAATCCTGGACTATCCATTCCAAAGGAGCCGCTGTGAAAAATACAATGCTGGCGCTAGGTACTTTACTTTGCATTTCATTGCTAATGTTGACTGGTCGCTCCTTTGCGGAAGAGTTTTTCGGTGCGAAGTTCATGACTCAAAAAGAGGCCAAAGGTAAGTGGAGTTTGGCACCCTTCAGCGCGAAAAGCTTCAAGACATCTTCGGAAAAAGAGAAGGGCGCGATGGCGACCCAAGCGGTCGAGGGAAAAGTCTTTGTTGGGCAAGACATGCTGAAAGTTCGCGAGCAAATGGGAGACCCGGATAGCTACTTCTTCAGTGATACGATCTATGCGTATATGATCACTTCGAATGTAAAGCCAAAGCAGGAATCATGGCAGTTGGTCTTTATCCCTGATGAAAACCTTAAGAAAGTGGCGGACGTTAAGATCCATAAAAAATGCTGTTATGAAACCCCTGAATGGGTTAAGTAAGTCGAGACTAATGAGGGCCGGTCGAGAGATTGGTCGACGTGCAAGATTTTTAGAGTTGTGATTTTTGGGGAGTGAGCTGAGAATTCGATAGTTATTATGCCCGGGTGGTGAAATGGCAGACACGCTGGTCTTAGAAGCCAGTGCCGTTAGGCGTGGAGGTTCAAGTCCTCTCCCGGGCACCAAATAAACAAACCCGCATCTGCGGGTTTTTTATTTTGTGCCCGGGAGAGGACTTGAAGCGAGTGGGCGGCCATGTCAGATGCGCAGCATCTGGCATGGTAAGTCGCGCACGATGCGCGACTTAGCCCGCGAGGTGAGCCTACGCAAGGAGCGGCAGGAGCCGCGACTGTAGTAGGCAAGTCCTCTCTCGCGCACCACTTGATTGAGAGTGGAAAATGCAAATCGCGAGAGATCCTTCAAAATCAAAAACCAAAAAGCCTTTGCTGGAGTCGCGATCGCGCGTAAACAAAAGGTACAGTTTTTGAATTATTGATTGATGATGATCAATAAAATAGACTTGAAGCCCAGTAGATTTATTTTGAACCCGTTTCTAACGCTGCTTTTTGTCGCGCTGTCATTTTATTTGACAGTTCATGGTGCGAGCGCTTCACAAGTGGAGTGTGATCTTCGAGACGATGGTTCTTCAAACCTGTCTAATCTGGTCAGCATCATTCGCAATAAGTCTTGTAATATCAAGTCGGCAGACAACCTCCTAGCTAAAATGCCAGAGTCGGTGCGTTCAAGGTTTGTACTCATGTATCGAAGCCAAAGTCTCCAAGGACCTCATACAGTAGACTACCAAAATCCTCGTGCAATCCTCGCCACAACTTATGATCGAGATGCTCGAAAAAGGCTCTACTTAAGTTTCAATGGCAAGCAGTCCCAAGCGAATCACAACAATATTGAGGTGCTTGAAATAGACACAGCCGTTCCGGAAAAGAGAGCAGATATATTCAACTATTTTGACATTAAGTTTCCAAGCGACGCCGAATCAAAAACCCTCACCTGGGAAGATGCTCAGGCAAAAATCACCATCTCTGAGCCAAATCCTGCCAAGTGTGTTGCGTGTCACGGGAAACCAGCGAAACCAATTTTCCAGTCTTACCCTATTTGGAAGGGTGCATATGGTGCCTTTCACTTAACGATAGACACTAAGGAGCGCGAAGAATTAGAAAAACTAGTCGCTAGTACTCGATCAAATAGCATCTCTAGATACCGTCACCTCGTATTTATTGATGAGTCTGATATTTCTGATGAAAAGCATGACTCGATTCTATCCGGACAAAATAATGTTGATTTTAATATCTCTCTTTCAGTTCCAAATCGACTGAGGATTGCTCGCTTAGCGCGGAAGACAAAAGACTACAAAAAATTTGTAGCGGCTACCCTTGGCGCATCCCTTGGCTGTAGTGACTTTCAAGGCTTTTTTCCGCCCCAATTGAAATCAATTCTTGACTCAAATATTGAGACGTCGATGTCCCTGAGCACAAAATACAATGATGCAGTCACTGACCAAATCTTGTGGGGTTTTTATAACCTTGGACCTAATCAGTTTGGTTCAATGATTTCTGCGGCTAAAGAACGAAAAGGGTTAACGTTTTCTGAGAGTATTGACTGGAGTGCCTTTTCTGAAGTCCACAGAAATTTTTGGGGAGACTGGACTACAATGAATAGGCTTTGGATCGACACAATGAAGAGGCAAGGTCATCACAGGCCGGATGAAGGAATTGCGAAGCTCAGGTACATATATGAAGGTCGTGGGATAGATATCTCCTCTTGGTTTATCGACATTGTGCAACCTACCTACCGAATGAGCGATGGATTTCAATGGGCCGAGGGCCTTGCATGGGCTTTTTTTGACGACGACCCAGGCCTATCTAAATATGCAGCGCTTGCAAGGAAGGCCAATTACGGAAGTCCGTACTACGACGGAAAGTTTCCTGACGAAAAAGAAATTGAAAATAGCAAAGCTAAACTCTGCTCGCAGCTAAAAGAGGAAAGCCTTGTTGCATTGAGCCCACTCAACCAAATCCCAATGCTAGCTCAAAATAGTTTTGACCAAGTTATTCATCGGGGGACGTTTCCGACGACATTTGTGAACACATGTGCAGTTTGCCACACGCATCAGAGTATTGGACCCAAGATCCCATTTCTAGATTCCTCTAGCTTCAAAAATTGGTATCTTTTTAGTTCAAACAGGGCAAAAATTCTTTACAGGTTGACCACGCCAAACGCTCTTGACCGTATGCCACTGAATAGAGTTTTGGAAGCCAATGAGTTGAGTTCGATTCTTGAGTACTTGAACCTACTTAAAGAGTAAAATCAGATTGCATGCAGAAGTGCGCACCACTTCGTGACCGCTCCATAGCCTATTGTGGTCAGGTGCTTTTTCAAAAACTTGCCAGTTTACTTCAGCACTTCAAAACTAAAAATCACCATTTCCCCTGCGCCGAGGTCGCAGCGCCCCATACTTTTTCCAACGAAGCGCCGAGGTGGGCTAGAGCGGCATTGTGCTGGATTGGATATGACTAATGCGGGCCAATTCGTCCATTGTATTGCGATTTATCCGGCTTCGTTTAGATTCAATAATTCATTACAATCAAGTTCCGAATTCAGAACTAGTTTGTTGCCAATGAGCGTCCAGCTCCCATATTCATTTTAATCAATCTGGCGGCCTCCATCTGTATTTCAGCGCCTTCCTGCCCAGAATTGCCAACGGTCTCTTGATCTATACGTCAATTTGACGTATAACGAATTATGAGGACAATAGTCGTCTTTGAGAACGTCATCAAGGAGCTGGGAGAATGCCTCACTTTATCGTTCGTAAGCTCAATAAATGGGCCCGGGACGTTGAACGGATTGGCCTTGAAGAGGTCCGGAAAATTCCTGGTTTTCATGATGAACCACTTCACGGTGATCGAAAAGGTCAGCGCTCGATCCGGCTTTCAAAGGGCTACCGGGCTATTTATGTAGAATTCAAAGAGGGAAATGTTCGAGTCGTTTCCGTGGAGGAGGTTTCAAACCATGAGTACTAGAAAGCATTATACGGTTTCGGATTTGGAGAAGGAGTTTGGGCCTCTCACTTTTGGCAATACCCTTGAGTCGTATCGACTTGGTGAAGAGATGACCCAAAAAGACTTCGCTCGCAAACTGGGGATTGGCCCACAGAGCTTGTGTGATCTTGAGAAAGGTCGACGGATCCCCAGCGTCGAGAGGGCTGCTAAGATTGCAAGAAAACTAAGTGAGCCCATCGAAACATGGGTCACTTTGGCGCTTTCGGATATGATGAGGGAAGCGCATCTGGATCTGAAGGTCGAAGTCAAAAAGAAGGTTTCGGGCTTCTAGATTTACCGCTTCTGTGTACCGCGAACATATTTTTTTGCCCTGCGCAGTTTGGCGAACTTTTTAGGGAAGATAGCAGCTGGCAGTTACGTGAAATTCGTAGCGATGTTGACCAAAGCCGCACGCTCCTTCGTCCTGAATTTCAACCGATTTAAGTGTCGAATGCCCACCGGATGTGTTCGGGTATTCTTCGCAGGCGGCATGGAGATTGGCGATTATACTCTTCGTGACTAATTGAAGGGCTTCGGCCGAGCTTGGGTGAATCTTGGAAAGACATAAAATTTTTGTCTGATCAATGTCAAAATGATATCCCGCATGAGCTGCTGATCCGATCCCTAGAGCCAATTCAACTACCGTTACTAAAACTAAGTTCTTCATTTTAAATCTCCTTTTGAGTCACTTCTCTTGTGGCGAGGGGTGATGCCGTTATCCGCCAGGTGACCATTAGAATAAATTGATATTAAAGCATATGTTCTATACGTTTAACGCATATGAAAAAGTTAGCGCAAGAACTCGATAAAATTGCGGTGTTCGTGACTGTTGCCGAAAAGGGCAAAATTAACGAGGCCTCCGAGCTACTCCACCTGACTCAGCCGTCGGTTTCTCGATCCATTCAAAAGCTTGAGGAAGCATTTGGGGTAGAAGTTTTCACTCGGAGCAGAGATGGCGTCAGATTGACCCAAGCGGGTTCCTTGCTCTACGAGGCCGCCTCTAGAATGCTACGTGAACTTGATGACATTCAAATTCGCGCACAATCAATTAACCATGATTTCGCAGGCAATCTAACGGTTGGGACATATGAGTCTTTAGCGGAATATCTCTGGCCTGACTTTTTAATGGACTTCCAATCAAAACACCCGGCTTTACATCTATCGGTAAAAACTAACTTCTACCAAGATCCTCTTGCCGACTTGGTGTCTGGCCGAGTTGATCTATTGGTTGATGCCGAACCGCAGGTAAAGACTTCTTTGATCAGTTGGCCACTTTACTCTGATAAGTTTTCATTTTTTGTCTCGCCAGCATTTGGGAATAAGAGGATATCACCGTCTGAGGCAACTGCTGAGAATATAATTTTTGTCCAAAAGGCATTTGATGAGAATCGTTTGACAATAGACGATCATCTTCAGCAGGCCGGATACCGTTTCGCAAGACAGTATTGTTTTGACTCGTTTTCAACGGTCAAGCGATTGTGCATTAAGGGAATGGGCATAGCCGTATTGCCTAAGCGCCTCGCAGAATACGACGTGAAACAAAAGCTCATAAAGCCGATTTCTTTGAAGGGATTCTCTACGGATGGGTTCGGCAGGCATTCGATCTGTGCAACTGTTGTCTCTGAAAATGGCAAAGACCTTCGCCTCAAGAAGCTAATTGCTCTATTGAAAAGTCATTTGGACCAGTTTAGGACAGCCGAACTTTGGAAAGGTTAAGTTTGATACTATGATGGGTGTATGCTCATCGCCCGTCATAAAAGTGCAATCTTCACAATCCTGGTCGTCATCGGAACGGCATTTCTCTGGATACGAGAGAAAATTGTTATCTCACTAGCATCTAATGCAAAAGCTAGCGTGACTGAGCGGGTGGACATCAAGGTGCAGGTGAGCACGCGTTCGCAGTCTACTGCTATTGGTGTGTTGAAGTCGCCTCATAGACAAGAGGTGTCTATGCAAGATGAGGGCGCACGTCACCAATCGTCTTCAAACTCAAAAGCATTTTGTCGCATTCTTCGTGCGAACTCTGGATTGCCATTGGCTGGGCCTCTGAAGATGTACGCTTTTGAATATGAACAGCATGGAGAAGAAGGCCCGGGGATGATTGCGTTCGTTCAATCGAGGGAGTGTCCCGATGAATTGTTCTCAATGGTTAGAATTGATGGGAACGATCGAGTGAAAGAACTTATCGATTGTAGATTCGCTCAAAAAGAAGAGATTTTGATGAAGTCGGGGATACAGGGCGAAATTCTAGACTACCCAGTCAGTCCCGAGAGAATGCTCCTTGCGATTTCAGGCCCTGGCTATTTCATCACGGACTGTCCAAATGGGCTTTTCATGCAACGCTCTGGCGACTTTCAAAGGCGTGGTCGGGAGATTTGGCAAGGTGCATGTCGCGTTCTTAATGGCGAAGGCGAGCCATTTGTTTGGGATGGACACCCACTTGATGAACATGGATGCTCCAAAGAAGGACAGTGTCCCGCCATCGTCGAGGCCGATCCAAAGTTCACAACTTTCATTGATCGAACAACTTTTGAAATTGCCGACAGATCAATGGCTCGGCTTCTGCCCGAACCTCGTGTGTTTAGCAATTCGTTAGAGACCTTGGATAGCGCAGATACAGGGCCCACAGGCCCCCACCTGACCAACCGAATCCAGTTTACTCCACCCGCCGATTGTTCGACCGTGCAATGACACCGAAGCCGGTTTGGACGATTAATCTAATCAAATGTGGGGGAAGGCTCTCACCTTTCCCCATAGGGGGCACCCCATCGCTGCATGAACTTCATGGCACCTAGGCGACCATTGAGCAGTCCTAAAGTCACAACATCAACCAAAATATCTATATGTGCCCTAGAGAAATTCTTGCTTGATAATCGTGTGTATAAAATTGGGCTGTAGGTCATTATTGAAGGGCAGCACGGCGCTATAACCTGGGAAACCATTTGGAATCCTAGATTGGCTTGAATGAAGGTTCCAAACAGCAATCGCCACACAGGTCGGTTTCTCTGCTATGCAAGCAGCAACAATATTTTTATAAAAGGTGCGGTATCTGGATGCCTCAATGTCACTAATCCCGTCAGAAGACTTCACCCTTACGTCTAACTCAGAAATGCGAACCTTTAATCCGAGATCACCAAATCTCCGAATGTTGGCTCTGTATTGACTGATAGTGTGAGGTTCGGAATCGGCAGTAAAATGGCCCTGGAGACCGATACCATGTATAGGCGCTCCACTCGCTTTTAAACTCGCGACAAGGTTAAATATGGCATCAGCTTTCTTGCCAGGGCCTTCGCCTCCAAAGTCGTTGTAATAGAGCTCGGTGGTCGGATCTGCCTCATGTGCGACTTTAAAGGCTTCGCGAATATAGGCTTCACTGTCAGTGCCAATTGCACTATTGCCTATGTCTGACCACGGCGTAATACGCAATCGATTTCCTTCGCCATCAACGGCTTCATTTACCACATCCCAAGAGCGGACCACACCAGGATATCTAGTCTTGAAATAGTGCAAAGTCCTATTGATGTGGGTTCTCATAATCGTAAGCTTTTGATCTTTCGTATAGTTTCCTGTTAGAAACCAGGTTGGAAGTGCATTGCCCCAGCTGTCAGGATAGTTGTCGCCCCAGAAATTTAAATGTAGCAGGGGCGAAAAGGTTAGTGACAAATGGCACAAAGGTATTCGGCTGAATTTAAGAAGTCTGCGGTAGAGAAGCTCCTTGCCCGCGGATCCCGTCCC
>JBGSNU010000018.1:0-21130 GCA_041739415.1 Bdellovibrionales bacterium | reverse complement strand
GATCAACTTCCTCATCAAAAAAACCCCTGCGTTTATATGACCCGTCCGCTGCAATAGTTCGTGTTATTTGTGCAGGTTTAGGACCAGATCGTATTGCGGTATAGAACGCCTCAGGCTTCCCTGGGCCAACTCTAAGCCTTTGCATGTCTGAATTGGGCCCAAAACTGGCACCCCTGGGACTGCCAGCAACGTGTCGAGGTTGGGCGAAGGACCTCACGCAAAAACCCTCAAATATTTGTTTAGTTGGCACATATTCAGAATACGGGCGAGGTCTAGAGGGCTGGGAATCTTTGCAAGATACTCTAGGTTAACCCGCGCTTTTTCGAAAGACAGCATCTTCAAGTTTTTTTAGTCGCTCAGCCATGCTGGCCGAATCCTTTAAGGCCTGTCGCAAAAGTTGATTCAGAAGTGTCTGATACTTAGTGCCCTGCTGTTCAGCACGAGCTTTTAGCTCCACCAATATATCGCCATCGATAAAACTTGTAATTCGAACTTTGTGACTTTTCGGGTCAAGGTCACTTTCGTTCAGCAAATCCTTCTTGCCATATTTGATCTTAGCGGCCTTTGAAGATTTCATTCCACACCTCCATCCACTCGGATTGGTATTGAGTAACGATTTTCAAAATTAAACCAACGTCTCGTTCGGTGAACTCCTTCACCTCCAAGACACCCAAATTGTCCAACCGAACTTTAGCCATTGCTTGGAATTTTTCAGGCGTCCCTTGATAGATGGTTACATGCGGAAAGCCATGGTCCCTAGTGTGAATGATAAACAAGAAATTGCGAACAATTAGAAGCGTCGGCATTAGCATAGATTATACACAAATATATGTATACGTCAATAGTTAATTGCACATTGCAACTAGTGATACTGATAGGGCCTTCGATTCTGAAGACTCAGAGGAGGCGCCCAACCCAGCGCCTTTTAAAAAAGGCGGTCGGCTGAACGAGAGTATTGTACTGTTTTTAATCTCAAGTTCATCGTTTTTAATCTCCTGAATTCACGTCTCGCGAGAAGAAGCGCTGCGCGCTGAACATTGGATTGCTGATCTAATTTCTAGAGAGTGGCCTTACTTAAAATATGTATCAGTATGATATTTAATCATTTTTTATTTTTATTGAAGCATCTCCTACACCCTCGTTCGTCTTTGGCCGAAGTGTCTGAGGGAGGGCACAGTGAGTCAGCGTAAACACCTGTTGATATGGTACAGCCTACTTTTTTCATTCTTTGTTCTAGTGTTTCAAAATTGTCAGGGCTTTAAAGCGGCCGGCATTGGCGAGCTCTCGGCTAACAGCAACTTCCCTTCAAACGAATCTAGGCTCTGTACCATTGCGAACGGTACGGGAAACGAAGTTTGGAATGGGTCTTCTTATGAACCATGCACCATTCTCTGATGTAATACCGGCTATCATATCTCAGCCAATAGGTGTGAAATTGACGTGTATGATTCTAAGGGATGCCCCTTACACTTCGGCCCAGGCCTTAATGTTAATGCGATTCCTAATCGGGTCTGGGACAAATCGCGAATCTTAGCCAATTTTGGCATCGATGCTCCTGCTACCTACTCCTGCCGAACCGATAAAATTGCACCCTATAAGATTGATCCACCAGTCCGTATGGGTGCTGAATATGCGAGGTTCTTGGAACCGTTACGTACGCATTCTTATCGGCTAGCAACAATCACCACAGATTACGTTCGATTTCGATCGCGAGCACAGCTGCCTGCCGCTTGTGCTATTGAATGGATTTTGCCCTGGGCTAGTGCAGGAATTTTTACGGAACGGGCGGGGACATCGGCTGAAGGGGGAGCTTACCTAAGTCGGCAGGGAGATTATGAGCGAGTCTTTTATATTTCTAGCTTTGTTTTAGCTTATGCAATTGTTAAGGATGAGCCGGGACTCGATCCAGCAAAAAAAACCTCAATCGAGAACTGGCTACGCAAAGTTGGCAACGAGCTCCACCGATTTTCAGAAATTCGAGAAAATAGAGATAAGGACCGCAACAATATTTTTTACAGGACGGGCTATTCACTGATGTCAATCGGAATCGTGCTCAACAACAAGACATTCATAGATCGTGCAATTTCCATTTATGATACTGCTTTAACAGAAATCACTGCTCAAGGTTTGCTGCCAAGGGCAGCTGGCACGTGAAAGCCTTTCTTTTTGGTACCACAATTACGCTTTAACGCCACTCATACACATGGCTGAAATTTCTCAACCTTTTGATTATAACTTGTATGAACGGAACAATGGCCGAATTCATTTGCTTGCTCGAAAATTGATAGACTCATTTTCCGATTTCTCCACCTTTCCCAGCTATCAAACTCAAGGCGCAGAAAGCACACCAAATTTTTTTCTAACCGATAACAGTCGCGAAATTGGCTGGATGGAAATTTACTACTCCCGTTTTGGCAATGTAAAATTAAAGCCACTGTTAACGGCCGCTCGTATTACAAATCAAGGCGCATTAAAATATTCCGTGCGCACGCACGGCAGCTCCACTCACTTGTATGGAGTTAAGTGTTTTTAACGAGTGAGCGGATCGAAACCACTTGTTACGCGATAGATTGGTGTCATTGAATTCGTGCGCCATTTTTCAATTAAATTTATTTATTCTAAATCGCATTAAAAATGCTCTGCAAATCGATTCTTACTCGATTTTCGGATGTCGATTTTCGAATTTTGCGCCATGTGGCGCTGCAAAAACGGGAGCGGGGGAGAAAATAGATAATCGAGAATAGAGGAAATTTTGCTGGCGCAAAATTTGGCGGAGAGGGTGGGATTCGAACCCACGAGACGCTTTTGGCGGCTACTCGATTTCGAATCGAGCTCCTTCGGCCACTCGGACACCTCTCCTACATAAAAACTATTTAAGACGGCGCAGTCGCAATTTGATTGTTTCTCCTGGCCGGTAGGGCTGTGCCTCAGGAATAACTTCAAAATCTGGCGAGAGCGATTGCAATTGATATGACTCTTGCGTCAAGTTTTCAACGCGAAAATCAAAGCCGGTGATTTGCACGTTGCGAATTTCAGCCTCGCGGGTGGAGCGGGCCACTAGCTTAATGGACGTGCAAGGGGTTGGACTGCCACCATCTGCCGGATAAACCTCACATCTGCCACGCAGGGCGCGGCTCTGGAGGTGAGGCAGACTCATATCGCCCGAGGTGGAGGCCGCAGGATTGCCAAGCTGAACCTCAACGCCCACCGTCGCTGAGCCTACACACTCCGGATCGGTAGGGGTCACACATTTTATGGCTGCTGGAGAGTATCCATCCGAACGACTTCTGTGGGGCCCAGTCCCCGAGGACGAACATCCCGACAACGACAAAACCACATGAGCAAAGAGATAGGCTAAAATCAAAGTCTTCATCGACACCACTCCTGGCAAAACGAACTCGAGGGAGCGTACATGCTCCCTACAAATCGGTAACCCGGAGCGACGGCGATATCAATCAAATCCACCCCTTTTGCGGCACAACAATTGTGCATTTGCCTCAGGGTGATGACCTGGACGAATCCTACCTGTCCGTCCGAGTGAGTAGGCGCTAGAGGAGGATTTGGCGCGTGCTTTACCTAGGCAAGAATTGATGTCAGTCTTAAGCCATGCAGCAAATGCCGACTATCCCTTACGAGCCGAATCGCCAGAAGTTTTACGCCGAACTCCAGCTCGAGCTGCGGGGCATGTTAGGCGACCTCTGGCTAACCAACCTGGCTAATACCTCGGCTGCGTTGATGCTGAACCTCCCCCGCATCAACTGGGTGGGCTTTTATCTGAATGATGGCACGGGGCAGATGCACTTGGGCCCGTTTCAAGGGCGACCAGCCTGTCTCAGTATTGCCTTAGGCAAGGGTGTGTGTGGAAAAGCGGCGGTTCAGCGCAAGACCCAATTGGTAGATGACGTGCATCAGTTTGATGGACATATCGCCTGCGATCCCGCGAGTCGCTCTGAGCTCGTGGTGCCACTCATTTGGCAATCAAAAGTCCTGGGCGTCTTAGACATTGATTCGCCTGAGCTTGCTCGCTTTGATGCCATTGATCAGGCGGGCTTAGAGGGAATTGCAGCGACTCTGATCGCGTCAAGTCACTGGAAATTTCCGCTCATCTCCAGGCTCGCCTAAAGTGCAACGGTAGAATCTTGGTCTTTTGCGAAAGTCTCTTTCAAAAAATACAAGGAGACAAAGGTGTTACCGTGGTCAGACATGCCCGAGACTCAATCTTGGGGCGTTAGTTTGTCTCAATAGAACTTTTTTGAGTTCGCGCGGCTATCCATCTTAAGTCGCTGCGAAGCAGATCGGATTTGTCAAAACGGGAACGGTGATCGTACTGGCGTAAATTCACGTGGGAGGGCGGCAAGTAATTCGAACCCAGGCGATTGCCATCTCGAAACTGGGGTTGAGACACTCCGGGGATTAAAAAGTCTGGCTGCAAAGCCTTTCCGTTGCGACTCAGTCCCGTGGGTGAGAAATACTCGGTGGAGGTTACCATAAGCAACATCGGGCGACCGTCCGACAATTGTGCGGGAACAAACGACTGACCTACAAACTTCCCAAAGGTCGGCCGACCGACAACAACTCCACGGCCAAGATCCTGGAGTGCCGCTGCTAAAATCTCTGAAGAGCTGCGCGTTCCGCCGTTCACAAGTATAAATAAAGGCCGTTTATCGTCGACAAAGTAATCGGAATCGCTTCGAATTTCATTGGCACCTAACAGGCTCCGCGGACCCAGCCGGTGATAGCCCACTGTGGTGTCGCGAACGAAGACGCTGGCGACTTTATAGGCCTCATCAACATTCCCCCCTGGATTGTTCTCGAGATTGAGGACAAAAGACTGAACCTGTCTGTGGGTCGCAAGCTTCGCCTTCAATTGACTTGCCATTAGGTCCGCGAGCCCGGGTACAAACGTCCGAATCTGAATTTCCAGCGATGTGGCGGTAGCGCTGTCCGTTGGGTGCCCGACGATCTTGAACATAGCCTCGGCGACACTGAGGGGTTGGGAGGCCAGCACCACACGTAAGCTTCCACGCTCGCCTTGCAGCACAAGCTCTAAAGGTTTGTCTGATTGCAGCAGCTCTCGATCAAATGCCGCTGGAGAAAGTTCGTCTGCATTTTTTTGCCGAATCAACAAAACTCGTAACCCAGGAGTCAGTCCATACTCTCGCGCAACTCTTGGGTGCACATCACTGAGGTAACGATGTTTGTTGCCATAGTCGATGGATATACCAAATAGCTTTTCCGCAGACGAAGACTCGGCCACAGACGCGGGCGGTGCATCGAGCAAATCTGAGTAGGCATCTAATCGAGTCATCGCTCTAAGCATCGACTCCTCAAAGCTCATCGTTCGCCGAAGCGCCTGCTGAAAGTACTCTTTCATTCGCCCGCGCGCGATATCCTGCGCGGCAGTCGATTTATAGATCGGACGAAGCCCCTGTGCAACCGACTCAATTCTCGCTTGAATCGCCTTTTGCCAGTCATCAGTCGCCGCTTCTCCGCGCAGCAGGCGTTGTAAACTAGCCGATTTGACGAGTAGGTCTGCGTGATAAGCACTCACCCATTTTTGTATCACCTGGCAATCGCCTTGGCTGCCGAGCCCGAGCTGGGCGAGGAGCGTCTTCCAACCTTCTTCATTGAGCACTGGCTGCAACCTATGCTTCAGAAACAAACCCTCTGGATCGATGGCACGAGCCAAGCGTTGGCTGGCATTTTTATACTCTTGCAAATCTAATGTCTTGAGTGAACCCTTCTCAAAGTGCATTCGCAAAGCCATGGCAAAATGAGTTTGAAGGAGTCCACACGCGGACTTGGGCCGCACTGTCCCCTCATTGACAGAAATATCGCCGGTCGTTGGCTTCAATGGGTTAAAATCTGCACTGACTGTGCGATCAATAGAATCAATAAGCACATTTGGAAACGGCGCATCTCCCGAGGGAACCCAAGCCTCCTCACATAGATTTTTCTGGATTCGGTCGTTATAAGCACAAGAGGAGCCTTGAATGGTCTTGAGTTTTAGCGGACCTCCTTGCTCTTGGGCGTAACCAAATGTCTGAGTGAGAGCCCGACCTCTAGCCGTTCGGCCTGTGACCGTAAACAAAATCAACGGCACGGCATTGGATTTTCCGTCGTAACCGCGCCACTCCCCCGTCGACACCTGCCAGGTAAAATTTCGCTGCGCCATGATCGCCTGCATGTCAGCTCTGGTGATGACTGTCGGCCCTCTTTGTTGTGAGTGGATCGGGTCGGAATTGGGCTGCACACTTTTGCCCCAGCGGGTCGATAAGTTGGCGAGATCAATCGGACCGTCGGCGAGCAGAGTCAACTCCATGAACTCTTTGGCTACGGGCGCAAAAGAGTCTTCGCAGATCTCAACGGTTTGCCACTCCCCATTGCGAATGACTTGGCCGGGTTTGCAGATCTGCGCGCTCACCAGCGCTAGCTGAAAGACCGACTCATGCAGCCGAACATAACTCAGCGTTTGCCGAACGACCCGTGCTCGCATCGTGCCGGTGGTCTGCACGATCAATCCAGAGGCCCTCTCACCCTTATGAACAATGGAGTCGGACTCAGTCGCAGATGTGCTGGTCTCAGGCCAGGCCAACTTGGCTCGCCCAAGAAACTCACTTACTGTAAGAGTCGGAACGCCATCCACTTTGTATTTACTTGCATTCGTTGCCGCCTTTGCGGTGAGCGGCAGAAGCAAACTGAAAACGATAGGTAGAACGGATGGCATCTGTAGGTTCATCCGCGTGACCATAAGCCTTTATTCAGTAGATCTCTAGAGGGTTGAAAATTATTCGGCGCCAGACTTGAACTGTCAAAAATATCGACAGCTCTGTTATAGGTTGCTCGAGTAAAATAGCACCAACCAGGCACCCGGAAGCATCAGCAGTCCGATCACACAAATTTGCAGACCAGTCTTCACATCTTTGGGTGAGCCCTGCCAAAACTGATACGTTGAATGGATCGCGGCCAGGTGAAACAAAATCGGAAAAATGATCGATAAAATCGCGTGAAAGATCGCACGACGAAAATGATCAGGAGCTAGCGGTTCTTCTGCGACGATAGAGGACTCGCGCTCTGCTAAAAGCTGTTCTGCGCGCTCAAAATTTTCTTCATCAATCTTTATCACGAAGTGACCGAGGCCACCGCCGATAATAAATGAAACATACTCCTTCGCACCGTTGACATGTGCTTCAATTCCGTTGGCCTTGAGAAAGCCCGCCGTCATTTGCGCTTCTTGTGATTCGGTTAAAATTTTGAATGGCTTCATGCCAGCGGTAGTCACCTGAAAATCAACAACCGTCAACGTCAAACTGGAGGAGCTAAGGGGCGACGATAGGAAGACACTCTCGGATGCCGTGCAACCTGAATAAGTTTCAATTGTCGCTCCACCATCTGATTGAACACCTCCAGCAGAATGTGGTGCTCTCCCCTGTTGATATCAAATCCCTTACGACTCCCAAGCAATTCAATCAAGTGATGGATGGCTTCGATCGTCGAAAGGCAGTCGACACGCGGCTGCTTTCTCACTCGGAAGTTCGACGCCGAGGGCGGCCTAAAGCTTAACCGAGGGAGTTGTCGCAAATTTTGACTCAGTCGCATCGTCTTTCTTGCCGTAGCCCAGGTGCCGTCAATGACGAATACCAAGGGAGTTTTGTTCGGCTGAAAGAGCCCCATTCTCTCCAAGGGCTTTAGTGCCGACAGATCGACAGAATTAATCCCCGGATAAAGCACGAAGGGTTGAAAGTTTCTATTCTTGAGCAGGTGGTTCACGGTCGAATCTTGCGAGTAATCTTGCCCAACCAATAAATCAGAATTAGATAGGCACAGATGTGACATTCTGCCGGTGGCAATTCGGCGCTTGGCTTCGATGGGATGGGTGAGTATTGAAAATTTCATACACGGGTCAAAGGGACGCAGGCTTTTGCAATAACAACTAAACTCCGGCTGGCGACAGCAAAGACAGACTGTTCGAAAAGTCGGTGCACTGAGTGCTAGCGCTTGCCGTTTCAGCTGATAGGAATGAATATCCATATACATCCAAGGAGAAAGATCGATCTCCCTATCTAAGTTCATTCTGCGGGAAACTGCAATCCGTTGTCCTGAAGAAGCTGTTGTTTTTCTTCGAAGGTTAGGTCCACCTGGGCAATCAAAATTTCAACAAGCCGTGATTCCTCTGCCATTGAGCCTTGACGCGCGGATTGCCGAGAATCCAGAAAGTCCTCAACGACCGCCCTCTTAAGTGAGTGCTCGGGACGGGCATGGCGCGCAAACTCATAAATGAAGTTTCTTAGACGCTGATCTTTAGTTCGCTCGACCGACTGAAGGAAGGTGTCCAAATAGACATCAAACGAATCCTCTTGGTCGAGAAAGTGGAGTGAAAACTCTTTGATTTCATCTTCACTTATTCGGTTGCTTGCCTCGTAAATTTTGCCGACGGCACGTGCAAAAATTTGTTCATGCGCCGATCGCCCCTTTGGCCGACTTGCCAACCACTGTTCTGTTCGGGGGAGCAGATTGATCCCATAGTCTTCTGTGGGTTGAGCTGAATCAAGTGTGATTTTGGGAAGGAGGTCAAGCGTTGTGACCTCTTTTCCAGCATTGGCCACTTGAGTAGCTTGTAAAAATTTGCCAAACGGCTGTGCGTTTGCTTGGGGACTCGGCCGCACCTTTTGGTGAGAACGTTCAATCAACAAGGCGTAGTTGATGCAACCAACACTCAAGACCAAAAGAGCGAGCATGGTTTTGTTCACAAGTTTATCGGATTTTCTACCTTCAATTTTTATCATAGGCCTTAACGGTTCTTCAATCTATGCGCTAGTTTCAACATTTCTGAGCCGTCTGCGCGCGCCACCGAAGGGGCTCCACAAAAAGACTCACATCGATTGACTTTGCGAGCGGCGGTCGCTCCGGCAACAGTTGCATAATAGTCTTCAAGCTCAAAGCGAGTGCTCGACTCACAGTCACTAGCGTCTTTAAGTTCCTTCAAAAATCCCGCGAGTACGCCAGAGGAATAGCTCAACTTTTGGCCGATGAAACAACCCGCATAGCAGTGCCTGACCTTATCATTCGAAGATTTTTCCTCAGCTTTGTCGCGCGCTTTTTTTGCAACCTTCTCTAGCTTTTTTAGCCTCTTCCATTTGGGAAAGCCGGGCTGCAGTCGCATAAAAGTTCGCACCGTCAGGCCGTTATCACTCTCGAGCGGCTGACATCGTAGCGCATCTCGCTCAAGATCCCTAATTTTGCCACTGAGCTTTCGGTGTGCATATCGATTGCCGGCGGAATCCACTAGATTACCCACACCAGGAACTTTACTAAATGCATTGGCCAGACCTGAGAAAAAGCCCGCGTGGGCCGGCAGGGTGAGCAGCGTGATGGACAGTATGGTCACAATAGACTTGGTTCTTAATGACATTCTCTCACCCCTCTATCCTAGCTCTCACATCTGCAAGATTGTGGCCGCAGCAACAGAGGGGCAGTGACAATTAAAGCTTGGAGGCAGACAAACGGATGAACAAGCCGTTTACAATTGTGCGCATTCAAAACACTTTCGCTTCAACTGCACACGCCTGTCGTCTCAAATTGAGACGCACTACTGGAGCTGGAGTGCCGCGTTCCGATCGCAATCTGATTTCGCCGGCAAGAGCCGCGGGCGAGTCTTCTCTTGCAACACCCGCTCAATGGCCTGCTTCTGTGTTATATCACCGTCTCGCAGAGCCTCGAACACTTGAATTTCTAAGTCAGGCCGAGTTTCTTTAATCAAACGATGCTCGGGCCAAAGATTGCCTCGACCATTTGTTCCCCCGATCGACAACGGAATCAAATGATCAATGGTGTAGCGAGTGCGGCAGCGCTCAGGAATTCCATACTGCTGGTAGATTTGCGATTTAACATGGCGGGAGACGTTTCGCCGGCAGTAGGCAATGCCTTCAGAATATCGGTACTCATGGAAGTCTGGGTTCTGCGTGTCGCAAATTTCACCAGGAGTCAGCGCTTCATCAGGAGCCGGCGGTATAGCCAAAGAAACCGTGGAATATAACAAGACCCCTACAAGACTCACCATGACCTTGAGCACTTAATCCTCCCCAGTTAGAATTTGTCGATGTCTCAGCTTACTCAATTTTTTCAGCTAATGTCATCGGATTCGCCGCTGTTGACCAGGGGTGGAGAAGTTTGTATTACAGGGTCTTTACAGGGAGACCACATGATTCGAACCTTTTTTTTAAGAGCTTGTTTTTTACTCACTTTCCTCGCCGTCTCGGGCTGTACCAACAAGACCAAAGATAGCAGCGCAGAGCCCAAGGCAGACGCACCTGCAACTCTTGAGGCACCAGCAGAATCGGCTACAACCAGCCCAACTCCTGACTCAGCTCAAGCTCCCACAGACACACAACCCGATACAAAGAAGGGCAAAAAAATGATCGCAACGTTCGACACATCCATGGGCAAATTTAAGGCTCAGTTGTTTCCTGACAAAGCTCCAAAGACTGTTGAGAACTTTGTTGGCTTAGCGACTGGGACCAAAGAGTGGACCGATAAATCCGGCAAAAAAATGAAGACGCCACTCTATTCTGGGACGATTTTTCATCGAGTGATTCCCGGATTTATGATTCAGGGAGGCGACCCCGAGGGCACAGGTATGGGCGGTCCTGGCTATAAATTTGAAGATGAGTTTGGCTCAGGGCTTAAACACACAAAGCCTGGAATTTTGTCTATGGCCAATGCAGGTCCAGGCACCAACGGCAGTCAGTTCTTCGTGACTGTGGCGGCAACGCCTTGGCTTGACAACCGACACACGATCTTTGGCGAGGTCACTGAAGGCATGGACATCGTAAATAAAATTGTTTCTGCCAAGACTGGCGCGCAAGATCGACCCCTTGAGCCAATCACGATTAAGTCGATCACCATCGACTAAAACTAGACCGCTCGGCGATACACAGTTGGGTTAAGGTTCACTTTTTGAATGCCGATACCTTAACTATATGAACCGAGCTTATATTATTCTTCTGGCATTTACAGCAGGCACAGTGTCCATCGTTGGAGCTGTATTTTCAGTCTCAGGCTTAGCCAAGCTCTTCTCTGGGGCTCCGATCGCCGTCATGGTGATGGCAGGAGCTCTCGAGTTCGCAAAGCTGGTGGCTGCGAGCTTCCTCCATTCCAATTGGAGCCGCCTAAACATGGTCTTGAAATTCTACCTCTCCTGCGCTGTTGGTATTTTGATGACGATCACAAGTCTTGGAATATTCGGCTATCTATCCTACGCCTACCAGCACACTTCGAGTGAACTCAAAAATACAATTGTTAAACTAGAATTTATGAACAGTGAGGATCGAAAGATCCAAGAAGAGATCAATCGCCTCCAAAAAGAAGTCGATCAGGTTCCTGCCAACCGCATCACCAAACGTATGGAGCTCCAGAGAGAACTAGAGCCCCGCTTCACCGAGCTCAAACGACAATCCATTGAGATGCAGATGAAAATGCGTGAAGAAAACTTGAGAAAGCTTTCATATCAAATTGAAATTGGGCCCGTGGTCTACGTGGCCCAACTCTTTAATAAGAGCATGGATGACGTAGCTACGTGGCTGATCCTCGTTTTTGTCTTTGTATTTGACCCGCTCGCTGTGTCTCTTGTCCTGGCCACAAGTTTTGCCATTAAAAATCGACACAAGCTATTTGTAGACGAAACTCCGGAGGCGCAAGAGCTACTTCGGGCGGCGGCTAAAGCTCGCCCACCACCACCGATATCCCGTCCGGCCGCTTAGCCTCTATTAATCGTCTGCATCTAAATCCTGATCATTTGAACGCTGATTTAAACTCTCAAATTCAATCCGGTCCAGCTTGTATACACTTCCCATTTGGCCTTCTCTAAAAAAGAGCCCGTGGAGCGGTTCCTCTCGCAAGCGATTCAGCGGGAGCTTCGCGGCAAAGCGCTTCACCATCGAATCATTGCTGGGGAATTTAAAGTAAATCGTGTGCAACGGCTCTAGCACTTCAAACAAGTAGGTGCAGGCTTTCAACCAAGAGATTAAGCCTAAGCCTCGCCCACGCACTCCAACCGGCCACAAATGCGCCTGAAAGTTCCCCGCACCGTTCACATAGTCCATGAGCAAGTGCACTCCCACTAGCTCCCCCTTGACCTCTACACTCATCCAGGGTGCGCGTGAAAACTGACCCAAGATGTGCCGCAGCTGTTCGCCATACTCCACTTCATTGGGAAGCCTTGCCAAATCCAACTGCTGTAAAAATCCATTGTCGCGGGGGCTGTGATAAAGATACCGGAGCCAAGGCTCAATGTCTTGGGCCGCAAACGGACGCACGTTGACGTCAGCCCAATTAAAACCGGGACCCTTCCCCAATGAACTCGGGGAGGACTTTCCGCTTGCTCCGTCTCTGATTGTCGCGCTTAGCGACGCCGACACCCCTGGAGTGTCGCTCGAAGCTCACTCCACAAAAGCTTTTAGCTTATTACTCCGGCTTGGGTGACGTAGTTTTCGAAGAGCCTTCGCCTCAATCTGTCGAATCCGCTCTCTGGTAACGTTAAAATCTTGGCCAACTTCCTCAAGCGTGTGATCGCTCTCTTCACCAATACCAAAGCGCATGCGCAGCACTTTCTCTTCGCGAGCGGTAAGAGTGGAGAGAACTCGGCGAGTTTGCTCAGCCAAATTTAGATTAACGATGGCCTCAGCAGGATTGATGACCTTTTTGTCCTCAATGAAATCTCCCAAATGCGAGTCTTCTTCTTCACCAACAGGAGTTTCGAGAGAAATCGGCTCTTTCGCAATTTTTAAAACCTTGCGAACTTTATCGACTGGCATATCCATCTTAGCGGCAATTTCTTCTGGGGTCGCTTCGCGCCCTAATTCCTGTACAAGATGACGGGATGTCCGCACCAGCTTGTTAATCGTCTCGATCATATGAACAGGAATACGAATAGTCCGCGCTTGATCGGCAATCGCGCGAGTGATCGCCTGCCGAATCCACCAGGTGGCGTAAGTTGAAAACTTGTAACCGCGTCGATATTCAAATTTGTCGACGGCCTTCATGAGACCGATGTTTCCCTCTTGAATCAAATCTAAAAACTGCAAGCCTCGATTGGTGTACTTTTTGGCAATGGACACCACCAAGCGAAGGTTAGCCTCTACCAACTCAGATTTCGCTTTGTCGGCCTCGCGCTCACCCTTCCAGATGGCTGTGTAGGTGTCGCGGATCCATTCAAAAATCATCTCAGTTTCAGAGTGCAGTCGATCAATTCGTTTTTGTGCATCGGTCGCTTGAAAGTAAGACGTGCGGAACTGATTAAACGAAAGTCCGCCAGTCTCCTTCGACATTTTACCGACCTCAAGATCTGACGTTTCCATCAATTTGTACCGAGCCGCCATTTGCGGCAAGTCTTTAGAGAACGTCTTCTCAACCGCTGTTTTCACGCGTCGACGGAGAATCGAGAAGCGCGAAACAAGGTTCTTAAACTTGATCACAATGCGATTGATGGTCTTACGGTTAAAGTTGATGCTCTCAAAGTTCTCCATCAACTCGACGTTAATCTTCTCTAGCTCTTTTTGCGCACTTTGTGCCGCCGGAGAATTGTGTGGCGACTCTTTCAACGCGGTAAATGCGCGCGCGGCCTTCTTTTGGTATTTTTTAACATGATCGATAAGCTCATGAATTTTTTCAATGTACTCTTGCTCGTCGTATTGGGTCTCTTCATCCTCTAGTCCGCGGAAAATGGCCTTAACCTTAATTCGGCCCTCATCCAATCGTTTGCCGAGTAAAATGATTTCATTGGTCCCGATCGGCGACATTGTAATCGCACGCACAATCTCGCGCTCACCAAACTCAATTCGACGAGCGATTTCAACTTCACCTTCGCGAGTCAGGAGGGAGACGCTGCCCATCTTGCGCAAATACAAACGCACGGGATCGTTAGACTTGGTATCGGCCTCAACTTCTTCTTCTTCTTCCTCTTCTTTGTCCTCTTTGTCGGGATCGGAAAGAAAGAACTGATCGTCTTCGTCATCCTTCTTATTTTCAGACGAGTCTGTAATTGCTACACCGTTGACCTCGAGGGCCTGCATGAAGGTGTCGAGCACAGAGGACGCAATAATTTCGGGCGGCAGGAGCTCGTTGATCTCTTCGATTGAGATCGACGCGCGCTCTTTCGATAAACGAATAAACCGCTGAATCTCCTCGCGAATCATCTCTCCTTGCTGTTGCAGGGTGAGCTCTTTGCTCTGAGATTCAGTTGGATTTGGTGTCGTAGTATTGGACATGCGACGTGTGCTCCTCGCGCTAAACGGTAATTAAGAATCGCGGTTAAGTGACCTTCGATTCTTGTGGATATTCATAATCTGTTCCAATTGTTCCGACGGCACTGCGCCCCCGGAAGTCTGTAAGCCCTTTACCAACTCTTTCGATTTAGAGCGTAAGAAGTTGCTCTTCACTCGTTTAATGCAATCTTGTAACAATCTGCGCGCCGCCTCGTCATTCAAATTGCTGTAGGGTTCCGAAAGATGCTTTGTAACAGCTTCAATGGGAACCACCTGGTCCACCAGCAAAGCGGATAACGTATCAAATTTACTCGGCATTTGTCTATAGACATCCTCAATTATCTGCATCACTCGCTGGAGCCCAGAATGACTCATTTCCGCGCCCACCTGGGACTCCAAGGCCTCCTTTAAATAGACCTCTTTCAACAAGATTACGTTTAATATCTCTAGCTCTGCCCTAGACGCTCGGCTCAAATCGATTTTATCGACTACTGGGGCTGGCCCAACCACCATCGGCTGAGGCTCTGCCGAAGTTCGCCTTGAGGGACGAGCTCCGCTTGGACCCTTTGCTTGAGCCTGGTCCCGCTCCGTGTGGAGGATAAGCTTAGGGTCGACGTCCAGCAGGTTGGCAAGTTTTTCTCGGTACAGCAGTTTGAGCCGAGGATCGGCAACCTGTGACAAAATGCCGCCCCACTCATCCAACAGCTGAATTTTGCCGGTCGGAGAGCTCTTGGCCGCGAGCCAAGCCTCGGTGGACACCAAGTCGAACAGGTCGGGAGCATTTTGAATCAGCTCGCGCAAGGCCGGCCCACCGTTGGCCTTTAAAAAATCATCTGGATCTTGTTTGTCTGGCAAAAAAAGCCCGCGCGCCAACAAGCCTTCGCTCAACAATATGGGTAGACTGCGCCGGGCGGCAGCCTTCCCCGCTTCGTCTCCATCAAACAGCAGCAACACTCGATGAGTGTACCGCTTGATCAGTTTTGCATGTTCGACCGTGAGCGCTGTCCCGAGAGTAGCCACGGCATTGGCAATGCTAAAGTTCGTTAGCGCCAGCCAGTCCATATAGCCTTCGACCACAATGGCTTCGTCTTCAGATCGAATAAACTTGGCGGCATGATTTAGGCCGAAAAATACTCGCCCCTTATGAAAGGCGGGTGAGTCAGGACTGTTCAAATACTTTGGCTGTTGCTCCGAACTCAGCACGCGCCCACCGAAGCCCACACACTCGCCCGTAGGTGAAAAAATGGGAAACATCAGCCGATGTCTAAACAAATCATAGTGACCGGTGCTCGCACCCGCACGGCTTTTGATTAGACCGAGACGCTCAACTTCGGGCATGGGCGCCCGCTTTTTTTCAAAATAGAGCGCCAGGTCTGACCACGCATTCGGCGCATAGCCCAGCTGAAACTTCTCAATGGCAAGTTCATCGAGGCCACGCTTGGTCAAATAGACTCGCGCCTCGTGATCGCGCGGCAAACTTAGCAATTGCTGATGGTAAAACTGTGCTGCCAACCCGTTGATTTTGGCATGAGTCGCCTTTTGACTCTGGACGCGCGCGCCACCCTCAGTCTGCGGGATTGGCAAGGACAGCGAGGCCCGGTTTGCCAAATACTCAATGGCTTCGGGAAATGTCAGCCCCTGATAGTTCTGCACAAAGGTGATTGCGTTGCCGGAGGCCTTGCAACCAAAGCAAAAGTAAACTTGTTTATCTTCACTCACAGAAAAACTGGCAGATTTTTCATTGTGGAAGGGGCAAAGGCCTTGATGGTTGCTACCGCTTTTCCGCAGTTGAACGTATTGAGAGATGAGGTCCACAACATTTGTGGCCTCTCGCACCTTTTCAATAAAGTCCTGTGGAAACTTCAATGAACCCCCGGGCAATCGATCGGCGCTTAGTCAACAAACCCAATGTATCAGGGCTGCAACTTGCTTTTAACCAAATCGCTGATTGTTTTGCCGTCGGCACTGCCTTCGGCCTTTGCCATGACCTCTTTAACCACCGCGCCCATTTGCTTAATGGAAGTTGCCCCGGTTGCTTGAATGACTTCATCGACTAGCTTTGCGACTTGCTCACTCGACATTTGCGCAGGCAGATAGGCCTCCAGCACAGTGAGTTCAAATTTTTCTTTGTCGGCGAGATCTTGGCGATTGGCCTTCTCAAATTCAGTGATTGAATCTTTTCGTTGCTTAGCCAGCTTACGAACGACGCCCAGAACTTCTTGCTCATTGATCGCGTTGGGACGTAACTCGATTTCTCGATTTTTAATTGCCGCCTGAAGCATGCGAATCGCACTTAAGCGATCCGCCTGTTTTGTCTTCATGGCGTCCTTGATGTCTTCGAGAACTTTCTCTCGTAAACTCATGGGGCACCCTCTTTTATTTTGGAAAATTGAAAATTCGCTTAATAAGGCTTACGTGTTTTCTTCAATAGACGCTTGCGCGCGGCCATTGATTTCTTTTTCTTACGTACGCTTGGTTTTTCATAATGCTCGCGCTTTTTCACTTCGGACAAAATTCCCGATTTTTCACAAGCCTTTTTAAATCGACGGAACGCTTGTTCAAAAGCTTCATTGTCGCGAATACGGATTAATGCCACTAAAATCACCTGCCTTTACGGGTGGCGCAAATGGTTCAGCCTTGAGGGCAGAACCAACGATGGACTCGAAAGTCCTCCAGGTGTAACAAAGGCGGAGAGATTTGAGGAGCTTAAAAATTGAACATTTTGTCAGATGACGACTACATGCGCCAAGCCCTGACACTGGCAGCGACCGCAGCGGGGCTTGGTGAAGTCCCAGTAGGTGCGCTAGTTGTTTATGAAAATCAGGTGATTTCAGGCGCTTACAATGAACGAGAGTCCATTCCGTCGGCCCTCGCCCACGCCGAGCTCACGGCCATCGCTAGGGCCACTGCACATTTGCAGCGGTGGCGACTCACGGGTTGCACACTCTATGTGACACTCGAGCCATGCGTAATGTGCGCCGGCGCCCTAGTGCAGGCGCGTGTGGATCGCGTCGTTTACGGCGCCCGTGACCCCAAGGGTGGCGCAGTAGAATCGCTCTTTAGTGTGCTGACCGACTCAAGGCTAAATCATCGCCCCAACGTCACAGGCGGAGTTTTGGCCGACGAATGTGGCGCAATTCTCACCCAGTTCTTTAAGCAGCGCCGAGCAACGCCGCAGACTTGACTCCATCGACTCCCATGCTACCCTCGCAAAGGTCAAACATTTGCAAATTTTGATCTGATACCTCGAGTGCGGAGAGGTGGCCGAGTGGTTTAAGGCATACGCCTGGAACGCGTACGTAGTAGAAATACTACCGTGAGTTCGAATCTCACCTTCTCCGCCAATAGTAAGTCGCAGTTTGAAAGTTGAAATAGTAGTCCCAAGTCGAATTAAATAGTTAAACAACTAAGCACGAGAGTAGAGCCGCTGCCGAGTATTTCCCGGCATTTCTGGGCATTTCAAAATTTGGTAGGATTTTGGTAGGGTCGTGGTAGGGCTGAAAAATCAACAGCCTAAATCGATCTTATTCACGTCATTCCAAACGCAGTCGACGTCATCCACTCATCACTCCAACTTTTTTTATTTCAAGCTCTCGGCAATTTCGCCGCGAGCGGAGAAAAGGAGGAGTTCGTGCTTCGTCTTATTTACTGGATTTTATCATTTTGTTTTTTTATCGGGGTTGGCGACGCGCTGGTGCGGCTCACTCTTGCGATGGCCGATGCCGCCGCCCATGCCCATCGGCATGACCAGATGAGCTACTCGAAATTCACCCGCGCCATGTTGAACGCCACACCTCGAAGACCAGCACCACAGGATCGAGATCAGGCGAAATAAATATTTATTTTTTGGAGGTTTTTATGTCATCCGTAACCGTTACCAACGTAAGAAAGCCCTCAACCCAAATGCGGGCCGTCCTTATAGTACTCGAAGTCGACCCCTATCTAAAGCAAGCCGTCGCTCCGTTCATCGACCTCAATCTTGAGACGATTTATTGGGATAAGATTTTCAAAATGTCCCTATGCTCAGGCCATAGGACGGTTGTGGGTTGGCTCTATGGGATTTGGACAGACGAGCCAAGGCCGCGCTCCAATGTCTTTGATGGCTCGCTCAATTTAAGCCCAAAACTTCAGGTTGCGATTTTAAAGGCCCTGGCCTTGCGCTTGGGTCTCGCCGCTTAATTTTTTCTGCTCATAAAGTTTATTTTTATTTCGGGCTCGGGGCGCAACCTCGGGCCTTCATTTTTTCTGGAGGTTCTCTTTGCAAAGTTCAGCTGATTCTTTTTCCCCAGTCCTCGCCTACGCATCCATCGCCAGTGATACCGACCGCGACTCCGACCTCGAGCTTCTCAAAAAGTGGTGCCTGCGCGTGCCCATCGAAATTGAGACTCTTGCTGAAGAGATACATCCCAGCGATTCGCACCGACCGCTTTGGAATGAGGTTTTGCAAAAAATCGAGCGACGGACGATCACGACCCTGATCGTACCCAGTCTCTTCCATATCGCGGGCAATGATTTCGTCACTTTGTCGAAATTTCTCACCCTCATCAAAGCCCATGGAGTGACGCTAAAATCGTTGGCGGAGCTCATCGACAGTCGCCGCACTTCCAACAACGAGATTCTCCTGAGGCTCATCAATGATGCTGAGCAAATGGAAGCCGGTCGAGGTGCGAAATGAGTGAGGCGCCGACACTTCTATATATTAGAGTTAGTACCCAAGACCAAATCGGCGGTAACGAGTCGCAGACACGCGCACTTTTGGATTGGTGCGAAAAACAGGGCATCTTCAATTACGAAATCTTTAACGACATCGGCATCTCTGGAGCCAAGGAAGATCGGCCAGAATTAAATCGCTTGATGGCGAGAGTTGAAGCCGGCGACGTCGCCCAGGTCGTCGTTTTTTCATTTAGCCGTTTTGCCAGGAGCGTGAGCCATCTACTCAAAGCGCTTCAAAAGTTTAAAGATAAATCAGTCCGATTTTATTCGATCACGGAGGCGCTCGACACCAATTCACCCATGGGCATGGCACTCTTTATTATTTTGGGAGCTTTGGCCCAGCTGGAACGTGAGCTTATAAGGGAGAGGGTTATTGCGGGCTTAAAAAACGCTCGTGCGAAAGGAAAAAGAATCGGTCGAGTGCGCAAAAGAAACGACGTCTTGATCCAGTCGCTGCTTGAAGCTGGGATGTCGTTTCGGACCATTGCAACGATTTCAAAATGTTCGCACGGGTCCGTATCAGCTACAAAAAAGAGTGGCTCGCCAAAAAAGCTGCACTCAAACAACAAGAAGAGCGTAGCAAAACTGAAGATATTTCGTCAACCACGTCCGACGCAAATCTCGTCGTCGAAGATGCGCCAACTGCGTAGGTGTTCAGAATTCCATCGTATCTCAATTCACCCGCTCCGCGACCGCAGGGCTCTCATTCTCTCGGCCGGGCTCCTTCGTGGCCCGGCCTCCATCTTCAAAATTCCTGATTTTAGTCTTAGCTCTGGGTTGCCCCGGCAAGTCCACACCCTGTGGATGCGTCGAGGGCAGCCCTTTTTTTGCCTTGAAGGGTCCCTAAGCTTTGTTGACCGCCGCGCTACTGAGCCCAAAATCTGGCCCCAGTCTAACAGGCAAAGTTCGGAGCATTAGGACCCACAACCGAGTGGTTTTAATTAGCGAAAATGAAGTCGTTACCCTTTGAAACGATAACAAGCCCGGTAATATTGCCGGTAGCCTTGTCACGTTTGGCGTAAACTTCTACCATTTTTCCCGGTGAGATAATGATACCGAAAGACCGAGGAACATAGTCTGGCTCTACCCTAATTGAGAACGGATTTTTGAGAGGACCTGACAGCTCACACGGTTCTGTTATCTCGCGTGTAAAGATTAGATCCTTAACGCACTCGTTACCGTCGCCTAAGGTGAGAATATATCCGTCTCGAATCGTGGCGCGGGCACGGCCTAAACGTTCTACGTCAAAAGTCACGTTATGACCGTTTGCCGCTTCAATTACCAAAGGGCTCAAAACAGTGCTGACCCATCCATTAGAATTCTTATTAGAAGTTTCTGCGTGAACCACTGACGCTACAGTAGAGAAAACAGTAGCCAGTGAAATCATAATTCTAATCAACATGTGGGCTCCTAATTGATTTACAAATATCCAATCGCGGTGACACTATCACAAAGCAAGGCGTGTTGCGACTGTAAGATTTTAGACGAACGTGTAAGTACTACAAGAGACGGATTGAAGTTGTCGATGCTGAAAAGCGACTCAGTCTAAATCCATCGCCTCAATGGAAAATAATCGCTCATGAGACAAATCTCTGTGGCGGGTGTGCGTATAGACTCTTGAGAGCCTGCTGGAGGCCTCCTAAGCTTTGTTGACCGAACTGGTACCGAGCGAGGCTCCCCATACCTCCTGCGGGCCGAAAACAGTCCGACCGTCCCGTTGGGAGAGGCAATTGGTGCACTGACCCCAACTTTGGCTGGGTCAGCAATGCGACGTTTCTAGAAAAATCAAATTCGTCAGTAGCGCCTGCGAGCGAGATCCTCGCTAGGACCCCATAAATCGCAACTGATGATGATCGCCACGGCTTCCCAGAGATTCCCTTGATGACCGCATACAGCGCCAATGCTAGTAAATATTAATGTCCTCATCCTCAGAACGACGTTTCTACTTTATGCTCGAGCCACATCGTAGGTTTATTCTCGTCTCCCGCGATTAAGACTTATCGAAAGCGCCTGAAATGGCAAAATTTGAGACATCGCCGGCACGGCGATAACGGATTTGAGGGATTTTTTCTCTTCCCCCTCCACCCACGCAAGATATCGGTCGACCATGGTGATGCGCTTAGGTTTTTTAGTTTTTCTGGTCGGAAGTGCCGCAG
>JBGSNU010000009.1:0-58334 GCA_041739415.1 Bdellovibrionales bacterium | reverse complement strand
GCCGCCGGTGCTGCGCCCGCTGCCGGCGCACCTGCTGCCGCAAAAGCTCCCGCTGGCGAGAAGAAATAATCCTATTTCGCCAGGCTAGGAGATTGGTCATTGAAACTGATAGTTGGGTTGGGCAATCCTGGCCCGAAGTATCAAATCACTCGGCACAATATCGGCTTCTTATTTATTGACGCACTCGCCGGTGTCTTTGCTGAGCGGGCTGCCTTTAAGAGCGAATTCAAAGCAGAAACTCAAAAAATTAAAATTGGTGATGAAGTTGTTCTTATATGTAAGCCGCAAACTTTTATGAATCTTTCTGGCGAATCCGTGGGTCCAATACTCGGGTTCTACAACATCCCGCTCAATGACCTGCTGATTGTACACGATGAAGTGGACCAACCGTTTGGATCCATGAAGTTCCAACAGAAGCGTGGCCATGGCGGCCATAATGGGATTCGCAACACCCATCAGGTTTTAGGAACAGACGACTACGCCCGTCTCCGCTTGGGCGTTGGGAGACCTCCCAATTATGTCAACGATGCAGGTGAGGTCACTCGTCCCACCTTGGATGTCGCGACCTGGGTCCTCCAAAATTTTTCGAATGACGAGCAACAAAGACTGCCCGAGTTTATGGAATTGGCGATAACTGGGGTTGAGCTCTGGCTAAAGGCCGGGATTAGTCAAGCTGCCACACGATTCAATAGCAAAACGATACCGCCGCAGTCAGAAAAGTAGAGCAACCGAGGAGGTTCTTGTGGGTTTAAAATGTGGAATTGTTGGATTGCCCAATGTCGGAAAGAGTACTCTGTTCAATGCCCTAACCTCAAGCAAAGCCGAGGCTGCAAATTACCCGTTTTGCACCATCGACCCGAACGTCGGCATTGTGACCGTGCCAGACACAAGGCTTGAGAAAATCTCGCAGTTTGTTAAGCCCCAGAACCAAGTCCCGACGGTGATTGAATTTGTCGATATTGCCGGGATAGTTGCCGGCGCCAGTAAGGGCGAGGGTCTTGGCAACAAATTTCTTTCAAACATCCGCGAGACCGATGCCATTTTACATGTGGTCCGATGCTTTGAAGATTCGAATGTGGTGCACGTGAATGGCTCTGTCGATCCACTACGAGACATTGAGGTGATCAACACCGAGTTGATGCTGGCAGATTTAGATTCTATCGAAAAGCGCTTTAAGAAGATCGAGAAACTTGCGCTGACGTCAAAAGATGCAAAAGTTCGCTCTGAATTTAACATTGTTAAGAAGCTGTACGACGCATTAAAAGACGGACGACCAGCCCGCACAGTTGAAGTGCTCGACGATGAAGCTCAGATATTGTACGAACTGCATTTACTCACATCTAAACCTGTATTGTATGTCTGCAATGTTTCAGAAGATGAATTTTTAGCTGGTTCGAGTGCGCTGGCGGACAAAGTGGCGGCGCACGCCAAGGCTGAGAACAACCTAAGTCTTGTGATCTGCAGTCAGATGGAGGCTGAAATTGCCCAACTCGACCCCAGCGAGCGCGGGGAATTCTTAAACTCTATGGGAATCAGTGAACCTGGGCTCAATCGGATGATCCGCGAAAGCTACCAACTCTTGAATTTAATCACCTACTTCACGGCCGGTGAAAAGGAAGTGCGAGCTTGGACAGTGGCTAAAGGCAGCAAGGCTCCACAGGCGGCTGGCGTTATTCACACGGATTTTGAGCGGGGGTTTATTCGAGCCGAAACCTATCACTGCGAAGACCTGTTCAACTTCAAGTCCGAGGCGGCCGTGAAGGAAGCTGGCAAATACCGCTCCGAGGGCAAAGAGTATTTGGTGAAAGACGGTGATATTATGTTGTTCCGCTTTAACGTCTAGCCAATTAATTTAAAGAATGAGTTTGCGGCGGATCATATAAAATCCCGCCGCGGACAAAACTACGGTTTGCACCATGAGAATCCCGCCGCTCCAGATGAATGTTTCGATGATGGCGGTGTCCCAAAACAGCGCTTGTGCTAGTCGAACTCCATGAATCAACGGAAAAAATTCCGCTGCCAGCCGCACGGAGCTCGCCATCTCATCAATCGGAAAAAAGATTCCCGAAAGAAAATATAGCGGAGCAATAATGAATGAGTACACCGTTTGAAACTGATTGATATTTCTCACGAGGGCCGTGGCCAAGAGCCCCATCGCCCCGCATGGCACTGCCACCAAAAATCCCACAACTGAAAGCCCAGGAATCCACCAAGGATCCCGCATCAAGCCAAAGAGCGCCAACACAACGGCGACCCCAACTGCCATCACTGCGCCCTTTAAACCCACCCAAATGAGCTCGCCAAAAATGACTTCGGCGACCCCAATAGGCGTGGTGAGCATAGCCTTAAAGACATTTTCGTAGGTCATGCGCACATAAAATCCATAACTGCTCTCAAAAAATGAGGTGAACAGTGCCGTGGCCACTGTTAGCCCAGGCGCCATAAACTGGATGTAGCTCATACCTTGGACTTCGCTCACATAGGCACCGAGGCCAAGACCGAGCGACACCAAAACAAGTGCGGGATCCGCTACCGTCGGCGAGATATTGGCAATGAGATCCTTCTTATAAACGATCCAGTTGCGACGAGTGATATGAAAGCAAAGCTTTAACGATTCAAGCATCGGAGGAAAGATCCTTACCCGTTAGTTTTAAAAATACATCCTCGAGATTGGCTGGGCGAATCTGTAAAGGCTGCAGCCCATGTTCAGAGTGAAACGCAGTCAGCTCTCGCAAACTTGGAGCACGCAGGTACACCCCGGAGGTGTCTTCGTGCAAGCTCACGTCGGGTCGAATCGATAGCAGCGACAGAATTCGAGCTCGATCGTCTAAACTAAATATACCTATATATCCTGGCGAATGTTTCCCAATTAAATCCGCCGGCGAACCCTCCGCCGCAACTTGGCCCTTATTAAGAATCACGAGACGATCGCAAAGAACTTCGGCCTCGTGCATGTAATGGGTCGTTAAAACTATGGTTGTTCCAGATTGCCGCAACTCCTTCACTCTTCCCCACAGCAGATGCCGTACGGCAGGATCTAAGCCTGTCGTGGGCTCGTCCAATATCAACAGTTCAGGTTTACCAAGCAGAGCTCGAACAAATACTAGCCGCCGCTTCATGCCACCCGAGAGCGACTGAATGCGAGCCGCGCTCTTGTGCGCAAGGTTCATATATTCCAACAGCTCATTTACTCGCGCGCGCGCAAGTTGTTTAGATAGCCCCAAGAATGCTGCATAGAGAAGCATGTTTTCTACAACAGTCAGGCTCTCGTCGAGCGCATTGTCTTGAGTCACGACTCCCAGCCGCTTCTTAATCGCGCGACTGTTCTGATCGGGATCAAACCCAAAAACCGACAAGTCACCCGAGGTGCGCTTGGCGGTGCCATAAATCATATTGATAAAAGTGGATTTTCCAGCGCCGTTTGGGCCGAGCAAACCAAAACACTCTCCCTTGCGAATCTCCAGGTCTAAATTTTCGACGGCGAAGAAGTTGTTAAATTTTTTACTGAGTGCGGTGGCTTTGATCATGCTTGAACTAGCTGCGACCACGCAACTGGGGATCAAAGGCGTCGCGCAGTCCGTCTCCCAAGAGATTAAACGCCAACATCGCCACAAAAATGGCAAGGCCTGGTGAAATCATCAGATGCGGAAACGATCGAAGCGAGCGCCACCCATCGTTGGCCAACACACCCCAACTTGAAAACGGGGGCTGCAATCCAAGACCCAAAAAGCTCAAGAAGCTTTCATACAAAATATTGCTTGGAATTTGGAAGGTCAAAAGCACGATGATGGGCCCTAGAATATTGGGCATTATATGCTGAGCCACTATGCGCACTCCGGATGCGCCCATAGACTGCGCAGCCTCAACATACGCCATTTGTTTAACTTGCAAAATCTGCCCTCGCACAACTCGAGCCAAAGACACCCAGCTCACCAAAGAGAGGGCCAAGAGCATTCCCACCAGTGCCTTCAGTTCAGGATTGGCGATAATATCAACGGCGTCAAATATGAGCTTTACCAAAATCAATAAAACAAGCGGTGGGATTGAATCGAGTATGTCGACAAAACGCATGAGAACACTGTCGACCCAACCGCCAAACCAGCCAGCCGTTGCTCCATACACAGTGCCAATGCCTAAGGAAATGACGGCAGTGAGAACTCCCACGGTCATAGACACGCGCGCGCCATAAATCAACCGTGACAACATATCTCGCCCTAGTGAGTCCGTACCGAGCCAATGCACTGAATTGGGTGAGATCAAAACGCGATCTAAAAACTGCTCATCAAAAGGATACGGCGCCAACCACGGTGCTAGGACGGCCATCATGGACACCAAAAAAATCAAAGCAAAGGAAACAATCGCTACAGGATTTTTACACAATCTAGTCCAGGCCTCTGCTTGCAAACTTTGCCCCTGTTGCTTCATGACATCTTCACCCTTGGATCTACAATCGCCATCAGTAAGTCCGTGATCAAATTGGCTATAACCAGCATTAGTGAAAACAACAGAGTCGTGCCGAGAATCAAGGGATAATCGCGGTTGCCCACACTTGAAACGAGGTGCTTAGCGATCCCATTGATTGCAAAAATCTGCTCAATCACAAACGACCCGGTCAACACAGACGCCGCCAGTGGGCCCGAAAGCGTCAACACGGGAATCAAGGAGTTGCGCAAGACATGCTTAAACAAAACTGTGCGGGCGTCTAAACCCTTCGCTCGTGCCGTTCGAATGTAATCGGAATGCACAACCTCCAAAACACTGGCGCGGGTCAGCCTGGCGATGACTGCAGCCGGGCGGATGCCCAAGACAACCATCGGCAAAATATAGGACCGCGGTCCGTCCCACATGGCGGGCTCCAACCAACCCAACCACAAAGCAAAGACCAAAATAAAAATGGGAGCCATCAAAAAACTCGGCAAGGAAACCCCACTGATGGCTAAGAACATCGAGCTGAAATCCACCCACGTGCCACGCCTCCATCCGGCCAAGACCCCCATGGGAAGACCCAAGACGTAGGCAATAATGAGCGCGTATATTCCGAGCTGAATGGAGCTAAAGATTGTCTCTGAGATGATCGAAGTGACATCACGACCAATGTATTTGTAAGATTGCCCTAAATCCCCGCGGAACAATCCACCCATGTAATCTCCGTACTGGGTCAGAAGTGAACCATCTAAGTTGTACTTTTTCTCGAGGTTTTCCATCACCTCTTTGGGCAGAGCTTTTTCAGAGTCAAACGGCCCTCCCGGCAAAAGCCGGAGCAGCAAAAAGGTCAATGAGGCAATCACCCAGATCACAAACAGAGCTTCGAGCAGACGTTTAAAAACAAAACGCCCCATGCCTCGATCAATAATAAAATAAATGGCTCCGCCGAAAAACAGCAAGCCCTCAATCCACCACAGGGCAAGGGGGATTTCGTAAGCAAAAAAACTGATCAGGACCATGCTCAAGAACAAGCCTAGAACAGAGGTCCCCCACCATCTTTCGATCACTTCAGGCTCACGACCTTAAGGTCCCAGCGATTCATCGCATTCAGCGGAAAACCTTGCACGCGCTCAGACAATAAAATGGGACGAACGTCTGAGAACAACGGCATAACCGGCACGTCGCCTTCAGTTAAGATTGCTTGCGCGGCCGAATATGTTTGCCGGCGTGCCTCTTTGTCGAGTGCACTTGCTCCACTCTCGACTAAGTCATCATACTTTTTACTCTTCCAACCCGTGTGGTTGTTCTCAGAGTAGCTGGTCATTAAACCTAAGAAATTGTCGGGATCTGGATAATCCGCGAGCCAGCCCAAGCGAAACATGTGGGGCGTGTCCGTTCGAAGCCGGTTGAGATAAACCTTCCACTCTTCATTGGCCAACTCGATTTCAATCCCGAGGTTCTTCTTGATTTGTGCCTGCACATTTTCAGCCACACGTTGGTGATTTTCATTGGTGTTAAAGCCCAAGGTGACTTTAGGAAACTTTGATCGATCTTTGTATCCAGCCTCAATCAAAAGTTTATTGGCCTTTTCGACGTCGAACTTTAAGCCCCGATCGCCTTCATGTCCAAACATGCCTCGAGGAATCCAACCTGGCAACGGCACCTGGCCACCAGCTAACAAGTCGGTCACTTGCTTGCGATCCACTGCAAGAGAGAACGCCTGCCGAACCTTCAAGTCACTGAAGGGGGGCTTGCGCACGTTGAAGCCATAATAGTACATGCTCAAACTCGAGACCAAGTGGAATCCAGGTCGGTCTTTGTAGCGGGGCAACTCTTTGTAGGGAATCGTCTCTTGAAAATCTAATTTTCCACTTTCAAATAGATTCAGCGCCGTCGAGAACTCATTGATCATGTAGCCAATAACATATTTAATCTTGGCTTTTTCACCCCAGTAGTCGTCGTTGCGTTCAAGAACAATGGCTTTGTCATGATCCCAGGTGCGCAGCTTGTAAGCGCCGAGCGTGACGATATTGCCCGGCTCAGTCCACTTGTCGCCAAATTTTTCGACGATATCTTTACGAGCGGGCAAGGTGGAATGGTGTGTGAGGAGCATCGGAAAGTAGGTCATCGGTCGAATGAGCTCGACCACGATTTGTCCCTTGTCATTGATCTTCACGCCGACTTCCTTAAAGTCTTTGATTTTACCGGCGTTGAATTCTTTTGCGCCCTTAACAGCGAAAAGAAAGTAGGCGTATTCAGAAGCAGTTGTTGGCTGCAGCAACCGTTCCCATCCGTCCAACACCTGCTGAGCGGTGAATTCAATGCCGTCGGTCCATTTCACGCCTGGCCGAATTGTGAAGGTCCAAACTTTTGCACCCTGACTTGGAGTCCACTCGGTGACAAGCGCCGGCTTAAGTGCCAGCTCGGGGTCCGCAAGATCATAGGTGATCATCGAGTCCATGATTTGCAGTTGCACAAATGAAGACGTGGTGTCGGTGGACTTTTGCCAATCGAGCGAGGGAGGCTCTTGCATCAAATTGACCCTTAAGGTCTCTTTCAGATCCAAACCATAATCGCCGCCTGAACCCCGCTTGGTGCAGCCAGACAACGTGAGTGCCAGTGAAAGACCCAAACCTATGGCAAGCTTAAACGACATGATGAACCCCCGCTAGAATGTAGAGTTCTAGTTTGTCGCTGAGGGGCTGGAGTCAAGTCAAGTACTCACATGGATTCCCAATTCTCCCGCGTCGCTGCCCGCGTCGGGATCGGCACTCCCAAGGCTTTGGCCAACAAATCCACGCTCTTTTCATCCTTCGCATACAGGCGCCGATACAGGGTGTGGTGTCGAACGACCTTTTTGACATAGTTGCGCGTCTCTTGAAACGGGATGTGTTCGACAAATTCATCCATGTCCAACTGCCCAAAATTCACCAACCAACCTTCGACTCGGTGCGGCCCGGCGTTGTACGATGCCGCCACTAGAGGCAGAGAGCCTTTGAATTTTTGCGCCAACCGACCCAAGTACTGAGCCCCCAACAGGATGTTTACGTTTGGATCTAGCAAGTTGTAGTCCTCACCCACAGCACCATCACTGAGGCGCACCAAGTGCTGGGCCGTGTATGGCATCACTTGCATCAACCCACGAGCTCCGACGGGTGAGATCACGTCGGGGCGGTACAGACTCTCGGCTCGCATGATGGACCAAACCCATTCGGTTGCAACGCCGTAACGCTTCGCCATGGCCTCCACTTGAATTTTGTAAGCCTGCGGGTACATCGAGAGCCAAAGGGCTCGAGCTCCGTCGAGCCCGCTGGCTTCGCGCTCTTTGCCAAAGGTCAGCTCAGCGAGTGTGGCCGCGCGATTGTAAGAGCCAATACGTTCATAAGCAGGAAGGAGCGAGCGCAGATATTGCCGATTGCGCGTGTGCCGCTCCACCTCGAGAAGTTCCCAGCGGGCAAGATCGTTCAATCCGAGCTGAATCAGCTTTTGTGCAACATCCAATCGTCCCCGCAAAACCGGGTCTTTTAACTCTGAGTTGACTCCGCCCTCTGTGTCACCTTCCTCGGCTGGAGGCGGCGTCGCTTCGGAGTCGGCCGTTTCAATGGACCCCTCCTCGGAGTCAACATCTTCACTCAACTCGGCCTCTGCCTCAGCCAACGAGCGACTGGCGACTGCACCGTCCAGAAGGATTGGGCGCTCCGACTCATTGCCAAACGGCATCAGTTTAAGTGAGGCTGGGATTCTTGACTGTGTAGCCGAAATTTTTGCAGCCACTATTTCGAGACGGGCTTGCGCGGCCAGCCCATAATACGAGTAAGGATTGCGTTGAAATATGGCCATAAATTGAGCTTGCGCCTCAGTGAACTTTTCTAGGCGAAGATGCGCCATCGCCGACCAGTAAAGCAACCGCTCTTGCACGATGGTCGGTCGTTTGCGCGATTTGCCGGCCCCGGCTACCTGGTTAAAACGTTGAATCGCTCCGCGGTAGTCGTGCCGCAGATACTGGAGCCAGGCCAAGTGCCACTGAGCTTCGCGCACCAACCCGGCCCGAGGCTTGGTGCGAATGAGTTGTTCGAATTTGCGAACCGCTCCATCATAATCTTGAAACTGGTAACTAAGGTAAGCTGCTTTGAACAAAGCTTCTCGACCAGCCCCACTCTTGGGGCTAAGATTGTAAATTCGCTCATAGGCGCCAACGGCCACCTGATACTCACCGGAGCGACCAGACGTTTTTCCTAATAAATTTAAATAATTTATATTTGATTTTTGTTTAGGATAGTATCGAACTAAAATTTTCAATGCCTCCTCGACCGAACCCTCTTCGCCTAAAAATCCAGCGAGCAGCATGTCCAATTCAAAGCGATCCCCATCGGGTGATTTGCCAATCAATGCCGTTAGCTCACGCTGGGCTTTAACAGCCTCACCAGACCGTTGTAAGTTGTGCAGTCGACGCGGAAAATCCCCTTTTCCAGTTGTACAACCCAATTTTACTCCGTCCACCTCTACCAGCGCTAAATTGCTTCCCCAATCTAAGACGAGGGGATGCCCTGGATACTGCGTGTACAACCGTTCGGCCCGACGACAGGCCTTGCTGAGTTGTCCCATTTTCACATTGGCCACGACCAGTCTATGCAGAACCTCTGGCAAGCGATAAGATCTGCGCCACTTGCGCTCGAGCGGCTGCAGTCGAAGTTCGGTGTCGCGATACTTCTTTTGTCTCAGCGCGGCCTCGGCCATCGCGAACTGCGCTTGATACTTCATTTCTGTTGCCGACGCCTCGTTCATCACTTTGGCAAACTCCGGCTCTGCTTCTTTGTACTTGCCTATCTCCATGTACGCGTGTCCTAAAAACCAGTGCTTGTACAAAGAGAGATACCCGGCGCCGAGTTCAGGAATTTCAATAAGGGCCGCAACAGCTGCATCAAACTGCTTCTGCTGAAAGCTCTTCACTCCGCGCTGAAAGGAGACAAAAACTGGATCCTCTTCAGCCCCAGCTCCACCGCACAACGCGAGAGCTATCGCCAGCACCAAGGCCTTAACACCAAAATCGTTCAAATCTGCCCCCAAAAAATGTCGCTCGCTTGATCCTCAATTGTAGTCCGATTGACGAATAAATAACGAGGCCAGTCTGAATGATTTTTTGCATTTGCATTGGCCTCCGCCTTGCTCAATAAATGAGACTCTAAATTGGACCAAAGAGGTGCTTTTCAGTGGCCAAGATAAAGACTGCTTACGTGTGTCAGAACTGTGGAAGCAAGCGCTCGAAATGGGAGGGCCGCTGTAGCGATTGTGGCGAGTGGAATACCTTTGTCGAAGAGCGCACGGAGCCTGCCCGCAAAGGCTGGGTCGGGACAACTGCCGGAGGACCCCAAGCGCGCGCTGCCGGTGCACAGTCTCTAGCTGGCCTCGATGTTTACAATTTGATAGACACTCCCACCTTGGATTTAGGTCAGCGCATTTCGACCAAGATGCTCGAAGTCGACCGCGTTCTGGGCGGAGGCCTAGTGAAGGGCAGTTACATTCTTTTGGGCGGTGATCCCGGGATCGGCAAAAGCACACTTGTCATGCAAATAGCCGGGTCTCTGGCAAGCCAAAATGCTTCTGTACTTTATATTAGCGCTGAAGAAAGTGTTCAGCAAACCGCCTTACGCGCGCGACGACTGGGCTTAAAAGATCAGCGGGTAGATTTAGCCTCGGAGAGTTCCTTAGATGCCATTTTAGAAGCAGCTCTTGCTCGTAAGCCCGAGGTGTTGATTGTCGACTCGATTCAAACCGTCTTTACTCACGCCGTAGAGTCCGCGCCCGGCTCAGTTTCTCAAGTGCGGGAGTGCGCTGGTCGTCTTTTGGCATTGGCTAAAACTCACGGCATCACAGTGATTTTAATAGGGCACGTGACCAAGGATGGCTCGCTCGCCGGGCCCCGCGTGCTCGAGCACATGGTCGATACCGTTTTGGCTTTTGAAGGCGACAATCACCAACAGTTTCGTCTGCTGCGAGCCGTAAAAAATCGATTTGGCGCAACCAATGAGTTGGGAGTTTTTGCTATGACAGGAGACGGGCTGCGCGAAGTGGCGAATCCCTCGGAATTTTTTTTAGAAGAGCGACGAGACAATCGATTTGGCTCGGCCGTCTTCGCCGCGATGGAAGGTAGCCGTCCGGTTCTTTGTGAAATCCAAGCACTCTGCACGAGCTCACCCCTACCTTCTCCCCGCCGCACCACAATCGGGGTGGACGTCAACCGGGTGCACATGCTGGCCGCCGTATTGGAGAAACACACCTCTATGTCGCTAGCGAATCGCGATGTTTACACCAATGTTGTCGGTGGACTTCGTCTAACTGAGCCCGCTGTGGATCTTGCACTTGTGGCGGCACTTGTTTCGAGTGAGCGACAGGTTCCCCTGCCGCCCAACAGTTGCTTTTTTGGTGAAGTGGGCCTGACCGGCGAGGTTCGAGGTGCAAGTCTAGCGCAAGAGCGAGTGAAGGAGGCGACTAAGCTTGGTTTCAAACAAATTTATCTACCTGCCTCCAATGAACGCTATCTCAATTTGCAAGAGGTCCCCGGACCAAAACCTGTGCTACATTGGATTGCCGAAGTCAGTCAGCTGGAGCGAAAGTTCTTTCACTAGCACGACTCACCCGGCCAACTGCCAGGTGCCAGTCCGAAAGATGTTTCACTCTGGTTTTTGCGGCCAAACGCGGGATGAATTTTTTTTGCAACGACCAAACCCGCTGCAGCTCGCGTTGATTTGCCCAAAAGCCAACTCCGAGTCCCGCTAAAAACGCCGCCCCCATAATTGTGGACTCTGTGCCGGCTGGTCGCTCGACAGCCGCACCTAAAAAATCCGCCTGCATTTGCATCAACAAATCATTGCTGACAGCGCCGCCATCGACACGAAGCGAGCGCAGCTTGCGGCCTAGATCTTTCTCCATCGCACAAAGGATATCGACATTTTGTAAAGCCATCGCTTCGAGCGTGGCACGGGCGATGTGACTGCGATTTGTACCGCGAGTCATACCCACGATTGCCGCGCGTGCCTTCGGATCCCAGTAGGGAGCCCCCAGTCCGACAAACGCTGGAATCAGAAACACCCCATCTGTTGAACTCACCAATCTTGCCAAGGCTTCGACGTCCGCGCTGTTCTCTATCAAGCGAAGCTCATCGCGCAACCACTGCACAGCAGCGCCACAAACAAAAGCTCCGCCCTCCAAGGCGTAGGTCAAAGATTTTTGCCCTTTCAACTGCCACGCCACAGTGGTGAGCAGGCCTGACTTTGACTTCACCATTTTTTGTCCTGTGTTCATTAACAAAAAGGAGCCTGTGCCAAACGTGCATTTCGCTTCACCCACAGCAAAGCAGGTTTGGCCAAAAAGTGCCGCCTGCTGATCCCCTGCCACACCTGCGATTGGCAGACCGTCGACTAAACCAGGCACGCCTGACGTTCGTCCGAGTTCGCCGCTGGATGGATGAATCTCCGGCAAGATTGACTTTGGAATACGAAACAACTTGAGCAACTCTTCATCCCACTTGCCCGTTTTTATATTCATTAGTTGCGTGCGCGAAGCGTTTGACACATCTGTCTTGTGCACTTGACCGCCGGTGAGTCGCCACAACACAAACGTGTCCATTGTGCCCACCCGTACCTCACCTCGTTTGGCGCGCGCCTTTAGTCCTGGCACTTTGTCGAGGAGCCATCGAATTTTTGAGGCCGAAAAATACGGGTCGACAATAAGCCCAGTTCTAGTTTGAATCAGGCGCACAGCCTTCTTGTCTTTCTTTAAGCGATTGCAAAAGTCCGTGGTCCTGCGGCATTGCCAGACGATTGCGTTGTGAACGGCCTTGCCTGTCTTTACATCCCAGACAACAATGGTCTCACGCTGATTGGTGATACCTATAGACACAATTTGTTTGGAGCTAATTCGAGCCTTTGCGAAAAGCGCTTCTATTCCTTTCAACACGCTAGACCAAATCGCCTCAGGATCATGCTCGACCCAACCGGGTTGTGGATAAATCTGCGGGTGGTCAAAGTCTACCATCGCTACCAACTTTGCCTCTTGATTCATCAGGGCCACGCTGGTGCCGGTAGTGCCTTGATCGAGCGCCAATATATACTGAGGTAATTCTGCCATCTTGCTCTCCGGTTTTAGCTTGTTGGAAGGGAACTTCGCGAACCATAATATCCTATGCGGATTCGACAACTTTTTCAGCTCAAACCAGAAGAGATTCTCAATCAAATGCTGCAGTCCGATCGAGACACCGTGCTCTATCGTCTGCTGCCGCACCTTTTTCTCGAACTCATGAAAACTTACTTCCGAGTTCAGGTGATTGGCGCTGAACATTTGCCGAAGCGCGGTTCGGCACTCATCACTCCCAACCACTCCGGTGTGTCGGGATTTGATGCCATGGTTCTACAACATGAAATCACGCGCGCCTGTGGTCGGTATCCGAGAGTTCTCACTCATCATCTTTGGTTTTTAACGAAAACTACCGCTCTCCCTGCCAACCGATTGGGATTTATTGAGGCGACCAGTGAGAATGCGCGCCGCGCCCTAAACAAAAATCAATTGGTTGTGCTGTTTCCCGAAGGTGAGTACGGCAACTTCAAACCGTCAACTAAGGCCTACGCCTTGCAAGAGTTTAAGAGGGGGTTTGTCAGGCTGGCCATTTCGACGGAGTGTTCGATTATTCCTACGCTGATTCTGGGTGCAGAAGAGACACACATCAACTTGAGTCAGCTGAAATTGACGCGATTTTTGCGCGGCGTGATTCTGCCACTCCCGCTAAATATCATTCCGCTGCCTTCAAAGTGGAAAGTGATTTTTCTGGAGCCCATACGACTCCCCTACAAACCGTCCGCCATTCATGATCGAGAGCTTATGCGCGAAGTCGCAGAGGAGATTCAAGAGAAGATGCAGCAGCGACTCAATCAAGAGCTCAGCACTCGTGGGTCAATTTTCATCTGACCGAACGAACAAGCACCTTACTCTTCGGGAGCTAAGTCGTCGGCCATATCTGAGCCAATCAACTGGATGATGTCGTACCATTTTTGCACCAAAAACCCTGGGTTGTTGGGATCACGACTGACCATAGTGGAGGTGAGCAAAATAGCGACGCTTACGCCGATCGCAAGTAGCAACACATATTCCACCACAATTTGACCCCGATCGCCGACCAAGCTACCCTCTCCTTATGGCACCAGCTGGATCTTCACCGAACTCGCCCGAACCTTCGCCTCGAAAAACCTACCGGTTGATGGCTGGCATGTCGCTGGTTGCAATGGCATGTATCGGACTGGCTATTTACAGTCTATCACAGCTTAAAGAGACAACATGGACCAGATCGCTGCGCGAACTCACGCTTAGTCCTATGGAACAACGACTAGCCCCAGAGTTTAACTTCTCGGGCGGAGGTCGCACTTTTCGCTCCTCGGACCTGCGAGGCAACTGGACCTTAATCAGTTTTTGGGCGCATTGGTGCGCCCCTTGTCTAGATGAAATGCCCTCACTCAATGAAATGATGGAAGCTTGGCAAAGCACCACCTTGCGAGTTCTCACTGTCAATGTCGACGCGCCGAACTCAGATAGTTTTGAAGCCGCGCGGAGCTTTTTGACGGAAAATGAAATTCGTATCCCAACAATTTTCGACACTGAGGGGGTGCTGAAGCAGGCGTTTCAAGTGCGGGAGTTGCCCCAACACTTTTTGGTCAATCCTGAGGGCAATATAGTTTGGCACGCTATCGGAGCTTACAAGTGGGACAGCCCAGCCGCACGAGATGAATTGATGCGCACGATGCGACAGCAGATTTTTGAAGATGGCGACAATTTAGCAGACCAAGGCAACGACGCTAACCAACCAAACACTTCGCCTACTGAGAAAGCTCCGGCACCAGCTGCGGAGTCTGCAGAATAGACTCGACGGTTGCAAATACCTCAACGTACTGACTCTCCTCAAGTGGCCCTCTAATGCCCAAAACAAAATCGTCTCCTAGCCGCGCCGACACAACGTTTTGCGAGCCAGTGGACTCTCCATGAGCAAAGGAACTTTCAAAGGCTTCTACATTCGGATAAAGCATCAGAAAAATGGTTTGCCCGTGCTGTTTGAATGTCTTTCGAAAAGTAAGATACGTGTCCTTTAAGTGCTGCTGCAGTTGTAGGTACACCTTGAGTGCCAGTGCCTCCTGATGTTGGGCAAAATAGATCCTGATGGGCCCGTCAAAAACCGCCGCATTGAAATCGGGGGAATAGAATCGAGATTGCGTGAGATGAATCGCCGACTGAGCCATGTTGGTACTCCTCATGATTTCTTAAGTTGCACTATCCGTGTACAACACACCGCTGATAGAACCAGAGTAGGAAGGTATTCCAAAGAAAATCAAAATCTTTTTTCATTTTTTTATGGTGTGGAAGACGAATAGGACAACTCAATCGGTTCAGCCATTTTATACACGGCCTGGATGGGGTGGTCGCCCACGCTGTAAAATAGGTCTCGCCAAGACCCCTCCACCGCACAAAAGTCAGCGCACTTCCCCACAGTCAATGAACCCACTTCAGCCTGCAGCCCAAGCGCATGCGCGGCCCCAATGGTGAAGGCCCCAATGACCTCTGGCAAAGTCATTCGCATCTCAAGTCGCGACAAACACCCCACTAAACTTAGATCTTGAGTGGGACTCGTGCCAGGATTGAAATCCGTGCTGATCGCGACCCGAACGCCGCTGTCGATCATTCGCCGAGCGCGTGGGTACTGCATTCGCAAATACAAATCCGAAGCTGGCAACAACACGGCTGTGGTCTCGCTTTGTGCGAGCGCATCTATCAGCTCGTCACTGGCAAAAACCAAATGATCTAAAGACTGAGGCTTGAATGGCAACGCCGCCAGTCCTCCACCAAAGTCACTGAGTTGCTCCACGTGTGCTGTAAGTTGAAATCCCAAACGTCGAGCCGCACTTAAATAAGTTTTAGCTTGAGCTACGGAAAAGAACCCCTGCTCAACGTAGATATCGACTCGATCCGCTAATCCCGACAATCGAGGCAACACGTCTTCACAAACCATTTTCATGTAATTGTCGAAATCTGGAACGTCCGGCGAGCGAGAGTGAGGCCCTAAATAAGTTGTGATTATCCTAGGACCCTTGAGTGACTTAGCGACTTTCAGGCAACGCAGCTCAGTCTCCAGATCCAACCCATAGCCACTTTTGACTTCCAGTGTGGTGACGCCCTGATGGAGAAATTTTTCCGCCCGACGTTGCGCCGTGGACCGGAGCTCTTCTGTTGGCGCGCTTCTTGTGCTTTTTACGGTCGACAGTATCCCGCCCCCTTTTGCTGCAATCTCTTGGTACGATTGCCCACGGATTCGCCATTCAAATTCCTGCGCTCGAGAGCCCGCAAAAACAAGATGCGTGTGGCACTCGATGAATCCCGGCACAACGTCTCTGCCACCCAGCGAGATAAACTCTGCAGCTTCGATACCCGCCCACTGCTGCTGGATTGCCTGAGTGAACATCGCTGAGGGACCAACCCACGCCACCCGCCCAGCCTCACACACCAGAACAGCATCTTTAACGATACTGAGATCCACCTCTTCAACCTTGCGACCACCGGCCTCATTTGCGCGGCGCAGCGTCAAAAGCTCTCCGATGTCTTTGAATATTTTCAGTGGTCCTGTCCGCATATCGACTGTGCCTACTCCTTTAACCAAGCAAAATTTCCAGGCCACCTGAACCTCTTTCCATTCAATGGCTCGACCCTATATACACTATGCGTTAGGAGGCCACAATATGACAACACATGTTCTCGTCCTACTCGCCGGAGCTTTAGCCCTAAATTTCCTTACACCGACTCAGTCAAACGCCCAACTGCAAGATCACTCACCCGCGCCGTTGGTGACTTGCCCGTCGATTGGCGAAGAGTATGAGCAAATGATTTCCAAACTAGAGGCCATCAAGGCTTCGGTAAAGGATACGGGCAATTGCCGAAATGTAGTTATGCAAGTTGATAGCTTGAAGAAGCTGCTCGATGAGGACCGCCCCAAAGTTATGGAAATTGTTAATCGCGGCACTGAAACCCCACTCACCGCAGCGCAAGCGGAGCTCGTCAAAAAATATGCAGAAGGCATGACAACAAAAGTTGCAAGCCTATACGATTTGTTTACAAACAGCAATCAGTGTTTCCAAGAGGACGCTCAGGGCAACCGATTGAGTTCACTCGCCTCATTTGTTGGTGAAGCTTCCACCCTCGTGGGGTCGGTCAGTGGCCAATACGGCGCTCCTATTGCTCTGGCCGGAAACCTTATCGCGGGCTTCCTCACCGGCCTAGATTCATTTAACAAGACCCGTGCCGGCTATGACTTTAAGATTCGATCGCATTGGACCAACTACGTGCAGAACCTTTGCACTTATCACAGCTTTCAAGGACAGATTGAACACCTGTTGAACCCCGCCGAACAAGTTGCCAACTTGATGAAGCTTGATTCAGTTCTCAGCTCGCAGATCCAAAAGCTCAGTCAAGTCTGCACAGACTGCAAAAAAATCAGTGAAACTTATCAGCCTGGGATGACTGAAGAGGCGGCGCGCCAAGCTGCCGGCGCCTTAGTCCAGGCAGCTGACTCGAAGAACTCGACGCCTTACGGTTCATACACTTTACAAAATCTGGGCCTACGTGAATGGATCAAAGACGAGGTCTCTCGAATTGAACGCGAAGCTTCGGGTGACTGGGGCAACGCTAGCGGCCAGTTTATCTTGGGAAGAGCTCAACAGGAGATTGAAGACTTTCTGATCAATCGTGAGGCCCCAAAGTTTTTGGCTTATCAAACCGCACAGGCTCAAGCCGATTACCGTGAGTTTCTAGGATTTGTCTCAGGTGAGGGTCGAGCCGTTTACCTGATGCTCGAGCAATCGAATAAAAACATCATCTCCAGACCTCTGGCTCGCGGGGGCTTTTCTGCCAATCCTCTCGACTATTTCGAATCACTCGTTCTCAGCCCACTCAACTGGCAACTGTTGCCCGACACGGTCGAAGCTGAAGACATGCAGTACTCGTGGAACCACTTTCGAATGCGCAGTCTTATGGATCTACGCTCGTCTGAAACCTCAGCCCGCGTGGCTCTTAGTTTTTGTGCATTTTTCAAGCGCACCCATCAGTACTCCAGCGCGATTCGAGCGACTTGCGCCAATCCGCAGTTTCAGGTGCTCGCCAAAGAATTTAGTCAAATACTCCTTAAAGTTCAGCAAAGTCGAGAGACTCGCACTGAAAACGTTTCTAACCTAAGCGAATTTAATCTTGAGGATGGGCGGGATTTTTCGAGAACACCGTTAGAAGCGCTAACAAAGTCGATCAAAGATCGTCGTATTCAGTAAGACTTAAACTAGTCAGTTAGACACACAACTCGACTGAGAAAAGGCCGGCTATCACTAGTCGGCCTTTTTTATTTCTACTTCTTTGCAGATGTAGGCTGAACTTTTATCAACTCAACTTCGAATACCAAAGTGGAGTTGGGTGGAATGCCAGGCTGAGCCTGTGCACCGTAAGCTAAATCAGGTGGGATGTAGAGCTTGTAAACCGCTCCTTCCGGCATCAATTGCAAAGCCTCTTGCCAACCTTTGATAATGCCAGAAACTGGCAGATCTGCTGGCTGACCACGGTCATGGGAAGAATCAAACTTTTTACCGTCAACCAAAGTACCTGTGTAGTGAACAGAAACTTTGTCTTTCATCGTGGGCTTGCGGCCTTTGCCTTCGCGCAGGACTTCGTACTGAAGCCCGCTAGCCGTTGCCTTTACGCCGGCTTTTTCTTTGTTCTTAGCCAAGAACTCAGCTGCCGCACTTTTATTCTTCTCAGCCTCTTCAGCCATTTTGGCCTGAGCTTGCTGCTGGAGATTTTGTATCGCCTTTTGTTGCTCTTCGGGAGTCAACTCGGCCTTGTCACCTTTTAGTCCAGACTCAACAGCATAAGCCACGACCTTAGGGTCAAGCTCGATATTCTGCGCCTTAATATTCTGCGCAATGTTTTGTCCGATCGCATAACTAACCTTGGCCTTATCCGTTGCAAGACTCGGCTTGCGATTGCAAGCGGTGCTAACCATCAAGGCTGGCGCCAATGCAATCACGAGAGCATGTTGAAGTTTCATTTCGTTGTCCTCCGAATTTTTGAAAAGCTACTTTACAATGAAAGCTTAGGACATTGGTGATGTCCAATACAATTAAGTGTACGGGATGCCGTGGCGAATGACGTTGCGATCCCTGGCGACAGTCTGTGCCGTCTCATATCCAGCATCGAAATGCCGAAACACACCCATGGCCGGATCTGCCGTCAAGACTCGCTCGAGCCGGGCTGCTGCTGCAGGAGTACCGTCTGCCACGATGACCTGACCCGCATGCAGAGAGTAACCCATTCCCACCCCACCCCCATGATGAAAACTCACCCAGCTGGCACCACAGGCGGTGTTTACTAGTGCATTCAAGATGGGCCAATCGGCGACCATATCGGTGCCATCGCGCATGGCCTCGGTCTCACGATTCGGTGAAGCCACAGACCCACAGTCTAGGTGGTCGCGGCCAATCACGATCGGAGCCTTCACTCGACCATCGGCTACCATCTGATTAAAAAGCAATCCCGCTTGCGCACGCTCGCCATACTCTAACCAGCAAATCCGCGCCGGCAGACCTTGAAAGGCAATGCGCTTCTCCGCCATATCCAACCATCTCAGGAGATTTTTTTTGTGCGGAAAAAGCTCCTTCAAAGCGGCATCGGTCGCCTGGATATCGGCCGGATCGCCACTGAGAGCCACCCACCGAAAGGGGCCACTCCCAAGACAAAACAAGGGTCGAATATACTCCGGCACAAACCCTGGGATTTTAAAGGCGTCTTTCACACCAACGAGTTTAGCCATGGCGCGAATATTGTTGCCATAGTCAAAGGTGATCGAGCCGCGCCGTTGCAACTCAAGCATGCCTTCAACGTGTCTGCCCATGCTTTTTTTAGCGCGTTCAACCACCTGATTGGGGTCAGTGCGCCGGAGACTCTCGGTCTCTTCAATGGTTAAACCCTCGGGGATATACCCGGTGAGTGGATCGTGCGCACTCGTCTGATCCGTGAGCAAATCGGGAACAAAGTTTTTTGCAATCAATTGATGAATGACCGTGGCCATATTTCCCAAAAGCGCCACCGAGCGAGCCTCGCCTTTCGTCTGGTACTCTTTGATGCGAGCAAGGGCATCGTCTAAATCTTTGGCGACTTCATCGACATACTTTGTTTCTAAGCGCCGCTGAATGCGGGTGGGATCCACGTCCACCGCCAACACACAAGCACCAGCAAACACACCGGCCAAGGGTTGTGCACCACCCATCCCGCCTAAACCAGCCGTTAAAATCACCCGGCCCTTTAACGAACCCTCAAAATGTCGGCGTCCCGCTTCGACAAATGTTTCATAGGTGCCCTGAACAATCCCCTGCGTGCCGATGTAAATCCATGAGCCAGCAGTCATCTGTCCATACATCATCAAACCACGCCGTTCGAGATCATCAAAAACCTCCCAGTTGGCCCAATTTCCCACAAGATTTGAATTCGCCAAAAGAACTCGCGGCGCATCGACATGGGTGCGGACAATTCCAACGGGTTTGCCTGACTGAATGAGCAAGGTTTCATCATTCTCAAGCTCAGTTAAAGCGCGCAAGATTTGCTGAAATGCATGCGGGTCACGCGCCGCCTTCCCACGTCCGCCGTACACGATCAGATCCTCAGGGCGCTCCGCAACATCTGGATCGAGGTTGTTTTGCAGCATACGGTAAGCCGCCTCTTGCATCCAACCTTTGCAGTGCAATTTGTTGCCAATAGGTGCGCGGATCGGTCCGAGCTTCACGGGTTCATGCTTTGCTGGTTCAGGCTTTACCATTCTAGTTCTCCTGTGCTGGAATTTAACAGCCGAATGAGTTCACCCGATTGAATCAGTTCTCGAATCGCCTTGATGTCAACGGCAAACACTCGGTCCACCTCGGCAAAAGGCACCCGCTCGCGAATTTTATCTAACGCTTGCAACACCGTACCTGCAGGGCGGAGAGGCTTGAGCATATCCAGTGCTTGCGTGGCAGAAAGCAGCTCCATCGCGACGATGTTCTCTGCATTTTGCGTGATCTTTAAAAACTTACGAGCGGCTATCGTCCCCATACTCACATGATCTTCTTTGTCCGCAGACGTCGGAATGCTATCCACAGAAGCCGGGTGTGACAAAATTTTATTTTCGCTCACGAGTGATGCCGCCGCCACTTGCACAATCATATGACCGCTATTGAGTCCCCCATTGGGAGCCAAAAACGCCGGGAGATCTGACATGGCCGGATTGATCAACTTCTCGATGCGACACTCTGAGATGCTGGCGAGAGCACTCATCGCAATGCCCATAAAGTCCAGCACGAAGGCCACAGGCTCGCCGTGAAAATTGCCACAGCTTAGAATCTTACCGGCCTCGGCAAACACCAATGGATTGTCTGTGCTCGAATTCGCCTCAATCTCCAAAACATTCAGGCCATAGCGAAGCGCGTCTTTGGCAGCTCCATGCACGGCCGGCATGCACCGGAGAGAGTAAGCATCTTGAACTTTACTGCAATTGCTATGGCTCTCACTGATGGGAGAGCGTGCCCCTAGGATTTTTAAAATATTGCGAGCTGTCTTAGCCTCACCCGGGTGCGGACGTGTCGCGAAAATCAATGGATCAAATGCCAAGCGCGAGCCACGCAGCGCCTCTAAACTCATCGCCCCTGACAAATCCATCAGCCACAAAAGTCGGCGCGCCTCATACAGACCCAAGAGTCCAACAGCGGTCATCACCTGACAGCCGTTAATTAACGAAAGTCCTTCTTTGGCCTCGAGCTCAAGTGCTGCAATGCCTTTCTCTTGCAGAACTTTGGCCGTTGGAGTCGCAACGCCACTGTTCCAAACTTCTCCCTCACCAATCAGCGCCAATGCCAAATGTGAGAGCGGAGCCAAATCTCCCGATGCACCCACACTGCCTTGCTCGGGAATCACTGGGATGACGTCCTGATTTAAAAATTCCAGAATTTTATCGATCACCTCGGCACGAACTCCGCTATGCCCACGAACCAAGGCATTTGCTCGCAGCAACATGATAGCGCGAGTCTGGGCCGGCGAAAATGCAGGGCCCACTCCACTCGAGTGCGATCGAATTAAATTCTTTTGCAACTGCGCGATATCGGCATTCGATATCTTCACACTGCTAAATGCCCCAAAGCCAGTATTCACCCCATAAATGACTTCGCCCGCGTCCAGTCGTCCTTCAATGTAATTGCGCGATTCTCGAATCTTTAAGCGGGCCTCGTTGGCGAGACTGACCGGCACCACCGAATGAGCCACCTGCCAAACGTTGTCGATATTGAGATTGCTGCCATCTAACTTCATCTATCATCCTTTATTTTTCAGCTCGAAGATTATCTATAGCCGTTTTGTAGTCCTGTTTAAAGATGTAGCTGCCAGCGACCAATACGTCGGCCTCTCGCAACTGCTTCGCCGTCTCATTGGTAACTCCGCCGTCCACTTCAATGAGCGCCGAGTGACCTAGGCGTTTGAGCTCGTGCCGGACTTTAGCGATTTTCTCAACTTGATCTGCCATAAACGACTGTCCACCAAACCCTGGCTCTACCGTCATGATCAAGACCAGCTCCACCTGCGACAAGTAAGGAAAAATGGACTCGATCGCAGTGCCAGGGCGCAACGTGATGCCGGGCTTCACTCCCTGCGCGCGAATGGCGGTTAAAGTTTCTTGAACTTGCTGAGTGCTCTCCACATGAATGGTTAGGTAGTCTGCGCCGGCGCGGGCAAAGTCCTCAATGTATCGAAGCGGCTCCTCGATCATCAAGTGCACGTCCAGTGGCAACTTTGTGACAGGACGCAGACTTTTAACAACCGGTGCGCCGATTGTCAGGTTCGGCACAAAGTGGCCATCCATGACGTCGACATGAATCCAGTCCGCACCAGCCCGCTCGACTGCTCGCACGTCTTCTCCAAGCTTTGCAAAATCCGCTGACAAAATACTAGGAGCGATAAGGAAGTGCGAGGCCGAAGTTTGCGGTCTTAACGGACCATTAAAAGAACTATTAGACGAACTGTGGAGCTGGTTGCTCTTTGCCAAAGGTGTCTCCCGCCTTGACTGAGTGACCGCGCAAAAATTCATCGATTTGAACGCGCGCCCGTGACTCGGGTTGAACTTCAAGGAGTTCTAGACTGCCCGCGCCGCATTGGACAAGCACTGATTTCGAATCGACAGAAAGCACCTGCCCAGGGCGAGCACCTGGACCAACTCCGTCGGCGGTCACCACTTTTGTGCGGTGAATTTTTACCGCCTTGCCTGCGAAATGCGTGAAGGCATTGGGGCCTAAGGCTAACCCCCGCACCAAATTGTGAACTACCGATGCCGACTGACGCCAGTCCACTTCGGCCTCTCGCTTCTCGATCTTTCGAGCAATCGTAACCTTTGATTCGTCTTGCGGAATCGCCGAGAGATTGCCACGCAAATAATCCATAAGGTCGACTTCAATTAATTTGGCTCCGAGCTCTGAACAAAGCTGATAGGCCTCAACCGCATTCATCTCCGGCGGCTGAGGAAAGCGTCGCAAACCTAGGATGGGCCCGGCATCCAGCTTACGCACCATAAGCTGCAAACTCACTCCGCCCTCTGGGTCACCATGCATCAGTGACCGTTGGATGGGAGCTGCGCCTCGCCATGCCGGCAAAACACTGGCGTGGACATTGACGACCTTCAGTGGAAACATTTGCAACAGTTTGTCTTTAAGGATTTGTCCAAAGGCTACGACCACAACCACTTCGGCCTTCAGCACGGCGAGCTCAGTCAGTACGCTGTCTTGATTGACATCGTCAGGTGTGAACACAGGTATACCCAGAGGCTCAACCAGCGCCCGCACCGGCGAAGGCTGCAACTGCAGTTTTCGGCCGGCAGGGCGATCTGGCTGAGTGACCACTCCCACGATCTCAAAATGCTCGTCTTTGATCATCGCCTCTAGGCAATGCCGTGCAATCTCAGGTGTGCCCATGAATAGACTACGAATACGACTCACAACCGGTGTTCTTCGCTTTCTAGCTCGGCATCTTCCGCATCCGCTAGATCCTCGGCAGACTCAGGGTGACTGGGGTCAGGGTAGCCAAATTTTTTGATTTTACTCTTGAGTCGGGTGGACTTTATAGCGCTCAGGCGGTCAATAAATAATCGTCCGTCCAAATGATCAATTTCGTGCTGCAGACAAATGGCCAAAAGGCCATCGGTTTGAAAGGTGATGCGCTTGCCTTCTAAATCTAAGGCGGTGATTTCTATCCAGTCAAATCGCTCTACGGTTTCGAAATACGTCGGCACACTCAGACAACCTTCGTCGTAGGTGGTTTTGCCCCGCTTGTTGGTGATCTCAGGATTGAACAGAATCAAAGGCTGTGGAACGGCTTGCTCCAATTCAGTCATCTCTTCGGGCTTGTAGCGCCCCTCCTCACGGGGCCGGGTGTCTGTCACCAACAGACGCACTTGTCGATTGACCTGTGCTGCGGCCAAACCAATCCCTTTGAACGAGTACATGGTCTCAAGCATATCCTTAGCCAGCTGCTGCAGTTCAGGGGTCACCTCAGCGACAGCGACACCTTTTTTGCGAAGGCGCGGATCTGGAAATTTTAGAATCTCAAGTTTGGCCATAATCTCTCTATGATAGCGCAACTGGCGGGTTATTTCCACCTATCGTTTCAAGCGTTTTACGAACATCCATGCGGCTGCCATGGCAATTAGGTTTGGCCCCCAAGCGGCAGCCACTGGCGGCACAGCCCCATGTTTCCCCAGGGTGAGAGCCGAGCTATAAGCAATCCAGTAGCCAAAGGCCAGCGCTAGACAAATCCCTAAGTTCGCAACTGTGCCGCCTGAGCGAGCGCGACTCACGCTAAACGGAACTCCTAGCATCGACATAACAATCGAAGCAAAAGCAAAACTAAACTTGGCGTGGTAATCCACTTCATACCGAAGTGTATCCAGACCAGCCTCTTTGTTCCGCTGGATAAATCGACCGAGTTCACTCAAGCTCATGATCTCTGACGAATTCGCCGTCGACTGGATATCATTGAGATCCTCATTCATTGTGATCATTTTACTCGTGAACGACCGAGTTAAGGGAAAGCTGCTCTCCGCCGCAAAAAGCGTGACCAGGCCATCTTTGAGATTCCACGAATTGCCATTCATTTCGACCTGACTGGCCGCAATCAACTGTGTGAGCTCCCACTCGGGGTTGAAATAGTACAAGGTGATTCCATGCGCCAGTTTCTTCTCTGGATTCAACGTGCGGATGTTGTAGAGAATGTTTTCAGTCCGGTACCAAATCTTGTTGGTCTTAACGGTTGAGTAAAGACCTGGACGTTTTTTGATCTCAACGTATTCGACGTAATTCTTTTTGTGAATCAGCCGCGGTAAAATTTGATCGGCAAAGCCAAAGACCATCACAGAAAGTCCCACCACTGCGAGCAACACGGTCGCGGCAATTCGAGTGAGCCCGGTCCCCATACTGTAAAGTGCTGTCAATTCATTGCTTCGATTCATGGAGGAGAGGGTGAAGAGAGTGGCCATCAAGCACGCCACCGGCATAAGCTGGTAAATCACCCAGGGTGTGTGATAGCCGTAGTAGCGAATCAGCGCGCCACTTGAGGCGCCGGAGTTGCTTACCCCAAATGACATAAAGTCAAAGACAAGAAACAGAGTCACAAAAACGAGAATGCCCGCCAAAAGGTAGCGAAAAAACAAACTCAAGATGTAGCGATCTATCAACTGCATATTCGTAATTTCAACTGAAAATTGCTTTGCCGAGCAGAGCCGATTAGACCCGAAATTTTACGTACTTGACGAACAAATACAAAACGATTCTACTAAATCCATGGCTTTGCGCGTCTTACTCGCCGACGAAAGTTCGACGATAAAAAAAGTATTTCAGTTGGCTTTGCAAGACTTTGCGGTGGAAGTCCGGCCGGTCAATATTGGCCTGGATGTCGCTAGCGTTGCGGCAGCATTCGCTCCCGATATCATCTTCGCCGATGTGTTGCTGCAAAAGAAAAACGGCTACGATGTTTGCGCCGAACTCAAGGCCTCCGCAACGTTAAAATCTATTCCCGTTGTGCTCATGTGGAGCGGGTTTATGGAGCTCGACGAAGACAAGTATCAAGCCTCACAGGCCAACGCTCAGTTGGAGAAGCCCTTTGATGTTTCGGCCCTACGAAAGTTGGTGACTGAGCTCGTCCCCCGCACGCAGAGCCAGCGCATCTCTCAGTTTTTAAATTTTCCTAAAGTTTCAACGGATGGTGCTCCTGCCACGGCTGCGCTACCGCCAGACTTGCCGCTCCCGCCGAAGATTGATGAAGACTTTTTGCAAGTCTCAATCCCAAAAATTAAAGGCAGCGAAAAGTATCGGGTGAATCTCAAACCCGAGGAGCTTGAGTCCACACACATTCCTATCGACTACGATGTGCCGGCTGAGAAGATGGAAATTGAAGGCATGTTTGAAACACCCAACCTCGGGCCAGACGACGAAGTTGAAGACTTTCAAATGCACGAACGCAAAAAACCCGTTCGGTCCAGTGAAGTGCCCAGTGATACGGATTCCAACGTGCAATTGGACTTGAGTGACCTAGATCCACCCGAGTTTACCCGAACTCGGCAGCCCGCAAACGCCAAGGCCTCCAACTTGACGCAGGCGCCCGCGGCTCCCACTCCACCAACTGCCCCCCAACTATCTCCCGAACAATTAGAAGCCATCATTCGTCAGCAGAGCCAAGAGGTAATTGAATCCATCGTTTGGAAAGTCGTACCGGAATTGGCCAAACAAATCATTGAGCGAGAGCTCAATCGCCTGTTACAAGAACGCGACTCTTCTCATTTTTAAGTAAAGGCGAATGCAATGGATAGAAGCGAACTGATTCGTCAGGCTTACTCTGAGGATATTCCCCGCACAGACATCACCACAGAAAGCCTGGGTCTAATCGAGCGCCAAGGCGAGGCTCGGTTAATTGCCAAAGAAGATTTAGTGCTAGCCGGTCGAAGTGTATTTACAGACTGTGTGAAGTTTATTGACCCGAAGACTCAGCTGGACTGGCTGTTTGATGATGGTCAGCTCATTTTAAAAGGTCAAAATATCTGCTGGATCAAAGGCGATTTGCTCACCCTCCTGCGAGCTGAGCGCGTGGCGCTAAATTTTCTTGGGCGCCTGAGCGGAATTGCCACTTTGACTCGCTGTTTTGTTCAGTCAGCCGGCAAGACGGACTGCAAGATCCTCGACACGCGCAAAACCACTCCGCTCTTACGGGATCTTGAAAAAGCGGCCGTGCGCTCAGGCGGTGGACACAATCATCGGATGACTCTTTCTGATGCAATCATGGTGAAAGAAAACCACATACGTGCAGCCGGTTCGATTGCACTTGCCGTTAGAGCCATTCGTCAATCCACCCGCTTGCCCATCGAAGTGGAGTGCTCCACCCTAGATGAGGTTGGACAAGCTGTGCACGAGAAAGTCCAGCGCATCCTGCTGGACAACATGAGCCTAGAGCTGATGCAAGAGGCACTTAAAATTATTCCATCTCATATAGAAACTGAAGCCAGTGGCAATATGACCCTAGATCGCATCCCCGCTGTGGCAGCCCTTGGTGTAACGTATATCAGTGTGGGAGCACTCACGCACTCGGCTCCATGCGCCGATTTTAGTCTGTTGTTCCAATGGCCGACGATTTCGTAGGAGATTAAGTTAGTGGACAAAGCAAATCTCAGCTCTGTGTATGAAACGACCATCGCTTGGGCGCAGCAACGAACTTTGCCGTTCGAGGGGCTCGGCGAAACGGTGTCAACGCAGGTCTCCGCCAAACACAACACTCCAAATGAACAAGACAAGTTTGTTTTGTACCTCGCAAGTCATCAAACCGCGGGCAAAGGGCGCCGTGAAAATTCATGGCTCGACACCGGTGGCGAGGAGTCTCTGCTCAGCTCTTGGTCGTTTGAGCTTCATAGTTCTCCTCAGCCCATCGCCAGTCCTCGCCTAGGTTTGGCGCTCTACAATGCTGTGCATGACGTCTGGCCCTCTTTGTCCTGGAGTCTAAAGGCGCCAAATGATCTTTATTTAGAGGGCAAAAAAGTGGCAGGCTTGTTGATAGATGCCATCGGCCACGGGTCGCAGTATCGGTTGATCGTTGGGCTTGGCTTCAATGTGTTGAACCACCCCCGCCGCTTCGATGCAGCCACGCATCTTAGCCATGCCCTCACAGCTTCGATTGAAGAGGGCGAATGGTATCAGTTCTTAGATCAACTTTATACGGAGCTTCAACAGGCATTGCCAGAGGTGACTGAAGCAAAGCTCAGTGAGTCCAGCTGCACCCAGCTCTTGCACGCGCTCAACGCCAATCCAAACAAATCCGAATCAATTCAAGAGGTCACGCAACTGGGCGACCTGAATATGGCTTCGGGCCGAATTCGGTGGGAGGCACTTTAAATGGCTTTGACGTATTCGCCTCCAGGAGAGCTGGGCTCTCTATGCCCACCGTTCAATCTGCCCAGTGTAGAGGGAGCTTTCATTGACCGCGCTGACTTCAAGAATGCAAAAGCCTTAGTCGTGATGTTTATTTGCAACCACTGTCCCTACGTTAAGGCGATCGAGGATAGACTCATTTCACTCCGTGCAGATTACGCACAAGTAGGAGTGGCCGTGGTTGGGATTTGCTCCAACAATCCGAAAGATCATCCCGAGGATCAACCGGAGGCTTTGCGGGCCCGGGCTTTGGCAAAAGGCTATGGCTTTCCTTATTTGGTAGATGCGGATCAAACGGTTGCTCGAGCGTTCGCCGCCGTTTGCACTCCCGATCTATTTGTTTATGATGCGGATTTAGTGCTGCGATATCGTGGGCGCCTCGATGATTCTTGGCGAGACGCAAGCAAAGTGAGCCGCCATGAATTGCGAGAGGCCTTAGATGCTATACTTCAGTCTCGCCCTGTTGCCTCCACGCAAAACCCGACTATGGGATGTTCAATAAAATGGTAAAGTACTTTTTTTTATCTATTCTCACTTGCTTTGTTGGCCTTGGAATCTATTTGTACTTCCACTTAGGGATCACTCGCCCCGTTGAAATTCGGATTGAAACGATAGGTCCGTTGCACTTCGTTTACACTCAGCACACAGGCGCCTATCACCAAATCAACAGCGATATCTCTCGTGTGGAAGCCTGGGCCAAGCAGACTCAAATCAACTGCCGACAAACCTATGGCGAATTTCTCGACGACCCAAAGGCAGTTGATCAAGATCGCCTCAGAAGTCGCGTGGGTTGCGTGCTCGATTTTTTACCTGAGACCAAGCCGAAGGAGTTTCTCACTGAAACCCGGGCGCCAAAATCCTATGTGGTGGCGACCTATCGCGGATCGCCGGCCGTGAGTCCATTTACGGTGTATCCGAAGGTTGAAGAATTTTTAGCCGAGCAAAGACTGCGCTCCACCGCACCCGTCATAGAGATCTACCGCGTGCTAGACGACACTAGTGTTGAAACTCGGTACCTGTTCCCTATCGAATAGTGAGCGCTCAACTGTCGTTAGACAAAGTTGCCGGATTTTATTTTTTCGACAATTACTTTTTCTAGAATTTGTGGATCCTTCGGATCAAGGCTAAATACCGCCTGCTGTTCACAACGCTTCTTCTCTTTCACCAACCAGCGCAAAATATCAGCCAACCGTTTATTTTTCTTGTCCTGAAAGAACGGATCATTTTCTAAGGCATCTTTGGCCTTTTTCAAAGATCTAGCCTCCGCTACATCGCGCTCGTTTACCGAGTAGCAAAGCAAGTCATACTTTTTCACATCTTCAGGCAAGACACCCAAAAAGCGCACGTCCGGCGCGCTAAAGTCAGAGTTTCGAATCAAACTGGCGGCTGAACCTGCCTTAAGAGTTCTGAAAATATTTTGCAAAGTGTACGCGTCCAGATCTCCGTAGAAGTACATGGGAACCTTCAACTGATCTTGAATCGTTTTACACCAACCGCGCACACCATTACTCGGTACACCCTGAGCACCGATAATGATGCAATTGTGCCGGAGATGCATGCCGTTGTTCACGAGCGTGTTGGCCGTACCTTCCGACTCAATAATGAGACAAAAATCAATTTTGCCCTTCTTCGGCTTTAACCGAAACTGCTGGGGCTTATTTTTTGGCTGAAACGGCGTGGTCCCTAGAGAACCGACGTCAACGGTCGCAATGCTTCCGTCGGCGAGTGTCTCAGTAACAACCAAGTTTTTTGAATAGGTCTGGCCACCACGATCGTTGGCAAAACAATTCATTTCTTCGCGATAAACCTCAAGCATATCTCCGATGAAATCAATGATCGCATCACTCTCGGGCTGATCATCAAAATCCAATGGCCGGTAATGCGGATTGGAGCGCACAAGACCCTTTGAGATGTAATAGTACTCACGCTTGGTGTTGACTGCGCCAGATTTTAAATTGCCGAGCAAAATCTCAAGCATAAAAATCGTCCGCGCCATCTTTTGCACCGAGGACACATTCAGCTCCGTGCGCACCACTTTGTCACCGGCCGTGAGGTAACCCACCTTGGAGTTGTAAAACGAGTTGTCGAGAGAGCACTTCACAGCTTCAAGCACGGGTCGCTTGGCCTTCTCTAGGTCAGAGAGCATTTGTTCACAAAGAAGCCGAGCCTCTTTAGGGATATCTTTTGTCAGCTCACGAATGCGAATTTTAGCCATGTGTCAGGGTGCTCCTACTTCTTTTTTCGGGGAGGGACGGTCTTCTCTGTACGGCTCGATTTCGCCCCTGGCTTTGCGGCATCAGCGTCTTCCACTTCAACTACGGATTCGTCCTCATCTTCACCACCAAAACGCTTACGTTCTTGCGCTTTCAATTGACTCAGTTTGCTATTGGCGTGCTCCAACTCAGCTTCAGCCGAACTTGCATCTCGACCGAGCAGCTTTTTCAAACCCTCCTCAGCCAACTTCTCTCGGCTCTTTGCGGCACCGGTGATGCGCGCAAGACCCTGAACAAGAATGGGACCAAATTTTTCAATATGCTGAATCTTCCGCTCTAGATCCGCAGCCTTATCTTCAGCGCGAATATGCCGAGCCATTTTTTGCCCAGCCTGCATCAACGACCGACGAATTTCCTCCACCAGGTCATCGCTACCGTCAATAGTTTCTTTCGACGCATTTTTAAATTTTATGAAAGGTGATGTGACACTCACTGCAAAAACAAACGGCCCGAGGGGCAAACTGTCTTTGGGCTGATTCAGGCCGTAGGCGCGCCAGTTGACCGATTCAACTGAGCGAGTGATCGCACAGGCCCCCTTGTCAAATTGCAGGGGCACCCGATTGGCAAAACGTAGCAACTGCACAGGCCCATCACTAGACTCGGCCACGCGATCTTTGAAACGGGCAATCGCTACTTCCACAACTACGGGCTTAAAATCACAGATGCGAGGCTTACGCGTCACAACGCTAAAGAAATCCACTTCACCCAAGCGCTGAATGCTTTTGCTTAAACCTTCTTCTCCCACCGTGAGGACAGAGCGCGTCGAGGGCGCAACCAGATCCACCTCATGCAGGGCTTGATATACTTTTTTGTAATCCGACTCCGTGATGGCTGATAGAGCCTTGCCGTACATAGACTTTGGCACGCCCTTAGCCGTTAGCTCCTTCAAAGTGGCATCAGAGATGCGCGAGAAGCCCTTCTTTAAAAAGTTCTCAAGGGTGATTTTTCCGTAAAGTCCGGCGTGGGTCATAAATTCACCGAGCTTCATCGTGTGAGGATGAGGCAAAGTGGCCGAAGGAATATCCGGCACCACTGACGAAACTCGTGGAATCACCTGTGCGTCCAAATCCACCAACTTGTAGCGAATCGACATGTGGGGATTGACCAGCGTGGTCCCTTCCAAATAGGTCAACAGTCCACCATCACCGTTTAATACCACTCGTCCATCAATGCGAAATTCAACCCGAATACCATTGGGTCGATCCCAGTCGACTGTCTCTTTGTTCTTTACGACACCGCGGTTCGATTTAATATCCACATCAATGGTCGCACTTAGAGCCTTGCGCATGTTCTTGGTCTTGCTCGTCACACGCACACCAGATGCATTGGTGAGCTGGGCCCAAGTTGTGGCGGCAGAAATTCCAATCCCCTGCTGGCCGCGTGAGCATCTGCCACGGCCGAACTTACTGGACGCCAAATACTCGCCGAACACCTTAGCCAAATCGTCAGGCTCCAGACCAGGGCCGTTGTCTTCGACAATGATTTGCACCAGATCCGTGTTGCGCGAGGCCCCAGGCCCCATCTTGTGAATTTCAATATTGATGTCTGGCAGAATCCCGTTCTCTTCGCAGGCATCGAGGGAGTTATCGACTGCTTCTTTCAAAGTTGTAAGCACGGCCTTTGCCGGAGAGGAGAAGCCCACCTGCTGCAAGTTCTTTGCGAAATACTCTGCTGTGCTACTGGATGTGATCTTAGACACGCCGTCCGCTCCGTTGGTTCCCGAGTTGAGGCTGCTTAAGTGCTTACGCCTACCGCTATTTGGATCGAAATGAATTCAATCGCATTTCAGCGACTGTCAGGTTTTTTTTGAGAGAATTGCACTGTTTACAGGAGACCACAATATTTTTTTTGGTGCTGCGTCCGCCGCGAGACATGGGAATCAAGTGATCCATGGTCAGCTGATCTTTAGAAAATCGCTGCTCACAGTGATAGCAAATCCCTTTGCCGACCTGCTGCTTCCACCAACTGCCGGCGCGTAACGCACGTGCCTTGGAGCGCTCACGTTCTATCGCGGCAGCATCCACCGTTTCAATAAACTGAAAGGCTGGTGGTGAAGTTGAAGGGTCGAAAGGATCCATCTCAACTATGTAACGCTTATGGTCATTTTCGTCAATCCCCGTTCTTCCCGTAAAATCCACTATTCGCTCCGGCGTCGATCAGCTATTACAGGTGTATATGACGCCCACTCAAATGAAACAGCGCCTCGAGACCGCCTTTCCTCAAGCTCAAATTCAGGTGAATGACTTAACTGGCACTGAAGACCACTATGAGGTCTTTGTAAAATCCAGTGTGTTTAAGGGCCTAACTCGAATGGCGCAGCACCAACAGGTCATGGCAGCCTTTCAAGCCGAGCTTAAGACTGGCGAAGTGCACGCTTTATCGATTCGCACTCAGGTTGACTAAACATTTATCGATGACTCATTTCCACTAGGAGCAAAGTTATGAACGCCGAAGTAAAATCCAAAATCGAAACTCTGTTAAATAAAGATCGCATCGTGTTGTTTATGAAAGGCAATGCGGCTTTTCCACAATGTGGATTTTCAGCGCGCGCGGTGGCCATTTTAAATGAACTCGGCACCAAATTCGCCACGGTGGACGTGCTTGAGGATGAGGAGATTCGCACAGGCATTAAAGAATTTGGCAATTGGCCCACTATTCCTCAGCTCTACATCAACAAACAGTTGGTCGGCGGCAGTGACATCATGATGGAAATGTTTGAGGCAGGAGAGCTACACGACCTGGTCAAGTAGTCCTACTGTAGTCCTACTCTTGCAAATTTAAACCCCAGAGCTCAGACGTACTGAGGCCTGGGGGAGCCCTTTCATCCGAGGGGCTGATAGTTGATCAAAGAGTAAAGAGGACAAAATCCCCAGGAGCCGGTGGCCAGAAAGTAAATGCCAACGTAGCCCCAGACTGGGCCCCCAGCGATCGCCCAAACCAACAAAAACACACCTAAAAAAAATCGGATCAGTCGATCCCACCAGAGCACATTCTTTTTCATGCCGTTGACGTTACTCGAAGCTCGAGCGTTGGCCAATATCTCAATTTGAGAATCTTACGGTCAGCCAATTCACAGTGGGGACTTTGGACATTCGTCCGTCAATTCAACGTCCCGTCCAGCCGATAATACTATAGACAGGCCTATATTCACTTGGAGGTGCCATGGCGAGGATTTTAGTCATTGATGACGATCCCGATATTTTAAAAATGGCAGAAAAGGTCCTGGCAAGCGTCGGGCACACAGTGATTGTGGCTGAGGATGCCGTACGTGCTCTGGAATGGCTAAACATGGTTAGTTTTGATCTCATGATCTCAGACGCCAATATGCCGATGTACTCCGGCTTTGACTTGATCAACACGGTTCGTAAAAACACCAAGTTTAGCGAAATGTCGATTGCAATGCTTACCGGTCTACGCGAGCGCAGTGACATTGAGCGTGCCGTAAAAGTGGGTGTCGATGACTACATCGTCAAGCCCATTGATCCCATGATCCTCATTCAAAAAGTATCAGCCCTATTTGAAAAGAGAACTCCCACCAAGCATCCGGAAATAAACCTCATAAACTCAAAAGAGGGTGAAGGAGTTTTGCATCGCACGATGGTTCTTGAATCCATTTCTGAACTGGGAGTTCGACTCCTTACTGACGATGCGCTTACTCCTGGACAAAAAGTGGACGTGAGTGCCAGCATTTTTATGTCCCTTGGAATCGATGATATTCCACCCCTGAAAGTCTTGCGGACAGAGAAAGATGAGGCGACAGGACTCTATCGCTCAAATCTCATCTTTCTGGGCGCGCGCGAGGCCGTTCTACAAAAGATTCGCCGCTGGATTTATTCCCATGGCTCAAGCAACAACCCAAGTAGCAAGGTTTCATAGTGCACATTCTACTGGCAGAGGACGACCTGCACATTTCAGTCATCGCCAAACTCTCGCTGGAGAAACTCGGCGGTTTTGAAGTCACAGTGGTGCACGATGGCGAACAAGCTCTAGCGGCGGCGCTGACCGAAAAGTTTGATTTGGTTTTGCTCGATGAAATGATGCCCAAAATGAACGGCCTAAGAGTCTGTCAAGAGTACAAAAGCCAGTCGGCGCATCCCAAACCGGTAATTTTCTTAAGTGCCAAATCACAAGAGTCAGACCTCGAATTGTTTCGCATGCATGGAGTTGGCTTCATAGCAAAGCCCTTTGACCCTATGCTCCTGGCTAAACAAATTCTGGATCTACTGTCGCTCCAAGGACCTAAAGTCGTATGACGAGTATTCAGTCTCGACTCTTTGTGCTGTGCTCGTTGTTTGTTGTTGCAACAATGGGCATTGGCTATTTGGCCAATCAAGCCTTCTCAGATCTACGACTTAGAAGAATGCACATGGATATTTCGCACGACATCAGTTACCGACTGCAAGATCTTGGCGGCATCAAACCCAGCAGTGACGAGTTTAGAAAACTCCAGGGCTACCGTGCCCAGCTGTGGCCTCCACGGCGCATGGAGGAATTTTCAAACCTGTTGCAATCCCTGAGTGATGGCAACTCTCGCCTCGTTAAGCAGCGACACATTGTGGTTTTGAAGAATGAATTGGAGTTTCAGAGATTCACTCGGCAAGAGATGATACATCTCGAACATCAGGTTCTGTATTTTGGCTCCATCAGTGCTCTGCTCTTGTTGGTTGGTACACTTTCGCTTTACTACTTTCTTCGTCGCTCGGTGGTTCGACCGATGCATGATCTGTCACGCAAGATGGTCGACTTTCTTCACGATCGATACACCTACCAGTTTAGCGTTCCAGCCCATGATGAAATTGGGCAAATGCAATCCACCTTCAATTCACTCGCGCAACGGGTCATATCCAACATGGAGCAACTGCGGACACTGGATCAAGCGAAATCTGATTTTTTGAGTATTGCCTCGCACGAGCTCCGAACTCCACTCACCTCAATCAAAGGCTCACTTAGTCTCATGCGCTCGGGTGTCGCTGGCAATTTGGACCCCCTCGCGGAAAATCTTTTAGGAATTGCTGAGAGTGAAACTGATCGACTCATTCGGTTGATCAACGACATCTTAGATCTTGCGAAGATTGAGGCGCGCAAGCTTCCGTTAAAACGCGAATGGACGTCACTGACTGACCTCATTCAAGTCTCACTCGATAGCCTACAGGGACTCGCACAGCAGGCCAACGTCAAACTAGAGCTTCATGATCCTGCCCCCATCGAGGCGCACATTGATCGCGATCGAATTCAGCAAGTTCTCACCAACTTTCTTTCGAATGCCATTAAGTTCTCGCCTGCAGGGGCTCCAGTTACAGTGCATTGCGAGGTGACCCCCGACAATGAGCTGCGCATTGAGGTGCGAGATCAAGGCCAAGGAATCTCACCTGAAGATCAAGAAATGCTTTTTCAAAAATTTCGCCAGGTGACCAGCACAAAAAATCCATTGGTTAAGGGCACCGGACTAGGCCTAGCCATAGCTAAGGGGCTAGTCGAAGAGCACGGAGGCCTTGTGGGTGTACGCTCGGTTCCGGGCGAAGGCAGCGTCTTCTTCTTCACTCTTGTCGAGTGGAAGTATGGCCGGCCCGGCCGAATGGAGGTCGCTGCGTGACCTTCGACGATCTACTCAAATCTCTTCAGCAAGACTACTTGGCGTCACTGCCCGGCAAAATCCAGCTGATCGAGCAACTGATTGTAAATCAAGACACCGACAATATTCGAGAGTCTTTTCACAAACTCAAAGGCACTGGCCGCACCTACGGCTTTCCTGAGGTGAGCGATTTGGCCGAAGTGGTAGAAGACATTTGTCTGCAAAAGCCCGCGGCTGGCATTGAGGCCGCCACCAAAGCTGTTCCCATTCTCCAGAGCATTTATCAGTCACGCCGAGATAAAACCGACTACAGCTTTGCAACAGACGGTCGAGTTGCGCCCTTACGAAAGCTCTTGCAGAGCGCCTAGGCCCCAGCGTAAATTAAGGCTGTCGCATCTGCTCTAGGTTAGGAGATCTGCAATGCATTTGTCTACAGCCTCTTCCTCGGCCCAAATTGTAAGTCTTAAAAAAATTCTTAGCGGCGACAGAGTGCTAACCGATGCCGCGAGTCTGTTGGAGTATGGTCGAGATTGGGTGAAGTACCTAGTCCCCAACCCACTCGCGATTGTGTTTCCAAAAACCACAGACGAAGTTGTCAAACTTGTCGAGTGGGCAAGATCAAATAAAATTGGCTTAGTTCCATCAGGTGGACGAACGGGGCTGAGCGGTGGGGCGGCCGCACTCAATGGTGAAGTGGTCGTATCGATGCAGCGAATGAACCGCATTTTAGATTTTGATTCGTTTGATCAAACGGTCACGGTTGAAGCCGGAGTGATCACTGAAACCGTGCAAAAATTTGCCGAAGAAAAAAACCTCTACTATCCAGTGGATTTTGCTAGCCGAGGCTCTAGCCATATCGGAGGCAATGTCGCCACGAATGCGGGAGGTATTAAAGTTCTACGCTTTGGACTCACTCGTAATTGGGTCGCCGGCCTTGAGGTGGTCACTGGCCGTGGGGAAGTGTTGCAACTGGGCAACTCGCTGGTCAAAAATGCCACCGGTTACGATCTCCGGCATTTGTTTATTGGATCTGAAGGAACACTGGGCCTCATCACCAAGGTCACTTTGAACCTCACACGCCCGACACATGAACCAGCTCTTTTTCTTTTTGGAGTGGAAAGCCTCGACTCAGTCATGAAAATCTATCATGCCTTTAAGCAGAGTCTACCCCTCCTTGCATTTGAGATGTTTACGGACATCGCCTTAAAACACGTGACATCCCACCACTCGGACCTGAAGCGACCGTTGAGTGAGACCTACCCTTATTATGTATTGGCCGAGGTAGAAGTCTCGGGCGAATCCGTCGTTAACGATGCGATCGAGCTGTTTGAAAATGGGCTAGAGCAAGGTTGGATTTTAGACGGCGTGCAGTCGCAAAGCCCGCAGCAGAGTCGTGACCTCTGGCGTCTGCGCGAGGACATCAGTGAGGCGACATCACCCCACAGTCCGTATAAAAATGACGTCTCCGTTCGGATCGCCAAGGTCCCTGAATTTTTAAGTGAAATGAATCAGATTCTCGAGCACAACTATCCACACTTTGAAGTCGTTTGGTTTGGTCACATCGGCGATGGCAATTTGCACATTAATATTTTGAAGCCAAAAGAAATGACGACTGAAAAATTTTTGAGTGAATGCAAAACCGTAGACGCATTGATGTTTGAGATGATTGAAAAGCTCGGTGGCAGTGTCTCTGCCGAACACGGAGTGGGATTGACCAAGCATGCCTATTTGCGCCATTCTCGTTCAGTGGTGGAGATGGGGTTGATGCGCCAGATAAAGTCGGTCTTTGACCCCGACTCCATTATGAATCCAGGGAAGTTGATTTAGATACCAGGTAAGATGAGGGTTAGTACCGGGGGAGGTAGATGCCGAGGCGCTCAAGTGTGGATCGATCTTGAGCCAATGGAAGCTCTAGCCAGCCCGAAATAGCTCCAATAAACTTTGACCGCTGTAGATCGTCTTCTTCATGCATGGAGTGGCGAGCATTCTCGATCACCTGCTTATTGAAGCTGCCGCCAAACTGCAGGCGCAACATTTTGTCCTCAGGCAGTTTTACGACCTCATCTTTCCCAGCAACCAACAGCAGGGTTGGCACTTGCAAAGGCTGAGACGGATCAAGGGCTGCAACAATCGCGCGATTGGCCTCAGCCATCCACCGAATGGTTTTACCAGGGATATATCCACTGAACTTGGTCTTGAGTTCATGGCGAAAAGCCAAGCGATCTCCCAAAGACGTTCCGTTCACGTGAGCATGGGCGGGAGCCGCCAACACCCGGCGAAACGGCACTTGCCGCAACAACGGCACCGAGTCTAACCAGCTCGTCAATAGTCGCGCCAACGGGTAGAACCTTCCGACAAAACCAATTCCCAACATTGGGGCCGCCAGAATCAAATCCTGCGCGAGTTCAGGTTGCTCTTTTAAAACCAAAAGGGAGATTGTACCACCCATAGAATGAGCGATCAGCCGCGGGGCGTGACCCGTTTCTTTGCGCACCATCTGCAGAAAGTCCGCAAAGCTCTGACAGTAATCGCTAAACTTCCTGATGTGACCGACATCTGCCATATTGACCAACAGTCGATCCGACAAGCCTTGCCCCGGCGGATCCCAGATGTACAGATTTCCCGAAAACCCAAGCTCACGCAGATCATAGGCCGTCTCAGCCCAGAGGTAAGCGATCTCTCCTCGCCCCGGCACTATGACCAACGCGGGTTGGTCTTGCAATTTCCCCTTGGCTGTCCATTTTAAGTAACCAACTTTTTTACCCTTGTCGGCTAAGAAGGGCACATGTGAAATGTGGGCCTGCTCAATAAAACGTGAGACAGGACCATGGAGTTTGTGCGCAATCTGCGCGTGTGCATAAATCGGTGCAAGGAACAGTCCGACAGTGCAGAGTACTTTCGATAGATAACTTAGTTGTAACAAAAATCTCATCCTCGTCATTCCAGATGTCCGTTGAAAATTGCATTTGGATTGCAAACCTTGGTCGAGTCAACATTTCACTCTAGGTATGAAATACTTCGGCATACCACCTGATGCCGTCCAGTCCAGATCAAATCATCCAAGTTTTTATCGACGTGGAAAGCTTCGAAACTTGATCAAAGATGGGCTGAAGATTGCTGACTTCCATATCGACAACGACATATCCAATCCCAGGATCGGTCGATAGGTACTGGGCCCGAATGTTCGCTCCGGCTTTCGAGACAATCCCGTTGATCTCTCCTAGCACGCCCGGCACGTTGCGATGCACATTCACTAAGCGACTGGCCGTTGCATCCTTCGGTGGAACACTGACTGTTGGAAAATTCACTGCGCCCAAAGTCGCCCCGGCCTTCAGGTACGAAATCAAGCTATGGCTGACCTCACGTCCGATAGCCTCTTGGGCCTCTTCTGTGCTACCGCCAATATGTGGCGTTAGCAGCACATTGCGCATATCCTGCAACTCACTGGTGAATTTTTCGTCATTCGACTGGGGCTCCGCTGGAAACACATCCACCGCAGCACCGCCGATGTGTCCCGAACGCAAAGCCGCCACTAAAGCTGGAATATCCACGACTGTGCCACGAGAGGCATTGATCAAGAAACTCCCTGACCGCATTTGTCGCAACTGCACTTCCCCCAACATGTTTCGGGTGAGCGGGGTCTCGGGAACATGCAAAGAGACAAAGTCAGATTCACGCAGAAGCTGCTCAAGCGTGGGCATGGACTGCGCGTTGCCAAGCGGCAGTTTTTTAATCACGTCGTAAAAAATGACCCGCAGACCGAGGCCTTCTGACAAAACACTCAACTGACTCCCGATGTGCCCGTAACCGACAATGCCAAGCGTCTTGCCTCGCACTTCATGCGCCCCTTTGGCGGACTTCAACCATTCCCCTCGATGGGCCGAAGTGTTCAAATCACCCAGCTGCCTCGATAGCGCAATCATTTCGGCAATGACTAGCTCAGCTACACTGCGAGTGTTGCTATAGGGGGCGTTGAAGACTGGAATCCCAGCGGTGTTCGCTTCAGTTAAATGAATTTGATTTGTGCCAATGCAAAACGCACCGATCACCAACAGCTGAGGATTTTGTGCAATCACTCGCCGGGTCAACTCAGTTTTGGAGCGAATCCCTACGGCCTGATACTTGGGTAAGACTTCGAGCAGTTCCGCCTCGCTCAATGCACCTTTGCGCAGGTCGACGTGAAACCCTTGACTCTCCAGCGCAGACTGAGCGCACGGATGAATATTTTCGAGCAAAAGCACTTGAATTGGCATAGGATTTTATACCGCGAATCGATTCGGTTGTCACATTGACTTTAATTGGGGTAATTTTAAATCCCTGTGGTGGAACGACCTAAACCAACGCACTAAGGACTCGCATTGAAAGACCTGATGTTGCTAGTAGTGGACGACGATGAGCTTGTGATTCAAGCCGTCAAAATGGCGTTGCCCGACCAATGGCGGATGTTTGCCACCAAACGTCCCAATGACCTCCCGGAGCGTGGCTTTCATGCAGCCTTAGTGGATATCCATCTCACTGGGCAATTGGGTCGAACCGAAGGCGTTGAGGTCATTCGTCGTTTAAGTCATAGCCATGCCCACTTAGAGATCATCGCCATGTCTGGAAACTTGGACCGACAGATCATGGAGCAATGCCTTAAGGCGGGAGCGTCACGCTTTTTGGCCAAACCGCTCAGCCTTGAAGAACTGAACCTGACTCTAGATAAAATCGAGGCGCTTTACCTGTTACAAGGGGCAACAACTCGATCCACCGTCAGCGGCGTACGCTGGATTGGCTCAAGCCTCCAAAGTCAGAGCGTGCAGCGACAAATGGCTCAGTTGCGCAATGAGAAGGGCCCCATTCTGATTGAGGGCGAGTCCGGTACCGGCAAAGAAGTGACCGCCCAGTTGATTCATCAGCAAGAGAGAGTAAACCCATTTGTGGTGATCAACGTTGCGGCGATTCCCGATAACTTGTTTGAATCTGAATTCTTTGGTCACGTCAAAGGCGCCTTCACTGGAGCCGACTCCAACAAAATGGGTTTGGCCGAAGCCGCAAATGGCGGCGATCTGTTTTTAGACGAGATTGAAGCCCTGGCTCCAGCTCATCAAGCCAAGCTCCTACGGTTTTTGGAAAGTGGCGAAATCCGTCGCCTGGGCGCTAAGGACGTGGTGCACGTTCAAACCCGAGTGATTGCGGCGACCAATCGCAACCTCAATCAAATGGTTGCCGACGGAAAGTTTCGCGAAGACCTTTTGTGGCGCCTGGGTGGCAAGAAAATCCTCCTCCCACCCCTCCGCGATCGGCGCGAGGACATTGGAGAGTTGGCGCAATACTTTTTGGCGCAAGATCGATTTCGCAAAAAAGAACTGACTGAAGATGCCCTAGAAGTGCTTCGAGACTACAATTGGCCGGGCAACGTGCGAGAACTCAAGCGTGTGTGTGAACAGCTTGTGCTGACCGCCCCCCTCCCCCTGCTCAGACGCGAGGATGTAGGACGAGTGATTCGACCAGCCGTGCAGGTCTCCGCCGGCAGCTGGGACGTTGACTTCAGCCGAGGGCTCGCCGATTTGGTCAATCATTTCGAAGCGCAAGTGATTCAACGGGCCTTGTCTTTGCAGAGCGACATTGACGAAGCCGCTCGGACTTTAAAGATTTCACGTTCAAGCCTGTATAAGAAAATCAAAGACCATGGCATTCAGTGGCGGAGTGAGACATGATTTACGGAGCTTGGAACAATCCTCTCTATGTCCAAACTGCCAGTATGATTCTCGGCGGGATTCTTGGCCTGGGTGTGATCATCTATTTTCTCAAACGCAAAGGGCCGCCCTTCACCTCCGCTTGGGCGAGTTTTAAAAGCTGGCTCCTGATTGTTCCGCTGTTGTTTGCCGTCTTTGCTTTGCCCAAACCCTGGCCGCTTATTTTTGTGACTTGGGTGGGGGTTTTGAGCGCCAAAGCATTTTTTCAAATGGTGGGCATGTACCATCGCAGCTGGTTTGTGTGGATCACTTATATATTTATTTTTGCCCTGGGCTACACCATTCACATTGAACAATTTGAGTACTTCAATTTGATGCCAATGATTTTTTTGGCGGTGATTTGCCTTATCCCCTTATTGCGCAACTCCTCCTCGCAAATGATTCAGTATTTGGCTTTAACTGAGATGGCCTTTATTTTTTGGGGCTGGTCGTACATGCACATGGCTCGGCTCATCACCTTTGAGGGTGGAGAGCTGATGGTGCTCTACCTCTATTTGCTGACCGAGGTGAGCGAAAACACCAGCTGGGCCTGCTCCAAACTGTTCGGCAAACATCGCCCGTTTAGCAAGATTTCAAACAAGGTGACGATTGAGGGGATGATCGTTGCCCTTTTTGTGACGCTGTTAATAGCCTGGGGGCTGCGCCACTTGCTCCCAGATCGCTCCGATCGCTTTTGGATCGCAGCCGGTCTTGTGGCGGCTATCTTTGGACCGATGGGCGATTTGATCATCAACATGATTCGACGTGACCTGGGCATTAAGAACACCGGAATATTTATAATCGGTCGCGACGGCGTCCTCACGCGAGTGGACAAACTGATTTTTGTCGGACCTATGTACTTTTACCTCTACTGGTATTTGCAGTTGCCGCGATGAGAGACTGGAATTACGAAAACGAACAGTGGACTCAGTTGCCATCGCATCTCAAGCATTTGCCACTGTTCACACGACACTTTGATTTGACCAGTTGGTTTTTTCGAGTTCTGTGGGGCGCCTACATGAAGGGCATCGCCTTTCGCTTTTATGTGCGGCTTCAGGTGGTCGGTGATTTTCACAAAGTGTACCGCGAGCATCCCAAACTGATTTTGATTTCAAATCACGCCAGTCACCTCGACGCCGTATCGATTGCCGCAGCCGTGCCGTTTCGCTACTGGATGAATCTCTACATCACGGCGGCCAAGGACTATTGGTTTCGCAATCCCGTGTTCACTTACTTTTCCAAACACTGTCTGGGCGCCATCCCCATCGACCGCAAAGACCGTAAGGGTGAGGCCATCAAGCTTTGCACGGCTTTGCTGGAGACCCTGGACAATATCTGGCTGATTATGTTTCCCGAGGGCACTCGTTCGAAAGATGGCAAAATCCACACGTTTAAACGAGGGGTTAGTCTTTTTTCGATGCGGACCAAGACCCCAATTTTGTTTTTGTACTTAGAGGGCAATAGCGCGCTTTGGCCGAAGGGGCGCCTTGTGCCATTTCCAGGAGTTTTAAAAGTGCATATTGGGCCCGTGCATCCGCCGGCGCCAATAGATGAGCTGTACGGTGCCTATAGAAAATGGGTTGAGACCATTGACCCCAACGCCTATCCACCCACATCCACACGTGGCAGCTCCCCCAACGCCGGCGAAAAAAATAATCCCGACGAGGACCTTGAAGACACCTAGCGATATGCTAGAGTTCGCCCCATGGTCCATTCGGTGAATGATTTTGTAATAACCGTTGCCACCGCCAACGGCAGCGGCAGCCAATCCTCCAATAGTATTTTGGTTCGATCTCTCTTTGCTATGGGCCTACCGGTGGGCGGTAAAAATCTCTTCCCGAGCAATATTCAGGGGCTCCCCACTTGGTACTCGATTCGAGTCAACGCGAGTGGCTTCACCGCTCGCAAAGCCAAGGCCGACATTGTCGTGGCGATGAACCCGGCCTCCATGTCCGCCGACATCTCACGTCTCAAATCGGACGGCGTTTTTATTTTTCCAGCAGAAAGTAAAGGTCGGCCCGAGATCCCCGCTGGTGTCGAGAGTATTGAAGTGCCCTTTCGAAAAATTGTCGACTCAGTCACCGATTCGGTCCGGTTGAAAAAGCTCCTCGTCAACATGGTGTACGTCGGAGTGCTAGCTGAACTGCTAAACATTCCTCAATCCATTCTTGAATCCGTCACCAAACATCAGTTCAAAGGCAAAGAGTCCATCGTCGACGTCAATGTACGCGCTCTGTTGGCCGGTCGAGAGTACGCGCGGCAAGAGCTTAGTGGAGTTCAGTTTCCCTATCGGGCGGAGATCATGCAACACGCACCCACACGCTCAATCAACGACGTTTTGATCGACGGCAATACAGCGGCGGCCATGGGCTTACTGTTTGGCGGTTGCACTGTGGTCGCATGGTATCCCATCACTCCATCAAGTTCGATTGTTGAAACCTTCACCGAGCTTGCCGAGAGCCATCGAGTGGCGGCCAATGGTGAGCGGAATTTTGCGGTGGTTCAGGCCGAGGACGAACTCGCCTCTATCGCCATGGTGGTTGGAGCCGGGTGGGCCGGAGCGCGGGCGTGCACAACCACTTCTGGTCCGGGGTTGTCACTGATGGGTGAGGCCGCAGGTTTGTGTTACTACGCTGAGATTCCCGCGGTGATCTGGGATGTGCAGCGGGTTGGACCCTCCACGGGTCTGCCGACTCGCACGATGCAAGGTGATCTTCTGAGCGCTTACTATTTGTCTCACGGCGACACTAAACACGCCGTGTTGATTCCAGGAACACCCGCAGAATGCTATGAATTTGGTCAACTGGCTTTTGATTTGGCCGAGCGACTGCAAACTCTGGTGATTGTCCTCAGTGATTTGGATTTGGGCATGAACCTGCACATTTCTCCGCGCTTCACGTATCCTGAAAAGCCCATGGATCGAGGCAAAGTCTTGAATGCTGAGGACCTTACAAAACGAGGTGCGTTTAGTCGATACCTTGACTCAGATGGCGACGGTATACCTTACCGCACCCTCACTGGAACGGCCCATCCCCTGGCCGCCTACTTCACCCGCGGAACCGGCCATGACGAAGCCGGCAACTACAGCGAAGACGCCACTGTCTATCAAGCCAATATGGAGCGATTGTCTCGAAAATTTGCGACCGCCGCACAGCTCGCCCCCAAACCTAAAGTTCACCTCACTCAGGCCGCAACCGTGGGCTTGCTCTATTACGGCAGCACGCACGAAGCGATCGCTGAAGTTCAGGCGCTACTGAATAACGCAGGAGTTCTAGTAAACTTGCTGCGTTTATCCGCATTGCCATTTTCAGCGGAGGTCTATGAGTTCATTCAACAGCAAAAAATGGTGTTCGTGATTGAGCAAAATCGCGATGCCCAGTTGCTGTCTATTCTCCGAGCTGAGCTGCCGCAGGTCTCAAGCCGATGTCACTCCGTTTTGCATTGCAACGGTCTTCCGGTTGAAGCTGCTGCGGTCGCAGAAATGATTCTCACTCACCTTCACCTGGCCGCCCCTGAGGTCAACACATGAGTCAAGAGACGAATCGCCTCAATCAAACCCGCGCCGACTACGTTGGCTCCAAAAGCACACTGTGTGTGGGTTGCGGCCACGACAGCATCACCAATCACATCATCTCGGCTTTTTTTCAGTCGAGTGTGGACATGTACAAAGTGGCCAAGCTTTCTGGCATTGGCTGCTCGAGCAAAACTCCTGCTTACCTTTTGAATCGCTCTCATGGATTTAATTCTATTCATGGTCGAATGGCACCCATCGCCACGGGCGTTCACCTGGCTCATAGTCAGCAGCTCTTGCTGGGAATCTCTGGCGATGGAGACACCGCTAGCATTGGCCTCGGTAGCTTTGCCCACATGATTCGCCGGAACGTCCCCATTGTTTACCTGGTGGAAAACAACGGCGTGTATGGCTTAACCAAGGGCCAATTTTCTGCTACCGCTGAAGAGGGCTCTCGCACCAAGAGCGGCTCTGCAAATCCCTACAGCAACATCGATCTCTGCTCGATGGCCATCGACCTCGGTTGCACCTTTGTCGCGCGCTCGTTCTCTGGCGATCCAAAGCAACTTGTGCCTCTTCTGAACTCGGCAATTCGGCATAACGGTACGGCCCTGATCGACATCATCTCTCCTTGCATCACCTTCGCCAATCATGAAGGATCCACTCGCTCTTTCGATGCGGTCCGCGCCCAGAATGTCCAGTTGCAAGAGCTTGGTTACTTGCAGTCTCGCCCCGAGGTAAAGGTCGACTACCCAGAAGGCACCACCCAAGAGGTGGAGATGCATGACGGCAGTGTCCTCACCCTTAAAAAGTTAATCGAAGCCGAGCACGACATCACCCGCGCTGATCTCGCTCTCGCCCGCTTGCATGAGGCCAGAGCCAAAGGAGAATTCCTCACCGGTCTATTCTTCCGCAACCCCAACCGCGCTACACTTGCTCAGTCGCTCCACCTCAACCACCAACCCCTGCGCGACCAAGCCGAATCCACTCGCCCCTCACCTGCGGCCCTCGAAGACATCCTCGACAACCTATGAACCGCAGCCCCACAACCACGCCGCCTCGCTCGGAAATTGACATCCACCGACAAATCTCGTTCTACTAAGTCCCAATTGAATAGCCGTCCGGTCCCGTAGCTCAGTTGGATAGAGCAACTGCCTTCTAAGCAGTAGGTCGCATGTTCGAGTCATGCCGGGATCGCCATTGCGGGCCAGGATCTTAATCGCCCAAGCGATTTGCTTTTTCTGCAAACTCGTAAGATTTCTAGTACGTTCAACATTGGCAAGTGCGGATGTGCTGCCCCCTATAAGACCCGCTATAGCCATTAAAATGATCTTTTTCATAGATCAATCTCCTCTTCGTCTAGACGTTTAAATTCGATTCCATATTTCTTCATTTTGTCTCTTACTGTGCTGCGACTGATTTTGAGCTGTCTTGCAGCACCGGCGATAGATCCACCAACCTCTAGTGCTCGAACGATGATTTTTTTCTCATCAGTCATTTTGGTAAATTGAACTGAAGACAGATCATTTGCATTTCGCTTCACAAAGATTTACCTGTGATTTGGACAAAAGAAACTCACGCCACTAGTCGTATCAAGTAGCGGAAGTTAGTGGAAATTTTCTTAGTACGCTGAAGTCAGTATAGCGCTGACTTTCTGTTAAGCCGAGGTATAGTACATTATGGACGGTGAAATACACCAGTGACTGCTCAGTCAGAAGAGAGAGGACAGGACCCGGGGTCAAGACACTCCAGGATGAACGGTCTCGCATGAGAATTGCTACGGGTACTCGGGATTTAGGAAGACCAGAACAGCCGAGCCGAACGCCATAACACGCGAGATGAGCACGCGACTATAGGGCCACGCGAAAGTGAGTAAGTCCCTAAATGGGCGGAAGTAGCGGTCAGGAGCCAGGAGTTTCTTTGTACGCAACCCCCGACGGGTGTCTCGTTTTGAAACGCTCGATACAGGTAAATCAACACCGGCCACCAAAATACGATTTTTCTATCTTAGCAACCTGTCCAGTTTTCGGGGTCCACTATAAACACAGTGAATTCCAATGCCAGTTGACCTATTTCTATTCGTCTTAAAGATATACATTTGACCAGATCATCTTTCAAAGAATTATCGCTGCCAAAGACCTCGCCCCTCTCGGAAACAAGTGCCATTTATATGACATTTCAAGAAGTTACATAACTTACATTGACAATGTCAATGTCCGCATGTTAGGGTTTTACATGATGATCATCACGTGGGATTCAGCAAAGAACGAGAGTAATCATAAGAAGCATGGTGTGTGGTTTGAAGAGGCTCAATCAGTCATTTTTAACCCGCTCTCCCTGGTGGCGCCCAATGATCATGAAGATGGGGATCGGATGGAGTACTTAGGTCACTCACTGAATAATCGAATTCTCTACGTTGTTACCGTTGAGCAGTTTGATGACGAGATTCGCATAATTTCTGCTAGGGAAGCGAATCCTAATGAAAGGACTGGTTATGAAGAAAAATGAATTTAATTTTAAAAAGGCTCAAAAAGTAGGCGATCGTTTCAAAGGCAAGGAAGTCAAAGTGACTGTAACAAGTCGCCTCGATCCTGATGTCGTAAATTGGTTAAGGATGGAGTCTGAACGTCAGGGAGTTCCTTACCAGACAATAATGAACTCCATCTTGAAACAAGCTATGTCTGGCTCGCTGACCACTGTTGAGACCTTAAGGCAGGTCATCAGAGAAGAGCTTCAAAGAAAAAAGGTTGTTTAGCTCTTTTCTTACTGGGTTCCGAAGCGAAAGAATAGCAAACGTCTGAACCCCGCCCGTCTTTACGAGAAGTGCCAACCAAACAAATAATTGCGAGCTTTTGGTTGTCGCCAATCAGCCAAGCTCGAAAGTCCAATAGTGGATGGCCAATAAGTTTGGAACTCGAATGAAGTAGCTATTCGGTGTACATAGCCCATAAACCCTTGGCCTGTCGAAAGGTGAGAATTAGGTACGATATTGTAAAGCCTAGAAAAGAAACAATATAGAAGACTAAAAATATAGCATTACTGAGCGAACCATGGCGAAGCGTAGAGGGAATCGTTACATCGAGAGAATAGCTACTGTCGATCACAATCCCCACGATCATAAAAAAAGTGCCGCTGGAAAATATGCGACCTCTAACAAACTAATTGGGCGTTTACGTAATAAAAACCTGCTAATCGCAAACGGGAAAAAAAAGATGATAGCGTACAACAGACTGCTACTGTCATCAGCTGCACGGTTATCGCCGCTTTCAGCGAAGGAAAAGACTGTGTGTTCTCCCGAGTAGAGGGTAATGAAGAAGGTCATTATAAAGCATAAAGTGACTCCACCAAAGAATACATAATTTAGACACTTTTCCGTCATCACAAACCGTGCTGACCTTGTCCCTCGCTCAGTTGAGATTCGTCGGGTGAGTGACGGGCTCATTTGTTAAATTGCTTCTGTCATTGAGTCAATTTGTTTATCCACGGCCATCTCGCGAAGTAATACCCATAGCCCGGGCAGAGCCATGTATCCGCGCACCCGATTCATCTTCTTCTCCGATTGTAAACAGTAAGTGGCGAGCCAGCGCTGAAAGTGTGCGGAGTCTTTCCACTTCTTCACTCGCCTCATGTCCTCCTCGATCAGGGAGTTGAGCGACTCGATGGGATTTGTTGTCGAGAAGAATCGCTTGAGTTGACGGGACAAACGCAGCTCGTGGATGGCGAGCAAGTCGTCCTTAGCTTCAAGGTAACTCTCCAGTGCCGAGAGGTTTAATGCGCGCAGCACGCTCTCCAGTCTGTCCGAGATGACTCTGGCCTCCGCCAGATCTTTTGCGTCTCTGAGCGCCCAAAATAGGCTTGAAGCTTTGTGCGCATCATCACCAAGCGCTTTCTCGATGTTGCGCCACTTGTGGATATGGCAGCGGATGCGCACGGCACGTCTTCGGCGTTTGTCATCGCACGCGTATTTTATATTCAACGCCTTGTTCAGCCCACTACCACCATCAACGATAAACATCAGACCAGTGGCTGCAAGGCCACGCTGTTCAAGATCATTCAGCAAAGCTAAACATGACTCGTGGTTCTCACTGTTAGCCTGGTAGATGCCAAGCACGAACTTGCGCCCGTTGCTAGCCACGCCCAGTGCGACAATTACACCGTGCTTTCGAAAACGCTTACCATCGATGAACACAGCTCGGATATCCATCTCGACAAGTGAGCGCTTTTGGAGCTCCTCGATTTTGCCTGCTGTCGCTTTTATCCAGCGACGTGACACGGAGCTTTTTTTGAAGCCAAACGAGTTCGAAATTTTTGTGACGCCCTTCTCGTAGTCGCGCTGAGAGACTCGCTTCAGCCCCTCAGTGAAGACGGCCTGATTGAACAGCCGCGGATCCTGGAACTCCTCGTAGGTTTTGAGTGGCACTTCACCGCCAACCTTTGATCGAACCCGCAGCCGCGGCACAGCCACCTGCTGGTTAGCTAAAATGATCGATCCCTTTTGGTCGCCCCATCTTTGGTTCTCCTTGCCGTGTTGGTAGCGTTTCCCGCAAAGCTGTTCGACCTCGCGCTCGCACTCTTTGATGAACCTGACTATGGCCGGCGGCAGAAGTGTTGAGATCAGCAAATGCTGTGTGTCGAGAGGACCGTCGAAACCTTCAAATTTCTCAAGGACAATATCCTGACGGCGGGCGTGTTTTAGGGGCTTGCGGTTGATCTTCTTTACTGACTTGAGTACGTTTGCCATTGGGTGGCTCCTCTCTATTTCTGCAATTCAATTAGTCTTGTTAACCTATTGAAAACACAGATTGGTTGAGCCACTCAACCTTCAAATTTCAACTACGCGTGGGGCAAGGTCTCGACTAAGTCGCCACCATTTTACTGCTCCGAATTTACCTTGCAGAGGCCCGCCCAGGATCAACTTTAAACTTCGAAACCCGATAAAATCGCTGCCTTGAGGCGGGGTCTGGCCTGGAGCCACTGCAAAAAGAATCGAAGGCGAAGGATGGCATCCTACTTGCTAATTTATCACCTCGATCAATCCGCTTTGTCATTTTTGGGGCATGGTGCCTCTCAAGGTAATGGAGCGGTACTATAAATTAATTACTGACACCTAATGAGATCGCATTAGGCAATTGAAAGGGATAGAAATGAAAAATTTAATCGCGACAATCATACTGTTGCTATTTGCATCTGGAGCACAAGCAGAATTATTAATCCAATATGACTCAGGCGACACTCTAGGAAAATGGGAAGAATTCTCCAAGAAACAAAACGAAGAATTGAGCAAGATTTCGAGCAAAATTAAGAGTGGTGAATTGGGTTTTGGATTATGCGAAACATACGATGGAAAAGGATTAGCCGCGGGACTTAGATGCGTTGGAAGCTCAAGCGTGCAGCTCTCACAGATTGATCGAGATGTGACTTGTTCGGTACTAAATAAACTTTTTTCTGAAACATACAATTTGGCGATTGGGCAAGGTCCGGTCCATTTTTATGAACGAGTGCTATCAGTCGCGAAATCTTTAGACTGTGACCTTAACCTAACAACAAAATTCTAGATTCCGAAATGTAGTAGCTTACAGACGCCGTGTCTGTAAGCTGCTAGTCACATCTTGGCTATGATTTTGTCGATCTGATATGGTTGGTGGTAGCCATTTCCGATGGCTGGCCCTACATGTGTTGATTCTACATCACGAGCTACTATAAAAGCGAATCTACAAAAAGCTGCCAGCCTCTCTTCAGGGATTATATCCATTATCGATAGACCTGATATTATTGGTGGTGACAAATCATATTATCAAAAAATAAATGCGCAAGCCACTACTGAGCTGGCAATTTTTGATACTATTCCTAACTGTCGCTAGTCTTTAAAGAATTTAAATGGGGTGGCGTGAAAGCGCCTCGCCGGTTCAATTTTTTCAGTTTGCGAAGTCGGAGGTGTTCTAATGACTGGTCAACTTGGCAGTCCTGCGTCAGCAAGATTCGCGAGACATGGCCACCCGGGGCCGTTTGGCGGCGGATTGGTCAACATTGCGCAGGCGGGCCCAAAACTATGAGCTTTCCTGATCGATCTGATAATCCCTTATATCATATTCATCTACCCCGACCGTGCGCCGCTGAGGTCCTAACAGAAGTGTGAAAGCGTTTTCAAGATTTTCGCCGGCCGCGCAATGACTGCGTTGAAGAAAGAATCAAGGCAAGTCTTCGATCGGAACTCGCCTTAGCTATGAAAATGTTGGTCGCTTCACCAAGTTTTTGAAAAATGGTGAAGCTGAGGCAGAAGTGTATCTTGGGTATTGCTTTTGTACAGAAGTGGTTTAAATACCTGACCGAAAGAATCTGGTGCATAACTTTACGGAATAAGATTAGCGACCAGACCCTGGCGCACACCGAGCAGGATAGGTGAAGTACCAGTGGACGTCGTAGAGGTGCCCAGTGGCGCTATTGAAGGCGATCCAAGTGTTGGAAACACGTGCATATGAATTGCTCGACGCAGACCAAATCTCATTTTCACCAAATTCACCCTCAGGATGTTGGTATCCCTCCGCGCTGAAATAAAAACGGTCAAAGTATATCCCGTTAAAACCATCCTGTGTTGCATCTACGCGGTAGTACGAATCGTCTGGCTTACCATCCGCAAATTCAGCGATACCTTTTGCTCCCAGACTCATTGCGTATTGAGCCAACTCGCGGGCGGTCGGAAGATGGTTTCCTTGTTTATTACAATAATAAATGGCTTCGTCATGATACAAGTGTCGGACACTAAAGTCGCGCGGCGACCTGAGAAAATCAAGAAGGTGAGGTGCCTCACCAGTCTGTGCGCTAGCCGATGCAGTTGCGCTTAACAATAGAGAGATTAAATAAACAGCTGTAACAAAATTTTTCATATAAATTCTCCTTCTGATGAACCGAGCACAGATAGTTTGCCTTATTTCGATAGCGGAAATTGATTACCCGCACACCAAATCTCCCCCTTTTTCTGCGTGGCAGGACCCAGCTTTTGAATTTTTCCGGAGTAGGTTACGGAATAGAGGGCCGGCTGTCCTAGATCCAAGGCGACAATAGAGCGGCTCGGAAAGGGAGACGACAGGTTTCCCCAGTCATACTGTTCTTTGATCAATTGATAAATTTTCGGGAGCTCGTCGCTTTTCACCGGGCGCCCCGAAAACTTCATTCGGCACATGTAGTCCCAGTTTTTACCGGCGTCGCTAAGGCCCCAAGTTTCAGCGTCCCAGAAGTGATCGAGCGAGGGCCTAATATTGGGCATCTGGTAGTACCAAAGCCCGCCACCTACGTCGCCCGCATTTAAGGTGTCTTTCAGGGCCGTGCCGTGAACGTATTCGTAGTATTCAAATTTTGTCTTCTTGTCCAAAAAGTTCGTGAACGCCATCGAACTTAAGAAGCGCACCATTGGTGAAGGCCAAGCGCCCTTTGAGCCACGGAAAATTACTTCGTGGAGGATCAATGCTGCCTTATTGTCGTTATCGAGACGATCCCAGATATCTTCGTTCACCGTATAGAATGGATCGCTAAAAACCACGCGGGCATTTTGTATGGCTAACTGCTTTCGGGTGCAGCCCTCGGGTAAGAAAATTTCATCGGAATCATCCACATCTCGGAGATTTCCGCCTCGGATAAACTTGGTTTCTGTAAAAAAGTTCCGACTCAGAATCTCGATCAGAGCCGCGCGGTAGGGGTCTACCTTTTTTATACGGCCGATGGCGAGCGACACTTTTTCATTTACGCTGAGAGCTGGCGCTCCGAGGTCTAGTTTAAATCCCCGCAATGCCAAGGCTTCATAAACGTCCAGCACTTGGACGGACTTACCACAAACTACGGCGTCGCCGCCATTGCCAACAACCTTCCCGTTGCCGAAGGCAACTGATGACAGAAGCAACGAGGTAAGAAAAAGAAAAGGCTTCACAGGTCCCCCTTGGATTTCAAGACAGAAAATAATTGCGCACTGAAACACACGACATCCGCACGCTCTTGATTGCTTTCATCCGCAAGTGAAATGATTTTCGAAATCGCTTCATCCAGAATTTTCTTTGCACGCGGCATGCGATCCTTGGATATTGAAATAACAGCCGTCTTCACGGTACGCTTTCCGACGTCGGCGGTTTCCAACTTCTTCATTGCAAGCTGAAGTACACTTCGGTGAAATTTTCGAATGGACTCACTCGGAATTCCGTCAGTCGTGCTAAAAAGCGGAGAAGCATCGGTCCAATGCTTTGAAGACTCATCAATTTTGAGAAGCTCGGCCGTTTTCAGCCGTGCAACTGATTGAGCGACATTTAGTTCTTCTACACCAAGCTGCTTTGAAATCCATGCATTGGATGGTTTAAACTCAGGGAGATAAGTCATCTCAAGAATGGCAAGATCGATCCATGAAGTGAGAGCTCTTGTGGCTGTCTGGTTGATCAAACGAACTGAATTTTCTTGCTGACGATCCTTTAAACGACTCTTTGCTTCTTTTCGTGCTGCAGGGCTTTTTGCATGATCACGCATCACCAGATCACAGAACAGTTGAACTTGCCAATCCGGTAACCGAAGAGTTTTTGTAAACTGTTGAGCTCTCTTTGGCGAAATTCCCTTCTTGCCACCCATCACTTCCGAAAGTGTCGAAGACGAAACGCCAAGGTCGCGTGCGAATGAGCGCATTGAATAGCTCGAATTCGCAAAACTTCGATCTTGGTAAACTTGATGAAGAATGTCTCGATAGGTGGTTTGCATAAGGAAAGGTATGCCTTCGTCGAAGATCAATAGCAATAGCTGAGCGAAAATAGTGCTCGCTAAGGTTCGCTGAGTGTTCCAAAACCAAATGTCACGGGGCCTCCAGCGCTTCCCTGGCCCTATGCGATATGTTCACCCTGCCGACGCCGTCCCCGCTGTGCTGCAATCGTGGTGCGGTCGGAATGTCTTAGGAATTTAGGCCAACCGTGGTTTTCACCTGGCGCGAATTGTCACGAGGGCATCTCGCTTGGCGGACCGCCAAACAATCGTCAGCGACGGCTCGACTCCAAACCCAGTTCTATCTATATTGGTGGTTTACCGCGGCCAGATCGGCACCCCGGGGTCGCCCCTGCAACCATTCAATCCTGTCGTTGCCCGGAATGCCCCAAATACTGCGTTCATGTGACCGAGGCCACGGGGACGCTACTTTGGATGGGCAAGTAGGCCACCGGGGACAAGAGAAGGTCTATCCACCCCGTCCCCGACTTGGCCCTGTCCTGTTAGCTTCAGATCGCCTAGGCCGGGCGTGTCGACTTTTGCCCCCGTGATATTAGTCATTAGAACACCCGGGAGATACAGAGCCGATCCAACTAGGCGCGAATATACAAGATTTGAAGACATTCGGCGGATCGGAGTTTTGAAAATCGGCTGCGAAACCCGCTTTCGGCCTGAGAGTATTGAAGCGATCCCGGAAAAAACGTTCGTGGCCGCAGTAGCAAAAGCGTAAAATATCCGCCGGTCGTATGAGCGCGCGAATTTCTTCGGATGCTTTATTCAGCCTGCAATCCTGACTTCAGCCGAAAATCAATGAGCCCAAATCCGCTTGCGATAAATTCAGTCCCCTCCAAAAGAGGTGAACCTTGTGGAGCTTCGCCCTTCGGCACCCACTCCAAAATCAGTTGATTTCAAATGCATCTTATCAGCGGCAATCAAGTGGAATATTGCTTTGGTCTTTTGCTCGTGGAATGATTTGTTCATGAAAAATTCTCTACATAGTCTGCCGACCAACCGTCGAATCCTCATTGGCCTAGGCCTTGTGTTTGCTCTTTCGGGTCTATTTATCCTCTCAATAACCACGTTCGTTAAATTATCGAACATCGAAGATCCGTATTCAGGACTGAATATTTCTATTTTCACATTTCTATGTTTCTACACCGTATTGACCTATCTCGTGATTGTGCGCTTTGGCATCAATAAAATTGGACGCGAATCGTTGCGGGAAATCGGATGGTCATTCAACAATTGGCAAAATGAGTTTGCGGTCGGAGTCTTTGGAGCTTTGGTATCAGCGATGTCTTTATATTTATTTGGATTTTTGTTAGGCATTTGGACTTGGCAAGATTTTTATGCTTTGCAACTCCAATACTCATTTGATCAACGAATTCTCTTCTTGCTCATTGGTTTAAGCGCGGCGTTCATCGAGGAGAGTCTATTTCGTGGCTACCTACAACCGGCGCTTTCAAGCCGATTGGGAATCATTTGCGGAATTTTTATAACGAGTGTTGTATTCGCGCTATACCACTTGAAGTTTGGACCATTTGCATTTGGTGGAAAAATGATACTAGGAATAATTTATGGAGTCATGAGGGGTAGGGACAACTCCTTATTGAGGCCTGCCGTTGCTCATGCTGGTACTTGGCTTCTCATTGGATCAGCCTAAATAGCTTGGCCGATCAGATGAACTCGGCATACATGATCGTTGGCGAATAAAATCAACATGCGAACCTGATCAGGCCAAAAGGTTTCCCTAGCTGCCACCGCACGGTGGAGTGCGCAATCACGACTACGCGGTCGCAAGATCTCATTGGACCTTTACAAAAAGAGTTGGGTTTTCAACGGTCATCCGCGCCCGAAGCCAAGCCTCGGGCGTAACGCGGCTTCGTGCCAATCATTCTCTTCTGGACCGTCAAACACACTTCTGCGAAAGTTGATGAATGAATATCATTTTTGAATATAGCCCAATCTTCGATCAACATATCTCTGAATTGATGGGGACTAAACTTGATGAGGCAGCAGTTTCCTGGGTTGAAGGATTCTTGCCAGAATTCAGCCAACGTTGGAATGACGCTGGTACGACCCTTCTCGATACAGCATGTTCGGTTTCGGGCTTCAAATTCAAACACTCTGAGATGAAATGCATCGTTACGGTGAGTGACTTTGTTTCGATGAGCCACCCTTTTATTGTTAATGTAAAAAAATATCGAGGCGTTTCGAATCGAGATTTTCTCTTGGAAGTCGTTTTTCATGAGGCCTTACACATACTTCTCACTGACAACTGGAAAGTTTGGCCGACAAACTTATTAAAGGAGCATGCGGGAGGAGACCGAGATGTGGAAGCCCACTTGCATCTGATGTCAGTGGAATTGGCCACTCATATGCGTCTAGGGAACGTTGATCGTCTAGTGGAAATCGATCATTGGTATGAAAAGATCGGCGGAGGATATTCTGCGGCATGGAACATCGTGCGCGGTGAAGAAAAATTTAAAGATTTTCTCGGTGAACTTAAAGATCCAACTCAATGGCAATCAACTGGAGCCGCATCCGCCGATGCGTTACAAATCTAGCGTTCCAATGACACTGCCCTGTGAAGCGAAACGCACGCACTTTCACGCGTCCAGAGCGTCCGGCCCAGACAAACCATACCCAGCACGTCCCTACCTAAAATCAATGGGACGCGACCTTTCAATATCGCCGGGCGCGCCGGGGGACATTTCCGGTGCTGTCCTAATGATTGAGCATTTTGTACACTCAACGCCAAAAAAAAGGACAAGATCCCTTTCGGGGCCTCGTCCTTTTTTTTGGCGTCAAACTGTCGGTGTAGATTCGTCTGTGACGTCGATGTCTGTGATCGCGCCCGCAATTTGCCGGGGCGGCGGTGGCAAAGCGGGAGTAGCTTCAAAGACGGTCTCTTGTGCCTTTGCCTCCGCAGCTTTGCGTGCAAGGTATTCTTTTTTCTGGGCCGAGACACTTCCGTGCGAACATTTTGCGATGATCGCAATACTCCTGAACGACATTCCAGCTTCTAAAAGTGATTCTATGAGTGCGGAGTTTCGGGTGCGGACTCGGCCAATTCTCGCGCCGCGAGCTTTGGCTGCCGCGAGGCCGTTGCGAACTCTTTCAGCGATTAGATCTCTTTCGAGCTGCGCGATTGCTGAGATGATCACGAAGACAACATGGCCCAAACTTGTGTTGAGATCTAATTTCTCAGAGAGTGACACGAAGTTTGTTTTTTGGCAACGCATGACTTCTAAACCCTTCAGCATATGTGTCACCGAGCGAGCGAAGCGCGAGAAGGCAAAGACCACCACGGTGTCGATCTCGCCAGCTTCGACGGCTTTCATCATGCGGTCGAGACCCGGGCGCGATGCCTTTGTGCCGGATTGGTTTTCATCGGCAAATAGCTCGTAGTCTTCGACCTTGTTTTGTTCGCAAAAAATTCTTAGCGCTCTTATCTGGGCATCGAGGCCTTTTGCCTGATCGCTTGTTGAAACTCTTGCATACAGTGCCCATCGGCGCTTGGGGGACTCTTTGACTGGTCTTTCCATTTTAAACTCCTGAAAAAAGAAAGGCCCGAGAAAACTCATCTCGGGCCGGTGGTTGATTCGATTTGGGAACTTGAGGTTAGCTTTCGAGGCCTAAGCCTTGTGGCCCCAGCGCATTGCCAACGCTTGGAGGCAGGAGCGTTGAAGTTTGGCGTCCATATTCAACGCCAACTCAAACGGATTGCAACCCTCCATGATTTGGTCCGTCCAAATGGCGTAGGCGAGCGAGATGGCAGCCAAATGACCGGGGCTTGCGCAACGCCTTCGGATCTCCGGCCAATCGATGCTCTCGGTCTTGAGGTCAACGCAAGTCTCGACCGCCGCCATAAGGGCTGAATCGGCTGAAAAAATAAAAAGTAGGGCGCACATCTGGGTCGACAGCTTTTTGGTGGGGGTGGTTTGGGCTACGGCTAAATTTGTCATGACAAAACCTTCCTGTAGGCCCGACAGCCAAAGCCGTCGGGCGAAAAATTTTAAATTTTTGGTTTTAGCGGCGAGGACTGGTGAGCATCCGCGAATACTTTGAGTAGGACATGATCCCAACCTCAGACTTCGCGGCTGCGAGCCCCAACATTTGCAGAGTGCAGGTCTTGAGCAGGCCAAGCATGGCGAGCGCAATTCCAATTTTGATAACGGCAGCGTAAAAACGGACTAGCGGCATGTGGTTTCTCCTATGAAAAATCGACCCCGTCGCGTCCCCGAATTTCTGGTAGCAAGATGGTAGCAAATTGGTAGCAAAGTTCTGAAATACCCAGAAATAGTCTGAAATACTTCGTCCTCGACTGCGCAGCCCTCGTTGTTGTTTCAACTACTTGATGCGCTTCATAAATTTGGTTTACTAGTAATTTTAAGTGGAAAAAAATGGTCGGGTAACTTATGGAAGCCCCAAGCTGTTGTTTCTTCTAAATAAATAGCACTTGGGGTCACCAAAAGTCACCAATTTCTTTTATCCTCTCCTAAGCTCGAAAACATTTCCTAACCTTTCCTCAAACGTCGGAACTTTGATGTTCAATTCCTC
>JBGSNU010000006.1:0-5933 GCA_041739415.1 Bdellovibrionales bacterium | reverse complement strand
ATAGCCTCGCCCTTTAAAATCTCTCCTCGACTTGCCTCTTCCCACTTCTTCATAAGCACCACTCCTTCTCCGCCTTGGGGCGGAGGTTAAATGGCCATTTTTTATTGGCGCCGGTGGCGATTTTTAATTGGCGGCTAACACTCCCGTGGCTCCAATTGAAATCTTTTCAGTTTTGCGCTGAACTTCGCCGAAAAGGGCAATTTGCTAAATCGATTTTTGGGCCACCGGGCACTCCTCGATCAAAATCAGATCGAATTGCACCAATGGCATGAATGGCCACCGGCTTGTATACGGAACCTAGAGCTGGTCTCAAATGCCACTGGGGTGAGTCTGTTTTTTGCATATTCATCGATTCGTTGGAGGTGGAGATCATGGGAACAGTTTCTATATTCGATGAGAAAGCTCTGAACGTAGTCGTAGACGCTAACGAAGTTGTTATGGACGTTCTTAAACTCAAGACCCAAAGCCGATACGTTTACGGAGGTGGTAAGCTCAAATGTTACACCAACCCCCACGCATTCTTGTCGGATCTGCCTAAACTGCCAGTCTCTGCAAATTTCTTTTTTGGTACCTTCTATGGCGCTGGCTCAAAACTGACCGGAGCCGATCTTGCCGAGGCAGTGAAAAGCCGAGACAGATCATCACCAGTATTTGTTGTCACAACCGAATTAGACGTACAGAAAATAGTCGAAGCACGTAGATTGGGAATTGTAGATGCTATTTTCCCAAAGGAAATTTACTTCACAGAGCCGCATGACAACGGTCAACTGACCCACGAAGAGAATAAGGAGTTCTTTTCTCTTATGAAAATCGTCAGTCCAGACTCTGACTTCAAACAGGTTTACGCTTTTCTTAAAAAAAAGAGGGGCCAGCATCTCGATGAAATTTCAAGAGTGAGAAAAACGAAAACAGAGTTGCCTTCAGAGGCGAGCCAAGAGGCAGTTGTTGCGGAGGCGGCCGGTTCGCCTAAGTCTAGCGCACTGAGATTTGGTCGATTTGATAGCATCCTTGGTTTACTAGCTCGGCTAACGCAGCGATCGCAATAGTGAGACCAATAGTTTGTCTCTGCCCGTGACAGACACAGCCTGCTCCTGGTATTTCTCCAAATTGGAGACCTACCTTTTGTCAAAAAGAAATCGTGGCCATTATTGTTGGGCCTGCGGGCGCATTCGATCAAACGAGCGATTTAGCGGCGGCGGGCACCAGCGTCATGTGTGCCGCGACTGCCAAAAACTCGGCCCGGAGGAGTTGGTTTATCGCCAGGGAGTACGAGACATTGAACGATGCCTCGATTTTGGTGGCGGAATTCGGCGTCAGCACCGACAATCCATTGCTCGATTCCTGGAGCACTCAAACCCTCGAATCAGAGAATATGCCCAGCGGATAAAGGCTAAACTGGATACCGAGAGACAGGAAAGGTGGAAAGCAATCGCAATGGATAATGTGATGGCAGAAACTCTGTGGCCGATTGGACCCGACGGCCCAGAATTTGAGGCGGCGTCGAGTGAACTATGAAGACCTGATTCTCTTTTTAGCGACGGTGAGCATCCCTGGGCGGTCAGAACGAATTGAATTCATAGCCGGGTTCAGATTTACGGCTGCGGACGGCCAAAAGTACCTGGCTTGGTGAGCTTCTGGCAGTTTACGCCCGAGAGATCTAAATAGAGGCGTCAGATTGGCAACCTTGCTGGTAGAGGCCTCGCTCCATGGGCATTCCCTTTTGTTCACTCGCAAGTTTGGGAGCAAAGATAAGTCTCCGCGAATATAGAGGTTTTGGCGACTTTTTGAGTCTCGGACTTTTTGGAGATCACCGCAAATTGCGCTTTCGTACTGAGCGTATTGAACCATCCTGGTCCACAAAGCATCGGCTAGAGAGAGCAAAGCTCAGAAAAATTCAGCGGTCGTGTGAGTTGCGGAAAATATTCGAGTGTGCCATTCGACCTACAAACCTGATTTACACCAAAAACTGAGCCGCCCAATACTGTATGCTCAAAATTCAGCGCGCTTCAAATCAGGTCTGGTCTTTGAAGCACTCAGGGCCCCAGTTTGTCCAAAACCAGTAAAATTTAATAGGCAACTGAGGTCTACTCAAATCTCATTTTTTGCAGAATCGCCCGACGTACTCCTAACGACTGATGATTGGTCATAACCATTTTGAACCTGGCACGCGCGTACATGCTTCGTTCAGCAAGATAGATGTCTAACAGGTCGCTCGCCTCAGCGAATGTGGTGGTTCGAACGAGCTTATGAAGAAGGCTATTGATTCGCGCCTGCTTACTTCCGTCGAGGTAGTCGTAAATACCAAAAATATGATCTATCTCATGAATCGGCTGTACTAGCGCAGGCATTCCGTCTCCGAGACCGCCATAAATACCGGAACCGTTAGAGTTGATGCCCACTAACCCGAAGGTCTTAGAATTGATTACTGGGCTGCCACTGGCTCCAACATTTATGTAAAGGCTTGTTGCGAATGCACGCGAGCGAAAAGCCATTAAATTACCAAAGCTGTAGGTCAACGGAGTGATTGACTCATCGTTTTCCGTTGCCTCTCGGTCTCCGGGATACCCCAATGTGATTAGGTCTGGACCAAGTTCGCGAGACTCCAGTTTGAAGTACTCGACCCGGCTCTTTTGAGGGAGTTCGGCTTTCAGCAGGGCAAAATCATAAGCGGTGTCTGACGCAAGAAGCTTGGCATCAAACTCTACTGTCGACCGAGTTCCATCGGCTAAAGTACGTACTGTATGTACACGACAAATCTGCTTTTTGATGCAGCTGGGGTTACCCTCGATAACGTGATAATTAGTCAAAAAGTAGCCGTCCGGAGAAATAAAAAATCCTGTCCCGGCCGACTGACTTTCGCCGCCTAACGAACTCTCGGATGAAGTCCCTTTCATTTGAATTTGAAATACACGAGGTGCTAGTTTAGCTAGATCGGAGCTAACTTCGGAAATCTTGCGACGATCCACAGAGTCCGCACTGGGAAGTTGGAAGCGAACGTTTAGTCCTCGATAAGCATCCGCGACAGATATCTTATATAAATCTACCGATTCAGACATCAACATTTTTATGGAAACTAGGGCGCTCTCGCTCCCCTCAATTTTTTCAACGTTTGTTGTATAAACCAACTGCATATCCGGTATCTGCTTTTGCATTTCAGACGGAAGGTTTAGTACACCCGAGGTGTGGGCCATTGCCGCTGAAAAATCTTTCTTGAACTCAACCACTTTTGAGCAAGGTTGCGCGTCTGCACGAAAACATGCGCCTAGCCAACTCTGCAAAGCGACCCCGGGACTCAATGGATTTGCAATTCCATCTTTAGAAGTAGCCGATGAAATGATATCTATACTCTCGCCGATGACTCTTCCATCTGGGCCCAAAGCCTGAACAAGAACAGGGCGATCTAAGAGCACTGCCGGCAGGCTCACGGATGCATGAGTGGTCATTGATATCAAAAATATTATTAGCGATGCGATTGTAGTCTTCATAACCGTTTAATTTTGCAATGTGGATGCCGTCGTTGATTGCGATTCAATCAACGCTATCGAGACAGGATGACAATATTTGGCAGCCCCTCGCAAATGTAGGCTTTTTTGCGTCGATTTTTAACATGGTTAAGACTTGGTCTAGACATAATACGTTTAAAGCTGCGTTAGATTTTTTTAGCTGCGTGGGGGGTTGTTCAATTACAATTTTTTTTAGTGAGCGGCCCGCGAACTTTTAGCGGTCAAGATTGCTAAGTCGACGGTACCAGACACGGCCATAATCGGTTGCCTTCGATGGTTTTGGTCATCGGTTGACCCCAGCTCAGCGCACGACACCGCTCGTCTTGCTGACCTGCCGGGCGGTTGGATTTACGATCTCGGGCAAATTTGGTTCAGTCTGGCCCCGGCTGGCAACCCAGATGGCGAGTTTCCGGCGTAGCACGGCTCTACAATAAACATTCCCTTTTGTTCACTCGCAAGTTTGAGAGCAAAGATAAGCTTCCGCGATTATAGAGGTTTTGAAGAGCTTTTGAGTGTCGGACTTTTTCGAAATCAATGAAAATTGCGCTTCCGTACTGAGCGAATTGAACCTTCGTGGTCCACAGAGCGGCGGCTAACGATAGCAGACGTCTGAAAAATTCGGCGGTCGCATGAGTGGCGGAAAATATTCGAGTGTGCCATTCGCCCTACATAACTGATTTATATCAAAAATCGAGCGGCCCCAATACTGCGTGCCCAAAATTCAGTCCAGTCCAGAGGGGGTGAGGTCTTTGAAGCACAACGTGCGCCAGGCTGCTCCAAAACCAGTGAGTTAACAAACACGTTCACCGTGGCGTCTTTCAAAGCAATGAGTGATTGACCACGTCTGCGTCTTGTAACATCATTTCGAAACAACCATGGAGGGGATTATGAATAAACTTGTTTTAGGTGTTGTTACTCTTTTGGCATCTACGGCGTTCGCTAATACTAACGGATATGAATTGAAAATGGACGTTTCTATGAATGGAAAGCACATTTCGTCTCCTCGAGTAGTTACTAAATCTGGAGAGATGGCGACGATCACTCAGAAAAATGAAACAGAAGAGAGTTTTATCGAAGTTATTACCGAAGAGGGTGAACTTCAGGGTCATAAAGGTATTTTGATGAAGTTTACCGTTGGGCTAATCGGGGCGAATGGTAAGCGCACGATTGTTTCCCGTCCCCAAATTCTCGCTCTAGAAAATGAGCCGGCTCAAATTTCAGTCGGCAAGAAGGATGGTGGCGCTGAACAGCTTTCCCTGTCAGTGGTTGCTAAGAGAAGGGTTCTTTGAGAGCTGAATACGTTAAAGTTATTCGAAAATCTCCTCTGCTGTTGCCCCTGCTTTTTTCCTTGAACGTAAGTGCAACAGCCGTCGAAGTTGCCGTTACGTCTGCCAAGATTAAAAGATCCGATTCGCTTGAAGCAAAGATTGATAAGGCACTTTGGTTGCTCAACGAGCAGCGCTTTTTTTACCCGACAGGTTCTCCTCCAAAACTCGATCCACCATTTGATATTCCATATCATTTGGATTCACTGCGAAGTCCCGAAGAGATTCTATCCCAAAAGGTCGGAGGATCTTGCGGAAGTTCGGCTCGTGCATTTGCAGCCATGCTGATTTCTGCCGGAGTTGAAGAAAGAGATATTCAGGTGGTTGAATCAGTGGTCAACCGGGATCTAAAGATAATCTGCCCGCGAGCGAAATATCCCAGGCTGGACAATCCAAGAGCTGGAGCCAAAGGACATAGCTTCGTGGCCATTCATTTTCCTGGTGGTAAGTGGAAAATTATTAATCCGATTGATGGCTCACAACGATATGGCAGAGCCGACTGGTACGACCCTCAGGATCTTCAACGTAGGCTAAACCAAGGACCAGTAGCCATACCTGCGGCTGCATTTGAGAGATTACCCCGCGAAACCTACGGTGACGGTCTTACAGCTTTTCAAAGCTGGATCCTAAAGGATGCTCCGGTGCATACATTTGCACAACGATTTGATTTGATAGCAAGTGGTCGCATCGGCGGACCTGAGGATCAATCGGTAAAGATATGCAGATTTACTTCTCCCAAATGATATCATTAGCGAGTGCACGGTAGAAATCAGCGGACTGAAAGGCACATCAGACAGTAGCAGCGGTGGTAATAGCACGACGCTGTTCTGGCAATGGACAAAACCAGCACCAAGATTTCCATTCGTGGTAACTACTTGGCTGCATTTACGAAGGAGTGATAATTGCCGACTCTTCACTTAATATGTGGCCTTCCTGGATCGGGTAAATCAACTTTAGCTAAGAGGTGTTAGCCGCCAATTAAAAATCGCCACCGGCGCCAATAAAAAATGGCCATTTAACCTCCGCCCCAAGGCGGAGAAGGAGTGGTGCTTATGAAGAAGTGGGAAGAGGCAAGTCGAGGAGAGATTTTAAAGGGCGAGGCTAT
>JBGSNU010000045.1:0-7325 GCA_041739415.1 Bdellovibrionales bacterium | reverse complement strand
GCCAACGCAACACTGGACAGTGCCGTAAAGGTTTCGACGTGGAATGTTCTGAACAAGAACGTCAAACATGCTGACTCTTACCCGCCTTGGCCCACCCGTGCTCAGGTTATCTCGGACTGGGTTAAGTCAGAGCGGATCGATATTTTTGCCACGCAAGAGGCCGTTGGCGAAATGATTGAGGATCTAGAGGCTAACCTGCCAGATTACCTTACTGTGGGTGCGCCACGGAGATCCGATGTGAACATGGGAGAATACAATTCAATATTTATTAACAAGCACAAGTTCGAAATTGTCGACTCTGGCACTTTTTGGCTTTCTGAAAGCCCAGATTCACCAGAAAGCCTTGGCTGGGATGCTGCTCTACCCCGAATCTGTACGTGGGTTAGGTTAAGAGACTATCGCACTTCAAAGCTTTTTTTGATTTTTAACACCCATTATGACCATGTGGGCACTACGTCACAGCACGAGAGCACCCAATTGATTCTACGCAAGGTGACTCAGCTCGCGGACTCACAATCAAGCGAGAAGAGGTCTCAAGCGTCTGGTGCCGACCGGGTGATTCTGCTCGGTGATTTCAATGTGAAAAGTGATCATTCAGCCCTAGCTTCATTGCACGACAAATTTGCTCATTCCCAGCGAGTGAGTGAGTTGATTTTGACGGATCAACTCGAAACCTATATAGACGGCCGGCAAATTGATCATATTTTTGTTGATCCAAAGATCCGCGTGAAATCATACAATGTCATGCGACCTTCGAGCACTAATGGCAGATGGGCATCCGATCACTTTCCGGTTGTTATCGAGACGATCTAGCCACCTGACTCGCCAGCATTTTGCAAAGATTTACTCAATAGGTGTGCCTATACTCCAGGCGGGCCACGAATTCTCTGGAAGGGCCGGGCGTTGATCCTGCTCCTCCGTCATACGCCTGAATGTAACGCACACTTTGATTGAAGATGTTAAATGCTCCAACTCCCGCGATCAACCCCGGCATTAAGAGGTTTTCGCGCTCGAGGTAAAGATGGGTCAGCACACGTGGGCTCGTTTTTTGAATCGCCATCCCACTGGCGCGCCGACTGTACTCGTATCCATATCGGTCACCCAAGGCGATAATCGTTGGATTCAAGTGCAAGTTGGGTACCCCCAAGCGGATCCTTGAATTGAAGGTAAACTGATGTTGCGGCAAACCTAAAAATGCATCCCTCTCAGTATCCACCGCATATTGCTCTATTCGGTTCTGAGTCGCGACGTAGAAGGAGTACCCCGCCTGCAGCATGCCCCAGCTTGCCTTGAAGCTATAGTTGAGCTCCAGACCACGCGTCCCTACAGTTGCAAAGTTGTCATATTGATCGCCTAAGACTGGATCGTAGTAGTAGACAATCGGATCACGAATTTTAGTATCGAAAATATTTGCCGTTAAATAGCTTTCACGCGAGAGGGAGTGGCCAAACTCAGCTTCAACAGTTTCGGTCTGCTCCGGCCGAACGCTGGGCCGAGCGTCAATGTTGGCTTGCACGGGCGAACGAAAGGCTTGTGAATATAACAGCTTATAGTGCCAGTTGCGCTCAGCGCGGGTCAGGCCAAACCTTGGAAGAAACGAACTCTTAGTAAAATTTGGATCTTCATACCTCGCCCCAGCTGAAAGATCCGCGAGGGGCGTCTTCCATATTGCCTGACCAAGTAGAGCCTTGGATTGATAGGAGGCTTTGCCTGCTCCATTAGAAAACTTCAGATCAGCCCCGGTAGAATCGCGATAGGTTTTGATCTTGTGTTGGTCTCTTGTAGTTTCGTGTCCAAGTAGAAAATTTAGACTTTTAGTCGGCTCATAAGAGGCTGAGATGCCGACTTTCAGTCTCTCGCTCTTTATATCGTACCAGGTCGCTTCACTCTGAGCTTCCTCAGACACTTGCCTCCATGGCGTTTGGTGGAGGAACTGAGCCTGCGGAGTCACCGTTATCTTTGGCCCCAGCTTCATGTCAAAAGAGGACAAAGCACCATGCGTTCTAAAGTCATTTGGTATATCTGCGTCTAATCCTGTATACGAGTACATCGCTCGAGTCGTCAGGCGATGCTCATGCAGAATGTAACGAAATTTAAAGTTACTTCGGCTTACACCCAAGTTAAAATAGGCGGGCTTAATTGTGTCGGCGTCTTTAAAATCAAAGGATCCAGAAATCGCTGGTGCAGGCTCATCGCGAAAACCAGAATACGCACCGGTGCCACGCTTCGCCTCTCCTAAATAGGCCGCGACACTCACATCCCAATCCCCGATTTGTCCACCAGACTGGAGGCCGACATTTTGACGGCCAGTAGTGCTCGTCATCTGACCATAGACCGCTTCACCGACAAATCCCTTTAGATCCGCACCTTTCTTTGTGATGATATTTATCACTGCAAGCTCGGCAAAGCCGCCGTAGATCACTGAGCCTGGCCCACGAATCAACTCAATTCGCTTGATGTGCCGGACCGGGAGCTCATTGCCAAACTGAAAACCTCCATACTGAATTTCATTGGCTTCTATTCCATCTATCAACAAGAGATATTTACCTTCTTGCGCCCACATTCCTCGTACGCCTAGTCCAACCACGCCTTGAGTATCAGCAGCAAAGTGAAAGCCCGGGACTAGCCTCAAAACGTCAATTAGGTCTCGGGCACCCATCGCTCGAATGTCTTCATCCGTAATGATACTTAGGATACCAGGAGCGGAGCGCACACCTGAGCCTTTGCGGGTGGCGACGCTGGTGTTTATCTCAAGCAGGTCCTCGAGCGTTTTGGCGCCCAAATCCAGTTCTGCGCCCGGCGGCGGGGGCGGAGCGACTTGTTGGCCAAAGCAAGGAGGCTGCAGGGAGACTAGGAGCAGAATGAGTGCCAGGTGCATAGACATGTTCCTTAAGATTCAATTGATCAATTCAATCTTAAGACTCAAAGACTCTGTCTGCTCGGTCAAGAGTCAACTGCGGTAGGCGCAAAAAATTAAAAGCCGCTCGCTTGAGACAGCGCTATTTTGCGCAGCTACCTTGGCTTTCGGCCAAAAGAATTTCAGCGGAGTACGTGCAACTCGGTAATCCATCTCCAAGCTTACATGTCCGGTTAAACTTCACCAATAGTCGGCAGCTGGCGGTCGCAAGCAAATACACGTCTCTTGAGCGGTCGACGACACGAACCTCTTCAATTGAACCTGCGTCTTGCATGCGCTCAATAACGTCATCGGCAGACAGAACCGTGAGAATTGCCGCGCGATCGCGCTGAAAGTCAGTCTCTGGAATTCCACGTACGCCATTCAAGATATTCAAAAAGACAAGGCGGACTCGACGCACTACACTTCGGTCTTCACAATGTCTCGATCGGACTTTGCTAAACTACAAGAGCAGACACTCAAGCAAATCGAAGCCTCTCGAAGGCTCATAAGCCCCTCTCGATCCGAGGAGCTCTACTGTTTTAATATAGACTTATTTTGTTTATGAACCAGGCCACATCAGCGGCCCGATAGAGGGTCACGTGGTCTTACTACTGGGGCTCGAACAATAGGTAATCGGTTCTGAGCGGCTCACCTGCACCGGGCAATCCAGAGAGTTCAACTAGATCACCAGTTGACAATGACATAGTGGATAGAACTCGCTCTACAAATGTCTTCTGGCTGGCATTGGCAGATCCAAGATTTTGATTCCACTTAAAGGTGGTTATCGCTACACCATTTACCCTAAGGGTCATCTGGCTGATGCCGTCTGATTCGTCAAAGTAGCCCAATTTTATTCTATATTTGCCCGAGCTACCTGGAAACCTGACGCTCGCTATTGCTCGGTTGCTACTGTTTGCCTGAATGTAGCGCCCGGCTGACGCGATCGTGCTTTGCGCGGAGACAAATCCTGAGAGATTCATGCTCTCAGCCTCTACTTTAAAGTTACCAGCAGGTGGTTTTTCAGTGGAACCAGAGCCGTCATCAGAAATGAGTGAGTTGAAGTACTCTTCTATATTTGTATAGCCATCTCGGTCTTTATCGAGATTGGCGTCATCAAGCGAATTGTTTAGTCCCGCTTTGACTTCAAACCAATCGGGCATCCCATCCCCGTCGCTATCTTTGTCGGCCACACCACCTGAAGCCACCTGGTAACCGCCGGCCTCATTCACTGAATTGACCAACCGATATCTCTTGTTCACAACATCTTGTAAAATTCTTGCATCCGTATTGTCTAGACGAGGAGCGCGGGCCCCGGCATTCGACCGAAGGTACTCAAACACATCAGCTGCTGCGAGCTCAGGCGTACCCGACGACGTAAAAACCGGACTCTTAAAAAGACGACTTGTGCTACCGCTGACAATGTCAGTCTCGGCTTGACTGCTGCTTCGTCGATAATTTGAGTCCAGGTTGTCCTTTGTGTAGTAATTCGACCAAGATTCGCTCATCAAATGAATGGGACGACGAGCGGAAGATGTGGCCGTACCAATCTGAAAGTAGTTTTTTATAAAATGCACAGATCCAGGACCGCCGCCCTCCACAAAGTGCTTAAAGTTGAAACAGAAGTTGTTAATGAACTCCACCTTTTTGGCGTTCTTTATCAGTGGGCAACGGAACTGTGAATTCGCAAAAAGATTACGAGCCACTGTGATATTCTCCGGACCATAAAACTTATGGGCACTATCGTCGCTCGTGCCAACAATCATTCCCATCGAGTGGTCGCCCTTGGGATGGCGACTTGACAATAAGGCTTCACCCATCAGGTTATTTGAAATCGTCACGTTCCGAGGTTTTCCCCAGACGGAGGTCAATTCATCAGTGGACCAGCTCATCGAGTTGTGATCGACAATAACGTTTTGAGTCACCTTGGACATGGTTCCTATTGAGATGCCATCTCGATTTGAAAAGTCCGGATCGCCCCCATCTGCATCTCCGGGCCGAAACCGAAGACCCCGAACAATCACTTCATCTGTTACGATGTAGAGCTTGGCTCCTCGTAAGGTGATTCCATCGCCCGGCGCTGTTTGACCCGCAATGGTAATACCGGGGTTTTTGACTATGAGCTGAGATTTCAAATTGATAATGCCACCGACTCGAAAGATCACATAACGCTTGCCAGTCTGCTCCACCGCCCATCGCAAACTTCCAGTTCCACTGTCTTGCAGATTTGTAACTTTAAGAACCTTGCCCCCACGGCCACCCGAAGTGTTCGCACCAAATCCAATCGCTCCTGGAAACGCCTTTCCATACGCCAGCGACGGTACTAGTGCTGTGAGTGCGAAAATAATCACCAAGCCAACCGAATTTATATGTGAACAAAAATTTCTAACTCCACTAGAGTTTGCAACATACATGAGCAGTCCCCCTCGCGTCCCGTTTTGACCCCTACCACACTTCCCTACATTCTTTGCAAATCCCAAACCGCTCACGAAATTTAAATCATGTGTGATTTCGGGGGTGGTCATTGCAACTTCTAAACAGTGTCAACTATGTGCACACGCTTCCCTCGAAGGACTGTTTCAATGTGACACATTTTAATAGATATCGGTCGCGACTATTTGGGAGTTGGAGTGTAACGAGTCCAACACTGATAAGACAGACTGTCAGCCCTCGTGCTTACAACATATCTAGGAGGAAACTTTACATCGTTCGAAATCAGTGAACTCAATCCCAGATCGAGACGAACTTCAGTGTAAAAATAGTCGGGAGACTCGCCAAAGACGAATTTGAAGATCGAAATATCAATAGGCTCTTGCTCGCTCGGACCATTCATGGGGCCCGTGAGGGTGTGCCGCAAATAAAAAGTCAAATCAAGCCCGGGCAGCACGCGATTGATCACGGTTGAATAATACCCATCATCATCCGTCTCCAGGTGACCGACAAAAGACAGAGCCTCCCCAGTTTTTGCTCCATTAAACGAATATTCAATTGAGCAGTAGGTCTTATAATTGTAACGCTCATCCATATCAATGGGCTCTAGGGCCATAACAGATGGCGAAAATAGTGCGACTAATGCAGACTGAACAGCGAGTGTGAACAACATACTCAACTCCTAAACAAAATCTACCCATCGCTATCCTATATGTGGAACTAGATTTTTCAAGGGGTTGAGCAGATCGACCACGGGAGTCATCTCGGCAACGCTCGCAGCAGTCCCTCGATTTTGGCCAGCCCGGCGTCGCGACCGGCAAACGTCTCGATTTTGCCGGATGAAGGATCGAGCAGGAGAACTCCCGCTTTCACCGGGATCTCATCTTCCGCAATCATCTGTAGCACTCGAGCAGTTGTTGCAGGCTGTTCAATATGCATATGGTGGCCGGCCGACTCAATTACAAACAAAATGACATCGTCTCGCTCATTTAGAATTTGTAGGAAAGCTTCGAGCTGACTTCTAAGCAAGGGCTTGGATTCGTCCATGCCAACCAAAAAGTGGCGACGAAGCTCACTTGAATTTGCAACAGTACTCCATTCATATCCTTCGACCGAACGGCTCAAGGCCAAATAGCCCTCCAGCACATTTGTGGCACGTGAAGGATCGATGGAATGCTCTTTCAACTGTTCAGCAACAACAGGTCGCCAAAATTCACGATAAGACAAATCGAGTGAATTACGGGTAACGGCTTGACCAAAAAAGGGGTTGAACAATTGGGTGGAAATCAAAAGCTTGCGGTACGCTTCACCCTGCGGATTCGCCGCCTGACTCGACGTCATGGGCACGCTGTCCACCACCAAAGCAAACCTCTTCAAATGCGCCGACACCGCCCCCGAGAACGAAAGGGATACAGGTAGAATCTTCTTCACCCCGAACCTCTCCTGAATTTCGCCAGCAAAAACCTCAACCTCTTGCGCAAAATCTTCGGGGGGTTGGTGCGTGATCTAAAAATCGAGGGCGAACGCCAGCCGCTAAACTTGCAACCGACGACGGATGCACACTAAAATTGAGAGTCGCGACTCCGTATCCTTGAGCTGCAAGAATTTGCAAATGCTCACGGGAGATTGCAACATCACCAGGACTACCTGGTAGAATGAGAAACGTGGTGTGATCGGGCGTTGCAGGCGCAATAAACTTTCCATAAAGATTCTGACCCTCTTGAACCTCGACAATTACGACCTGAGATTTATGCACGACTGGCGCAGCATCAGCTCCCGCCGAATCGAGCGCCACCGCACAAGGCGGCCGGCCCTCCCCCAGTGCGGGATACGTCAAGAGCGCTGCCACGACAAGACCGATCAACTTCCTCATCAAAAAAACCCCTGCGTTTATATGACCCGTCCGCTGCAATAGTTCGTGTTATTTGTGCAGGTTTAGGACCAGATCGTATTGCGGTATAGAACGCCTCAGGCTTCCCTGGGCCAACTCTAAGCCTTT
>JBGSNU010000025.1:0-195638 GCA_041739415.1 Bdellovibrionales bacterium | reverse complement strand
TCGTCTGCACAGCTGATCAACTCAATCAGTTAAGGCTCACCGCTGCGACCAGATTCTACGTCCTCAACAACGACATTTATTTTGAACACGGCGACACAAACGGCGACCTCATCGCAAACGGCCTCGACACCGACTACCGCACCGGCGATGGTTGGAGTCCCCTACCCCACGTTTATGATTTCAACGGCCGAGGCTTTGAGATCCATCAATTGAGAATCAACCGCCCCACTACCAACAGCGTCGGGCTATTTGGCAACGCCACCACCGCCTACTTCAGTCGCATTAGATTCATTGAATCGGACATCACAGGGCAAGACAACACGGGCACACTTTTTGGACAGGCCAGCGGTGGGCTTATTCACTCGATCTACTGCGAGCGCTGCGAGGTCTCTGGCCGAGACCATACTGGTGGTATCTTTGGCCGTTACTCGCAGAACGAAGCCGAGCTTGTCTACAGCCTGCGAGCCAAAGACGTTGTGATCTCAGGTCGAAACAATGTCGGTGGAATCGTCGGAGGTATATTCAGTCAACTGCAGAACTCCTCCGCTACTGGCAGCGTTTCAGGCAACTCTGCGGTGGGCGGAATCGCTGGCGGCATAGCATTCGCTTCTACAGATTTGAGTTCGAATGTCGTGGTGAATGCAACCGGGACCTCCTCCGGCAGTTTTTTTGGCTCTGGATCGTCTGTCAAACGAGGAGTAGCTCAAGGCCAAGTGATTTCATCTGCTGATGCTGTTGGATGCATCCAGGGGAACCTATTGAACATCGTGTATGATACGATTGCTGCTTGCTCGCTGGTGCAAGGCACTGGCGGAGGGGTTAGTCCACAAAGACTCTACGGCTTGCTCACTCGCAACTACTTTTTGGCGACTATGACCTGCACCAATACACTCGGACCAGCCTGTTCAAAGCCCGGCGTTTCCATACCCAATCTCACGGATCTCTATGACAAAACTCACGCGGCCTACACGAATTTCGACTTTGTAGGCTCTACCGCTGACGGAACGGCTGATCTGTGGGTGGAGCAAGACGGCGCACTCCCCATCCTCGCCATCGATTTGGATGATCCTCCTTCACCTGCAGCACCTAGCTTCCCCGGCGCAGGAACTGGTGCTGATCCCTACCGAATCACCTTGGCTACACAATTTTTAGAGATCGACAGCCAACCCCAGTTTCAGTTTTCCCATTTTCGGTTGATGCAAGACATTGATCTGTCGACACTCCCCGCAAATGCGTTTAAAGGACTGTTTCGAAAGCTACCGTTTGAAGGTGAGTTTGACGGCAATGGATTTTCAATCACCAACTTACGTATCGTCGATTCCGAACACAACGATGGCTTTGGCTTTATCGCTCAAGTGCTCGGTTACGGGGTCGTAAAAAACCTGCATGTCGAAATAGATGAGGTCAACGCTCCAAATGGCCGCAACGTCGGCGGAATTGCTGGAGTGGTCTCAAGCAGATCTACAGAAATTGCAGACCTTAGAGTCTCAGGCGGGGCGCTTGTCACCCTTGCACACACCGGCGGAGTTATTGGAGCTCAAACTGGTCGCGTCGATCGAGCCAGTTCAAGCGTAAATGTCGTTTGCACCAATAATCGATGCGGGGGACTCGTCGGCTGGAGTGGCACAATCAACGACAGTTATTCGACTGGATCGGTAACAGGCGCAACCTCGGTCGGTGGCCTAACTGGATATGGCCTTACAATCAACAGATCATACGCTACTGGCAATATCACCGGCAACATCACAGGCACCGGCGGCAATACCGGCGGCCTAGTCGGCGAGCAGTACTATAACGTGATAAACAACAATTTCTCCACCGGCAACGTCACAGGAAACTCGAGCGCTACCGGTGTAGGCCCTGTCATAGGATCCAACAATGCTACAAACAACAGCTATTTAGACACGGCAACTTGCACCAATTTATTCGGCGGTGGCGTGTGCAATGTGATCGGCACCGCACGCACGCATGGCTACTTGATCGATAAATCCAACCCGCTATTTTCCACTTGGGACTTCACTAACGTTTGGCAGGAGAACATAGGCGCGTACCCCACTTTGAAGAATGCCCCCGGCAACTGATTGGGCCAGCGTGATCGAAATGCCCCTCTTCTAGTATCTCAGGAACCTTGTAATTAAAACGGTATTGATTAACTGGAGGCCACAATGAACTTCTCTTATGACAAGAAAGCCGACGCCATAGCGTTTGTTATAAAGCCTGGCGCTGGAGTGGTTCGGGACGTGGAGATCGCGCCGAACGTCTTTGTTGGCTATGCGAAAGACGGTTCCGTGACTGAGATCCAAATTGTGGACGTATCACAAATGGACAACCCCTGGTTCAATTTGCAAGCCGCCGCCGCAATGCTTGGTATCTCCGAGCGCACACTACAGCGTCGCATAGAGGACGGCATCATTAAGCCTAAGAAGGTTGGGCGAGAATACCGACTCACGCCCAAAGATCTCGAAAAGCTAAAAAAGGCTGATTGAGGCTCATAGAAAGAACGAAATGAGATCGCCGTACTTATTCGTGCGACCAGAAAAGAGCTAGGCACAACAAACCAGTCTTGGTCAGGAGATAATCGCCTCTGCAAAGGGCATCGAAGCCTATTAATTGACATGAACAGCCTCTAAGCATATCTACCCCTTGGGGGATTTGGCTATCGGACCGCTCGAACAAAGCAATAATGGGGAACAACGGAAAATGAAAACTCGCGCACAGATTTTTTTATTGATCATCTTTTCTATGTTTATGCCTTTTACTCTTTCGACATCGAGCCAAGCCGATTCAGGACAGGCTGTTGGAATGCTATTCAGGTCGACTGCGGTCCCAAATCAGAGCGCCTCGTCGTTGGATCGCCTTCCGTTAGCCGACATCAAGGCTGAATTAACCAAAATTTTTGAAACCGGGAACGCGTCTGGGGTGAGTGTTACAATCTTCGATTCGACGGGGGCACAGCGCTCGTTCGCATTTGGACGTGAAAGCCTATTGTCAAATCTGCCGATTACAGCAGACAAAAGTCAATTTCGAATCGATTCCATCTCAAAGCTTTTCACCACAACTGCAGTTGTTGACCTTTTGGAGAAGGGTTTACTCGGCCTCGATGCTTCGATTTTGGAGTTGAGGGGAGTGCGGTTTGTTGATTTCTTACTTGCTAGCGAAACACCGGAGCGATTGCAAAAGTGGCGCAAGATCAAAGTCAAACACCTGATCCAACATCAGGCTGGAATTTCGAAGGACCTTCCTGATGCACGAGTTTTTTGGAACAGTTCGGCTCTCAATCACCACTCCTATCCATCCGCCGAGTTGCTCAATCCTGGGTTGTTGAAGGTTGAATTCATTTATGAGCCCGGAGCAACCGAAGGAGCGATCAAGTATTCCAATTTGGGGATGAATTTGTTAGCTCGTATCGTAGAGGACCTAAATCCACAAAAACTCAGCTTTCCTGAGTATGTAAGGCTTAATGTTTTCAGACCGATGGGCATGAACCATTCAGCCTACAACTTTTCCACATCCCAGCATCCCCACTTAGTTACTGGATTTGGCACACGACAGTTGCATGGCGACCCGCTTTTGATTCCGGATGTATACGATGTAGGTGGTTACGATGGTTCGATCGGAGCGGCGACCACGTCGGTGGATTTAGCCAAATTTGGCCGACAGCTTTTACTCTCCGTTCTCGACTCCTCGCGGGGCTCAAATAAAATATTTCATTCTCCCGAAACCGCAAAATTGATTCTCACTCCACCTGACGAGAACTCTCTGATGACCCCGTCTCGGATTATGGCAAATGGCTTTTTCTGGCGTTTTCGGCCGGCGGACACGGACCTGTCAGACAACCTTTGGGTTGGACACACGGGTTTTGGTTACGCATTTGAAACAATTCTCCTTGTCAATCCAGCCAAGGGGATCGGCGTTGTCATTTTGGCCAACACTTCTGCAGATAGCCCCGCTTTTATGATGTGGGACGCAATTGTAGCCAAGGTCCAAAACCTCGAAAGTTTGCAAATGGACCATAAGGCGCAGGCTCTGTTGGATGATGTTGCTATAAAGATCCGCGGAAGCCTGGCCAAGGTTCATTTCCAACAGTCTATTGGTCAAGAGGTGACCAAAGAGCAATTGGAGGTGTTCGCTGGGAGATATTTTGCAGATAACTCAATTGCAGGGCCTGTTAAAACCTTTGTTGTAGAGCAACTGCCAGACAACTCCTACGCGCTCTTTTTTATATTGAATGAAAAAGTGAAGTTCAAACTTTACCCTGAAGATATTGACAGCGGCGTGTTCCGCTTGGAAAAGGTCCTAGATCTGCTCTTTAATAATGAGCGTGTGGAGTTCAAGTTTGACTCCGCCGGCAAGGTCACTGGCGTTGTAGTAGCGCAAGTCAAAGAGCTAGTGAGACTCTCGTATTGACTCAATACCAAGTGGTCACCTATCACTGAGGTTTGAAGCGCTCCGAATTTTCGACGCGCTCAATTGATCAAGATTCACTCCTTAACTTTTCCGAGAATCAAACGGCGCGCGAGAACCCACGCGCGTTTTTCAACGATGACAAGGATTTAGGGTCCAAGTGGGCTTTGCATGGTGCACCGCCTAGGATTTGAACCAGACACTATTTAAACTTATTGATGATTTCTTTGAAGTAATTGCCGCGCTCGACATAGCTGTCGAACATATCGAAGCTCGAAGCGCCGGGCGAGAGCAGCACAGTGTCGGCAATGCGAGACTTTTGATAAGCGATCAACACGGCCTCTTCAAAAGTACCAATCAAAAATGTTTCGCTGTAATCACCGATGTCGCGGTTGATGCGCTCTTTGGCCTCACCCACCAAAATCAACGTCTTCACCTTGCGCTGAATTTTATCCCGCAACGGCACATAGTTGAGATTGGTCTCTTTGCCACCCATAATCAAAATGATGTTCTCTTCGAAGGAGTCCAAGGCCCGCAACACGGCGTGGACGTTGGTTGCCTTTGAATCGTTGTAGAACTCAACGCCGCCAACCTTGCGCACGTACTCTAAGCGGTGGGGCATACCTTTGTAAGTGTCGATCACGCGCTGAATGGCCTCGTGTTTGGCGCCGTGCTCGCGCGCAGCCAAAATGGCGGCCATAAGATTTTCATGGGAGTGCTTGCCCCGCATTTTGGTATTTTCAACGGAGTAGTACTCAATCTCAGGACCGGTGCGCACTCGCACTTGATTTTTGATTGTGACAGCACCACCGATATTCATAATCTGCGGCTCAAGCGACGGCTTGCGAGAGAAGTAAAAGATCCGGCCCCGCTGCACCATTGGATCACGCGCCAACTCGACTACAGCATTGTCATCCGCGTTCAAGATGCTGGTCGTGCCTTGATTGGTGTTTAAAAACACTTTGCGTTTGGCATTTACATACTCTTCCATCGCGCGGTAGCGATCGAGATGGTTTTCTGCCAAATTCATAAACACGATATTTTTAGGTGCAAACTTCTGCACGTGCTCCAGCATAAAGCTCGAAACTTCGACAATCAGCACGTCAGCTTTTTGTCCTTTGAGCAAGTAATCACTCAGGGGCTCACCAATGTTGCCACCAATCCAAGACCGCACGCCGCTCTCCACTAAGAACGTATGAATCAAATGTGTGGTGGTGGTTTTGCCATTTGTACCAGTGACAGCGATAATGGGCTCAGGAATAAACTGCGCGCAAAACTCCAGCTCACCCGTGACGCTTACACCCTGGCTGCGAGCATAATCAAAAATCTTTAAATGAGGTGGAACGCCGGGACTCAAAACGATGAGATCTTGATTCAAAAAGGTCTTCGGCGTGTGACCTCCCAGCTCGAGCGTGACATTCATGCCTTCTAATTTTTCAAGGTGACCCGAGAGCTCAGCCTTAGACTTGTGGTCGCTGATGGTGACGGCCGCACCATTGCGGGAGAGAAAGGCAGCGAGTGAAACACCCGTCTTGGCCAATCCAACAATCAAGATACGTTTGTCTTTGAGTTCCGACAGCTCCATTGCAACCTCTTTCTACGACTTAGCGCAGTTTCAGCGTCGCAACTGACAACACAGCAAGTAGGATCGAAATGATCCAAAAGCGCACGATGATTTTGGTCTCATCGAGTCCCAAAAGTTCATAGTGATGGTGTATAGGTGCCATTTTAAAAATCCGGCGCCCTGTCAGTTTAAACGAAATGACTTGTGATATCACGGACAACGCTTCTACCACGAAGACGCCACCCAATACCACCAACAAAAGCTCATTTTGACTAATGACCGCCACGATTCCCAAAAAACCTCCCAGAGAGAGGCTGCCCACATCGCCCATGAAGACCTGAGCGGGATAAGAGTTGTACCAGAGGAATCCCATTCCTGCCGCTATGACGGCCCCCGCCAAAGGGCAGAGCTCGCCCGCACCTTGTATATAAGGGATATCAAGATATTCAGAGATCCTCGCATGGCCTGCCAAATAGGCAAATAGCATCAATGTCGCCGCCGAGATCATCACTGGAACAATAGCCAGACCATCTAACCCATCGGTTAAATTCACCGCATTGGCGCAGCCCACCACTACGAGCGAGCCAAACGCCACATACCACCAGCCTATGTCCCAATGGACGTCTTTAAAGAACGGCACGGTCACCGCTGTCGGAATATGGCCAAAGTAGATCAGGTAGGCCAAGACTCCCGCCGCAATCGAAAATTCACCCAGGAGCCGTACCTTTCCAGACACTCCCTTTGGATTGCGCTTGCTGACCTTTAGGCTGTCATCCCAGTAGCCAATCAAGCCAAAGCCAAACATTACAATTAGAACTCCCCACACCAAAGCACTCTGAATATCGATCCACAAAACAGTTGGCACTGCCACTCCGAGCAGAATCAATCCACCACCCATCGTCGGCGTGCCCTGCTTTTTCTTGTGAGACTGCGGACCATCATCGCGAATGCTCTGTCCAAAATGCCTGCGGCGCAAATGCTGAATGAAGTACGGCCCAAGCGCCCAACACACTAGAAAGGCCGTGAAAAATGACAAGAATGTGCGAAAGGTGATGTAGCGAAAAACGTTGAGCCCAGAGAAGTGATGAGCCTGTTCAAACAAAAGTTGATAAATCAAAGATGTCTCCCGTTAAAATTTAAGGCTTAGTCCCTAGTGGCTCAGCTAGCGGCCAACTCAGCACAACATCCTCTAAATGCGTGCCGCGGGAGGCTTTCACCGCCACCAAGTCCCCAGCTGAAAATGACCCTAGCATTTTTGCAGAAATAGCTGGATCAAATTTTGTGCTCGAACAAAACTCACTTGAACTGCCGGCCTTTTTTAAACCACGCAAGAAGGCACTCGCTGAGTTTCCAATGTACCAAATGGATTTGAAATCGACGGCGCCGGCTCGTTCACCCGCCTCTTCGTGCGCTTGCTCGGAGAACTCTCCGAGCTCCAACATATCTCCAATCACTAAAAACTTCCGGCCGTCGACGTCCATCTCATACAGATTTTTCAGCAAGGCCTGCATGCTGTCGGGATTGGCATTGTAGCCATCAAACAGCACGCGCGTGCCATTGGTAAGCTTCACCAACTGATTGCGACCCCAAGCCGAATCATGAATACGGGCGAGCCCGTTCCAAACTTGCTCTGGGGTCAATCCCGCAGCGAGCGCCAGTGCCGAAGCGCACATCAGATTGTTTGTGTTGTGACGGCCAAAGACATGCACCCACGTCTGCCCCTTGACGTTTTGGATCCGCCCGACAACATCCAGCCCTTCCCAACTTAAACGTTGAGCGCGCATGTGCACGTCGACCTGTGGCCGAAAAGATGAGAAGGTGATTTGCTGCGATTGCGAGCGGGCCTGCATGCGCATGGTCCATTCATTGTCCATATTAAAAATGTGGAGCGCCTTTGGTGCCGTGAGATAAATCTCCTCTTTGGCCTCTGCGACTTTTTGCTGCGATCCGAGTTCACCCAAATGGGCTCGCCCCACAGTTGTCACTGCGACCACATCGGGCTCGGCAATTTCACACAGGCGCTGAATCTCTCCGCTATGATTCATTCCCATCTCTAGAATTAAAATTTTATGCTCACGCCCCGCCTCGAGGATGGACAATGGAACGCCCCAGTGATTGTTAAAACTGCCTCGACTGGCAAAGGCTGGTATGTGCGAAGCGACTAGGGTGTGCGTAAATTCTTTGGTCGACGTTTTGCCGTTTGATCCCGTCACGGCCAAAACTTTAAAGGCCATCTTCCGCCGCCAAAACTGCGCGAAGGATTGCAAGCCTTGCAAAGTATCCGCGACCCTCACAAAGCTCGCTTGGCTAAGGAGTGGATCCCACGCCGCTCGCCACTCGTGCACCAGAATCACCCGAGCTCCCTTAGCAATAGCGGCTTCAACAAAATTATGACCATCAAAACTATCGCCCTTAAGTGGAATAAAAAGGCGACCGGTGAGACTCTGACGAGAGTCTGTACCGACACGACTAAACTCCAGGTGTGGCTGCGACAAGAGCGCACCTTGAGTGGCACTCACCAAATCTTGTAGGCTGCACGTCCAGCCCATTGTCTCTCCGCCACCACTCAAGCTAGCTTCTCCCGCAATAGGTCTTCAACGACGAGTTTGTCTGAAAAATTCAGTCGCTGATCTCCAATAATTTGATAGTCCTCATGTCCCTTACCGGCGATTAAAATCACATCACCTTCACGCGCCGTTTGCAAGGCAATCGACAGTGCTTTCCGCCGGTCCACCTCTTCAATCACTTGTCCGTGCCAATCGAGCGGAACTCCACGGCGCACGTCTGCCAGGATCTGCCTTGGGTCTTCGCTGCGTGGATTGTCTGAAGTCAAAACGACAAGATCTGAAAATTCAGTGGCTGCTTTTGCCATCAGTGGTCGCTTGCCTCGGTCGCGATCGCCTCCGCAACCAAACACCGTGAGAATTCGACCCATCGAGTGCGTGTGAGAAGCGAGAGACTTCTGACTGGCTCGCAGGGCCGTGCCGACGGTGCGTAGCGCATCATCCGTGTGCGCGTAATCTACAAAAATATACAGACCTCTTGCATTCACCACTTGCTCGAGTCGGCCAGGGGCACCATAAAATGCAGCCAAGGCTTTGCTAGAGGTCTCGAGCGATACGCCACAGGCACAACCCACGGCAATGGCGGCGACGGCATTGTAAATGTTGTGTGCTCCGGGCGCGGGAAGCGTCACTTGGCACTCACCAAATGGTGTGCTGAGGTCAAACACGGATCGCATTAAGCTCTCGCTCACGACTTTAAACTTAAACTCACAGTCTTCAGCGTCTTTGCCAAACCACCAGGTCGTCACTCCCTCGCGCACTCGGGTCTTGCGCACCCAGGGGTCGTCGCCGTTTAAGATCGCGACCGCAGTCGGAGAGTTCTGCCCCAAGAGTTCAAAGAAGAGGCGCTCCTTCGCCTGAAAATACGCCTCCATCGTCTGATGGTAATCGAGATGATCCCGGGTGAAGTTGGTGAAGATTGCAACAGCAAAGGGCAAACTATCGACCCGGGCCTGAGACAGCGCGTGTGAGGACACTTCAAAGGCGGCGGCTTGTGCGCCTAAGTCGACAAAATCCCGCAAGCGACTTTGCAACGTCAACGGGTCTGGAGTGGTGAGCGAACTTGGCCAGCACTGGTCGCCCAAGTGGTGATCAATCGTACCCAAAATTCCAGTGGGCCAGCCGAATGTGGCAAGAATCTTTTCGATCATATAGGTCACAGTGGTCTTGCCATTGGTGCCAGTTACACCGATGCAAAACAAACCTGCTGCGGGATTGCCGTTCAAACGCTGCGCCAATCGGTCCAAGGCCAACCGTGTCGATTCAACTTTGACCACTGCCCCTTTGAAGGCTTGAGGAACCTTTGACGAGTCCTCAACGACTAAGGCTATCGCCCCTTGTTCGACCACCTTTGACAAATACGCGTGACCATCAATCGTCGTCCCCCGGATCGCCACAAACACTGTGCCGGGAGTCACTCGTCGTGAGTCTTGAGTCAGTTGAAGCACGTCCAACTCGGAAGCATCGCCCCACTGCAGCTGGCTAAAAATAGAAAACAACTGGGCAACTTTCATCGGCTCCTATTTATCCAAAGCTTAGTCTGGATTTTCTAAAACCAAAGTGACGCGAGTCTTTGGAGAAGACGGCGTACCGGCCTGTGGAACCGTTCGCACCACCACGCCATGTCCGCGCACATCCACTTTGTTCGCTCGATTTTCCATGCGGCGGAGGGCCTCACGCAAAGTCAGCCCGAGCAGGTCTGGAAACACATTCGCCGCTGTATCGGAGTTCATTCGCTTAAGCTCTCGAATGGCTTGCGCTTGCAAGCGACTCCGTCGCACCTCGGTCCCAATCACATTGGATTGAGATATTTGTGCTGGCGCCACTCCCGCCCGCCGCACCAAATACTGGGCCACTCGCGCAAACACAGGCGCTGCCAGCTGCGAGCCGTAGTAGCCATTTTGTGGACTGTCAATGGTCACATAAATCACGTAGCGCGGATTGTCGGCAGGGAGAAATCCAGCGAAGCTCGATATGTATCCATTTTTTATATACCCACCCTTGATCGGATCGACCTTTTGTGCTGTCCCCGTTTTGCCGGCCACAAAATATCCGGGCACTCGCGCTTTGGCTCCCGTCGATTTTTCACTGGTGGCGCCCGCCAACATCAACCGCATGGTGGAGGCCTGCGAGGGGGTGAGGATGCGCCGCACGTCCTCAGCCTGAAACTCTATTGGCTCAGCTCCACCGTGGGGTCGAATCGCCTTGACCAGAATCGGCTTTCGCAACACGCCCCCATTGGCAATCGCTGTATAGGCATTGGCAACTTGGAGTGAGGTTACAGCGATCCCATGCCCGAAGGAAATATTAGCCAACAGATGCGGGCGCCAGGGCAAGGGGTTTACGATTCCCCGGGCCTCACCTGGCAACTCCAACCCAGATTTTGCACCAAAGCCAAAATCGGCTAAACCACTGGCGAGGCGCGCATCGCCAAGGGCCAAGGCAATCTTCGCAGTGCCCACGTTCGACGAGTACGCCAAAATCTCACTGGCCGTGAGCCATTCGAATTTCTCATCTTTCTCGGCTTCTTGAATCCAGTGTCCACCAATTTTGACTCGACCCCCGTGACAGTAGTAGCGAGTGCTGGGCTTGAGTAAACCGTCCTTCAGAGCCGTGGCCACCACAAAGGACTTCATCACACTGCCAGATTCAAATGCATCGGCTATCACTCGGTTGCGGCGCAACTCATGCGAGAAATGCGAACCGTCGTTTAGGTTAATGGTTGGAACTGTGGCCATGGCGAGAACCTCGGAAGTCTGTGCATCCATGACAATTCCGGTGGCGCCGATGGCCTCAAACTGGGCGATGGCTTTGGTTAACTCGCGCTCCATTTGAAATTGCATCTCGTGGTCAATTGTCAGCTGCACATCGGCTCCGTCGGGCACCTCAGTGAGCGAGCGACCGTCGTGCAAAAGGGGACGCCCACGGGCATCTTTCGGCAATAAAATATGTTTCAGTTGACCCTGCAAATGCTTCTCAAATTGCAGCTCGAGCCCTTCCAATCCACTGCCCTCAGAGCCCACCAGTCCCATCACCTGCGATAGCAAATTGCCATTGGGATACACTCGCTTTGGCTCTTCAATAAAGCCAAGCCCCGCCACTTTCCATTGTAAGATGGTATCCTTTAACGACTGCGGAACTTGCCGCCGGAGCCACACAAATCGTTTGGACTTATCTTTTAGACGCTTTCGGATGGAGCGACTCGGCACCTTTAGCACTTTCGCCAACCGACTGGCTGCATCCCAGTGATTTTGAATCAGCTTTGGATCCGCAAAAAGAGAATAGGACGGAACACTCGCCGCCAATTCATGCCCATTGCGATCCAAAATGGCGCCTCGACGTGTGCGAATTTGAATGGACGTCTCAAATTGCCGGCGCTTGAGGTTTTCCAAACGCACATCGGGAAAGACTTGCAGTCGGGCTGCTCGCAGAGTCAACGCACCCCAAAGAACCAAAAAAAGTGAAAACAGGACGAGAATTCGACTCTTCATTGGCCCTACTGTGGCAGTGCCAGTTTTTGTCCAGTGAGCTGGATAATTTGACCATCGCGCGCGTCGTTCAGCGTGAGTTTAGACATCGCATATTTTCGAATCTGTTCAGGTCGCGTGAGATGGGCGTACTCCATACTCATCATGCGTTGATGGTCTCGAAGCTTACGCACCTCTTGACTGGCTCGCAGCACTGAATAGCCCATGCGACGAACTTCCATCTTCAGCAACACCAAACTAAATAAAGTCGCTATTAATAAAAAAACACTGACAAATGGTAAACATTCACTGCCGCGTAGTCGACTCATGTAGGATTCTCCCGTTGAAATACTCTGAGCTTGGCACTTCGAGCTCGGGGGTTGGACTCCATCTCCTCACGTGCAGGAATAACCACCTTTTTGGTCAAGGGATATCCAAGCTCCACAGCCTCTTTAAAAGCATACTTTATGATGCGGTCTTCAAGAGAGTGAAAAGTGATCACAATTAACCGGCCAGTTGGAGAGAGCAGGCGCTGCATATCGGGAATACAGGCCTCAAGTCCAGACAACTCATGATTCACGGCCATACGCAGAGCCAGAAAAAATCGTGTGGCCGGATGATGCCCCTTTTTGTGCCAACCTTCCACCCGCTCAATTAAGCTCGCGAGTTCGCGCGTGGTTTTGTAGGGCTGAGTTTTGCGATCTTGCACAATGGCCCTAACCACCCGATGTGGGCGTGCCACCTCACCATAGCGCTGAAAAAGTTCGAGCAACTCGACATCAGTCCAGTTGTTAACGATGTCGGCGGCCCGCATTTCACTGGCTTGATTCATCCGCATATCGAGTGGGCCATCTTGATAAAAGCTAAACCCACGCTCGGCTGAATCGAGTTGAGGCGAGCTGACGCCAAGATCCAATAAGATAAGATCAAACCCATTCGCGGGACGCTGTTGAAAGTTCTTTATGTCATGAAAATTAAAGTGATGTATCGACAATCGTTTATCTGCCAACTCCCTTGAAAACTCTGTTCTTGCATACTCAACTGCCGCAAGATCTTGATCTAGCGCGGTCAACACCGCCTGCGGAAATTCTTGCAACAGCGCGCGTGCGTGGCCTCCCCGACCAAATGTTCCATCGAGAATCTGTAGTGGCTGGGACTTATCGCCGCGCAACGGGTTGTTAGAGAACTGTAGAACTTCATTCATTAAGACAGGTTTATGCATTTGAATTCACGACCTTTGCTGAGTTTCTAATATAAACTGAATGAGATGAGAATTCATGCCAAATTACGTCTTGTGGAAATACCCATCTGCGCCTAACTTAACTGTATATGATGATGGATTGCCCACGCTGTGGATTCAGTCAACCAAAGGATCAATATTGCGCAAGCTGCGGCTTGAATGTTGAGACCTATATTGCCAAACCTCCACCATTTTACGTGCGCCTTTTGCAAAACCCCACCCTGCATTTGGTCCTGCTTGGCGTTCTGATTATTGCCGCCACGGGATACATCATTTACTCGCAACGAGACCTCGTCGGCCGTGAGGTGACTGAACTTTTTCGCGGCATCCCCCTTCTCTCTCGCGATGCCAATGACCCAAACGAAGAGTTGAACTTGGAAGCTGAGTCTGAAAAACGAGCTGCGCTCAACCAAGTCAAGGACCCGGTGCCTCTCGCTCAAAGTGCAGCGCCCCCTGTTGCGACTGAATCCGAGATTGTGAATGATCCAGTAGACGAAAATACGCCTCGCCCGGTCATTCAAAACGTCGAAGTCACCTCATGGGAAGTTCCGCGCGATCAATTGGCTCTGGTGCTGCAAAATGCTGAGCGCGTGGGTGAGAGCACCGGCGGGCGGGCGTACTATTGGGTGGAAGGCGAAAAGGCGAGCGAGGTCATACGGGCGGCCTCTCTGCCCCTGGGGGCCTCACGTCTGCTACCAAGCACTGTGAATTCACAACTCGATATTGAGGCTTCAACGGCTCCAGCGGATGCCTTTCAGTTTGGGATGTATATTCAAGTCACCAAGGCCGAGGGAAATCGCGTGGGCCTTAAATGGGAGTCCACTTTGATTTTGCCACAGCCGCAAGTCGAGGCGGGAGTGGAGCCCGTCGGAGTGCCCCAGCCAACCGCTCGCACCATGACAACGATGACTCTCACGGGCCGAGCGGAATTGACTGAAAAGTCGGCTCTATTGATTCTATTTGAGCCGACAAATCGCAACCCGGCCTACGAATCTATCAGTCGCCTCGGCGATGGCCCCTGGTCCGTCTTTTTATCAGAGGCCTTTCGCGCCAACGGGTCGGACTGGATTACACTGTTGGAGCCGCGCCTAAAAAAGCCAGAGACCCCGAGCGAGTAAATCAGCGATCAAATTTATCAACGTGCTTGAATTCCAAAACTAGTTTAACCTTCCCTACATCATGTCTATTGAAGCCAACTCCCATGATCTTTTGCGTGTTGTCACATTGCTGGGTGCGGCCGTTGTCGCAGTCCCCCTGTTTCGCCGTCTCGGCCTCGGCTCGGTGCTCGGCTATCTCACCGCCGGCTTGGTTATTGGTCCTTTTGGTTTAGAGCTGTTTGCCAAACCAGAGGCCATTTTGCATGTCGCCGAACTGGGTGTGGTGATGTTTCTGTTTGTCATAGGACTAGAGATGCGGCCGAGTCACCTTTGGAGCCTGCGCAAAGAAATTTTTGGTTTAGGGAGTGTGCAAATCAGTCTCTGCACCTTTTTGCTCACGTGCATTGGGCTAGCTTGTGGATTTGCTCTCACGGTTTCTTTTATAGCGAGTATGGGCTTTGTCCTCACCTCGACAGCCATCGTTATGCAGCTGCTGAGTGAGCGAGGCGACGTGGGCTTGCCGCATGGGCAAAAAATGGTGTCGATTTTGCTGTTTGAAGATCTACTGATTGTGCCACTGCTTGCAATCGTGGCTCTTCTCTCGCCCCTGAGCGATGGTGGGGGAATACAGTGGTCTAGTCTAGCGATGGCGTTGGGCTCGGTCGCCCTAGTCCTAGCGGCGGGAGTGTGGCTGCTCAATCCGCTGTTTCGTATTTTGGCGCAATCACGGGCACGAGAGGTGCTCACGGCCGCAGCACTTTTAGTGGTGCTCGGGTCGGCGTTGCTGATGCAAATGACCGGACTCTCTATGGCGATGGGGGCGTTTCTCGCCGGAGTTCTATTGGCTGAATCTAGCTTTCGCCATCAAATTGAAGCTGACATTGAACCCTTCCGCGGGATTTTACTTGGCCTGTTCTTTATGGGCGTAGGGATGTCGTTAGATCTCAACGTCGTGCTTAACAACGGACCCATGATTTTGTTGGGTGTCTTGGGCATGATGCTCATTAAAGCCCTTTGCATATATCTTTCGGCACGAGTGATGGGTTCCGCCCACCGAGAAGCACTCGATCGAGCTGTTTTAATGGCTCAAGGTGGTGAGTTTGCATTTGTACTCTTTGCGGCGGCAGCACAGGCGAATGTGATCAGTGCCGAAGTCAATGCGACGATGACCGCGATTGTTGTTCTATCTATGGTGTTTACTCCACTCGTAGTAATTGTGACAAAGCGTCTCTTGCAAGCCACAGCGGCGTCCACCGAGGGGTTGGAACAGGCCGTAGACCTCAAGGGGTGTGCCTTGCTCATTGGCTTTGGCCGTTTTGGTCAGGTGGTTAGCCAATTGATGTTGGCGCGCGATATGGACGTTACGATCATCGATGCAGATCCAGATCGCATTCGCAACGCCAGCAAATTTGGCTTTAAGATATACTACGGTGACGGAGCTCGGCTCGATGTGCTCCGAGCCTCAGGTGCGCAACACACAGCTTTAGTTGCCATCTGTGTCGATCAGAAGGTGACCTGCAACAAAATCGTCGAGCTGTTGCGGAGTGAATTCCCTCACGTCAAAATATTAGCGCGCGCTTTTGACCGCGTTCACGCCCGTGAATTGGTCCTTCACGGTGTCGATTTTCAAATGCGTGAAACCTTCGAGTCCGCAATGGCGTTGGGACAACAGGCTTTGCGTTTTGTCGAGGTTCCTGAAGATGAAATTCAGGCCATCACCACCGACATCCGCCGGCGCGACCGAGAGCGTTTTGACCTCGAAGTCGCGAAAGGCGATGCGCAGTTGGGCCGCGATCTTTTACACAGCAACATCCCCAAGCCCGCGCCACTGCTGGAGCCAAAACGAGCCTCGCAGCTGTTGAATCCCGAATCGGCTCCCGGCACCAGCCGCTAACTGTCCCGAGACAGCCCGTTGCTCAAGCTAAGATTTTTTTGGCAGAGCGCGACCGTAATGAGCTTCGACAAAGATGCGCAGCACCAGGCTTCGCGTCAACATTCCCACCAATTTGCCATTGTCATCCGTGACTGGAATTCGGCGAATGTTGGGTTTTAAAAATATGCGATAGGCATCGGTGAAGGTGTCGCGCGGCTTGATCGTGACCACCGAATTCGCGCCTGTGTCCGCCGGCAAGCAGTGAGCAACAGTGGCGTCTAAGCCCTCCCGCGCGGCAAGACGAAGAAGCAAACCCTCGCCAATCATGGCGATCACTCGGCCATGCCCATCAATCACCGGTGCCCCGCTGATCTGCTTACCCACAAACAGCTCGGCAACCTGCCAGAGTTGCATTCTTGGATCGACTGAGATCACTGTTGTGAGCATGATATCTGAAACAAGTGTCGGAGCAGCTACGGGCGGAGTGGCAGTCATGGAGATTCTTTCTTCTCTGGGAGAGTGAGTTGTGAGATCAGACGGCCGCTTTGAGGCTGCGGAGGACGTTCAAGACTTCATCAGCGTGACCCGGGACTTTCACGCCCCGCCACTCCTTGATCAACAGTCCCCTTGGATCAACAAGAAATGTAGATCGCTCGATGCCACGCACTTGCTTGCCGTACATGTTCTTCATTTTAATCACGCCAAACAGGGTGCACAGGGCTTCGTCCTCATCGCTCAAGAGATCGATCGAATACTTCTCGGTTTCTTTAAATTTCTCATGCGAGCGAATGGAGTCGCGTGAGACACCAAAAACGTCACAACCCATCTTTTTGAATTGCGAGTGGAGGCGGGTAAAATCATGCCCTTCCGTCGTGCAGCCCGGCGTCGCATCGCGAGGATAGAAGTACAGCACAACCCATTTGCCTCGCAGCATTTTCGAAAGCAAAGTTTTACCACCCGTCGATAGAATTGAAAACGCCGGGATCAACCGACCCTCTAGCACCTTCGCCGTGGAGTCCACCGGTTTGCTTATTTTTTTTGCAACGGGCTTTGCTGCAGTGTTTTTTCGAGCGGCCACGGGAGGCCGAGCCTTAGCTTTTGTGGGCGATTTCTTTTTACTTGGGGTTTTTGCCACGTCGCAACTCCTAGATTTTCGGTTCTGTGTCCAATTCTTCGCCAGGCTTCTAGTTTTGTTCTTATGCACCACTCTATCAAGCGCTTTCTGCTTCCCTCATCTGGCGAACTCTGTAAGGCTCCTGTGTTTGCAAGAGGAGCCGCCAATGAATGATACTTTTGTTCACCCCAGTCCGGTATCTAGCCAAGGTTGGATTGAAGTGATCGTAGGGTCTATGTTCAGCGGAAAAACCGAAGAGTTGATTAAGCAAGTGCGACGGGCCCGAATCGCCAAACTCCAAGTGAAAACATTTAAGCCCAGAATCGACTCCCGTTACTCGATCGAGAATGTCACCTCGCACGATCAGAACCACACCGAGTCTATTCCGGTTGAGGATGCCGCTGAAATCTTAGAGCACATCGAGGCTGCAGACGCCGTAGTTGCCATTGATGAAGGGCAATTTTTTGGGGATAATTTAATCACCATTGCGAATCAACTGGCGGATTCAGGCCGACGGGTTATCGTTTCAGGCCTCGACACTGACTGGCGCGGGCGACCGTTTGGCCCCATGCCCCATTTGATGGCCATTGCCGAAGTGGTGCGAAAGCAGCATGCCATTTGCCGGGTTTGTGGTGGGCCAGCCTCTCGAACACAGCGGCTAGTTGCCGCCCAAGAGGACATATTGGTGGGATCGACGGAGGCCTATGAAGCCCGCTGTCGCACCCATTTTGATCCAGACCTTGGCTCGGGACGCTTGACAGCTGAACCACATCCTTTAAATTTGTCGCAACTCTAGGAGTTTTAACTATGGAAAATGTACGTTTGGCTCCTCTTATCTCGGCCGAAGAAATAAAGACCCGGGTGGAGGCCCTAGGCAAAACGCTCACTGAAAAATACGCCGGCAAGGAGCTGGTGGTTGTAGGTGTGCTCAAAGGCTCGTTTATGTTTTTTGCCGACCTGATTCGTGCCATTGATGTGGATTTGACCACCGATTTTATTGGCGTGTCCTCCTACACTGACGGAATGCACTCCTCTGGCGAAATTAAGCTGACTCTAGACCTCAGCCGGTCCATTCGCGATCGTCATGTGTTGATTGTTGAGGACATCGTCGACACCGGTCTGACCATGAACTTTCTTAAGCGGCACCTCGAGGTGCACAAGCCAAAGTCTATTGCGTCGGCGGCTCTATTGTTTAAGCCAGAGGCTTTAAAAGAAAAATGCACCGTCGATTATTTTGGCTTTAAAATTCCCAATGACTTTGTGGTCGGCTACGGACTGGATTATCAGGGATATTTTCGCAACTTGCCTTATGTGGCTCAGGTCACCAATGTCAACTAACCTACAATTTTAATTGAGATCGTTGCGCGCTTGCGCTTCGATCACGAATGGCACACGCAAAATGTGTTTTGGGCTGAGCGGGATTCTCCCACTCCAAACAGCGGCGGTGATGTGGGGATTGAATTGCTTGGCCATAGTTAAATCCCCATCAAAATACTTCAACAGAACTTTGGCATTTTGACTTTTGAGCAACTGGATTTCGGCTCCTCGCAGCTCAGGCAAGACTTCAATCAGACCAAAATATTTATCGGCCTCTCGTTCAACCTCGAGCGCGGCCAAGAAGCTCGCATAAAAGTTTGCAGAAGCAAAACCGAATCGACCCCGTCGCACGTCCAACAGCTCGACAATGTCCGTGGTGCCGACATTTTGAGTCAACCGCAACACGCCACTTGGACCATGATTGTAACCGGTCACAGCCAAAGGCCAGAGCTTTAACATTTGATAATTGGTGCGCAGTTTTTTTGCGGCCGATCGGGTGGCGCGGAGAGGGTCATTGCGTTCGTCGGCGGAACTGTCCATACGCATGTAAGGGCGGGCCGATCCACGCATAAATTGCCACACGCCTGAGGCACCCACCTTCGATCGTGCATTTAAATTAAAGGAGCTCTCGACAAAAGGTAAGCGAGTGAGCTCGATGGGCATCCCCTCTTGGCGAAAGATCTCTTCCATTTGCCGCAAATAGCGACCCGATTGACGAATCCCCTCGGCAAATTGTGAACGCTGCCCCAATTGAAAGCGCAGTCGACCTTTTTGCGAAGCCTCAATAAACTTGTTTGCACCGTCCACTTTCTCAAACATCTCCCACAGTCGCCGATCCTCGCCCTGGAGCGAACTTGGGTCGGTGGTCTCTTGCAAACGTAGGAGTCGCACTTGGATCTCTTGCTTTTTTTCGGTTAGGCGATCTCGACGAGCCCGCTCTTTGTCGCGCGGGGAGAGGTCTGTTCGCAGCATGATGTCCGTGAAGTCGATCGTGCCATACACCAATGAAACAATTAAACTGTCGTGTAAGACTCCCTGATCCGAGGTGTACTTGGTGTAAATGTCTTTCCAAAACTGCACGCGCGCCTCCATCCCCTTGGGGACAGCAAAGGCGCTTTTACTCCAAGCTGCGGCGTGCAGCTGATCGGAATAATTTGGCGCAGACCACGTGGGACCTGAGGGCGGAGCGACGGCCGTCTTGACTTCGGCCTCTTTGATGACCTCTTCAGCTGGCAATGGCTTAGAGGTGCGCGGAAACTGCACAGAATGAGAGTCCTTAGCGGAGGCCCATGAAAGAGCGAATGCCAAAAGCAATGATCCGAGTCCTAAAAATATTTTCATTCTCACCTTGGTCATTGCACCAGCTCTGAAGCCATGTGATCAAACAGCCCACGTGCGGCTTCTGCCTTTGCCGCCTTACCATTAAAGATGAAGGCAAATGCGCTTATGCTTCCATCTTTTCTTCCGGCAATTCCAGCCAGTGACACAACTCCATTTAGGTTGCCCGTCTTGGCCCGAATCCATCCTGCTGTATCGGCAGATTTCATTCGGCGCCGAAGGGTGCCATCTAGTCCAGCCAAAGGGAGTCCAGCCAGCAGCTCGGCAAAGGTGGGAAAATTCCGCTGAGCCTGAATCAAGATATTCGTCAGTGCCTCAGCCGAAAGACGATTGTTGCGACTTAGTCCAGAGGGATTTAGAATTTTGAACTCCGCTGGCCGAAGGTTGAGGTCTTTGACGAGGTGATTCTGCACCACCGCCATCCCCGCCTCCATGGTACCGGGTTGACTCCCATTTTGAACGGCCATCATTTTAGTCAACATCTCGGCCACAAAGTTGTTCGAAAACTTCAGCATGTCCGCTACGGCCAGAGCGACGGGCTTTGAATCCACTCGAGCCAGGACCTTCGCACTGGCGGGAGCTCGGCCACTTTTTACTTTGCCTGTGACGACGATTCCGCGCTGCTTAAGAAAATCTTGCAAGTTGTGACCAGCCCAATCCACAGGGTCGTCCACATTTTTATAAACGACCAGCTCGCTGGCTTGACTGCCCAGATCGCCTCGCACCAGAACGGTCTTCCCGACCCGCGACACCTGCACAGAATTTTTAGAACCTGCTACTGTTTTTGTTTTGTTACTAAGCGTGTAGTAATCTCTAGCTGGGTCTAGCTGGACGATCAAGGGTGCACCCACCTTTGGGCCAGGTCGAATGTAGATATTTATCGCATTCCAATTGAGTGACATGGCTCCGACTGGCGAATCGTAGGCTCGATCGACGCGCCCTGGATCTCTCGTTGGATCATATCGAACCGTATCAAACGCCGAATCATCGACGAGCAGATCGCCTTGAATTTTTTCAACCCCACTGCGGCTAAACTCATTCACTAAAAACCATAGACTCTCTGAGACAAAACCCGGATCGCCCGCGCCGCGCAAAACAAGATTCCCAAGCAACACCTTATTCTCAACCGTTCCGCTTGAAACCAATGTCGTCTGGACTTTATAGCTTGGCCCGAGCCGGCGCAACGCGGCCGAGGCCGTGGCAATCTTTGTGACAGAAGCCGGAATCATTTGCACATCACTGTTGAGATCGAAGGCGTGCTGCAGTGAACTCTCGCCAAGTGTGCTGACCTTAAGTCCTAACTCGGATTTACCGACGCCACTGCGTGCAATGAGCCGGTCAAAAGTCTGACTCAACTTTGATTCTGCCGCACCATTTAAGTGCGAGAGAGAAAGCCACAGGAGAGGCACAAACAGTGGAGCGCTACGGCGAATACTCAAGAGGCTTCTCCTTAAGACAAAAGGTCTTTTTTCACTCTAACAATAGCATCAAAGTTTGCCGATGAACAAAGAGCTCGGAGCTGCCTGGTCAATGGCCCAACTCACGCGCAAATCTAGCCCTGATTTCGACGCGAAATTGCCGATACTTCTTACATGAGAAAACGCGATTGGCTTTTGATAATTGGATTGGTCGTGATCACTTGGGCACTGGACCAAGCCACGAAGGTTTGGGCAAACCGAGTGCTCAGTGATTTGCAATTCTATGGACCCGTCGGGTTGGTGTTGCATCACAACCGTGGAGCCATACTTGGTACATTTTCAGATCTTCCCCCGATTCTCCGTGTGGTCTCGCTCAGCACGGGCGGCGCCTTTTTGGCGTTCATCTATGGTGCCATTCAGTATCTTCTGCCGTCTAAGCACTTTCCTCTCCGCATCGGCATGTCTTTGCTTTTGGGTGGCATTCTTGGCAATGTGACCGACCGCATTTTACATGGTCAAGTTACCGACTTCATCTTGTTTGGAACTCGCACTATGTGGACCCCAGCGTTCAACTTTGCTGACGCCATTCAGTGGGTGGGCTATGTATTAGTTGTTTACGGCCTGATCCGCGACGGCGCGTTGCTCTGGCCCGACGTCAATGCTAGACGGAGCATGTGGATCAATCCGAGCTATCAGTTGAAATATTGTTTTACGATCGTGGGAATTGGCGCGAGCTTCGCCGTTATTAGTGGAGTCTTTGCCTACACCTATATCAAGGTGACGATCGACGATCTTGTGGTCGGCCCGGTGTTATCGACTGAGATTCGCTTTCTCACCCCATTTTTGCTGACCTATTTTATCATCTCGACCGCATTTATGATTGCCCTTTTTATGCTTGGGCGCGTGCTCTCGCATCGCACCGCTGGCCCCGTTTACGCGTTTGAAGCTTTTATTCTAGATCTGATTCGCGGCAAAGATCGGCAACTGAAGTTGCGCAAAGGCGATGACTTTCAACATCTCGAAGAGCTCGCGGAACTCCTTCGACCCGTCTTGCGAGAGATTGCCAAAGACAAGGCCGAAGTTGAACGGCTAAAACAAGTCCTGTGAAAAGAGACTGACTGCGGACACCTTGTCCAAAAAGTACCGTTTAGCCTTGGTGTCGTCGCCCTCTTTGTTTCCCTCAGTGGCCACTAGATAATCGGCATCGGGATTGCGAACTAACCCCAAAGGAAACACTCGTCGAGATTGGCCCGGGCGAGAGCCCGCCTCGTAGGTCATAGTCACCTCTAGCTTATCTCTGAGCGCACGCACCAATGTTCGCAAGTGACTTCGCTCCATCAGCGCCTCGATCGAGAAGCGCGCCCATGGCAATGCTGTTGTCTGCACGGAGAGAATGTCGGAGATTTTTGCATCTGGCCCCATCTTCTCAAAGTACTTTAGTCCGACTTGCAAGCAGGTCTTTGCATCGTCGAGTGCCCGGTGTGCAGCTCCAGCATTGATTTTAAAATGGGCCGCCAACGTGGCCAATCTATGATTGGAGACATTCGCATTCAAATGCCGGCTCAATAAACTTGTGCACAGCACGGGATTGGGATGAAGAGAAAGGCACGCCTGCTCAAACTCCCAAGTTAAAAATCCGAGATCAAAGGGGGCATGATGAGCCATAATAAATCCGTCACTGATAAACCGATGAAACTCGGTTAGCTTTTCATTGAGCCTCGGGCTATTTTCCACCATTTCATTGGTGATATGGTGGATCGCAATGACCTCATTGGACATGCGCATCTTTGGTCGAATGAGAGTTTGATACTCATCGACTATTTGCCCAGCTCGCCACTTGACCGCCGCCATTTCACAAATTTCAGCGTCTAGAGGGTACTTGCCCGTCGTCTCGAGATCAATGGCGATAAAAGTGGCATCTTGCCAAAGAGTTTTTAAGTTGGTCATCGCCCAGCAATGTATCGAGCTTGAGCCCAATAAGCAACAGATGCGAAGGCAGTAGAGTCTACTGAGCCTCTACTGGTTTTTTGGCTTTGGAGGTCGAGAGCTTGTTCACAAAATTATTGTAAACGTCCATGGAGGCGTTGTCTTTGCCCAGCACCCGTTCAAATTTTCGCGGTTTTTTGCCGTCTGAGGTTAAGTCCTTTTGCTTGATCTGAATGCGAATAAATCCCTCTTCAGGTCGACCGTCTTGTCGCCGCACGCCCGGCACAGCCTCAGACTTTTGATGCAGGTCCACACTTTGGTGTTCAAGTTTTAAATTGATTTGAGACAGCACGAGGTCCAACCGCTTTTCGGCAATCTGCTCTCCCACCCGAGCACTTTGCCCCGGGATGCTGTTTAAATAGAGCCGAGAGTCTGCATAAATATCTGCATCTTGCACGCCCGCTGAAAATTTGCTGAGGCGATCCATAATGGTCGCGAACTCAGCTCTAGGTTGAGCCGTGCCGTCCACAAAGAGCTTACTCTCTGGAAACTTCATTTCGATGGTGTCGCCCGAGATTTCAAAGCCCGAGGCAAAATCTCCCAGCTCTTCTGTCAACGTCGCCATGACAATATTCTTTGAGCCCATTGTTAAAAAATTGGGCGTATAATCCATCGGTTGCATGAAATCTTGCAAAACCTTTAGCGGCTCATTGGTGATGTCCAAAAATAGTTTTTCTAGGGTCAATTCAACGCCGAAGTTCGAAAAATTGTATTCAATCACACTTGGTGTAGAGAAGTAGTCCGATACATTCTTCTTCGTCTCAGGCGTTTGATTCAGCAGCCACATCAAAAGAAAAAATGCCATCATCGCCGTCATAAAATCCGCGAAGGCCACCTTCCAAGAGCCACCGTGTCCACCGGCTCCGGCGTAGGTGATTTTCTTTATGACAATGACAGGCGCTTTTTCTGCCATGCTTATGCCGCCTTCTTGCCTTCTTTAGTCGCCGTATCCATCTCTTCAAAAGTGGGGCGATCGGTGGGATAAATTGAACGGCGTGCGAATTCTACACAAACGAGCGGCGGGGCGCCTCTTTGCAATGCTACGAGTGCAGCTTTGATCACTGATAGGTACCGACCTTCAACATCGATATCGTTTTTCATTTTCAATGCAATCGGCGCGACGAAACCGTAGTTGGCCAAAACCCCCACGAAGGTTCCGATAAGAGCGACGGCAACAAGGTGACCGATCTTCTCCGCCCCTTGATCCAGGTATCCCATCGTATGCACGATCCCCAAAACCGCGGCCACGATCCCCAGACCTGGGAGTCCATCACCGGCGTTGGCAACCGCATGTTGGGCGGCGTGTTCTTCTTCGTGCATAACCTTGATGTCTTGATCAAGTAAATCATCCACATCATATTGCGAGAGATCGGCAGACAACGTGATCTTCATCGTGTCGCAAAGAAAATCTACGGCATGGTGGTTTTTTAAAAAAGAGGGATAGGCCTTGAAGATCTCAGAGGAGTTTGGCTCTTCGATGTGTTTTTCGACCGCCTGCGGGCCATCTTTGCGAAAGATCTGAAACAATTGAAAAAGAAGCTGCAATAGCTCGGTGTATTCTTTTTTGCCGGCGCCTTTACCAGTCAATGCATGTATGGCTTTTGAAAATCCCATTTTTACTGTCGACATGGGGTTACCGATGAGATACCCGCCAAACGCAGCACCAAAGATGATCATGAATTCATAGGGCTGCCAAATGATGTAGAGGTGACCGCCCGCAAGAACGTAGCCTCCAAACACTCCGATTATGACGACAAGTATACCGACGAAACCCATATCACCACCTCATGTGTTCGATCGGCATCACGCGTTTAAAACTCAATAGCATCTAGACTTCGGTCGCAGCTCAACTCAAAATCGGCAGATGAGATTGCAGCATGTATTTTTCTTTCGTGGCCTGAACACGGCCGGCCGAGATCACGTGCAGTGGGGCCCACTCAACTTTGGTCCAATGTTTCAACATCTTCGCCTTGAGCTCGGGCGTGAGGGTCTGGTCTTTCATCCCATTGAGGGAATGGGCGTTGGCTCTCTCAATCAAATGTCTGAGCGGGCGCTAGAGCAACTCGCACAAAGTCCAGCTTGGCAAAGCTCCGACACACCTGTGCACTTTCTCGGTCATTCGGCTGGTGGACTGATCGCGCGGTTGGTCTTGCGGCAACTTCTGCGGCAAAACACCGCCTCAGTCGGTAAAATCAAGAGCTTGCTAACCATTGCAACACCTCACCGAGGCGCCAAACTAGCCGAACTTTGCCTCACTCTCCGACAGCTTGATCCCCGCTCCTACTGGCTCATGCGGAGCTTCGGCTACGACGTCGAGACAAGGCGTGAATTTTTGCTGGAGTACACGCCCTCAACCTTGGCCGGTAGACTCACTGGAGAGGACGAGGTGCAGCTGTTTCCACATCTCAGCTTGGGTTCTATTGTCTGTGCCGCACCACCGAACGAGTGGTGCTTGCCTCTCAGGACCTTGCACCGACTCCCAATGTTTAAACACTTCACGGAACTAAGTGATGGACTGATTGAGCGCGAGACCCAAATATTCGGCGAGGTCGCGGGAGAAGTTCGGATCGATCACCTTCGGCAAATAGGACTCTTTGGTCGCTCACATCAATTTTCACAGATGTGTCAGATGATCCGCGACTATTTTGAACGCGAGCGCTAGAGCTTCTTCAAACGGGACAGTTCATGCAGAGCTTGTTTGAGTTCAGAGCGCGCATGCATGAGCTGCATCTCTTGCTCCGACATCACCTTTTGCAACTGCGACAACCGAACTTCAAATGCCTGCACGACAGCTCCATGTCGATCCACCATCTCTTTAATGAGATTTTCTGAGACTTTGCGCTCATTCATGCGACTCACCACTTGCGCAATTTTGTTGTGCATCTCGCTGTTCGACATTTGCAACATCTCATTCTGCCGCTGAAAATGTCCCTGCACCCGTTCAAAGCGCTGGCGATTTTGGGCCACAACTTCGTCGACTTTGGTGTGCATCGTCTCGACTCGCGACTCAAATTCTTTCATTCGGCGAGACATCGTCTCCATATGCAGGTGCAAAACGCGCAACTCTTCGGCTTTGACTTGCGGTTGCACGGGCGCGAGGCCAGAATCACCGTCGCTTCCAAGGGGCCGAGAGAAAAGTTCACGATTTAATTCACGAGCCATGCTTGAATCCTCTTTTTCAAGTGACGAAGACACCAAGGTCACTCTATCGTTAGAGTATGGCATCGGTGAGTCAATTCGCCCAGTATCTTTTAAAGCTCGATCCACAGCGAAACCAAGCGCGCTTGGCGCTATACAATTTTCTAAAGTCCGTGGTGGAGCCGACACTCCCCTTTTCGCCTTCAATTATTCAAATGTTCTATGCTCGTATTCTGCAATTCGATCATTGGCAAAACGAAGCACAAGCCCTGAGCGAGACTGTACGAGCCGATGTGAGCCAGTTCATAAAACAAATGCTCACCGAAGCTGAAGCCGCCGCATGGGCTCAACTGCGCCATCCAGACACGTTGCAATTGATTCACTTAAAGGGCTTTCACGATTTGCAAGAGCTCGTCGAATCCGAACACGCGGCTCGACAAAAGTCTGGTGATCAAATTCGAATGATTAAAATTTCGGATCAACAGATCATGGCGATGCTCTTGTCCCCTACGGGCAATCTTGAAGTGAAAGTTTATCCCAGCATGGCTCTTGTTTGGGGGGCTAAACTCCGCTTGGTGTCGCCTGTCAGTCATCTCTTTTACTCAGTCGACAACGAACTTGCGCCGAATGTGCGACAGATTCTCGAGGGCAGCCTGCTCACCACCCATTGTTTTTATGTGGACCACGAGGGCGTGCACGGCCTTGTGACGCGCGGGTATATGATGCAAAAGTTTGAAACCTTCATTCGAGCCCGATTGCAAGACACGCAAGATCTCTTTACCAGCTTAAAACGACTCGAGCGGCACTTCATCAACCCGCAATCTGATCCAGATTACCAGGACTTGGTGACAAAGCTGGAGCGAGCCAATCGGTTGCTCAACAATCCCCACCCCGACAATGTAGCAACTGCAGAGCGTGCCCTAAATCGGGGGCGGGTTTACCTGAAAACTGCTTTTCCCAATGACAGACTGCTGAGCCTTTTGATAACCCATTTGGAATATGGCATCTCCCAAAGGCGCTCGGGCCACCGAGATCTTGATTCGACTCAATAAATATCTAGCCGAATGCGGTTTGGCCAGCCGTCGCAAAGCCGACGAACTCATCAATTCGGGCCAAATTCAGGTCAACGGCAAAACCGTGTTTGAGCTTGGTGTGCGAATCGAGCCAGGGGTCGACCGCGTCGTCTTTGAGGGCAAGACGGTTAAACCTCCCACCCAGAAAATCTACGTGATCTTTAATAAACCTGAGAACGTTCTCACCACTATGGATGATCCCGAGGGGCGACCCACCGTTGCCACTTACATGGAGCAACTGCCAGTGCGCGTGTTTCCAGTGGGTCGCTTGGATTGGGACACGGAAGGGCTTCTGCTCCTCACCAACGATGGGGATTTTGCCCAAAAGGTGATGCATCCGAAAGAGGAGATTCCTAAGACCTATTTGGCCAAGCTCGATGGCAAGCCGTCTGAAGTGCAGTTGCAAAAGCTGCTCCGAGGCGTCACCATCCCGGGCGGCCGAGTGAAGGCGTGGCATGTGGAGACCGCTAAAGTGGGCGACTCCGACAAATATGGCTGGGTTAAGATAGTCATCGGCGAAGGCAAAAACCGCCAAGTTCGCCACATGTTCAATAAAATTGGTTTTGATGTGAAAAAGCTCAAGCGAGTCGCCATTGGTCAACTGACCCTGGGCAATCTCGACAAGGGCGAGTACGCCTTTCTCGACACCGGAGCTCTCGCTAGAATCTTCCGCAAGAGGGTCGAAGACAAAGAACTCAAAAAACTAAAAACCGGCCCACGTGCCTCTCGTCGCGCGCCGAAGTTCCAAACGAAGCGCGCCTCGCGTACGCCCAAAGCGACAGCGACTAAGTCCACCAGTAAACCTAAGCGAGCGTAGACACCCTTGAGGTATGGCTTCTCTTAATCCACTGGTAGTCTTCAGTTAATCTTCAGTGCTCAATGTTTGACTGGGAGATTGGTCCAGCGGCTTGAGGTCAATCGGTTGCCCTTCAAACTCAACGGTCTTTTTACTCTTACGCTCCGCCTGCTGCTCCTGATAGGCCTTGGTGTAAATTCGCATTTGCTCGGTGAATTCGCTGTTTCGATCGCGCATATGCGACTCGAAGTCCTTCAACTGAGCGTTTAACTCCTCTTCAAACGACTGCCGGCGCAGGCGTTGCTCGCTTGAAAACGTTTGGCGCGATTTTTCAGCGTCGGTGAAGAATCGGCGCAGCTCATCGGACTTGGGCTTCCTCTCCGTAAGCGCCTCACGCTCTTCGCGTTGCTTTTGCGTGAATTCCTCTCGCCGGTTGGCCTCACCATCCCGAAACTCGTCTCTTAGCTTTTGCACCTTGCCGCGAAAGGCCGTTCGACGTTTTTGCAAAAGCATCGCAAAGCGAGTGCGCAAAGTCTCTGGCTTGTCTTTAGTGCTAGATAACATTTGCAAGAAGAGTGCGAGCTCATCGTTTGCCTGTTGGCGATCCTTTGGAATCTCTTGCCTCAAGCTGTCGAGGTGACTGCGGTCGGCCTTGAGTGAAACCTCACCTGCTAGGGACTGTTGAATGTGTCGACGGTCTGCTGCTGTGTCTGAACGGCGCGAGGCACAGCCGACTGCAAAAATTAACGGCAGGCTAAACACAATAGAATTCCGTAGACTCAACCGCACAGTCGCTCCTCACGCCAAGGTATGCTTACTCTTGCACCTAAAGCGTAACTGCAATTGGACCGATGTGAGAAGTGGATTTTTTTTAGCGCGACTTGCGCATGGTCCTTTGGATCTCGCGATCGGCTTCGCGCGATTTCACGGCCTGACGTTTATCGCCACGGTTCTTTCCGCGCGCCAATGCAATCTCGACCTTCACTCGGCCTTTTTTGAAGTACATTTTGAGTGGGACGCAGGTGAGGCCTTTTTCCGTAATGGCCGCAAAAATTTTTGTGAGTTCATGCTCGTGCAACAGCAGTTTGCGCACTCGCTCCGGCTCATGGTTGTTGTAGCTCGATGCCTGGTACACGTTGATATGCGCCTTTTGCAAAAAGGCCTCATGCCCGCGAAAGGCGATGTAGGAGTCCTTGAGTGAGACTTGCGAGTCCCTAAGCGACTTCACTTCACTCCCGACCAAAACCAGCCCTGCCTCATAGACCTCGATGATCTCGAAATCAAAGCGCGCCTTTTTGTTTTCAGTGATTATTTTGATACTCACAACTCGACCTTTCGATACAGCTCTACAAATTGGTTCGGTGACAACTCCTCAGCCCGCACCTGAGCTGACAATCCACACTCTGCAAGGGCCGAACCCAGCGAATCTAATCGAGATTTATCCACCACGCTGCGGAGGTTTTTCAACAAAAACTTACGGCGAAAGGCAAAGGCATGCTTCACAAAGGTCAAAAAGCGTGGTCCCAGCCCGACCTGTGGCAATCTCTCAAAGGCCAGAACCCGGCTGCTCACCTTTGGTGGTGGAAAAAAATCTCCAGGAGAGGCATCACTCACCTTGTGCATTTTGAAATGCAGCTGCGCCATCACCGAGAGCATCCCATACTCCTTTGACCTCGGTTGAGCCATAAGCCGTTGGGCGACTTCTTTTTGAAACATCAATACCATGTAACGCAAATTCTCTGGCCCTAGACACCGTTCAATCACCAGCGACGATGAAATCTGGTAGGGCAAATTGCTCACCAATAGGGCGTTCGCTTGGAGTTCAAGCGTTTGCCAATCCATTTGCAAGGCGTCGGCCGCAACCACCTGCATGTCTCGTTCGGTCCAATACTTGACCAAGTCTCGATCCAATTCAATTAACCGAGGTCGAAGTCCCAGTTTTAACATCGGCTCGGTTAGCGCACCAAGACCTGGACCAATTTCAACTAAATCTGTATATTTATAGGCTTGCACCTGCAGCAAAATTTTGTTGATCACAAATTCATTGATCAAAAAATTCTGGCCAAAGGCTTTTTTGGGCTCTATTCCCATCTGCGCCAATCGCAATTTCAAATCAAAAGTCGCGCTCATGTGTGAGTCCAGTCTGTCACTAGCGAGCGCGCACTCGGACTCAACTCCTGCCCCGCACTTTCACCGGCTTGTAAACGGTAGAGGCCGGCCAAGCCAATCATCGCTGCGTTGTCCGTGCAGTATCGAAGTGGCGGCAAAGCCAAAGTGGCACCCGCTGAGGCTGCGACCTCTGCCATTCTCAAACGCAGTCTAGAGTTGGCACTGACGCCACCGGTGACGGTCCAATTTTTTATTTTGTGCTGTTTGGAGGCACGAACCATTCGATCCACCAGCACTGAGACGATGGCCTCTTGGTAGCTGGCACATAGGTCTGCCCTTCGGTTTGTCTGTTGCTCTTCACTCAGTTCCGAGAGTGTCCGCTGTGCCGCAGTCTTCAAACCTGAAAAGCTAAAATTAAAGCCAGAGTCGCCCTGCATAGCTCTCGGAAAATGAAAAGCCGCCACATCTCCGCCAGCAGCTGCCCGGTCTACAGCTACTCCTCCCGGAAAGCCCAAGCGCAACATCTTGGCAAATTTATCAAAGGCTTCACCGGCGGCATCGTCCACAGTTTGCCCGATCAGCCGGTAGCGCCCAGGAGCCTCACAAATAAACAAATGGGTGTGCCCACCACTCACGGCTAAGCCAAGGTAAGGAAAGTCAAAGCCCGGTGGAGGCGCATAGGTTTTGTCACGCAGTAGGGCCGCAACCAGATGCCCCTCGATATGATTCACTCCAACAAATGGAATCCCATGCACTAAACTTAATGTCTTGGCAGTCACCAATCCCACAAGCAATGAGCCGATCAGTCCGGGCCGCGCGGTCACCGCTAGACCCTTGATTTGCGGCCAATCGACACTCGCCTCGCCCAATGTGGCCTCTAAGGTTGGCAACAGAACTTCACTGTGACGTCGGCTAGCGACCTCAGGCACCACTCCACCAAACGGTCTATGTGAGTCATCTTGGTGGGCTGAGCGCATTGCCAAAACTACACCCTGCGCATCGAGAACGGCAACGGACGTGTCGTCGCAGCTCGTCTCGATGGCTAAAATCATCGGAGAGATTTCATGCGAAACGTGGCTTTTTTGGCCTCTTTGGACTTTGGGAATTTGGTACTCACCTCATCGAAAAACGCCTTCGCTTCATCCTTCAAACCTAACTCTTGAAAGCAAACGCCAATTTTATAAGTGGCCTCGCTGTACCTCTTCCCTTTAGGAGACTGCTCTCGGTACTTCTCATACATAACAACCGCCTCTTGCCACTGTCTGTTGCTGAATAGTCCTTCGGCCTCATCAAAGGGGGACTTGCCAGCCTTACTGGGCGCCGCTCCGACGGCCTTTGGCGGGGGTGTTGAGCTGGCTTTGAGTTCAGCGACTTGAGCATTGAGCTGTTGCAGTTCCGCTTCAGATTTTTGCAAAGCTTCTTCGTAGGCTTTGAGCTTCTGCCCCTGCATCTCTTTGTCTTTGGCCGCAGCTTCACGCTCGGCCTTCATCAAACTGTAGAGCTGAGCATTTTGCGACTCCACAGCCTCAATCTTGCCGGCAAAGTCTCGCATCCGTTCATCATACTCTTCAAAACGATAGGCCGTTGCGGGAGCCTTCTCTTTGTATTGCTCTCGCTGTTGGGTGGTGGTTTGCCGCTGCTGCTGCCCACCGGACTCTTGTGCTTCGAGCTCAGCTCGAGTTTTGAGACAGCCACTCAGATTCAAAGTCAGTGCGATCAGTAAAATAAAATTAAGGGCTCTCATGGAACGCCACCTCCGGTTTGAAACTTCTTGAGACGAGTTACATTCTCCGCTCGCTCAGCATACTCCGTCGACAATTTAAAATACTTTTGGGCCACATCAAACTCGCTACTGTCCCAAGCTTTTTGCGCCGTTCGATACGCCTCATCCGCCTTGGTCCAAAGACCAGGAGCATACTGGGCACTGTCGGCCTCGCGCGCCGCTGTCATCGCCGCACGAGCCAAACTGTATTCATCATAGGGGGTGGGTGCCAGGATACAACCTCCCAGCACAGAAAGAAAAAGGAGACTAGTTGCCCAACGGAACAAAATTGGCTCGACGGTTTTTTGAGTACGCATCTTCTGAATCTCCCGCGACAAGCGGCTTCTCTTCACCATAGCTAATAATGGTTAATCGTTTGGATTCAATTCCAAGGCCCATGAGGTACGTCTTGACCGACTTTGCCCGACGCTCACCCAAAGCCAAATTGTACTCAACCGAACCGCGATTGTCGCAATGGCCTTCGATCTGCACTGTGGTGTTGGCATTGGACTTGATCCACTGAGCATTATCCGCCAACTGACGGCGAGACTCACTGCTCAATGTGGAAGAGTCGTAATCAAAATTGATTGAGCTCAACCCTACAATTTTACCGCTATCGCTGCCGGGGGAATCATCGCCGATGCCTTGGCTGGAGATATTGGCATCCATGTTTCCGCCTTCAGCTCCGCCAACAGGCTCAACGGCTTTCTTTTTGCTGGCGCATGAAACACTCAGCATCAGGGTTGCTGCTAGGACAAACAAGGTGGCGCGATTGATCATGATGATTCTCCTTCGGATAGTGGATCGTATTTCGCTTATTGAAATCCGACTGCAACCGATCATCTGCAAACGGAATTTGAAACAGACCACAGTTTTTAAGAATTCATCAACGTTTGTCTATGCTTGGTGCTTAGCAACATGTGATTCTCGGACGGGAGCCTGGGTCCCCGCGCTTTGAGGTTTCATTGGTACAGGTGGGCACTTTGCACCATTCGCTCCGCAAACAATCCTTTAGGAGGTCAAAATGCGAAGCTTAAACAAAATATTTCTCATGGGGAACTTGGGACAAGACCCAGAGCTCAAGGTCTCGTCGACCGGCAAGCCCTATTGCCGGCTGCGTTTGGCAACAAGCACCAGCTGGATGAGTGCCGAGGACAAGAGGGAGGAGAAAACCGAGTGGCACTCTGTCTTCACCTGGGGCAATACCGCCGAACGATGTGCTCTACATTTACGCAAAGGAGCACTGGTGTTTGTGGAGGGTTCACTCACCCATTGGCAGGGCGCGCAAGAAAATGAGTTCTTCACCGCCATTCAAGCGGGAGAAGTAAAGTTCCTCAACTCCCCCGGGCGAAACGCTTCAGCCAAGATAGCTGAGAGTCTTGACAATCCGGGAGCAGCAAGAAATCATAATGCTGTGGCGCATCCTGCTTAAGGTGGCGCGTGTCGAGGGGAGATTCCATGGAAAAACTCAATTGGATCAAAGAGCTGGTCCTGGCCGAGCAACAGATGGAAGAGGCTGGAGTTGTCGATATGGAGGCTGGGTTCAACCCGCAACGTCAAGTTGACGAAGCCACCATCGACTTTATCAGTGATCTCAAGGCCGCCTTTGTTGAGGCGGCGGCGGCTTTCAATCAGCTCAAAGGCTCAACCCTCGGGCAAGTTCGTATTTATGGCATTTCAAAAACCCAGGCGGACTTCATGTTGTTCCGCCATGGGTACAAACTGATTTTTAGTTTGCGACAACCCGGCTTGGTGACGGTCTCCTACTCCAGCAGTGGCGCAAACTATGTACCTGGGGCAAAGTCAGAAGAAACAGGTCCGTCCGACGCCCTAAAAGCCACCTGGGGCGCCTTTGGTCAACTTATCTGGACCTACAACGATCATGCGATAAATTTGGATTATTTAGTGCGCTACTATATGAGTCGATTCATAAAAGACTCCGCCAGATAATTTCTACTGCGTCTTTTCAATCTTCGGAAAAATCACTTTGCGCACAACGGGCTTAGACTGAGCTTCTTGGGCCTGAACCAGGGGGTTGGCTTGGGCTTTGGCTCTTTGTACTGCAAGTTTGAACTCATCCTCAATTTTAGTCACTTGGGTCATATCCGGCTTAGTGGATTCGAGCTGATCTGAAAAATCCAAACTACTGAGCATTCCGTGGTGTGCTCCAGCAGGTGACTCAACTGGAGGTGATGACTCTGCAGTTGGGCGATTGGCCCAAGCGGGCAAGGCCGACTCATCGAACATCAATTGGTCGCGATTAAATTTTGCGATCAGCTCAATTTGCTCTCGGGGCAGGTGAACACTCTCGGCAATTGCATCCACACTGAGACCGGAGTGGGCCATGCGAGCGGCCTTCACATATTCAGCCGTGCGCTGCCGTTCTAAAATTTCGTGGTGCGGAATTTTATCTTGAAAAATCTCAGCCACCTCGAGGCTTTTGTGCATGGAATGATCAATCTTCAGCATTTGCTGTTCAGCTTCGAGAATTTTATTTTGCACGATTCGCGTTTTGTGATCGAGCAGACCGCTCAGTTGTTTCACTTGGGCCTCGGTGCGGTCAGATAAATCCTCCAGCACGGTAATTTTTGTCTGGAGCAATTGTAAGCCACGACTTAGACGCGGATCATCTTGAGGGGGACGCTTCAGTCGCCACCACATCGCAAAAAAGCCGGCAGCAAAAATTAAATTTATCAACACCTGAGACAAAGTCCAGATAGACACCAGAGCCCCCTCGTTGCCGACCAACTCCTGCATGGAGAATGGCCTCAACATTTATTTTACGGACTTAAGGGAGGCGACACAAGACGACCAAAGTCTATTCGGCGAGCTCAAAGGTAAAGGCTTGAATGCGCTTGATAGCCTCATGGAGATCAGACTCGCCGAGTGCAAAGCTCAAGCGCAAATAGCCCTCAAGGCCACTTTCGCCCCCAGGTACGACGGCCACTTTTTGACTCTCGAGTAGGGCCGTTGCCACATCGCCAGATGTTTGGATCAACTTTCCATGCCATTTCTTTCCAAACAATGCGCGAATATCGGCCCACACATAGAAGGCCCCTTGTGGAAAACCAGACCTCCAGCCCGCGATATGGTTAAGGCCCTCGACCAAGAGGTCGCGCCGAGCGATGAGCTGTTTGTTGTGCTGGAGGATCTCAGCGTCGCCACCTTGGAGCGCAGCCAGAGCGGCCGCTTGCGTAAAGGGACTGGCACAACTGGTGGTTTGGCTTTGATAATTGGACATTGCCTTTATCACAGGCTCAGGTCCAACCGCCCAACCCAAACGCCAACCCGTCATGGAGTAGGTCTTTGAAACTCCGTTGACCACAACAACTCGGTTTTTCAAATCCGGCGCCACTTCCAAAAGGTGTGGCGCAATCGAATCGCCGGTAAATACCAATTGATTGTAAATATCATCACTGATCACAACTATTTTTGGATTTTGTCGAAGCACTTCGGCGATTTCTTTCAGCTCAGTCCGAGTGTAAACTTGTCCTGTAGGATTACTCGGGCTGTTGAGTAGCAAGATTTTTGTCTTTGGCGTGATGTGCTTTTGTAAGATCGAAGCTTGAACTTTGAATTCGCTGGACTCGTCGGCGGCCACGATGACAGGAATTCCATCCACCAGCTCGACCATTGTGGGATAACTCACCCAGTACGGAGCTGGAATCAAAACCTCATCGCCCGGATCACACAGCATCTGCAACGCCGAATACAAAATAAACTTTGCCCCCGTCGACACAGTCACATCATTGGGCTTGTAGTCCACGCCCAAGAACGCTTGAGTTTGACTGGCAATTGCGGCGCGGAGTTGCGGGGTGCCATTGCTGGGAGCGTACTTTGTCTGTCCAGCCTGAATGGCTTCTATCCCCGCGGATTTGATGTGGGGAAAAGTATCCCAATCCGGCTCGCCCACAGAGAGTGAAATCACACTAAACCCCTGCGCTTGCAGTTCCTTGGCCTTGGCGGCAATGGCGAGAGTGGGAGAAGGCTTTAAACTTTGACCTTTACGTGACAGCATCAACTCAGCTCCTTCACTAAAGCGGCAGCCACGTTCGCGGGCACCAATTGACTCAACTCTCCCCCATGCTGTGCCACTTCTTTTACAAGTCGTGAAGCAACAAAGCTGTAGGCGGGATTGGTAAAAACAAGCATGGTTTCAGCTTGCGGATTGAGTGTTCGATTCACTCCAGAAATGGCAAACTCATGTTCAAAATCAGCAACAGCCCGAAGGCCGCGCACAATCACACGCGCGCCGACTTTCTCGGCGTACTCGGCAATCAGTCCCTCGCACACATCCAGAGTTACACCCTTGAGGTCTTTGATGTTCTCGCGGATCAACTCAAGCCGCTGCTCCGGTGAGAAGAGATAGTTTTTAGTGCTCGAGTTGGCGACAACAACCGTAAACTCATCAAATAGCGGCGAAAGGCGACGGATGATATCCATATGACCCAAGGTCACTGGGTCGAAACTACCTGGATAAATCGCCTTTACCATGGTCAGATTCCTTGCTGAAAGAAGTGCAGAAACTTATCACCAAACTCTCTTTTGTCCAAGCGATTTAACCCCGGGTAGGCTTCATCCACTCGCTCTTTTGCACTGGATTCAATCACAAAAATGGATTCTGGCCCTAACAAATTGCTACGGCCAATCTGTGTGCAGAGGTCGTGCGCCAACGCTTTGGTGAAGGGCGGGTCTGCCAAGACGATCTCATAAGGCTCACTCACGCCCACCTCAATGTACTTAAACGCATCCACCGCGTGCACCTTATAGCCGTCATTGAGCTTGAGCAGCTGCAGATTTTCACGGATGATCGCGAGACTCTTTTTATGGTTCTCAACCAAATCCACCCAGCGGGCGCCTCGAGAGAGACATTCGATGGCGAGATTGCCGGTGCCAGAAAATAAATCCAGCACGCGCGCCTCATCGATTCGACCCATCAGTTTGTTAAACAGCGTTTCTTTGACTCGATCTGTAGTGGGCCGAATATTTTCGGCCTCAAATTCGACCAGTCGTCGTCCTTTAAATTTTCCGGAAATGATTCGCATACGTTGGCCATTTTCTCACTTAGTTTGGCCGATAGCCGCCATAAACGACACAATACGAGCCTTGTGCTCATCGGTCAATTTTTCAAAATGAAATTCGCCCATGCGTTCTACTTTTTGGGCCGAGTTCTCAAGTGAACGGTCATATGTTTTTACCACGCGAACTGAGCACATTATGCTTTGGTCAAATGTCGGCAAAACGAATGAGACCATATAGCGATCACCGACTTTGACAAACTGACTGCCCAAACCCGCTACGAAACCTAAAGTGGACACATAAAGAATATTTATAGACGATTTGGCCCCCGCTTGCTCAAGCTCGCCAGAAAACGGATAGGGTTTCACTTTGACTTTAATGGCGCGACCATTCGATTTATTGGGCATGCACCAAATCCTCACCCATCTTCACAATAGCAAAAATATCTTCAAAGGGTTTGAGCACAAACAGGTCGGCGCCCAACGCCTTTGCCTTGTTCAAATCATATTCACCGGTGAAAGCGCTCATCAAGATCACTTTGCCGGATGCGGCCGTGTGCCCACGCTGCAATTTGAGAAGATCTGGACCAGACAGCCTGGGCATTAAGACATCTAGATACACCAAATCTGGCATCCAGGAGTCCCAGATCTCGCGGCCGAACTGGCCATCTTCAGCCACTCGAACATCGTGACCCGACTTTTCTAACGAACGCCGCAAGGACAATCGAACCAACGGTTCATCATCAACGACCAAAATCTTCATGCCTCAACTCCCAACGGCAAACGCACTCGAAAGACTGAGCCCATTCCCAGCTCGCTCTCACACTCGAGCTCTCCGCCAAACTGTCGCACAAAATCTCGACTCAGACTCAGCCCCAAGCCAGTGCCCTCACCGTCTACTTTTGTTGTAAAAAACGGTTCAAATATTTTCTCCCGCAGGGCTCGGTCAATACCCGGGCCGGTGTCGCGGACTTCGAGCACGGCCCATTTTGCCGTTTGCTCGGTTTGCACCACCAGTTCTCCAACTTCAGACATCGCTTGGCACGCATTGTTGATGAGATTAAAAATCACCTGCTGCATGAGCTGGGGCTCGACCTTAACCCACAGCTCCTGCGAGGTCAGTCGAATGTCATTGCGAAAGCGCCCTGTCGCAGATTTCAAAAAAGGTAGAGTCCGCATGGTGATTTCGTTCAAATCCACAACCTGCACTTTGTGATCCAAATCCCCTTTAGAGAATTCAAGCAGATTGGTGATAATCGATTGGCAGCGTCCCGCAGCTCTCTCCACTTCGGTTAGATCTTGCTGCAATTGCCCTGCGGTTTCTGTCAACAGCACTTGGGTGAGTGAGCGAATTCCAGTGAGTGGATTGTTGAGCTCGTGCGCAATGTGACCGGCCAGCTGACCGATGGCCGACATTTTCTCGACATGCACCGAATGGCTCTTGAGTTTTTGCGAACGTGTTTCATCACGTAAGTAAACAACCCATGAGATCGGCTCCAATTGCAGTTCCATTTGAATGGGGTACTTCTCGACTACAAACAGCTGATCGAGCACCCGCAATTGCTCACCTTCTGGCGGCAGCTCTTGCGTGAATTCCTTTGGCCAATGGGTATTCGCCCGCAAAATATTACCCGCTTTATCTAGAATCGCAATCGGCTCAGAGAGCCCATCAAAGGTCATCTCCCAATCGCGAGACGTGCTTTTTAACTCTTGCTCCAACACCAAGCGGTCGAGCGCCCAACTCACCGGTTGCAGAGTTTCACTCAAAGTCGACACGAGCTCTTCCATCGCATGAACGCCGAGGTCAAATTCAAAGAACAAGAGGGGCGAGCGTGCGGGCTCCATTTTGTGCCGACCCGTCAGGAGCGGAAAACGCAGAACTTTGCCAAAGGGTCGACCGAGCGCATCCGCTAAAAAATGCCTATCGACGGGATCGTTGATTCGAATCCGAGGGGACGATTCCCATCGGCCCCGTTTGTTGGCACGAATGACTTGCGATCCACGCAGATAGTAAAAATCACCGAAGCCCTCACCATGTGGCACAAATAAAATCGGCGGCTGCAGCTGATGGTACTCTTTCACGGCCCGACGAATCACGGGGAGCATATCTCTGATTTCCAGAACGCTAGATATCTCCTTGATAAAGCCGATGATTCTTCGAACTTGGGCGACATTTCGCTGACTGGCTTTGCGACTATCGCCCGCCGTATTGGTCCGCTCGAGCACCAATTGCTCGAGTTGGGTGTTCATCTCTAAAATACGTTTATTCTGAGTTCGCATCTCTTGCATCATGGCGCTGTACTGCTCTCGCTCATGTTGTCGAGCCAAAGCCACTTGCAGAACCTTCAGGTGTTCGGAGTTGTCTAGACTTGAGTCCATAAGCAAAGCGCCGCGCACAAAGCTTAAAGCTCGCTTGATCGATTGCGGGGTCCAAGCCGCGTCCACAATGACATAGGACTTTGACTGCGAAAATTCCTCTCGCCGCATGTCTACGAATTCGGCTCTGGGTACCACGATCACTGAGGCTTGCGGATGAAGTTGGGAGCCAACAAGCCAGTGTGCACCTGGCAACGCCTCGACACTGGCCAATTTAAGATTCTCCCACCAGGGAGGTGGGTTTTGAATCCGCCGGGATAAAAGTTGAACAGCTTGCGGTTGCACCGCTTTAGGTTAACCCGTCCGTACACGCTCTTCAAGTGACGGTGCCAACTCCCATTCAAGGCAATCGGCGAGAGCAATGTAATCTTGCTGCTCCATATTGTGTTTAAATCCCTCAAGAACTTTTGTCCACGAACTCTCGGGTTGGACATTGGTCGAGCTGCTCGCCAACTGGTGAATCGAAGACACAAGAGTGTTAAAGTGCGACTCAATTTTAGCAAAGTTGTACTCACGCAACTCAACCGAACACTCTAAACAAAGGTTGATTGCCGTTTGTAAAAGCTCCGCTTGATTCTCTGCCGGCAAATAGATTGATGTGATCAAACTGAATTCGTTGAATATCTGCTGAGTTTTCTCGAGTGTTTGCTCAGGTGTCGCAGGTCCGAGCCGTAGCCGCTGCGTCTGAAACCATTCGAGCAACGGCTGCAGCGCCGGAGCGCAGTGGCCAACTTGCAAGATGAGCGTATCCACTTGATCCAATGTCTGAGTGTGTCTCGCCCGCGCGTCCTTCACATGCCACTGGGCCATAACTTCGAGAGCCATCTCGGTCAGTTCATGCAGTCGTCGAATGGCCAACTGATCTGCAGATGTTTGCAGCTGGGGATAATCCCCGCTCACATACAGCGCCTGAATCAACTGCCATTCGAATTCGTCGTTGAACTGCTGATGCACACTGTAAGGCACGAGCGTTTTCATGCGGTGAGCGATCGCCTGTGTCAACGGTTGCTCTGCTAAAATCCAAGCTGTCTCTTCTGCCACACAACTGGGTGAAATTTCTGAAAGATCGTCGGCATACAGCACGCGGCTATCCGCCGAGCAGGGGCCCGTCTCCCAAAAATTGACCTGTGCACACGAGAGATTCAAAACTGGAGTTTGCACTAAACTTGCTATGTGAACTGGTGCACTGTCAGCACCTATTAGTAAGCGCGACTGTCCAATCACCTCAAACAGCTCTTGCAGCTGGGTCTCCCCCACTAGATTTTTCAACATGGAGTTGTTCACTTGTCGACACACGGTTGCGGCCAAAGCTCTGTCCTCAAGACTACCGATGAGCGTGATTCGCAGATCTGGTGCTTGTTTCAACAGTTGACATAAAACATCGATCCACATTTCAGGTGGATAAGCCTTGCTCTGCTGACTTGCTCCGAGATGCACCACCACACCCTGACGGGCCGTATGAATTGGTCGCTCCATCGAGAAGTCGGAGACAGCCAACTCCACCCCAGCTACGGCTGCAAACAATTCGGTCACATGGTAGCGATTGAACCGGCCCACACCCACTTGAGCATAAAAATAAGCACTGGTTTCATCGGGAATCGCCAAATAGCCATCGCTGTGCCTGGTGTATCCCGAGATCTTGGTGGTCTCCTCCGCTAAAGCCTCTGTGAGATAGCTCGAGAGCGGTGAAAACGAAAGATTTATGATCTGCGAGAACGGTGTCAATCGAAGCGAAGCCATCACTTGCTGCATCTGCGCGAGAGCTGCATCGGTGTCACCGCTGGCGAGGACCGGGCCTAGGATTTGAGCCGTGGGGAGCACATGCACATGCACACCCTCAAGGCCCACCATGGCTGAAGCAAAGCGCTCCCGCACCAGAATATGCACTTCCGCTGCAGGATTTTGCCGCCTTAACGCCTTGATTGTGGGCCAAGTTTGAAAAATGTCACCGAATCGAGCGAGCTGCAGAACGAGTATTCGCATTGGTCAATTGCTCCCGGATCATTTCCTCTAAAATTTTTAGATTCTTTGCATCTGTTGTATAGCCGCGCGTCTCAATCACTTTTTTAGTGGACGCTTCAAGTCGCTCCAGAGTCTTTTTTAAGTTCTGTTCGTTTTTGCTCATATTCACTCCATCGTTTGCGTGCGCAAATTTCGAATTAATTTTGATTTGAGTTGAGCCAGACGGCCTTGGCTCAGAAGTTCAGACTGAAGCCGCCGCAGACCTTCGATATTCACCACGAGTTGTGTTGTGTCGGGCGGCGCAGTTGCAAGCCAATCGTTTGACAAAGTGGCAACACCGCGGCTCTTTAGAAAGTCTTGAATCTGGCCAAGCGCCGGAGCGCGGCGGTTGACCGTCTCTAGGAGTTCAAAGGCTCGGGTCTCGACCAGTTCTTCTTCGGACTCGAGCAAACGCAGCTCTTGCTGGAGCTCAGCTCCACTTTCTTGAGGCAAAATGGAATCGAATTCTCGGCGCAAACTTAGGGACTCTGAGCCCATCGCCAACAGGGGACTGACTTCGTTAAATCCCAGCTGCAGCTTCCACCCGACCTGGTTGATCAGCTGCCGGACTGTTTGTTGCCGCTGCACTCCCGCCAAATTCAGAGGCCACCAAAATCCGCTCTTCAGCACGCGCGTTCTAAACAACTGCATAGGAGTGTTTTGCCGCGCCAGTTCGCTCAAAGCGGTCCAATCGTCTTGCAAGTGCAGATGTGTGGCCTCTGCCACAACCTCGGGCTTAAGTTGACTGCCACAAGTGTGTTCAACCTGAGAGCAGGGCGAGGAATGGGGGCAAGGTCCACACTCCGTTTGCGCTCGCAAAATGAGAGAGTCAGGAGCGTAGGCACCGGTTCGATAAAGGTCGCTGGAGCCAAGGCTCAACTCGACAATTTTTACATTGGAGGCCAACGCCAGATGCTTTATCCCCGTATCGCCAGTTAGCAGAAGCTGCGTGCGTAGCAAAAGTGAATGGGCCCCCTCGAGGGAGACAATGGCTGGATACAAAACCACTCCGCATCCCGCCGCTCGTTCAATTGTCTTGGCGATGGCTGGCGCCTCGTGTGGTGACCCCAGAGCCACGAACTGAGCGTGTGGCCGCAACTTGCGCAGCCGCTGCACCAAACTCACCCAGTTTTCCTCTGACCAATTTTTTTTGACGTCTGAAGTGAGGCACTGCAAGACAATGCGCTGATTTGAAGGTGGCAAATTCAGAGCCATAACCTCAGCGTAGCCATGCCTAGTTTCGCGCAAACTCCATTGCCGACTCGCACCTGTTAAGCCACTGCCGTAGAAAAAGAGATCGGCATAGTGAAACACATCCGGTGAACCCGGTCGCAAATTTTCATTGAGATGGCGAAACCAGGGAGAATGAAATTGCGATTGGCCAGCGGCATTCGTGACCAATCCCAAACGTCGACCAGCCTCAAGGTAGCCAGCCAACCAGCCGGACTGCACGGTTTGGGTCAAATTTATAATTAAATCATAGTTGTGGCTGTTGATTTCATCCATCTGCTCTTTCAAGAGCGAAAAGCTAGTGAGCAACGGCACATCGGCTCGACCCAAGGCTGTTTGCAGCAACTCGCGATCGAGTACATGCCAGTGTTTCACCAAGGGCAGCATGGGCTGGAGACTCGCCGTGGACTTGTACACCAACACATCGATGTCACATTTAGCGAACTGACTTTTTAGACCATTGAGAACAGGGATAATCTGCACAAAATCGCCCATCCGCAAAAGACTCATCACCAAGATTTTCATTTTAACAACTCTCTCAACGCTTTGATCAGCATTCGCTCGCGCTCTTCCGAATTTTGCACGAGCTCCGTTTGCTCAAGGTCCAGCAAAGACAGGGGGTCTCGTTGCGACTGAATTCGAGTCTCTGACTCCAGCGGGGCAAAGCCGTTCAGCTGCCACTGCCAATTTAGATTTCCCCAATCGCGTGCCACGAGAAGGGCGAGACAGTCGCGATAAAAATCTGGGTCCATGGCCTGCGAGGGCGCATGTTGCAAGACTACGAAGCTGCCGCACAGGCCGACGCGCACATCTTCACAGGCGCGCAATTCCCGTGGTCGATCTAGCTCCAAAAAGCGAATTCGGCTCCGATCAAATCGATGAATGGATTTTACGGCTTCACACAACTCGGAGTTCCGCTCAATCACCAAAATTCGAGCCGCTGTATTGAGACTCAACTCGTGAATGTGATAGCCAGATCCGGCTCCTAAAACAAAAACTGTTTTTACGCGATCTAAAAATTCACGACGCCGACTAAGCCAGGCCCGCGCTTCTAGCACCGGCTCTACGACCGACGCCAAATGCCGTCCGTTTATTTTGATGACCGCTTTTCCACTGCGAGACTGCACTCTTTCAATCACAAGACCGCCCGCATTTCGCTTAACATTTCCAGTGCGCGGAGGTTCTGAGGATTCACAGCCGTTAACCGTTCAAGCTCAAGGCGTGCGAGATCTTGGTCGCCACGACGCCAACTCAGCCAACAAAAGGCTAGGCTCAATTTTTCGTTCCAACCGCCCTTGATCAAAAAAGTTCGAATCATCTCCAGAACTCTAAACTCTCGCCCCTCTTGTGCGCCCCACTCTAGGGCCAAAACCAGGGCAACGTCGTTCAGTGGGTTGTGCTGAACTGCGGCTTCTAAATTTCCCCATGCGAGTTCCACATCGCTTAACATGCGGTGGCCAATCGCAAGACCGATCCAGGCCTTGTCGTTGCTTGGGTTAACTGCCAAAGCCCGACGAAAGCGGTCCACCGCCTCTGTCCAATTCTGTCGATGTATCATGACAGTGCCGAGATTCACCCAAACCACATCTGAGTCCATTTTCAATCGATGCGCCTTAAAGTAATTTTCTTCGGCAGTCTCGAGGTCACCCTGGCGCACAAAAATATTGCCGATGGTGCGGAAAATCTCAAAGAGCTCCGGCCGCTCACCACCAGCAATTAGTAGTGCTTCATGAAAGTGTTGGAGGGATGAATCCAGTTGATCTAAAGCGTACTCGACCTGTGCCAGAGCGTAAACAGACTCAAATCGAGAGTCGATTTTGATCACACTGCGAAGAATTTTGAGTGCTTCGTCATGCCTGTTCATCTCGACCAGCTGGCGCGCCAACTCCATAGCGATGACACTGTCGTGCGGAGAAATTTGCAAAATGCAGTAAAGATCCTCCAACTCAAGCTGAATTGGGGGTCCCTGATGAATTGAACTCGGCGGTGAGATGTCAACTGGCTGAGTTGTAGGTCGATGACTCGACAAGGGTCTTAAGACTTCCACGGATGCCTCCTGGAACTTACCAGAGCAACCGTGGTGCCAAAGTTGAAACGGCTTTAAACTCTGTCCTACCTGATTTTCCCAACGCAAGTCGGGACGGAATCACCAGTCCAGCGTCAAAGTCTCGTCACACTTTCTCATCGAGTTTGTTCGGTGCCTCACCAGACTTATAGGCACCAACTGCCTTTTTGGCGCCTTGAACCTGACGAAGTTCTTTGATGATGTTCGACTTTGCCAATTCAATAACTGACAGAATCTGCAGGTCGAGTCCGAGGATGTGAGTGACCAGTTCATTTTTCTCACTCATCGACTGAATCAGCTGCCTTTTTTCACTCTCTAAAACTGGCAAAGGGCCGGGCTGTGCCGCCGATGCGGCCTCGACCAATCGATCAATGCAGCGAATGAGATCGAGCAAAGTTTCGCGCGCTTGATAAAATGACTCGAGGTTGTCAAAATTTCCCTCGCTGAAATTCAACAGCTCGGTTTCGTTGAGTTGGCGAAATTTATCCAAATGGTAGTTCTTGTCCTTAAGTAAATTTAATATAGTTTCCATGAGCCCTCCTAGCCCTTACCGACGCTTGCCTTGTTGACTGACAGTTCTTCACGCTTAATCTTCTCAATTGCCTCTACCCAACCCACATACAGTGTCTCCATAATCTTCAGCGCATCCTCTAGCGGTTTTCTCTGCCCGGTCGCGTTCGACTGGGTGAGTTGCTCCGTAATAAAGATGTATAACTGCTCAAGATTTTTAGCGATCTCTGGGCCGGCCTCGTGATTCAGCGTATTGTTGAGCTCATTGACGATGTCGAAGGCGCGACCAATGTTCAATCCGCGACCGGCAATATCTTTGCTATCAATGGCTATCAGCGCCTGCTTCATAAAGCGAATGGCACCTTCATACAGAAGCAAGAGAAGCTTCTCTCGACTCGCACTCTGTACTGAGGTCTGCTTGTATTTTAAATGCCCGTTCTTCATATGCCTCATTCTCGGAATTCTGCTGTTAGAACTTAAAAATAATGTCTACATTTTTAACAAAACCAATTTTATCTAGCCAATGCCTTGTCCTCCACCCATGCCCATAGCTTGGACGGCACCCGCCTGGCCTTTCATCCGACTGATCGTCTCCTCTAGTCGAGCAAACTTGTTGCGCAGCACCTCTTCTTTTTTTGTCAGCTGCCGCTCTTTGTTTTCAATCTGTTGATTCATCTGACCAATTTTGTCTTGCAGCGATCGCTTGCGTACGGCCACTGGACCAAATGCTGAATTCATCAGCGTGCTGACCTCCCGCTTGAGGCTGGCAATGAAGCCGGTGGAAAATCCATCTCCGGCTAAAAACTTTTGCACCGACTGAGGATCCCGAGCCAAGGTTTCATTGAAGCGCTTCTCGTCAAACTCAATTGTCCCGTTTCTAGTAAAGACGATGCCGAGTTGAGATACTCGAGTGACCGTAGATCCAACTCCCATCTGGGGATTTTGGATCAAGGAGCGCAAGCGATTTTCGGTATTGCGCAGAAGACTGTCGCCACCCAAAGTCGAGGAGGTATCGGTATCTTTGGTCATCGCATTTTGCGACTGGATAAAACTCAATACTCCGTTAATCCCATCGACAAAAGATTTGACCTTGCCGGAGACGACCTCTTGGTCCTCTTTGACGCTGATGTTTACAGTCTTTCCAGGATTGGCTTGTTTAAGCTCAAGCGTGACTCCTGGAATCACATCTGTGACCTTGTTATCTCCAATTTCAAATTCAAAGCCATCGACTTTGACTCGACCGTTTTTCGCCACGCGCTCTTCATCAAAATACAAATCTTGATCACCATCGAGAAAGTACAAAGTCGGATAGGAGATCTGGTTGTCTCCTCCCAGGTTCTCACCAGTGATCATCAGCTTGTAGGGAGCATCAGGATTGCGGCGGTCATTCATGATCGAGGCTTTGACTCCAATGCCGGCGCGGTTGATGGCACTCATCACACCTTCGAGTGTGTTGTTTTCACCGTTGATGTAGACCTCTTTGTTGCCCTCGGGTGTCTTGAAGCGAAAGTATCCCACCCCTACCTGCGATTTATCTTTGTCGGGAAATCCATTGGTGATCGCTGCGGCTTTTTGCGCCAGCTCCAGCACTTCAATGTTCCAACTGCCGTTGACGGCTGCGTTTGGATCGACTGCGCCTTGAACCACATTGGTGTCGCCAGAATTTAATTTCATGTCTGTGAAGCCGCGAGTAGAGGCGAGGGCGCCAATGGTCCCCGTGATGGCAGTGAGCTTAGTTTCAAGCTCTTGTACAAGCTTGAGTCGATTCTCTTGCTTGCCTTTGTTGCGCTCGATAGTCTTGAGCGGCATGCGCTCAGCTTCCATCAATTGCTCAACAATATTTGGTGGCAGACCGGAGCCCAATCCACCGAACGAAATTGCCATTCATTCCTCCAGCTTCCATTGTGGCAATGGAAACTGTAGAACCGTGAGTCAATAAAATGGCTACATCGCTTTGTCTAGAATCTTACCGGTCTTGCGGTCTTTATCGCGAGTGGCAGTCCAGAGTTGAGCCTCAGATAGACGACGGACGATGCCGCCCTGTGGATCGAGTATCAACACGACTCGAACACCCTCGTCTCGCTCGACCTTAAGCACCAGGCCATTGGATTTAAGTCCGGCGTTGGCTTCAAGTGCAACCATGCAATCGTCAAATTCCTGTTGGCTCAGGCTGTGCTTTTGCTCTTTTTCTTGCCCTTGGTGCCGACCATCGGCATCGCGATCAGTACTCGTTTGTGTTCGCAATCCACCCTCAACCCGCGCTTTGGGTTCGATTGGCAGAATGGGATTAGACAAGAGTCCTTTGATGTTCATACGTAAGTGCTATCGACGGATTCAGGTGAGAAACTGAAGCTTTTTTTTGAAATCGCGACCTTTGGTTCGGTGATGCCTGGCGCCAAATGCCGATACCATCTCTACAGTCCCACGCGATGTCTAACTCATGGAGTGTTGTTTACCGTGCATATGTCACTCGTCATCTTATTTTTCGGAGCGGCGATTTTCTGGCGTGCCATCAAACAGCACCGCAGAATACGACAGATTGAAGATACACCAAGTTCCAAGGCCGCCACTGCCGCGCAAGGATTGGTTGAACTCCAAGGCTTTACTTGGCCCGCCGGTGCCACGCAATTGATTCGAAATAAAAAAGAAGTTGTTTATTACTCCTGTGAGGTTCAGTACGCCAGACCCCTTCTACTTTTTTACGGACAATCTTCGCGCTGGAAGACGGTTGCCAAACGCGTGCACAGCTTGCCGTTTTACCTTGTCGACGAGACTGGCGTTGTCAAAATTGACCCGACCCATGCAGAGACCCATCTGCACCAACGCGAGGTCAAATATTGGAAAGACGCTTCTCCTGAACTCAAGAATGATCTCTTGGGCAAGGAGTTTAAGCCGCCCATTCGATTCCTCAGCCATTTTATGGGAATCATTCGACGTGTCATCCGAACCGCACTGCTTTCGCCGGCTTTTTTCCTTACGATCTTTGTTTACATCTATGACCGTATGTTTTTTTCTTTGATCCCACACTACCCACCCTCCCCGAGCGACAAAAGCTATCGTGTGGTGGAAAGCTGGATTGAAGTTGGCTCGCCAATGTATGCCAGCGGAGATCTCACAACACGACGCGCGGAGATCACCTCAATTGAACAGGTCGGACTGGCAGCTTTTGCCGAAAGCATTACGAAGTCCTCCTTTCGCCAAGCCGGCGAGGTGGCGAAAGCAACGGGATTTGCAAAACTGGAGACGGACTTCGTGTCGATCGCCAAAGAGCTCCGAGCGGACGCTACACAGGCACCACAAACCCAGCTGAAAGTGCATGGGCAAATGGCGACAAACGGTATACACACACTGTTCCTCGGCGATGGCATGGAGTCTGAACTTAAAAAGCAATTGGGTGCATGGTTGCAGCTGCGGTTTGTCGCGGGCGCTGCCGTGGTCACGCTTGGAGCAAGTCTATTCGGGTTTAACATTCACTCCACGCACCAGAAGTTCGCAGGCAAAGCCTCGAGCTCGAGCAAGCGCGCGCCTGCAGCCGCACGAGTCGACTTGGGCCGGTTACACGCTCTGTGTGTCGAGGGGGAATTGAGTGTCTGCACGGACCTCGTTAAAAATAAAGTGGAATACCGTCTGCCCGAAAAAAACTATCAATATTACAAACATCGACAGTCCACCTTACAAAGCCCACCGACCCCGCAATGAGTTTCATTTGAAGTCTCAAACCCGGCGTCGCCCCTTGGCTTCGGGTTTAGCAGTTGCAGGGTTCTCCGGCCAGGAGTGCTTAGGATAGCGAGTCCGGAGCTCTTTTCTGACGTCTACATAAGCGCCAGTCCAAAATCCTGCGAGATCCGAGGTCACCTGCACGGGGCGAAAGTTCGGTGCGAGGAGATGAAACCTCAATGGGACACTCCCAAAAAGAAGCTTTGGACTAGCATCTAAACCAAATAGTTCTTGTAGACGAACCTCCACAAACGGCCCATGACTGGTGTACTGAATCACATGGGCATGCCCAGTGGGTGCAACAAAATGGGTGGGTGCCTCTCGATCCACCACACTCAGCACCTCAGGTGGCACATTCAACCGCAAAAACTGCATGAGGTCGGAATCGACAACCTCGCTCACTTTCGTTTTGCCGAACGCCGCCATTTGCAAGGTCTGGGCAATTTGCACTTCACCAAAGTGGGCCGTTAGATCGGGAGAGACCTGACACATTTGCTCCCATCGAGCCATCCAGCTCTTAAGAGCCAGATTTTTATCGACCAACCACATCCACTTTTGTAGCAAGAGTTCGGCCAGCTGCTCTCGCACTTGCTCAGGCGGGGCTGGAGTCAATGTGGGCTCGTCGATCGCTAGTCCAAAAACTGAGCGCACGCGCGAGCAATAAAAAGCGGCCTTAGACTCAATAAATTCTATTTTCTCACTCACTTGAATGTGATCCGCCAACATTTCACAAACTTCACTCTTGTTGAGACCGCACGCCAGATTCACGGTGGTCTCATTCTGCCCGGGCAGATCAACTCCTTGTAGAGCTATAAAAAACTCTCGCTCAGTCACCGTGGTCTCGGCACTCAACTTAACGCCTCGACCTCCTACCATCAAACCTCTTGCACTTTCCCCCCGCCGACGACAAAGTCGATCGGCATGTGTCAGCAGCAGCATGCGTTTCAGCGACCGCGCGTGTGCCGGAGGTGTATCTGCGGTCGCTCCCCCCAAACGCCGCAATTGCTCTGCCGTTTGCAAAATGGAGTGGGCCAGTTGCACTTTCACTCCCGGCACTCGCTCGCGCCTTTCGACTTCAACCAAAGTCTGCAAACGCAAGGTGACATCACATTGATCGAGCGTGGTAGAAGTTGCCGTCAAAAAGTCACGCTCGTTTAAAATGGCCGCCACCCGTGCCGCAAGCTCGGGGTCGTAACCCAGACACAGCATTGCTGCTAGCCGAGGGGGCAGTGGAAACCGCAACAGCCTTTGCCCAAAGGGGGTCAATCGATTGTCCCCGCCCAGCGCACCGAGACTTCGCAAATACTGAATGGCAAGATCCAGCAAGCGACCCGGTGGCCGACTGAGCCAGGCAAACGCGGCAAAGTCATTTAGCCCCGAATGGGCGAGCAGCAACAACGCCGCACTCAGGTCCGTCCGCATGCATTCGGGAACTTGCTGCTCAATTTGTGTGGCCTCTTCATGCGATGTCCAAAGTCGCCAGCAGGTTCCGGCTTTCTCACGCGCGGCACGACCTGACCGTTGGCGAGCGTTGAACAAAGAGATCCGCTTAAGTTCTAAAGTTGAAAAGCCAGAGGTCAAGTTTACATTGGAGACGCGCGCGATGCCTGAGTCGATCACAAAATCCACTCCTTGCACGGTCACGGAGGCCTCAGCCACATTGGTTGACAAAATCACTCGGGGTTTCTCACTTGGGGCCAACACTTGGGCTTGTTCGGCTAACGACAGTGTTCCATGCAGTGGGTACACCGGGCGAGTGAGACGGTTGGACTCTAATTTTTCTTGCACTCGGCGAATCTCTCCGACCCCAGGCAAAAACACCAGCACGTCGCCACGTGTTTCCGCACAAGCCGTTGTGACTGCACCAACAATACGCTCAATAAAGGCAAAGTCCGTTTGCAACGACAAGGGTGTGGTACTGTGACGAACGGTGAGTGGATAGCTCACGCCCGCCACATCTATCCATTCACCACCAGGCAAGAAATTCAGCAGCTCCTGAGATTCCAAAGTGGCAGACATCAACAGCAATTTTATCGGAGCGCCGAGCTCCTGCAACTCTTTGATGGCTCCGAGCAAGAGGTCCTGCTGCAAATTGCGCTCGTGCAGCTCATCAATAATGATCAACGAGAACTGACTCAGCTCTAGGTCTTCTACCCAGCGCCGGAGCATTAACGCATCGGTCATGTAAACCAGTCGAGTGGCTGATGTGATTTTGGATTCAAAGCGAACTTGGTAGCCCACCTCTTGACCCACCCGCCAACCCTGCTCTTGCGCCACGCGCTCACATGCGGCAACAGCAGCCAGCCGCCGCGGCTGAAGAACAGCAATTTTACCGGGGATCACCGAAAGCAGTGCTGGGGGAATTCGCGTGGTCTTGCCCGTGCCAGGTGCCGCGGTCAAGATCACACGAGAGGAGCGCGCAATGAGGGCAGCGATCTCCTCAAGTCTACAGTCAATGGGCAATACAGGTCGATCTATTGGCATCGACCCTCAGACTAACACCGCCTTAACCACCGATCAAACGTAAGGCCGCTGCGGGCTGCTGGTTGGCCTGCGCCAACACACCCACAGACGCACTCATCAAAATCGAGTTTCGAGAGAGCTCGGCCGAACTTTGTGCAATGTCAGTGTCACGAATGCGTGAGTTCGCGGCAGAAAAATTTTCGATCGACACTCCAAGATTTTCAGTCGTCGAGATCAACCGATTTTGAATCGCCCCGAGCGACGCACGATAGCCATTCACCATGCGCTGCGAGTCCTCTAAAACCTCTAGCGCCTGCCGAGCGTCGTTTTTATCAGAGAAGTCAAATGCAGCAATGTTCAAGTCCTCCGTTGTGGCTCGAATCTCTGAGGAGTCAAATCCGATGCGATCTTTAAAATCATCGTTGTTGATATCCACTTGAAACTGAAAATCGCCGCCGGTTCCATCCAACAGATTGGTTTTCCCATACCGCGTCGACTGCGCAATCCGCTCTGATTCCGCCTTGAGCTGTTGCACCTCTTTGTTGATAAATCCGCGTTCGACATCGCCGACTGTGTCGGATGCGGCTTGCACGCCGAGTTCTCTCAGGCGAGTGAGGATGTTGGAGATTTCACCAAGTCCACCCTCTGCCACTTGCACCATGGACATCCCGTCATTGGCGTTGCGTTGAGCCTGGCCATAGCCGCGAATGGTGGACTTGAGGGATTCACTTATTGAGAGGCCGGCGGCATCGTCTGCAGATTTGGTGATGCGACTCCCTGACGACAACTGGGCATAGCTCTTGTTGATATCGCGCTGTGATCCCGCCATCGAGCGCTGTGCATTGATCGAAGCCAAGTTTGTCGTGATTCGCATTCCCATGAATTACTCCTTTTGTCGTGTCGTGCTGGCACCCAACCTATCGACGAGTCTGGGATTGTCTTTAGTCGCGTCTAGTAGAACTAGACAAAGGGAGAGGTGAAACTAGATGAACGTCCGTATTTTCAGGACGAAAGAGCGGAGAATCAGGACTTAAAGATAGTCTTAGGACCTAGGGCCTTCAGACCTTTGGCGACTCGCTCATGGTCAAGGTTGAACCGAGTCGCAAAGTACCCCGAGCAGAATGTGTCCGCTCGGGTAGGTTGGTACCGGGAGAGAAAGGAGTCCCTCTCCCTAATTCCAATTTTTGAATTCTATATTTCAGTTCTATATAAAGTTAACCAATAAGGCGCAGCGCTGAAGCCGGCTGTTGATTGGCCTGAGCCAACACTCCAACAGAGGCGTTCATCAAAATATTATTGCGCGCCAGTTCGGCTGAGCTTTGAGCGACATCGGTGTCTCGTACTCTTGAATTCGCAGACGAGAAGTTCTCGATGGCCACACCTAGGTTTTCTGTCGTAGAGATCAATCGGTTTTGAATGGCCCCGAGATTGGCACGGTAGCCGTTGACTTGACGTTGCGCCGATTCAAGCACTTCAAGTGCCTCTCGTGCATCGGACTTCTCCGAGAAGTTAAAGCCTGCGACCCCAAGCGTGTCGATCGTCGCATCCTGTTGAGCCGCATCAAAAGCAATTCGATCGTTAAAGTCATCGTTGTTGATATCCACCTGAAAGGCGTACTCCTGGCCTGAGCCGTCTAGCAAAGCTTGGTCTCCCCAGCGAGTCGTCTTGGCAATACGTTGCATTTCGTTCTTCAGCTGCTGAACTTCTTTGTCAATAAATCCACGTTCCACATCTCCCACTGTATCCGATGCGGCTTGCACGCCGAGCTCTCGCATTCGAGTGAGAATATTGGAGATTTCTCCCAAACCACCTTCAGACACTTGCACCATGGAGATACCGTCATTGGCGTTTCGTTGCGCCTGCCCGTAGCCACGGATGGTGGACTTCAAAGTTTCACTTATAGATAGCCCGGCAGCATCGTCCGCGGCTTTGGTAATTCGACTGCCGCTCGAGAGCTGCGAAAAGCTCTTTTGGATTTCACGTTGCGAGCTAGCCATTGTCCGTTGCGCCGAAATCGACGCGAGATTCGTAGTTACTCTAAGGCCCATAGGGTCCTCCTTTTGTAGTAACCGATCCATCAGTCTACTCTTACGTCTCTGACCTACTCAGAGGGTTGAAGAGCGCACGCATCCTTGCGGCATTGGGTTTTTGAACACGTTGGAGCGATTGAAGAACTCTGAGTGAAGTTGCGAACGAAGATTTAGCGGGCAGTCACTCCACACTAAACTTCTCACTTCACCTGAAACCCATCGACCGCTTGCACATGCAAACCTTTCGGCGAGGTCCGGGCGAACTAAAGTCGAGTCGAGGCAAACTGGACCATCGTCTGTATGAAACTAGACTTTCGACGAGCAATTGCATTTCATTTGTCGATAAAGCTGAGGTCCGCAAAAGATCGACCTTAGGCCTATAGACCTAGGCCAGACGTAAGACGCGTTGCCCACCTAGACTGCACCTGCTAGCTTCAAGGTGTGACCACTTATATACTCAATTTGTTTAACAAGCGAAAGCTGCTCTTGCTCCCGCTCCTTTGGCTTTCGACCGTTGTGCTGTATTCCCCCGGCTGGGACAATCCCTTCGTGTTAGATGACCTCGCTAAAATTCAAGAGAACCCTGACCTACGTGTCACCGAGTTCTCGCTACAGAATTTTATTTTTTCATACAGTCACGACCGAACTTTTTTGCGTAATGACCCCTCGCGACCACTCGTCTACATTGTGTATTGGATGGCTATTCAGTCCACGACTGAGCCCCATCGAGCGATCCATACTCTAAGCACGACACTTCACGCCGGAGTCGCAAGCCTCGTGGCACTCCTCGCGCTTTGGCTTTACGCCAACCTTGGTTTAGGCGTGCAAACTGTCGGTGCGTTTGTCGCGGCTCTGCTGTTTTTGTCCGCGCCGGTGGTTGCAGGCACCGTGCTCTACGCCTTTGCGTTGAGCGATATTTTAACCACGTTCTTCGTTCTGTTGACACTGCTGCTGCTTCTGCAAAACCGTCGCTCCACTACTGTTGCCGCGTGCCTCACCTATGTGCTGGCACTGACTGCAAAGCAAAGCGCCGTCATTGTGCTGCCACTGCTAGTCTTGTGTGACCTCATCAGGACCGAGCGGTTAACCCGGTGGCAACGGGTGCAGCTGTATGCGCCGGTGCTGTCCATCACGGCCATCTATCTTGTCTGCCGATTTTTACTTTTTGGTGAATTGGGTGATCTCGAGGGTAAGGGCTCAACATTCCCTGCACTCGCGTACTTAAGTGCTCAGGGGCTGATGATCCTAAAATATTTTGGTCTCATTTTTTGGCCCCAAGGTATGTCGATTGATCATTACATTGTGCCGACCGAATTATCCCCCATCGCACGGTCTCTGGCGTGGGTCGCAGTTGTTACACTCACACTCCTGGCCGTGTTGAATGTTCGGGCGAGGCTAAGTTGGGCCTGGCTGTTTTTTCTACTTTGTCTGTTGCCCACCAGCTCCGTTTTTCCGACGGTGGACCTCTTTGTAGAGCGCCGCTCGTATCTGGCAACGGCACCGATATTTATTGGTTTGGTCGGACTTTTTTTAGACTGCAGGTCGGCTGCCGTGCGAGCGTTTAGTCTACTGCTGACAGCCCTCGCCGTTGCAACTCAGTTTTATCTTTCGAGCCAGCGCACCCAAGTCTATGCCTCAACACCATTGCTTTGGCAGGAGTCAATAGCCAATGATTCACGAAACCTGAGGGCTAAATTCAATTTGATTACTCACTATTTTGTGAAAAAAGAATATGCCGCGGCTCAAACAATGCTCGAGGATCTAGTCAAATTAGAAGTCGCGCGGGCGGCTGTACAATCAAAATTGGGATTTCTGTATATGCAGGCTGATTTTTCGGGCTACGATCAAACGAAGGCGCTCGAGTATTTGCAGGCTTCCTTGCAAACGGATGCAAACAACATCTTTGCCCGCTACAATGCCGGATCTCTTCTTCTTGCCGCAAACCGTTTTGTGGAAGCCGAGCGAATGTTTCAGCGTGTGGTGGAGTTGAATCCGTTGATGGATTTAGGATATGTGGGGCTGGGTGAAGCAGCGCTAGGGCAAGGTCAGCGTGAGAAAGCGCGGGCCCATTTTCTGCGAGCGCTTGAACTCAACCGGGACCAAGTCGCAGCTCAAAGACACTTGCGTGACCTTTAAAAAAACCCTGGGGCGTGTGGGTATCCCCAGGGCGGGCTCAAGGAGTCGTGTGAGTCTGTGGGCAAACACGGTCCTTAAAATCCTTAAAAAATAAAAAATTGAGCGTTAAATCAGTCGCAGTGCCGAGGCGCCGTTTTGATTGGCCTGAGCCAAAACACCGACTGACGCCTGCTGCAGAATGTTCGCAGAAGTCATTTCGGCACTCTCGTAAGCGATATCTGCATCTGAAATTCTAGATTTTGCAGCAGATAAATTTTCATACTGAATGTCTAAGTTGCTCGTTGTGGTTTGCAGTCGGGACTGAACCGCACCGAAGTCAGCGCGCATTTGACCGATCAACACCAACCCTTGATCGACGGCTTCGAGCGTGGATCGTGCTCCCCCTTTGTCGGCAATCGAGAGCCCTGAAAGTCCAAGGGTGTCTGTCGTCGCATCAGCCGAGACACTGTATTTAATTACGTTCTCTTCCTCATCGGCGAAGGGTCCAACGTGATATTCCATCTCCTCGCCTGAACCGTCGAGCAGGGCTTTGTTACCAAAGCGCGTGGAGCGGGCAATTCGATCGCTCTCTGCCACCAACTGCTGCGCTTCTTGATCGAGGAAGCTTCGCTCAACATCACTAACGGTGTCTGAAGCGGCTTGCACTCCAAGTTCACGCAAGCGAATCATGATATTACTAATTTCGTTTAATCCACCTTCAGACACCTGAATGAGTGACTGAGCGTTGTAGGCGTTGTTTCGCGCCATCTTGATACCTGAGATCTGACCTCGGATGTTTTCAGAGATCGCCAAGCCGGCCGCATCATCCGCCGCTTTAACGATTCGTGATCCTGAGGACATAGCTAACTGCGCATGTTCCATTCGCGCCTGTTGTTTGGACAGAACTCGTTGCGCCCCAATTGACGCGACGTTTGTATTGATCCTTAAGCCCATGATTGCCTCCTAAAGCACTGGTCCCAGTCCTAGAACCACTGTCCATCCCACTCGCCCACGACGCATGAATGCGCGCTGACGAAATGAACAGGACTATCCCTGTCGGGTTAATAAATTTTGTTAACTTATTGGAGGTACCAAAACCCGAGGGGTGACTGTCCCTCGGGATCTGGATGATCTTGAAGTGAAGTTCAGTTCCAGTGACTGCTGAAGTGAACTTTTGCTTAAAGAAGCTCCAACGTGTTCATAGAACTTCTCGGCTTTGGTCTAGGAAGCTTTAGCCTTTGGTCTAGGTCGCGGCTGTGCGCGGCGCGTCTAGTAGGCGGAATTAGGCGGGGATGAGGAAAAATTTTTTTTTGCGCTAGACCCCAAATGGCGATCTAGCGTAGTGCGTTAAGTCTAGTAAGGATCGAGAAGTCGAAGAGCCTTGGCTGCAGAAACGTTGGCCTGTCCTATTACAGACGCGCCGGCTTGCTGCTGAATTTGCGCCTGCGCCAATTTCGAAACCTCTTCTGCCGCATCCACATCCACAATGTGGCTTCGAGCGATGGTCAAGTTTTCGCCTTGAACAGAGAGTGCGTCAGAGGCGTGCTGCAGGCGGCTTTGCATCGCCCCAAAGGTGGCTCGAGTGCCAGAGACATGAGCAATGGCTTCATCGATGGAGGCCAAAGAGTCGCGCGCCTCACTCTTCGAGGTGATTTCAAGTCCATCCACACCGACATCACTGCTGGTGGTGTTCGCATCTAAAGTGAAACTAATGACATTCTCTGGCCCCTTAAACGCTCCAACCTGAAACTCATACTCTTGCCCCGAGCCCGTCAGCAGCTCCTTTGCCCCGTAGCGCGTGGTCTTGGCGATCCGATCAAATTCCTCAACGAGTCCGACGAACTCTTGATTGAGGTACTCGCGCTCTTGATCACCGATCGTATCTGATGCGGCTTGCACGCCCAACTCACGCAGCCGCACCAGAATATTGTTCTGCTCGTTCAGCCCGCCCTCTGCCGTTTGCACCAGCCCCACAGCTGATTCTGTATTAAATTTCGCTTGTTTAGTTCCTGCAATTTGCCCGCGGAGGCTCTCAGATATAGCGAAGCCCGCGGCATCATCCCCCGCTCGCACGATGCGAGAGCCGGAGGCTAGTGATTGGAGTGATTTATCGACCTGTCGCTGGGCTCTTTCCAAGAACCGACCAGCCGACAAGGCCGTAGAATTCGACGAGATACGAAACGCCACGTGAGCCTCCCCTCCCCATAACGGTCTCCCTAGACTCCCACGTCCACGGATTCCGATTGAGGTTGATGGCGCCCACAGATACGCCTTTAAACCTAAGTCACTTCAGCAGTCACCAAGCTTATCGTCGCTGCGCGTTATTACTTTAGCTATTTTTTATATTATGCGTTAAGTAAATGTTTAGACTGATGTATTGAGCATCGAGCCGATGTGAGACTCAGTCAGGGCCTGCTCCAGTTGAAAGCGATACGCGGCGAGGCCCTGAGGGATTCGGGAAGGTGACCCGGAGCCTACAGACGGCACCAGAACCAACGGCTGAGACTCAGTCTTCGCCTTGGGAACTTCTTTGTGAATAAACCGGGCAAAGCGCCGGAGGGCATCCTGACTCTGATCATCGGTGAGGTCGGAAGTCGCCGCCGACTCACCAACGCCGTCCCACTCACGCTCTAGGCGCTCGGGCTCAGTTGAGGGAATGCGAACAATTTCAGTCGCCGACTGGATCATGACTCCAGGCTATCAGGTCCTAGATCCAGCTCAGAGCAATTTTTATGCAACGTGTCGCGAATGAACTGAGACGTCTCAGAATGGGAATTCCCATACGTGCGAGCATCGACCCGAGTCAAAAGTCATTTGTGCAAGGCAAGTGCGTGTCCACGGAGGTATATCTCTAATACACATCAACCTGGTGGAGGCACCTATGAAAATCCTAAAAATCTTTGCGACACTTTCAATGCTCCTTGCTGCTGGTTCAGCAATGGCTGCAAATCCTTGTAAGAACGGTTTCAACTGCACAAAACGAGAATGGCGTTCACTCACCTGCCAAGAGTTGCGCAACACGATCGTCAATCATGATGCCGTTAAATATGGCGCCACTTACAAATTCAACACGGCTCACTTTCCCCGACGCATCGATCAAATGGCTGTGTGCCGGGCGTTTGTTGGACGAGAGACTGTCGTCCGCCAAGCCTTAACCGTAAGCACGAGCGATCAACGTTGCCCGTTGTGGGATATCGCATTTCGTTGTGAGAGAAAGCCGGATGGTTCAGACAACTAGAGCTAATAGCTTAGAAGCCAAAGAGTGCTGAAAAATAATAGGTCTCTGTGGTAAACCGCAGAGGCTTATCTCCAAAAGTTTCCATTTTTTTAGTTTGGTAGACCGACTGTCGAGCAGCGAGTTTCACGCCAAACTTCTCTGAGAACATCGCCTCAATCCCGCCCTCGCCGTAATATCCAGTCCCCATAACGACGTCTTTCGTCTTGTAATCTAAACCTTGTGCGGCCAAGTCGGCAGTTTTCGACGTGTAGTTGATTTGATGGTAACCACCCAGCCCGCCGCCCTCGACGTAAGGTCGGAACCAGTAGTTATCGATGAGTTTGAGTTTTATTCCCAGGCTCAAGTCCGTGATTGAGGATTTGAACTTCACGTCGGTGGCAGAGAAGGTCGTGCTGCTAGACAAATTCGTGTAGCTGTAATTTGACACACCCTCGGCCGTCGTGTGACTTAAGCCCAAGGTCAGATAGAGGTGAAGCACGTTGAAGCCCCGCTCAATCGAACCATGCAACATCATGCCTCGATCTATCTTTAGATCGGCCCGGGGGGATTGAATGTTGTAATCCACAAATCCAACGCCCACACTGCCCTGTAGCCCAGCAAAGCCAGAGGTGGGGATGCGTGGTGCACCGGATAGCTGTGCGAAAGCCTGACTTGATATAAGCAAAAACGGTAAAACAAAAAGTATTGAGTTAGGTTTCATATGAAAAGTCATCGGCGGCCTGGGCCGGCAAGCAAAGACCAGATTGAGTTAAAACGAACCTGGCCTCCGCACCTCAGATCACTCGCTATGGTTCGTTCTATAGTACATCGTCGATCCTCTACGCTCTCTACCACAATTTACATTTGGGGATGGGGGACGCCCGCCCCCGGAGGGGCTGGGCGATCAACAGCGAAAAGTGCCTAAAACACGGGCTAACTCTGGCACAGATAGAAGACTTTCTTCTGAGCAAGCCGACCCTAATGAAAGACGATACTCATTCAGACCAAGATCCGAGATACATTGCTTTTGGTTATTTTGAAGACCGATTTTTATTCGTCGTTTTCACACTACGGGTGAAAGACAAAAATTTAAAGTTTCGGGTAATTAGTGCGAGATATGCCAAAGCAAAAGAAATAAAGAGGTTAGAAGCTTATGAAAAAGCAAAAGACGCAAGCCAAAAAAAGAAAGAGTGAAATCCAAGACCCTTTGGATCGAGATATGTCTTTCGTTTTTGACGATCCGACGAAGTGGAAGCAATTTAGCGAGTTGTTCCAGTTCGCACCAAAAGACAAAACGATTACTTTAAGAATGAATGCTGACCTTTTAAGTCGCTATAAAAAGCTGGCGAAAGAGGAGAATACGAAATACCAAAAGCTAATAAGAGAAGCTCTTTTAGAGTTTCTCTTAAAGAAAGCTTCGTAAAAAATTTCGTCAGGCACTGATTTTTAGACAGATATCCACTGAGTTAAAACTGCAGTCCCAGGCCTAACAGCACATTCCAAGAATCAGCCTGACGCTCAAAACTCACTTGAGTTCGCAAGCGTTCAAATAAGGTGAGTGAACCTGTCAATTGGACTAGCCAATCGGATGAGTGAATATCGGCATTATCATTGGCATGATCATCGGAACTAAGACTCCACTGATGTCCAAAACGCAGGGCTAGGCGCGGTTGCATAAATCGAGACCTTTGACTTAACCATTCAACCTCTGGCCCCAGCAAAGGCGAAACCGCCAGCTCCGTCGGACCAGAGGAGAGAAGCGTCTCAACGCCCTTCACTTGCAGGCCGTAAGTGAGGCGCAGCCAAACGGGTAAGCTTTTGATATCGGGATCAATCACACTCCCGCCCACCTCGAGACTGTTGCCCAAAACAAAGTAGCCAAAGTGTTCCGTCGGCACATATTCATACAAGTCGATCAGGGGTTGCTGCACTAACCCGAGCAGCAATCGATCGCCCGCGGGCTGACGTTTCACCACCCTATCCAACAGCCGGCTTGAATGAGTTTTTAGGCGTACTAAAATTTGCTCCGCACTCCCGGCTTGATCGAGGCCCAAGTCCTTAAACTTAAAGCCGTTGTTGGTCAGCAGTCGCAGGTTGTGGCGCAGGTCAGATTCGCCTGCAACAAAACTCCGTTCACTCAATTGAGCCTTTGGTAAAATTTCAGTTGAGATCTGCGCTGAGTCTGTCAGACGACAGCTGATAAATTTAGACGCTTTTGGCCCCGCCCGTTCACAGTGGGCCCGCAAACGATCCATCGAGGTTTGCAGCAACACCTCTATCCCGAAAGACGCGGGATGCGCACAGGCCGCCCTTAACGTCGGCAATTTTTGCAGATGCGACTGCAGGCAGTAAAACGGAGCCCAACCATCACCTTGCTGATTGATTTCTGGAAAGCGCAAATGCGGGTCGAGCGGGAGCTCATCCACCCGAACCCGAGTCATCAGTTGCCGCTCGATAAAAACTCGGGCCTCGTACATGCCCAAGTAAAAATCGAATTCACGAAGCTGCCGGTCAAAAAATCCAAAGAATCCAAAGAAGGCCTCGCCCGCTCGAGGATAGTCATTGGACGTTGGCAAGATCTGTCGTTTAAGTTCTGGCGCTTCTTCCATCAGGCGAAACAACTCCTGCCGACGGGCCGCACCCAGGGTGTTGCCGATCGTCTGGCCAAGCTGACTGAGCAAGCGTGGATTTTCTTTGGTCGCTGCTGGATACGCTTCGGTGGGATAGCCTTGTAAATTCAAATCAAAATATAAAAATAGCGTGGCACTTGCGGCGCCTAACTTTTGCGTCAGTCTGTGAGCGAGAGCCAAGGGCTTGTTGTCTAAAATCCCGCCGTCGATAAATTCATCGTGTCGAATTTCTTCGCTCGCACAATGAGCGGCATCCGCTCCACTCCATCGAGGCAGCTCCGGATTGGTCATACAATGGGGAATCGGCTGGGAGGGAAACGCTAGGGGCAACGCCGTCGCGGCATAGAGCAAATCTTTCAGTCGGGCAAAGTCATCCGTTGCATCACCGGTTAAGGCCAGCAATGGCTGACCCACCCCTTGACTGGGGAGCCTGACGTTTTCGAGCTGAGGAGGACGCTCCAAGCCGCGGCCCCGCACGCGAAGGGTGAACTTTTCCACTTGCCGAGTCAGCCCGGTAAAGTAGGGTTCCTCGCTTGGGTTTAGGCGTGCGACCGTGATGCCTAACAGGCGATCACACGACTGCGGTAAACCTTTGGCCCACAGCCGCTCGATCTCCGCTAAACCCGTCCGAAACGCCCGCCGTGAGAACAGCGAGGTCGGCTCTGCCCTTGGCTGAGACTCACTGGCCAAGTCCACAATGCTCAACGGGATCCACACCTGCCAAAATAAACTCTCTTGTGGGTCTTGAACTGGCCGAGAGCACTCTGACAAAATCGAGATAAACGAATTTAGTCCACCCGCAGAGGCGCCCGTCAGCACCTTCAATTCAAGCGTGTCTGGATTCTGCTTTAAAAACTCGGTCAGATAGTATAGGTACCCCGCCTGGTAACTGCCGAGCGACACTCCTCCACTGAGAGTCAAGGCGACGGAGGCCTTGGGCTGAGCATAGGCCCGCAGCCCACAGCACCCGGCCACCATGAACAAAATAGCCAATTGAATGGAGTGAACTTTACTCGCTCGAAAAATTAAAAAAACCTCGTGTTTTTTTAAGCTTAGCAGATTCAGTCGGCAGTTAAACGGGGCCAAGAGACCAGATCATTTGCAAAAATACCTTGCAATGCGTTATCAGCCAGCATAATTGTGCAACGCATTAACCGTGGAGTGAGCCTATGAAATCTTGGAGCCTACGCATCCTTTTGCCCTTGATCAGCACAACTTTTCTTATTCCCGCATCAGCCTCCGCCCGGGAGGAGCGTGTGTCGTCGCTCATTTACAATTGCAACCTCAGCTTTCAAGCCAAGGGTCAATCTGTTGCGATAGGCATCGGCTTCACGCGGATTTCAGGCCAGGGTGAAATTCGCTGCTACGATCTTCTGACAGGAGCGACGGAGCGGATCCCCGTCCGCGTCGAGGGTCGCGGTCCATCCGTTGGCTTAAAGGTGTCAGGGTTCAACCTCTCCGGTGGAGCTACAGGCTTGGGTCTCAGCACAGGTCCCCGCTCATTGCTTGGGAGCTACGCCGGCATCAAAGGCTCAGTGGCCATCATTAAAGGTGTTGGCGCCACCGTCGCTCTGCGCTTGGCTCGAAGCAACCTGACCATCAATGTCGCTCTGAACGGTGAAAGCGGCTTTGGTGCCGGACTCGACGGCCTGGTCATCGATCTCAGAGAAGCTCCTGGTGCACAAGTCGATCGCCCTTCACACGCAGGTGGAGGCGGCCACCACTCACGTCCCGACCATCACTATGACTCGACTGAGGGCGCGCGACACCTGACCATTCATGCAGGTCAAACCATGCACATTAAAGATCATACGGGTCGCACGGTGTATGTGATTCGCGCTAAACGTTAAGGAGCAGACGTCGCACATCCGCTGGCGTCTGCACACCAGCCAACCGCGTATCGAGCGACATCTCCCACTGTCGGCGCAAATAGGCGCGCGCTTCGAAGCGCAATCGGACTGGGTCCGTGCGGTTGGCAAGACTCGCAGATTGCCCTCTCAAGATCTCGAGATGCTGCATCAGCTCGGGCACTCCCGCGGCATCCGTTGCCACGCATTTAAAGACTTCAATCGCTTCGGGGGCCGACGCATCGTGAATCGAAGCCTCAATCTCGCGCTTCAACGCATCTGCCCCAGGTCTATCGCCCTTATTTACTACAAACACGTTAGCGATTTCCATTAGCCCAGCCTTCATCGCTTGGATCGAGTCGCCGCTCTCTGGCACCAGCACCACACACACTTGATCCGCCACATGCAAAACATCCAGCTCGGTTTGGCCCACACCCACCGTCTCTAGTAGCAGCACATCAAAGCTACACACATCAAAGGCGCGTGCCATAAAATAGGCTGCCCCACTAAGCCCTCCAAGGCTTCCACGTGTGCCAAGAGATCGTATAAATACATTTGATTTGAGCCAATGTTCTTTGTAGCGAATCCGATCGCCCAATACCGCGCCCTGACTGAAAGGGCTTGAGGGGTCCACCGCCATCACGCCCACGCGCAACCCCAGCTGGCTGTAGCTTTCAATAAGCGCTGCCACCAAGGTGGATTTTCCGGCTCCGGGTGGGCCCGTAATGCCTAGGCGAAAGGCGGCGCGCCTCGGGCCGTAAAGTTCACCGACCTGCAAAATCTCTTCAGCTGGGCTGCGCTCTAACCATGTGAGCAACTTCGCAAAGTCTTGGAACTTCCCTAACTTAGCTGCAGCCAATAAATTTGTCCCATCTGCGGCACTCATCATTTAATCCCTTGATGTCGTCTAACTACCTAAAAATAATAGGTTTTATTTAACGACTTGTCTACCTGTCTAAAGCTGCGACAGTCTCGCCCAGGCAAAGCCCCTCGCCAATCTGTCAAATACCCATGTTATTTCAATAGGTTAATGGTGATGTGGCGGTTGGGCACAAATGCTGCCTTACACTCAGGTAGGAGTACACGCCTATGTTTAATTTCGACTGGAAAATTGGCATCCTCGCGCTCATCTTAATGGTGGGAGTGCTGTTTGAAACCATCAAAAACAACTCCTCACCGTCTCTGCAAAGAGCCATGAACCAAAGTGCGGGGTCGATCCTGTCAGCCTTCACTGCGCCCTATAGTGCAGGGCCGGTTGAACCCAAGCTGGCTATCACTCAGTCGGCCAAATTCTCTCAGCCCATCAAAGCGACGAAATTCAACCCCGACTTAGCAAAAAATCTACAGAAATTTGTCGAGGCCAATCAAGAGCACACAACTGAGTTCAACCCAAAAGCTAAGGGTGGCGAGGGTATGAACCAGAAGAAAAGGAAGAAAAAGTCCCTCGCAAAAAAGACTGAGGATGATGAATACGAATATTTCACAGATCCGGTGACTGGCAAAAAGTACCGACGAAAAAAGAAAACCGTTGCGAAAATGGAAGACTCACAAACACCTGAGACTAACCCCAGCGACAACGATGAAGCCCAGGAGCCAAGTCCAAGTTTTGGTGCCTCAGGGACTGTGCAAACGCAAGTGGCGGCTGCCGGCATCAACGGCGCGGAGGACAACACCGTAGACGATTGGATTCGACTGTTGTTAAATCAACCCGACCTGGAATTGACCCGCAAATTTATCAAAGACTACCAAAGTGGTAAGGTCACACCGGCGATCTACAACCAGGTGACGGCTCTTATGCTCGAGGATCCTCGCGAAGAGATGAAAAAGTTAGGCGTTATGTGCGCGAATGTTACGCCTTCCATGACGAGCTTTGTTGCTCTGATCGGTTTACAAAAGTCTGAGCGCCCGGGCAGCCGCCTGTACCAGATGTCAGATAGTGCGATCAACCAGTACACCACTTTAGCAAACCTTTCCATTTTGCAAAAAGTAATGAGTGGCACAGACACCTACGGCCTTGTCGTCGCAACGCAAAAGATGGAGCTTGCGGCCAACAAATATTTACTCGGCCAAAAATCGAGCGAGCCGCCTGTAACACCCTCTGAGACCAACCGAACCGTGAACTCCGCCAATTCCTCGCGGTTTCAGCCGTTTTTGCCTCTTCTTGAATCACTTACGAAATCCAGCGATGGAACAGTGGCTTCTCAAGCCCGCTCCACCCTGAGCAACTTGCAGCGCCTGCTGGGTAAAGGAGGGCCGACCATTGACACCATTTTACCTCCACCGGAGACCACTGCAGGTCTAGACTCCACACCGCTGCTGCCGTAGGACCTTGCGCTCTTTCAAGATCGATAGACGTAGCCACAGATTTTCACTAAGCTGACCCAGATGCGACGATTTGTTGGGCTTCTTCTCATTCTGTGTTTGCAAACTCATGCCTTTGAGATTCCCAAAGGGCTCAGCGAAACGGATCGCAATGAAATTGTGCGCACGCTCGGCTTGAATGTGGCCACCAAATTGCTCAACAACCCCTATCCCCTTGGTGGCTATTCGGGTTTTGAGATTGGCTACTCCATTGAATACGTCAGCATTCGCGACATCCGCCGGACCGGGTGCGCGCCCGGTAGCGCGGGCTGCCCCAACACCAAGTACTCGGACGAGACCGAGTGGCGCTTCTCCCGTCTCACCATTGGCAAAGGGCTTTACAACAATTTGGATTTCTTCTTTCACTTTATGCCGCCCACTGGGAATGCAAATGTCAGCGATTACGGTGGCGCCATCCGGTGGACTTTTTTTCAGACGCAATTTTTGCCGATCAATTTGGCGGCTGTTGTCCACTACGATCAGCTCAACTACAACGACACGTTTCTTAATCGCAACATTGGTGGCAATGTGATTGCGGGTATAAATGTGGACAACTTTGCCGTTTACTTTGGTGGCGGCTATGTCGAGGGGCTCGGGACGTTTCTGGGCGCTGACACAACCAATGCTTGCACGGGCAACTGCACTCTCGCCCCGGGGGACTCCACCACCGACACCGGCAGTCGCACCGCCACCAACAAAGTGACCACAACTCACACCGTCGTCGGTCTCAGCCTACACTATGACAATTTATTTGCAGCCGCCCAGGTCGATCGATATCAAGACGCCGTCTACAGTTTAAAGGCCGGCTTAAGATTTTAAAATGAATTGACTGCGTCGCGCGACCTAGAGCTTTTGAATTTTATCAATCAGTTGAGTCGTGCTTTTGCCCGGATGAAACGGTAAAGACATGACATCCCCTCCGCGAGACAACACAAATTTTGATCCGACAATTTTATCAATTGTCCAGTCGCCACCCTTCACCAACACCTCTGGCTCTATGGCTTCAATCAAGTTTTGTGGGGTGTCCTCGTCAAATACAGTCGCGTAGTCCACACATTGTAAGCTCGCCAAAATTTCCGATCGCTCACTTTGAATATTCACCGGGCGAGTTGGCCCTTTGAGGCGACTCACACTCGCATCTGAGTTGACCCCCACTATGAGCAAATCCCCTAGGGCTCTAGCATCTTTTAAGTAGCGGATATGGCCCACATGCAAGATATCAAAGCAACCGTTGGTGAACACCACACGAGGCGGACGTCGCGGTGACAACCGCCTTCGGGTGTTGAGCTCATGTAAAAGTTGTTCGAGCTGCAGGACCTGACCCACCCGTCCGTCCTAAATATTTTGTCGATAGAGTCGGACGCCACAGAGCGAGCCCGCAATGTCTCGATCAAAGAGCGCCGACAAAATGGGTAGTACAATTAACCCGGTGAAAATATTGATAAGGCAGCGTGCCGCCACTCGCAACGGATAGCTTTCTTGGGTCTGCTCGTCGTCACTTCCCAGTTGCAAATCAAAAGTCCATTCGCCAATCGTTCGACCAAAAAAGGAGCGAGCAATCACCACATACATTTGCATAACGGCGACAAAGAGAACACCCAAGCTGATCTGGGTCATCAGATCACGATCTAAGTTCCGAACAACCAAATTGAGATCGACTTTTGTGACCATCAACAGGGCAATGACAAAAACCATGGTGAAGGCGGAGACGATAATCAAATCCAACAGGGCCGACGAAAAACTAAAAGAGGCCGGGAGCAACTTGCGGTGCGGTGAATCGGCGGCGCCTCTCCTGGTGCCGACACTGGGTTTGTCGGCAAAGGCTGGGGCTGGTGCTTTGGCTTTCGCCTCTGGATTTGGACCCTTATAAGCGTCTGGCAGCGGAAACGGCGATTGGCGTGGCCGGGGCATCTCAACTTCTGTGGCCTGCCGTTTATCAGATTCGCGCGGCAAAGCCTCTGTGAATTGCAAATCTTTGGTGGCAGATCGACTGAGGGGCGTTTTCTCAAGAGCCGACAACACATCATCAAACGCATACTGTTTAGAAACAACTTTCGGTGCGTCTTCCAGAAAGCCTTTGGGCATCGTTAATGGCACGGTGTGCATCTGATCTTCAATGACCCCAGTTTTTTTTAATCCCTCTTTTAAACTAACTGATTTTTTATGAAAGCCGAGGCCATCGGTTAAGGGCTTGAATTCAAATTCATCAAATGGGTCCATACTGCCGTTGTTGTTCATATTGGCCATGTCCATCCTTTTGCATTTAGCATAGCGTACCGGTCTCATACTTTATGATGCTGACGATAGCCACGCAAGCCGTTTCAACGCGGAGTATCTGAGCCCCAAGCGACACGGGCCTCAATCCGACGCTTGCAAAGGCCTCCACTTCAGACTGAGAGAAGCCCCCCTCACTGCCCACAAAGACCCACAACTCTTTCGATCCCGTCGAGAGAATGGACTGGAGCGCCTCCCGCAGATTCAGAGGGGCTTCTCCCTCGTAGAGAAACAGACCAGCGAGCTGTGACTTTCGGTTAAACTCCTCTAAGAGAGCGGGCAAGGTCACCGGTAGATGCAACGGCATGCGGTCCCCACGCCCCGACTGCTGTGTCGCCGCCTGAACCAACTTCTCCCAGCGCTGCAACCGATTCGGTGAGACTTCAGCAACTTTCCGCAAAAAACTGTAGTCTGAAACAAACGGCCGGATTTCTGCCACTCCAAGTTCAACACACTTCTCAACGATCCAATCCACCTTGGGCAGCTTGGGTAGAGACAGACAGAGCACGACTCGAGGGCCGGCGGGCTCTGGAATCACTCGCTCGGAGACGATGCGAGTCTGCAGTTCTCGCGAGGACACGGCGACAATCTCGACGAGTAAAGCGCGACCATCCCCAGGCAAAAGTTCAAATTGATCGCCCTGATTAAACCGGCAGACCTCGCGAATGTGATGCGCGAGGTCCCCTTGGATACGCACTTCGTTGGTCTGCACCAAATGTCTATCAATGTAAAAGCGCCGCCATGCCATAGCGTTAAAGTTTCACGGAGAACATCAACCAATCCCCTTTTTGCACACGCAGGTCCCAAGCTTTGCCCTCCGGCAATTTAAAGCCCGCTAAAAAATCGGGCTCGCGCTCGATAATAATTCCGGAAACGACGAGCCAACCTCCAGGTTTAACTCGGTTCAACAGCATGGATTGAATGCGCACCAACACGCCATCGATAATGTTTGCTACCACCAAATCGAACGACTCGTGCAGATTTTCCACTTGGCGTTCATCCAACATGATTTCGGGGTGGGAATTGATCAGAAAGTTTTCACGCGCCACACGCCGAGAATCCGCTTCTAACTCCGTGGCCACCACCTGGCTCGCACCCAGCTGCCGGGCCAAAACCGCAAGTATTCCAGTGCCCGTGCCGACGTCCAACACCGATGCCGTGCTGTGACTGGCCATCAATCGGTGCATTTCTTCAGCACAGAGTTGCGTGGTCTCGTGAGTGCCAGTCCCAAACGCCATGCCGGGGTCGACCCAAATCTTCTGTTGCGCCTCTACGGGAGCCTCACACCAGCTCGGCACAACCCAATGCGTGCCCGTAAGGCAAAAAGGTTTGAAGCCCTTCTTCCACTCCTCAAGCCAGTCGCGAGTCGCCTCACCCCGGACCTTCCACTGCAAGGCGGGCATGCGTGCGCGCAAACTCTGCAGCCACTCGACACTGGGCTCTTTGGCAAAGTACACATCGAGCGACAGCTCCGAGCTAGCCATCGTAAACACATCTTCTTCACCCTCAGGTTGAGAAAATGCCAATACTTCACTCACACCTAAGGCACCTGCGGCAAACGCTTCACCCGTGACCCAGTCCTCGAGTTCCGCGGGAACATTGATGAGGTTGAGAACAAAATAGTCGGAGCTCATAGGTCTTGTTTAACTAGGCCGTTGACGACGTCCACCGACAACTTGATGGCTTTTTTATCACTCGAGCGAGGGAAGAAATCCGCCAGCCCATTCTTCACATTCACGTCGACATCATAAACGAGAGTGGGGTCCAACTGAATGTTCACTTTGCCATTGACGAGTGAAATCGTCATTGAATCCGAGGGATCTTTGACATTCAACTGTCCGTTGATGCCGACAAACTCCGCCACAAGACCGAGCGGAATCGCAATCGAACACTTTGCCAAATTTAATCCGTCCAAATTGAAATTCAAGACTCCTGCCGCAATGGTCGGCTGGGGACCTGCACCCATGCTGCGACACTTCCAACGGACGGCTTTCTCATTTGTGCCAGTCACTTCGAGCTTGGCTGTATTGAATGGAACGCGAATCTTCTCAACGCGCCCAGGGGAAAGCTCTTGCTCGCCCGAATATTCGGTGGACTCTTGCTGCAAGCCTCGAGGCAGCTGCATGTTGCCTAAATGCATTTGATTTAGCTCTTCGTCGAGCTCAATCAGACCGCCCAAGGCCACAATGCGGCCGCTCTTTTCATCAAAAGATAACACGGGGCTGAGGTACCTGAGCGCAGTCAAACCGCTCAAAAAGATTAAGCCAAAAAAAGCCACGGTACCAATAGCCAACCACTTGAGCACACGGCCACGGCGAGCGCGAACCGGCTTTACATCACTTGTCACAGTCGTTACCCCTTTTGCGGTCCGCAGCAGAGCTTACTGAACCAGCGCGGAGATTTCGACTCGATTTACCATGATTTGGGCCTTGGTCTCAACCTCTGTGTTGGCGGGAGCTTCCGTCGGGGGCGGCTCAACGGGGACTTGGGTGGGTGCAGCTGAAGTGGGAGCTGGAGTTTCACTGGGTGTGGGGACAACGGGAGGCGGCACGGGATCACGAGCTGGAGCGCTCACAGGAAGAGCCGCCGTGGGGAGCTGTGCCGACTCACCGCCCTCGCTGTTATCGGCCTTTTTGTCACTTGAGGCCGAGTTTAAGTCCAATCGATCGCCAATCATAATGAACGGGTCCTCGAGCAAAGGCGAATTGTCCCGCTTAAATTCCACATGCAGGCGTCCTACCGCCAGACCCCTTTGCACATGAATGATCTTTATTTTGGCAACTTTGAGCTGGAGATCGCCAACCGAGCGATTCTGGTAAGTGTCGTATAGAGGAAGGCGACGCTGCACGGTCAACACCATGCCCGAGCTGAGCCCGCTCTCACTGCCACCGTTAATATAGAAATCTCTGTACACAACTTCTGCACTCGACATGGCCAGATTCTTGCGCACATCAAATATCGTAAGCTCGGCCTGCGCCAAGTGTGGGAATGCCAAAAGCAGCAAAAGTCGCATAAACATTGAGTCCATTGGAACCATCCTTGTTCTCAATGTCTCCAATCGGGAATTTTTTGCCGCAACTGTAGTGAGAGCTTCAAGGTCTTAGGCCTAAAGCTAGGCTAGATTAACCTTCAACCTCATTGACTCGATTGACCTTAACCGCAACGCCTTTACTGACGGCATGGCTCTTGATCTTGATGCCAGGATTTTGCACCACGCGCTGCTGGAGTTGAGTGAATATCGGCTCGCGAATGGCCAGAGAGTTGTCTTGCAGCACACATTGACGACCCAAGCGGGAGGCCACATTGATTACAATCGGCGCCTTCATATTGGCTGTCATTTGCGTGGGGTCCGCCGGAATCGTGATGATTGAAAAGGCGCGCAGCCCTTCATGCGATTTTAATCCCAAAATATCCAAATCATGTTTGGTCAACTGGACTCGATAGGTGGCCGAGAACAACTCGGGCTCGAGCAACGGAAAGGCAATCCCAGGCTCTTGGCAGCTTTGTAGCCAGGCAAAAATCTCGTCATTGGGATCGTCGAGGAGAATAAATCGATTGAGCTCGTTAAAACCCAAAAGTCCCTCATGAAAGTGAATGACGTCTTCATCCGTGATAGAAATCACACCGAAGCGACTCGTGTATACAGTCATCCATCCCCCCCTTTGTTCACAAGGATGCCCTTACTTGAGGGGACAACTCAAGACCAATTGCGGGTTAATAACGCGCCCCAGAAACTGGGATCTATTTTGTCTTAAGGAGCTCAGCCACAGCTTTCGAGCTGTCTGAGGTGGTCGATGCCGACTCATGATTTTGCGTCTGAATCGCTAGGTACACTTCTTCGCGGTGAATTTTAGTGTCCTTTGGCGCTTCGATGCCTAGCCGGACCTGTTTGCCTTTAATCTGCACCACTCGAATTTTAATATGATCATCTATCGCGATACTCTCGCCAAGCTTACGCGTAAGGACCAGCATTCTCGATCTCCTTCAACATCCTAGTCAAAGTTACCGGTCGTGGTCGACCAACGGATGTGGGGTGTCGACTCCGAACCATTTATTCAGCGATCCACTCGCGGAAGTTTTTTCCTAACGAATTCCTTAACGGCAGCTTTCGAGGAAAACCTTAGGTAGTCGGATGAGCGACTAAAGTCAAGATTGGTCCCTGTTACCGAAGAAATTGCAGCAAACTGGGCTGGATCATTTTACCCGAAGTCTCCAAGGTGGCCTGAAGCGTGCTCTCGGCTTTATTAATGTCACTCACAGTGGAGAAGATATCGGCGTCTTCGAGCTGTGAGATCGCCACCTTATTGTCGACCTTCTGACGCTCAACAGAAGCCAAATAACTATCCAGGGCCGACGAGCGGGAGCCCACTTGGGAGCGCGTCAATACAACTTGGTTAAGTGCGTCGTCCAAAGGCTCCAATACATTTTGTATGCCTTCTTTGTCATTGGTGTTGAGCGAGATCATAAAATCTCGAACCACATGAAACAAGTTTACGCCGTTGTCTTCCTCTGGATTTGGCTCAACAGAATTTGTAAGAGCCGTTGGGCTCATCAAACTGGCCGGCCCACGCACGGCAACGGCTTGTTCCGGCGGCGGTGGCCCCTGCTGCGGTTGCGGTTGCAGGCGGAGCTGCTGCTGCTGAAATTCCTCAATGGTTTTCGCTTGCGGTGGTCCGGTCTTCACCATTCCTGTGGTCGACACACCCTTCCCCAAAAACACCCGACCGCCGGGAACGTTCATCGGCAAAAAGCTGTCTTTATCGATGTGCACCATCATCTCGCCGGCATCACCCTTATAATTGCCCTTTTGATCAAACGGCGAGGCCTGTGTGCTAAAGCCACCAAAGATAAAGCGGTCGCCGATCTTGCGATTGCCGATGGCCACGATCTGATTGTAGAGCTGCTCCATTTCAGTGGCAACTACGCGACGAGAGTGCTCGTTGCCCGTCCCGTCGTTGGCCTGACCAACGGCCAGCTCTTTGGCGCGCATGAGTATGTCGCCGAGCTCGCCCAAGGACTGATCCGTAAATTCCAAGAAGGATCTGGCGTACGTCATACTTTTGCCAAATTGATTGTTGCCTTGCAGATCAATTCGATTCGACAGGACCCGAGAGGCAGCCAGTGGATCATCTGAGGGCTTAGTCACACGCTTTTGCGTAGCTGCTTGGTTCTGCAGCTCAGACATCTGCGTGCGGTTCTTGGCAATGTTGCCCTTCACCTGATCAAACTGCATTTTATCGGCGATACGCATGTTTTATCCTACAATCGTTTCAACGCCAAAATTGTATCCATCATTTCATCTGCCGTTCGCACCAGTCGGGCCGAGGCATCAAAAGACTTTTGAAATTCAATCATTTTTGTTGTCTCTTCATCTAGACTCACACCACTGATGCTCTCGCGAATATTTTTTAACTGCCCAACAATTTCACCTTGCGACTGCTGCGCGGAGTTGGCCCTTTGGGATTCAATGCCGATTCGACCCACCATTGAATTGTAATAGTCATCATAGGTGGAGCTGCCGTCCCCCATGGCTCGTTTGTACTGGAGCGATGAGAGGATGTTGGCAATGCGGTTGTCCCCGGGCTTACCGGGCTCACCTGCAGCGGCGATGGCGCCCACATCTTCCAACACCGCTTGATTGACGCTAAACTGGCTCGCGGCCCCATTCAGGCTTTCGGGTGCGTTAAAGAGCAAGACCCCAGTCCGCCCGTAGCGATCAAAGCCTTGGCTATGCGCCATATTCACATCTTGTGCGATCGCGAACGCCACTTCATCCATACTTTGAGAGAACTGGTTGATCACTTCATCTCGCACTTGCAACAACCCGCCGATTTCTCCGCCCCGCAATTGCTTGGTCACGTTGACTGGGGTGGAGTGATCCGTCGACTTATAAAAAATCTCGTAATTGCCTTCGCCCTTGCCATCGGACCCAGGGGTAGACTGGGCGACCAAATCGCGATGTGAGTAACCCGACACTAGGACCGCGGTGTTACCGGCGGTGATGGTCAGCTGTCCATCTTTGCTCTCACCATAGCGAATATTGACCTTTTCACTCAGTTGCTTCACCAGCAGGTCTCGCCGATCGCGCTCATCGTTGGCTGGACTTCCGGTCACTTCTACGCTTTGCACCTTTTGATTGAGGTTGGCGATTTCATTTGTGAGTTGATTGATCTCTTCAATTTTTGTCGCAATTCGAAAGTCCGCATCATTTTGAATCTCTCGCAGCTGGCCGTTGACATGCTGAAAGTCGCGCGCCAAATGTGCGGCGGATTCTTTCACCTGTGTGCGAGTCGCCAGACTTTCGGGGTTGTTGGATAGCTCCCGAAACGAGTTAAAAAATTTGCCGATGGAGTGGTTTAGCCCCTCATTCGTCTGCTCGTTGTAAACTTGCTCAACTCGCCCGAGCATATCGGCCCGAGAGTTAAAGAAACCAAGTTGGTTGCCCTCACGTTCAATTTGCTTTTCTAAATATTCGTTGTTTGTTCTGGTGACAAGCCCTGCGCGAGCTCCCATGCCGATTCGAATTTTACCTTCACCAATAGGCTCATTGGTGACCAGATCCACGCGTTGCCGCGAGTACCCTTCAGTGGATTTATTGGCGACGTTGTGAGCGGTCGTTTGCAATGCCGTTTGACTGTTCGCCAAACTGCGCCGACCGACGTCCATCATGGACCAAATTCTCGACATACTGTCTTCTCTTCCTTCCGCTCACTCCATCCTGGAGTGGCGCTTAGGCCTCACGACTAACTAGTTGCCCGGCGCTCGTGTGGCCATCAATCTCGCCTTTCTTCTGATAGGTCGGCTTCTCTGCTAAAGTCCCTTTAATCGCGCTCATCGCGCCCGTGATGTTTGTGAGTGCCGCATGCACCAACGCTTCGTTTTGCTTATTGTGCTCCTGCACACGTCGCAATAGCAGCTCCAACACGGAATGAATGTTTCGCAACTTGTCGCCAAGGTCCGTATCTAAATTGCGAGCGAGCTCCAGCAAACGAGGATGCTCCTCATGCACATTCAGGGCCTGCGCCACAGCGTGAGTCGATGCGAGCCTGAGGGCCTCCATCTCACGAATCTTTATCAACATGGCCTCTTTGGTGCGATTGTTTTCATTGAGGTCATCTAGATTGGCTGAGATAAGAATTTCTCGCTCTTTGCGAACGGTATCCAGTAAATGTCGATAGACGCGAATTTGCTCTTCGAGTACGCCGACAAGGGTCCCCACAAGAGCTCGCAAATTTGAACTGTCCGCCATGACATACTCCTAAGCCAAAATCCATTTGGCTCATTTACCACTTACTGAAAAATCAACTAGGGCTCGTCAGGTATCGCCATATGTTGATCGACCAACCGGTCTGCAATTTTACTCGCATCAACGTTGTATTTACCTTCATCAATCATCTTTTGTAATCGGGCCACTTTAGCGGCGTCGACCGTTTGCTCGCTCGCAATGTTCTTGGCCTTTTTCAGCATTTGCGCACGCTCGGATAGGGCCACGTTTGTTGAGTCCTTAATGTCGTGAGATCTGTTCGACGCAATACCGGCCTCTCGACCAACTCCCTGGGCATTCTCTGTCTTGGAGCCTTTAACTCCATCGAGTTTTCCACCGGGACCATTTACGTTGTTGTTGGAAACCTTCATACCATCCGCTCCTTTTAAGAGACCAGCGCCATTCCTTTAGCGTACCATAATGAGACAGCCACTCGCAAACGGGCAAACGTCTCGGCTAGATATCTCAAGTCCATTCCAAATTCCAGGCCAGCGCGGGTCGCGCCGGATCCAGTGCTCCTAACTTTTCACCCGCGGCCAACACTCCGCCGGTGGCAGAATCCGTCACTTGGCCTGGAAATGTCAGCTCCGACGACATTCCTTGACCATGGTCCAAACGCACCGAGTTCCAACCCTGGCCTAAAGGCTGGACAGACAAAATCCGACCAGGCATTGGCGCGCGCACATCGTACCCACCACCCTGCGCGCCCGGGACAGTCAGTCGATAGCTCAACTTGTTGTCCTTGGGCTCAGTGGGGATGGCTTGAATTTGAATCGATTCAGTGGGAGGAATTCCGAGGCTGTTCGGCTTGGGCTGAATCGGCAAGACCTGCGGCCGAGGCGCAAAACCTTGCTGCTTGGTGCCCATGTACTTCTCTTTGATTTGATTGTAGATCATATCCGCCAAGCCGACACCGCCACGATCCGCCCAACCATCGACGTACTTTTGATCGAGCTGTTCAGAAAAAATTTTCTCGGCCATGTTCCGTTTGATGAGTCCATCTTGCTGCCCAACTGTGGAGCGCATGGATTTGACCATTTCGTTTAGAAAATGAGTTTCGTAGAGTTTAGCGGCATCTCGCAGTTGGGCGTCTTGCGCTTGGGCTTTGGCTTCTTGAGTCGGTGGTGTGAGAGATATGCCAGACTGTATCTTCACGGCGGGACTCCTTCCATGGATGAACCCGTTGGCGTATAAAAAAAAGGGGAAAGTGAGTCAGACCACTTCGCGCGTCCTGCGCTTTTCGAGCAACTCAAGTCTCGAGCCCTATCCTAGGCTCTTGCTGAGTTCGGTTTAGTGTTTCCTGCGATAGAAACTATAACCTTTTTGAACCTTCCTGGTCCCACTGACTCTAACTCACCAACCCCCCGAGCAAAAACATCCTGTCTTTGCCCATTGTATATAAAACCTATCTACAAAATCTCCAGCTCTCCATGCAGTGCCCCAGCGGCTTTTATGCTCTGAAGAATCGTTATCAAATCCTTAGGCGTAACACCGAGCTTGTTCATCGACTTCACAATATCGCCGACGTTGACGGACTCATCCACAACCATAAGCCGGTCACCATCTTTCTTGCCGCCGCCCTCACCACCGACTTTTACCGTCAGATCCCCATGGGCGATTGCCACTCGTGACACTCGAACCCCCTGACCGATCACAACAGTCCCCGTCTTTTCATTGACGACGACGACGGCTGCTTGGTCGGGATTGATATCCAAACTCTCGATCATCGCCAGCAGTTCAACCCCTTTGCCTTCAAACGGAGCAGGCGAGATCACATCGATTGTTCCTGCGTCAGTGGCCGTAGCATATTTGCCGGCCAACTCCCTATTTATAACTTTGACTGCTCTTGCTGCCGTTGTGAAGTCCGGGTTATGCAACGTGAGCCTAAACATCTTTCGGCTGGCAAACTCTTGTCCTATGTCTCGTTCGATCATTCCGCCGTTTGGCAATCGAGCCACGGTTTCATGCACTCCTGTACCAGAAAAGCCTACAAGCACCGACCCCTGGGCAACGGCGTAGACCTGCTGGTCGGCGGCCCGCAGAGGTGTTTGCACCAACACTCCTCCTTTGAGACTGCCGGCGTCGCCCAAAGTGCTAATGGTGATATCTATTTTGTTACCCGATCGAGCGAACGGCGGAAGTGTGGCCGTCACGATCACTGCCGCCACACTCTTACTGGAGACATCCTTGCCTTGCACCTTCATACCCAAGCGATCAAGCATGCGCTCAATGCTCTTGTTGGTAAACTCCGACTTGCTATCGCCAGTCCCATTGAGGCCGACCACGACACCATATCCCACAAGCTGGTTACTTCGCACGCCACGAATATTGGCGATATCCTTTAGCCGAGCGGCCTCACTCGCCCCTGCAAACAGACCCATGAATGCAAGCAAAGAGACTTTCGCGACTGACATCATAGCTCTGTGTCCTTGCGTCTGTTGCTCACGATGTCGAATTTTGAATCGAGCAATTTGGTTGCGCTCAAGCCGTCTTCGTTGAAGTCTTCGGCTTTGACAATCCCAGTGACGATGATCTTGTATTCGCGTGACCCGATCATCATCGGCTGCAGTCCCTTCACTCGGTAGTTGCCATCCATCATGCGCTCAACAATGCGCGTGGGCACGGTTTTCACAGCTAAATCTGTTGCTCCTGGAGCCGTGGGAGGCGGAGTCGTTGCGGCGGCTTTGTCATCTGCGGGTTTGTCGTCCTTTGGGGCCTCGCCGTCTTTTGCCTCAGCATTACTCGCTAAAGCACGCATTTTGGCTTTTTGTCGCTCTTCAATTTTATCTATAAGCTGACGAATCACATTCACTTTGGATTGAATCTGATCTTTCGGATCCCCTTCGAGAGTGATCGCGAGTGGATCTCCAACGAGTCGAACAATATTTTGGGCAAACAGGTAGGCACCCTGCCCCTCCATAACCCAGAGCGAACCCGAGCGAGAGTCCAGTGCAGATTCAGAGGCCAAGGACTCTTTGGTGGTCCGCTTGTACTGACGGCGAACTCGAGGGCTGACATCGCCGGAGTCAGAAAACTTAGTTAACTCAGGGTTCGCCTGCGCTGCCACACTCGTGGGGCTCGGCTTGCCATTGAGCCAAGCCTTAAGTTTTTTATTAAAGCTCGCACAACCCGATTGAGTCAGACCAAATAAGAGTAAAAAAACAATCAAAAACGTTTGTCTAAAGTTCATCGCAACTCCACCTCTCCAGGGTTAGTGACGTGCCCCATCAGCAGAGTGTTCGATTTCATGTTTTTCAAGTTGATCACGTCGCCGATAAACCCGTCCTCTTGGGCAATGGCACTGAGAGAGACCTCCCAAGTCGGATGCGTCGAGCGAATCTGCACAACATCCCCTCGACGAACAGCTCGCTCTCGCTCCAAAGTGCCCTTCCACAAAATTTCACCTACGCGCAGACCTTGTCTGAGCCTTCGCCCAATGATGTCTTCCGTCGTCGGGATTCCATCAATCGCATACGAAGTGTCTCGAAACTGCCAGTCAAAATCTTTGGGCGTCACGCGCTCTCGCAGATTCAACACGCGATTTGCAACCGGCACCTTGCGCTTGATAATCAACCGACCACTCACCCAAGTCTGAACGACCTTGCCATCAAGTTGTGTGAGCTGAAGCGGAATATTGAAACTGCCGGAAGGGAGCTCCGGCCTAACTTGCAGTCGCCAATCTTGCACCTGAACCTGCTGCGGAAGAGTCAACCCGATGAATTCAATTTGGCAAAGTCCACACAGCGCCTGCCACACTTCCGCTAGCTCTTGTCGGACGAGCTCAGTCGTCAGCTCTCCGCGGCTCGAGGCAATCGTCACGGTTTTGGGTACAATCAAATGGATTTTCAATTTGCGATCGCGGCGGACGTTTTGAACAATCGGCCGAATCAGTGATGTCACTCGGGCATCGTTGAGCGTCTGTCGCTCACTTGCAGCTGGCGCCATAGAGACAGCGACTGCCCGCAGTTGCCCCAACAGCTCTCGATTTAAGCCTTGCGGATCGACCAAGTGCTCAAGTGTGACCTGAGCCCCGGGTGTCACCAAAACATTCGGGCGAACTCGAATGTAAAGATCAGCTAGCGCAGGAGTGGCTACACTCGTGCAAAGCCAAACTAAGACTAGTGAGAGCAACGCTTTACCCAAATTTCTTACCTCAAATTATTTATGGCTTGCAGCATTTGATCTGACGCTTGAATCATTTTTGAGTTGGTTTCGTAGGCTCGCTGGGTGGTGATCATCCCGACCATCTCATCCACAATATTCACATTGCTAGTTTCCAACTGACCCTGGGCCACACTGCCAAGCCCGTTTTGCCCAGGCTGCCCCTGCTGGGGTAGACCACTCGAGGCCGTCGGCACAAACAAGTTGCCACCCAAGCTCTTTAAACCTGCTGGATTTACAAAGCCAACGAGTTGTATTTGCCCAATCGCCTGTGGCTGGGTGGAATTGTCCAATAGAATTTGCACTTGCCCATTGCCACCGATCTCCACACCTGTGGCGTTAGGTGGGACTGAAATTTCAGGCTGTAGAAGGTTGCCATTCCGATCTTGCAAACGGCCATCAGGACCTTTTTTAAAAGATCCATCTCGGGTGTAAGCGATTTGTCCATCGGGCTTTAACACCGGAAAAAATCCATTCCCCTGAATTTCTATATCAAAGGCATTGTTCGTTATTTTTGGTGAACCCTGCTCAAAGTCTTTTGAAACAGCCGAGGTCTTGACGCCCAAACCAATTTGCACACCCGTCGGGTTCAAGCTATTCAGCCCAGTCGGAGCGCCGGGCTCAACTACCGTTTGATACATCAAATCCTCAAATTCGGCGCGGGACCGTTTAAAGCCTGTGGTTCCAGTGTTGGCAATATTGTTCGCGCGAACATCCATCTCTTGTTGCTGCGCCTTCATGCCTGTCGCCGCGGTGTTAAGGGAGCGAATCATTTAATCACCTAAACCCTTCCCACTTCATTAATGAGCTTACCGTCCATCTGATCATGCGCCTTGATTGCCGTCTGCGTGGCCTCAAAGGCTCTGTTGGCTGCAATCATGTCTGTCATTTCTTCAACAACGTTGACGTTGCTCATCTCTAAATATCCCTGGTGGACTCTCGCGGCCGTCGTAGCCATGGGCTGAGACAGTGCATTGCTCTTCAAGGCGTAGTTGTTGTTCCCAACCTTTTGTAAGTCATCGATGCTCGCAAAATCGACCACACCCAATCGGCCCGCCGGTGCACCTCCATCAAAAACTTCACCCGCTTGTGAAACCGTTAGATTTTGTGAGCGGACATTGAACACCCGAGTGCCAGGCTCCCCCTGCCCATCCTTAAGAATCGGAAATCCATCCTTTGTGACCAGGCGTCCCTGCCCGTCCACCTGTAGACTGCCATTGCGGGTCCAGCGCACACCCTCTGGAGTTAGAACCTCAAAAAATCCTTTGCCCTCGATGGCCATATCCAGAGATGAACCGGTAGATTTTAGTCCGCCCTGACTAAAGTTGGTGAATGTTCCGCTTGAATTCACATAGGCTGCGTCGCCGCCGTTCATGTCATAGAAGCTTTCGATAGAAGCAGGTACGCGCGGTGCACGAATCAGATTGTCAGCTTTTTCATAGGAGGTGAGGTATTCACTAAAAACCTGTCGATCTTTTTTAAATCCGCTGGTGTTGACGTTGGCCATGTTGTTGGCAATTGTGTCGAGTCGATTGCTTTGCGCCATCGCTCCACTGACTGCAGAAAAAATGCCTTTTGAACTCATTTGCCCCCTCGCGCGCACTCGACCTAAGGACAGATTGCACGTGAAAAATTCCCTACACTTAGGCAAATGAGCAAGCGTTGTGCCAGGCAGATCTAGACTCTCACTTGGTCGAGATTTCCTCAAGTTTCAGCCAAAGATGCCGACTAGCGCGACTCCCAATTCGACTAAGGGCGAGAGATTCAAGTGAAACTCGTGTCACAAAATTGGCGGAGACTAGAACTTTTATGACAGTTGGACTCGACCCAACACCCCTCTCTCCGCTACTCTTAGGGACTATGAACAAGGACGTTCTGCCTCAAATTTTTCTCGTCGCACTTCTTCTGCTCCCCCTCCAAGCGGGTGCACAGGCCGACATTGAAAACGATGTTGCCGCTTTGTCGAAGATTGTAAAGGCCATGAACCGCGAATCCCGGCGCAACATCGCGCACGCGGCGTTCTCAAAAAAACCACCCATCACGCAGTTGGAGAAGCGCCTCAATACGCGCTTCACCCAGCCTGAGACACCCGGAAAAGTCGCAACTCCTGCACCTAGAGCGGGCGCAAACAGCTTCACGCCCGTCGACAATTCACCCTATTTTGATTTGCCTGTAACCTACAACACGAAGGTTAAATGGTGGATCAACTACTTTCAGACCTCGGGTAGGCGTTGGTTTCGAACTTGGATGGAGCGATCTCACGCCTACTTGCCGCAAATGCAAAAAGTTTTGGCGGACCGAGGAATGCCGCAAGATTTGGCTTACGTCGCGATGATCGAGAGTGGCTTCTCCGCCAAAGCCACCAGCACAGCTTCGGCTGTTGGCTATTGGCAGTTCATCATGCCAACGGCCAACCGCTATGGTCTTAAGACCAACTGGTGGATTGATGAAAGAAGAGATTTTGCCAAGAGCACGACCGCGGCCTCACGTTATCTCTCTGATCTCTTCCGACAGTTTGGCTCATGGTACTTAACAGCGGCAGCGTACAATATGGGTGAGGGTCGAACGCAGCGGTTGGTCAACAAACATGGCACTCGCAACTTTTGGATTCTCTCGAAGCGGCCCGACTTTCCCGAAGAAACTCGCCAATATATTCCTAAACTTTTGGCGGCTATGTTGATCGCCAAGGCTCCTAAACTCTATGGCTTTCATGAGATGAAACCACAAGCTCCCTATCGCTACGACTACTTCAATGTCCCCGGCGGCACTGATCTCATCAACATGGCGTCGTTTATGAAAATTGATAGCGCTGAACTGTTGAAACTGAATCCTGAACTTCTCAAGGGCTTTGTGCCATCCTTTGTACCGAGCCATCGCATTCGCATTCCGCAAGGCCAACAGTCAAAGGTGTCGCAATTTGTCCGCGCTCAACTCTAACATTGTCGTACAGAAGTATGGTGGCGCCTGCCTTGAAACAGCCGAAAAAATTCGCAGTGTTGCCTTAGATCTGCTGCGACTGCACACCGCCGGTAAGCAACTCGTCGTTATCGTTTCAGCCATGGGGAAAACCACCGATCAGTTGCTCAAGACCGCCTACCAAGTCAGTCCCAATCCCAATCGCCGTGAGTTGGATATGCTGTTGTCCACCGGCGAAAGAGTAAGCATGTCGTTGCTGAGCATGGCGCTCACAGACTTGGGTGTTCCCGCTATCTCGTTTACGGGCAGTCAAGCCGGAGTCTTGACCAACGAATCGCATTCCGCCGCACGCATCATTGACGTAAAACCCATTCGGGTGCGAGAGGAACTCAGTCGCGGCAAGGTCGTCGTGTTGGCCGGTTTTCAAGGGGTCAATCCCGATTCTAAAGAGATCACCACCTTGGGGCGAGGTGGCTCTGACACCACAGCTGTGGCGATGGCCGCAGCACTTGGGGCTCGGTGTGAAATCATCAAAGAGGTCGATGGTGTGTGCTCGGCCGATCCCCGAATCGTCAAAGGCGCTCGGCCGATCAAAGAAGTCGAGATTTCGGCGCTTGGTGAAATGTGTTTTTGGGGGGCCAAGGTCTTGCATTTTCGCTGTGTTGAGCTGGCCCGAAGCCAAAAAATTTCATTGGTTATCAAAAAATGGGGCGCGCAACTTGAAAGCACAAAAGTTCTCACCGAGGGTACAGTGATGGAAGATGGAAGAATTTTAAGCGTCAACTCCTTGCCCCGAGTCGAACATCTCGAAGTCGACTGTGCGCATTTGCAAGAGGGCTTTGACAAATTCGCCAAGCTTCTCAAACAGCACGGTCTGGCCTGGCCGCAGATTCTCGCTTCAGCCGTTGAGCGGAACAATGGGCGCTGTCGACTCATGTTCACCGCCGACAATGAAAGTCTGGACGCTATCCTTCGCGCCGTCACAGCCTCGACCAACTGCCGATTGCATCGACCTACGTTGAGCTCCGTCAGTCTCACCTGCTCTGGCAGCGTCGCCACCGACCTGCCACTCAAAGCTCTGACAGTGCTGAGTCAGGTCGAGGTCTATGTGGACAAGTACATTCTTTCACCTCACTCTCTCACAGTTTTTCTAGCGCCGAAGGACCTCGACAAAGCGATTCACGCTCTTCACGGTATGATCTAGTCCGCTCGACTTCGGTCATCTCACGTCGCGCGCGCTCCCTCGCCGAGAGCCCAGAACACCGTGGCTAGACTTATTAAGTTCTCACAATGAACCGATCCATTAGTTGGAAAATAATTATTGATGGATAACGGAACGCTCTCCTCAGATAAAACCGATCGTCGGATCGTCGCAGTTAGTCTGCTCGGTCTCCTGATCTGCTTTGGACTGCTCTCTTCAGAGGAGTTCAGCCAATTTATTTTTGGCGATCAGTCGGAAAAATCGAAGGCCCCCATCATCGGTGAGCTCAGTTCAAGTCGAAATGACATTCGTCATCGCTCCATGGACTCTCTGGCCTGGAAGCCCGCCAAGGCACTACAAAAGGTCCGTGCAGGTGACAGCATTTTCTCTGGCGAAAGTTCAAATTCCACAGTCGCTTTAACCAACGGCAGTGAAGTCAACCTGGGCTCTAACTCGCTCATAAAGTTCACGACGATTGATCAAATTGACTTGCCCAATTTGGCTTTTGGAAACTTTAAAGTCTCCGTCGACGGCAAAATTAAAGTGGCCGTTGGAGGTCAGATCACCGAAATATCGGGCAAAGGCTCCGAAGTCCGAGTCGCCATTCAGGCCAACGGTCGACCACGCATCTCGGTCACCAAAGGCTCAGCTCAAGTTAAGACCGCACAGACAAGTAAAAGTCTTGAAAAAGACCAAACGCTCGAGCTGCAGGTCGCAAAGGCGCCAGTGGCTCCACCCGAAAATGTTGTCATTCCAGAGACTCCACCCGATCCGACGGTGGTCGCCAAAAACAATCCAACTCAGTTGATTTACACGGATCAGCTGTATGATTTGTACGAACAAAAAAATGGTAGACTGGCTTTCCGGCAAGTGCGTCCCGTGCTAGTCAACTTTCCTGTGCCCATCGAGTGGGAGACCACCGAGCGACCCGTACGAATCTACGGTCAACTTTCCGCAACGCCCGACTTCACCAACATCCCACAAGCGTTTTCAGAGGATGCCGAGCTTGGCTCTGGAACTTTCAGCCGCTCCTTGCTCGGCGACAACTACTACCGACTTTCTGCAGATGGTAAGGTCTGGTCTGAGACCTCCCAGTTTCGAGTTATCGCTCGTCCGCTCGATTACGCTCCCCCTCGACTCACGGTAAAAGCCGATCAACTTTTTATTGTCAACGACGCAGCCGAGCTGCGCGGCACTCTGAGTGGCAACTTTTCAGCATTTATTGTTGAATTGTCCACTGATCCCAAGTTCACCAACGAGTCTTCTAAAATTGTTTACTTAAAAAACCGGAGCTTTTCCGCGCGCCTCGATCGAGCTGGCTCTGTCTACCTCAGAGCTCGGGGTGTTGACGAGAATCAAAGAGTCACTGCTCTCTCGGCACCACTCAAGATAAGAGTTGAAAAGCCAGGGCTTCCAGAAGCTCCAAGGCTGGCTCAGTCGGATATCCAAATGCAGGTCATGGAGGAGCGGACGTTGAGCTGGCCCGCAGCTCCCCGGGCGAAAAGCTATCAAGTGCAAGTTCTAGATGCCAACGGCCGGTTGGTGGCCACGCGACAGGTTCAAGGAGAGTCCTTGAAGTTTCGCATGTCAAAGCCAGGTCGCTACAACGTGAAAGTGAAGGCGCAAGACGCCTTTGGTCGAGCCTCACAATCTACGGCAGACGCACGCTTGTTGGTCACCCCCAAGTCCAATGTCGTCTTGGCCGAGAAATCCGCACCTCGGCAGCCAACTTCAGACTCCGGCACCATCACTCAAAAAATCGACGACCAATATGGCTATTTCTACAACAGCACCTTTCGCAACTCCAAGCTGGCCTTCGAAGGCGCTGCGTTCTCAATGTTTTCATCTGAGCAAGTGTTTAGTGAAAAGGACAATCCCTCAGCCCTAACGGCAGGCGTGCGCTGGACGGGATGGCTCCGGTCCCACGGTCTTGAAGCTTCCGCCAAGACCAAAGTGGCAGATGCCACTGCCGTACCGGGTGCAAGCGTGAATCCCATGGCCTTCGAGGGGCGCTACCTGTACCGCTTTGATGTGCCATTCAACCCCTTATCAAAGTTGAATCGTTCGCAACTCGCTCTCATCGCCGGCTATGAAATTTACCGCAACCCCTCAAGCCAACTCTTCTCGTCGGGTTATGATCTGTTCAAGTTGGGCTTTAGCCTGGCCTTCCCTCTCTGGTCACGCTGGGACACTGGTGGTGAGGTTTTGTATGGGCGAGGACTAGAGGACAGTTTCAAGTATGAAATCTCGGGCTATATACATTACTATTTAAAGAAACAATGGTCGATGGGTCTAGGTTACCGCTTGCATCTGCTCGAAGCCGGTTCAACCAAAGTGGCCCCAGCGAGCTTGCCGTACAAAGAAGGATTTGGCGAAGGGTACTCCGTGTTGCGATGGCATTATTAGTCGATAAACTTTCCATAAAATGGAAACTCAGCTTAGCGCTCATCTTATCGGGACTCACCCTGGTCACGGTCTATGTCTTTATCGCCAAACGTGTTTTTGAGAACGACAAAATCTCTTACGTTTTCGATTCGCAGGGCGCTCGCCTAGCTTCAACTAAAAGTGAAATCGAAAGTAAATTTGGCCGAGTGCTTCTCAGCGCCCGCAGTGTCATTGCCACTTACAACTTTCAATCCGGCAAAAGTTCACCCATGGGTGCACAGATTTTCAATGAGGAGCGACCTTTAATTGCGCTGGAGCTCTGGAACGAGCAAAGCAACACCGCCCTCCTGCGCGTCGAAAAACAGCCGGCCATTTTACCGCCAGCCGCTTCCGACAGCACCGTGATCAATCCAGGCGAACTCGCTCTTAGCCCCTTAGATAGCAAGCACTACCTCTTGAGTTTTCGCTACAGCAGTGACGGACAAACTCCCGTGCGCCTCAGAGCCGCGCTCGAACTCAATGAACTCATGCCTAAAATGAGCACGTCCCAATCGTTGGCTCTTATTCAAGATGGAGCCGTGGTGCTCATCTCGGATTTGCGAGGCATCGATCCCACAGTGTTTGCCGCGACGGCAAGTGAAGCGAAAGCCGAGCAAGATCGCACTTTTCTCTGGACCTCTGGTGAAAACCGCTTTCTGGTGAGCCAGACCAGCTTGAGCTTTGGGCGACTAAAGTTAATTGCCATCACTTCAGAAGAAGAGGCACTCGGAGCCCTCGGCACACTTTTCAATCGCTCGATCATTTTCTTATTTTTATCCGTATTTAGTTTGATCATCGTATCACTCACTTTGGCTCGTGGTCTAACCATGAACCTCAGAATCATCACTGAGTCCGCCCAACAAATTGGAGCCGGCAACTTTGAGGCCACTCCCAAAATAAATTCCAAAGATGAGATCGGCGTGCTCGCCAGTGCCTTCTCCACGATGTCGCGCGAGATCAAGCGCCTCTTAAGAGAAACGCGTGAAAAGGCTCGGATGGAAGAAGAGCTAAAGACGGCCAGCCTTATTCAAGAGCGCCTCTTGCCTACGAGTGCCACCGCAAGCTTTGGTGAAATCGAAGTCAGCGGCATGGTCGTCACCTCCAGTGAGTGTGGCGGCGACTGGTGGTACTTTTTCACTCGAGGCGATGACATTTACGTGGTCATTGCCGATGCCACCGGCCACGGCACACCCGCAGCCCTGATCACGGCCGCTGCCCGCGCGATTTTCTCGAGGCTCGAGAGCGAGACCCTGTCACTGGCCGATATGCTTCGGGCCTGGGACTTTGCGGTCTCCAGCTGCTCACAAAAACAAGTGTTCATGACAGGAATTTTAATGCGCATCAACTCGCGCACCGGTGAAGGTCGTTACGTCAATGCCGCCCATGAAGCGCCAATCCTCTTGCGCGCCGAAGCTGACAGCAGCTATTCTCTAGATCATCTCGACACCAACCCTACCTCGCGCGTTGGCGATGACATTCCAGCCGACGTCGAAGAGGGCCGCTTTAACTTGGCGCCCAATGATTCGCTCATACTCTATACAGATGGTTTATTTTCAGTGGTGCGGCCAGACGGCAAATCTTTAAGTGAACGCCGATTTGGACAAAAGCTTGCGAAGAAGGCCGACCTCGCCCATTCAGCTGAGGACGTTCTGAAGATGACGCTCACAGCCTTCAACGAACATCGTGAAAGCTATGCGTTGCCCGACGATGTCTCTATTGTCGCCATTCGCCGCCGTGGCCCGAGTCGCCGCCAACAACTTGAAAACGAAATCGGCGGCCTCGCCTCGAGTGGGTCTTAGTAAGCTTGGTCGATCCAAATTTCTAAACCATCGCCATTGGTAAAGGCGACGTAAATCTCAAATAGCTCGCCTTCGCTTTCGAGTTCAAACCTCACCCCAGCCTCTTTGCGGAGTCCAACAGTGGAGCCCTTTGGCTGCAACACTGTGCATTTGGCAAACCTGTCTTCAAGCACAATGGCGCTAACGATTCCCGCAAGGTGCGAGTTATTCATCACATGCCCCTGATTCACCGCCAAGGTCAGAAACTCAAAATTCTTGCGGTTGCACTCAACACGTCTCTCTTGGCCAGAGGCGTTTGCTGAGACCACCAACATCAGACTGACAAAAAATGTCTTCATCGCGTCACTCCTTCGAAAGATCCACTGAGATCTAAGGCAATAACGATGCCGCCCAACAGACGATCCGTTCACAAACCTTCGGTGCGCCTCGCGTACAGTCTAGACAAGTTTGAAATTTTGTTAAAAGACGAGCCGGCGGAGGTGCCGGCTCTGAGTGACTACTTACGAGTCGGCCGTTTTTCGGCACTGGTGGGCTTCATCGCTGCAGGCACTTTCTCGCGCTCGGGTGCAGCCGCTACCTTTTCAGTTGTAACTGCTTGTGCTTTGCCTACTAAAGCTCCCACGGCTTCGGCCTTTTGCGTCTGCCCTTTGGGACCAATGTTATAAGCCTCCAAGATCTGCTGGCGCAAGGTGACCATCAATTGTGGATTGTCGCGCAAGTACTGCTTGGCCTGATCACGACCTTGCCCCATCCGCTCACCTTTGATCGAGTACCACGCACCTGACTTATCAATCATCTCTTTCTTCACACCGATGTCCAACACATCGCCTTCGGCTGAGATGCCTTCACCGTACATAAGATCAAATTCAACCTTAGCAAAAGGCGGCGCCATCTTATTCTTTACCACTTTCACAGCGGTGCGATTGCCCACGACCTCTTCACCCGACTGAATCGCGCCAATCCGACGCACATCCAAGCGAATCGAAGCGTAAAACTTCAACGCGTTTCCACCCGTGGTGGTCTCAGGGTTGCCGAACATCACACCAATTTTCATTCGAATCTGGTTGATGAAGATCACTAGAGATTGACTGCGGCTGATCGCTGAAGTGAGCTTACGCAAAGCTTGTGACATCAAACGCGCTTGCAGTCCCATATGACTGTCGCCCATTTCGCCTTCGATCTCCGCTCGCGGAGTCAAAGCGGCAACAGAGTCGACCACCAACACATCAACAGCACCTGAGCGCACCAAAGTCTCGACGATCTCGAGGGCCTGCTCGCCTGTGTCTGGCTGCGAAATCAACATCTCTTCGACATTCACACCGAGCTTACGAGCATAGCTCACATCGAGTGCGTGTTCTGCATCGACATAGGCCACACTGCCACCCGCTTTTTGCGCCTGTGCCACAGTGCTCAGAGCGAGAGTGGTTTTACCTGAACTCTCTGGTCCATAAATTTCAATGATTCGCCCTTTAGGTAAGCCACCAATCCCGAGTGCGATGTCGAGACTGAGAGCGCCCGTGCTAAACACAGGAACATTCTCATAGAGACTGCGATCTCCACCCAACTTCATGATGGAGCCTTTGCCAAATTGCTTTTCAATCGATTGAATCGCGAGTTCGAGCGCTTTACTCTTATCGCCGCCTTTGTCTGCAACCGTTTTGCTAGTTGAAGATGTCGTATTAAAGTTACCAATTGCCATATTGAGCTCTCCTTAGTTTGTGAAAGTCGTGGGCAGCTCATGCTCACAACTTTTTGCGTGCGCCACTTCCCAGGGTGACGCACGACGGGTTATCAACCGCCCAATCGCCCTCATATCATCGCATTTAGCAGGAAATCGAAAGCAAAAAGAGTGGCTTGTCGCTGGATGTCTTGTCGCCCACCATGAGCGGCAAACTGCTGCTGGACAACCCTTTCAAAGCTTGGGCCCACAATCGCAAAGCAAACACATCCCACCGGCTTTGTCGCGCTACCGCCCGTCGGACCGGCAACACCTGTAACACTCAAACCCCAGTTGGCGTCGAGCGCGGTGCACACCCCGCGTGCCATAGCGAGCGCCGTCGGCAGACTCACCTCTCCATTGGCCTGGAGCAAAGTGCTCGGAACTCCCAAGGTTTTCACTTTCACAGAGCGAGCGTAGCTCACCACGCTGCCTTGAAAAAAGGCAGACACTCCCGGTTGTGCACTCAAGGTGGCCGAAATCAGTCCACCGGTGCAGCTCTCGGCAAATGCCAAACGATAACGCCGCTTCAAACAAATCGAGATCAGTCGCTCCAACTGCTCTCCGACCACCGGAGTCATCAAAGCCAACCATTTTGCAAAAGTGCGTGCAAAATCACATTGCCTATTATTCCAGCAAGAAGGTCATCGCCCACAGCGCCCACTCCCCCTTTTACTTTTCGATCAATGTACGAAATCGGGAAGGGCTTCAAAATATCCAAGATCCGAAAAATCACAAACGCCGCTAGGACATTGGGCCAGTGAAACGGAATCCACAACATGGTGATCAAAAAGCCGACCACTTCATCCACCACGACCTCACCTGGATCATGTGCACCCGTCATCAACTCATGCATGTGCGCCAAAAGCATCGCCGCCACCGTAAACGTGAAAATAAAAATCATCCCACCCAGTGGATTGAGTTGCGCGACCAGCCAGACGAGCGGGAGTGCCCCTAACGTGCCAACGGTTCCAGGAGCGACCGGACTCTTGCCACAACCAAACCAAGTGACAAAAATCATAAGAGACTGCTGCGCGAAGGATTTAGGTTCAGATTTTTCCATTCTCTTCACCTAACATGGGCAGTGCGGGGTGGCTAGCTGTCTGTCTGGTTTCACGCAACTGGCCGCAGACCGCGCCCTCGCAATTGCATAAGATAACAGAGCATGACCTTAGACGAAATTCTCCACCTCGCGCTTCAAAAAGGCGCCACCGATGTTCACCTGAAGGCGGGCGTGATGCCCATCGTACGCCGGCACGGCACACTGCGCGCGCTCTCCTCAACACACGCTCCGCTCACCGGTGAAGAGATCGAGGCCATGGCTCTGCAAATCATGGATGATCGGCAACGACGACATTTTGATGAGTTTAGCGAAGTGGATCTAGGCTATGGCATTTCTGGTTTAGGTCGGTTTCGCGTCAGTGCGTTTAAGCAACGGGGCACGATGCGGATGGTGATTCGCAACATTCCCCACCAAGTGCCTAGCTTTGAGGAGCTGTTGCTTCCAGACGTGCTGCAAAAAATTGCCACAGCGGAACGCGGACTCATTCTTGTCACTGGAGTGGCGGGCTCAGGCAAGTCGTCGACGATTGCAGCCCTCATCGACTACATCAATCAACGCGAGAACAAACACATCCTCACCATTGAAGATCCGATTGAATACTTAATTCGCGATCGCAAAAGTCTCATCACCCAGCGAGAGATTGGCGTCGACTCGACGTCCTTTGCTAGGGCCATTCGCTCGGGTCTGCGCCAAGATCCCGATGTGATCGTTATTGGTGAAATGCGCGACCGCGAAACGATTGAGACCGCCTTGCTCGCGGCCGAGACCGGGCATTTGGTGCTCTCCACCTTACACACGATCGACGCCACGGAGACCATCAATCGCATTTTGGCTGGATTTGACAGCGGTCAACAGAGCCAAGTGCGGTTGCAGCTGGGTGCTGTGCTCAAGGCCGTGGTTTCGCAGCGGCTGTGTCGGCGGCAGGATGGCAAGGGTATGGTTCCAGCAGTTGAAATTCTAGTGAACAATCCGCGCATTCGCGAGCTGATCGAAGATCCGGAGCAGACAGCTGAAATTCAATTGGCTATAGAAGAGGGACAGGCGGCGTGGGGCATGCAATCCTTTGATCAAAGTCTGATGGAACTGATGTCGCGGGGGCTGGTGAGTTACAATGAGGCCCTGCTGCACTGCGCGCGGCCTGAAGACTTCCGCGTGCGCCATGAAGGAATCACCGCCATGGATGGTAAAGAATGGTCTCAGGGCGAGCGGCATGATAAAAAAGTCAAAAGCCAGTGGCAAGAGCTCAACGAGATCGAACTCGAGCTGCCCACTGAGAGCAAACGCGAACGAAAGAGCGGTAGCGGTGGATCCAGAGGTCAAAAGTGAAACGTCGGAAGAACGTGCAACGTCGGAATTAAGTGAAACGACGGACAAGACTGTACAAGAGGCTCTGACCTGCATCCTCCAGCATTTGTCGAGGCGGGACCACTCCCCTCTAGAGCTCGAGCAAAAGTTATCCGCACGTTTCTCTGTTGTGGTCCTGCAGCAAGCCCTTGCGCTGGCACGAGACCGACAGTATCTCCGCTCGGAGCAAAGCCTCGGACAAGATTTAATCGAACAGCATCTGCGTAAACTCAAGAGCCATGCCTACATCGAAGCTCAACTCCACCAACGCGGTCTACCTGTGCCGGCGTTTGCGCCCGATGCCGAATTGGCGATTGCCGAGCAACTGCTCGAAAAAAAATTTGGTCCACTCCAGAATCTTCAGTATGACTTAAAATCAAAAGCCTGCCGATATTTGCAAAGCCGCGGTTTTGCTGATCGCACAATTAGGATGGTGCTCAATGTCTCAGACGAATCAATCGCCTACTAGTCAGTCCGTTCGCCAAGGCTTCATTGACTACTTTGCCAAAAATGGCCATCAGCCAGTGGCGAGCTCCAGGCTGATTCCAGACGGTGATCCCACTTTGCTTTTCACCAATGCGGGCATGAATCAGTTTAAAAATATGTTCTTGGGCTTAGAGCAACGCGACTACACGCGCGCCGCGAGTTCGCAAAAATGCGTACGGGCCGGTGGCAAACACAACGATTTAGAAAACGTCGGGCACACCGCGCGCCATCACACGTTTTTTGAAATGCTCGGCAATTTTTCTTTTGGCGATTACTTTAAAAAGGACGCGATTCATTTTGCCTGGGAGCTCATCACCAAAGATTTCGCCATCGACAAGAACCGCCTCTATGTCACTGTGTTTCAAGACGACGACGAGGCCGCAGACATCTGGCACAAACAAGAGGGCGTGCCGCGCGACCGCATTTACCACCTAGGTGAAAAGGACAACTTTTGGCGCATGGGCGACGCCGGCCCATGTGGCCCCTGCACTGAGATTTTTTATGACCTCGGCCCCGAAGTGGGTGGGGACCCTAAACAAAACGTGATGGGCGGCGATGGCGATCGCTACATGGAGTTTTGGAATCTTGTGTTTATGCAGTTCTATGAAGACGGCAAAGGCGGCCGAACACTTTTGCCTAAACCCTCCGTCGATACGGGCATGGGTCTTGAGCGCATGACCAATATTCTGCAGGGTCAAATTAACAACTACGACACCGACCTGTTTCAAGATTTGATCCGGGTTGGCAGTGAGATCTCTGGTCACGGCTACGTCAAAGCGGGCGGTAACATTTCACCCCAGCAGGGAGATGTGAACGTGGCTTTGCGGGTCTTGGCCGATCACGCGCGCGCCACCGGGTTCTTAATCGCCGATGGGGTTTTGCCCTCAAACGAGGGACGCGGCTACGTGCTGCGCCGGATTCTTCGGCGCGCCATTCGCTATGGTCGACAATTGTCCGAGAACAAATCGATTCTACCCGCAATGGTCGCTGCAGTGGTGCAGAAAATGGGCGGCGTTTACACAGAGCTGCAGCAGCAACGGAGCTTGATCGAGCGCACCGTGCACGACGAAGAGCGACGTTTTTTACTCACGCTCGATCAAGGCACCCACGTGTTGAATCAAGAGCTCACTCGTCTGAGCCAAGGCGGCACACTCAACGGACAAATTTTATTTAAGCTGTATGACACCTTTGGGTTTCCGGTGGATCTGACGCGCATTATGGCGGAGGAGCAGGGTTTTAAAATCGATGAACTCGGATTTGAACACCACCTCACTCAGGCCAAAGAAAAAGCTCGGGCCTCATGGAAGGGCAAGGCCATGACGGGAGATCAAGCTCACTTGGTGCAGCTCTCGCAGACCGTGCAGCGTCGGGCTGGCGATACCGTGTTTACGGGATACGATTCCACCGAAGAGCGAGAGGTGCAAGTCGTCGCTTTGAGCAACGGCCAAGCGGAAGTGCCGCAGCTCGAGCTCGAGGCCACCGGGATTGTAATTGTAAACAAAAGTTGTTTTTATGCAGAGGGTGGCGGCCAAGTGGGAGACCGTGGCATCATTCGGGCTGCTTCGGGCGAGGCGCAGGTGCTAGACACGCAAAAACAAAACGGCGTGTTCATCCACCAGGTCAAAGTGACAGACGGAACGATTAAGCCGGGTGACACCGTTCAACTGATTGTCGAGCGGCGCGATCGCTTGAGCACGGCCAACAATCACTCGGCCACGCATTTGCTCCACTCCGCCCTTCGGCATGTGCTGGGCTCGCACGTGCAGCAGGCGGGCTCGTTGGTCGAGCCGGAGCGACTGCGGTTTGACTTCACTCACAATCAGCCACTTTCGCCAGACGAGATTGAACGCATCGAGGCTTTGGTCATGACTGAGATCAGCCGATCAACTCCGGTACGCCCCGAAGTCATGTCACACAAAGCGGCGATTGACCGAGGGGCTCTCGCGTTGTTCGGTGAGAAGTATGGCGATGAGGTTCGCGTTGTGCAAATGGGTGACTTCTCTATGGAACTTTGTGGTGGAGTGCATGTGAGCAACACCAGTCAAATTCGTTTGTTTAAAATTGTCAGTGAGGGAGGCGTCAGCGCCGGAGTGCGCCGAATCGAGGCCATCACGGGCGACAGCGCCGCACACTACATTTTGAGTTTAGCTCGAGAAGCTCTGCAGGCCCGCGCCCAGCTTGGTCTAACGGTCGGTTGGCAAAAGTACCTCGCGGGCGAAGCTCAATCTTTGAGTGAGCCTTTGCAGCAGGCGCAAAACACGATCAAATCTCTGCAGCGCGAGATTCAATCACTCAAGGGCAGCCATGTCGACGTCGACGCCATTGTCAGCACGGCCCAAAACTTTGAACGCGATGGTTTGCGCGGCAGCTACGTCTTTGCCGATGTGGCCATGGACGATCGCAAAGTCTTGAGCGACCTCTCCGACAAGTTGCAAGATCGACTCAAAGACAGCGTCATTGTGATTGTGGGACAAGGAGAAGCGTCTCATCCCCTAATCGTCAGCGTGAGCAAATCCCTCACGGCTAAATTCAATGCCGGCAAAATCCTAGGTGAAGTTGCGCAAACTCTCGGCGGCAAAGGCGGCGGACGCCCCGATTTCGCCCAGGGCGCAGTCCCCTCCCGCAGCTTAGACAAAGCCCGGGAGAGACTGAATACTTTGATGAACTGAACTGGTGACTCAATTTGCGGAGATGATCCTATACAATTTGCTATTCAAGCGGCATTTTACCCACACGGCATGCAAGCAAGCCAGCCTTAATGTCTAGAAAATTCTTAAAGACATTAGCCTTATGATGTCCAGTCAGCTTGGCTGCTGCATAAGCATTCAACTGGGGATTTCTCGATAGGGCACTTGCGATATCCGAATTGAGCACGGATCCAAACAAGCACCGGTATCTCAGTTCGAGACAGGATCTCAACACATGATCGCTCGGACGCAAGAATTTCTTTTTGTCGAGCAAGAAGTCCGGCGTGAGCAATCCCACCTTTTTAAAGTAGGGCGCGGCGCTTCGGATTCGCGGCCCCTCAATTAGGTTGGCCGATATTGCCCTTTTTGAAACATATTTTTTGAGGATAGATAATGGCCGAGCCCCCACCGTGCGCGCCTTCATAAATTCCAGAATTCCACCCAAGACAATTTTGTCGTATGGAACCCCTTCCTTAATCAGCTTTCTAAGCTTGGAGGGACTGATCAAATGGCCATATTCATCAATCCAGCACAAGATGCCTTCAGCAGTCCTTGAGTTATTGAAGTTCATGGTGCACTGAAGAAAAAATCTCTCGATATCGGCATAATCCGTTACGGGTTTCGAATCACTGAACGAGATCGCAATCCCGAAATAATTGGCGAGACTCGAAAAATTATTCGACGGCGAGCTTCTTGAGATCGTCAACTGTCTCATTGAACTCCTCAATTATTCTTCTGGTGGCGTTGGTTGGTGGCGATCTTGTTGCCCTTAAAAAAGCAATAGCGTCGTACATTTCTTTAGCGGTGGGTTTCATCAGTTTTAGGTCTTCCCAATCTTTTAATGTTTCGTCTCTGCGAGTAGAAAATGCTGCAGACTTCATTTTTATCAAATCAGATCTGTCCATGAGGATAGCCTTGATGTTACGCCAACTCCCGAACGAGCTAGCACGCGATACCGCCCCTTCGGGTATTGCAACGGTTGAAGCCTGATCGTTTAACCACCTTGAACCCAACCCCCTCGCTTCACCTATGGCCTTAATTAATTCCAAGACCTCTTTGTTCGTTATCGGAGTTGCGGAATCTGCATCTATGGTGGGTTCAACGCGTTCAAACCCTAAGAGTTCGATCGCAAAGGCCCCACAGATGAAGATGTTCAGCGCGATCTGCTTCTTCGCCAACAATTTATCAAGTTCAGTTAAGGCTTTGAGCAGTTTTTTGTTTGCGATAAGGACCTCCAACCTAGGTATAATAATATTACCTTTTCGGCCAGTGTTCAAATCTTAAGTCACAGCCAGTGAAAATGAAAATTTTTGTGAATAATATTAGCGACATACGTTTGAGGCGTCAGAGCGTATCGGACGAGGTCGTCGCTCAGAAACGGCAGCCCAAGTCGTCATACCGCAACTTATGGACGCTACAAAGTCTTGAGTGATCTCTCCGATAGATTGCAAGATAGATTCAAAGGCGGCCGACGCCCCGATTTCGCCCAGGGCGCAGTCCCCTCCCGCAGCTTAGACAAAGCTCGGGAGAGACTTAACAGTTTGATGAATTAAGTTGCGCCGGTTGCCGCGGGAGCTTCTGCCATCTGCTGCTGAGGCGCGCTTTGGCTCGCTCCAGTATCGCGACAAATGCCGTTGTCAACGAGACCCTTGAGCGTCGCCCGGGCGTTGCTGAAATATTCAGAGGTGAAGGTAGCCTTACTTTGCCCGTCAAAAAAGAGCTTCAAATGTACGCCATCAGCCTTTAGCTCGCAAGACCGGCTTGCGAGTCCTGTGCATCGGCCCAATTCCACATTTCGTTTGTACTTTTCCACTAATCTCGTTTGCAAGCTCGTCGGCTGAGTCACCTTTACGCCAGGAATCCGCAACCTATATTGAAGCTGGTTGTTCACCTCAACCGAACAAATCCCGGCCCAAGTGGCTTGGGACGCAAACAGGGTCAAACTCAGACATAAGATAGATTTTAATTTCATAGATAATTCTCCTTCAGTTTCCAATTGAGCAAGGGCAGTGCCTGGTCTAAATGCGGTCATTTGCAGCTGACAAGAGACTGGACAATTTTTGCCAACGGGTTGCTAATGTTTAGACGCCCGCTCACACGGCGAGCTCGCATTGAAGCGGCTTATATGTCGGGGTCCAAGGTCAAATTTGCGCAAGAGCGGGGTAGGCGAAAACACCGCAAGTAATATTATTACCCTCGATTTGACCCCCGACATCGAAAAGGTTTCAAACTACGTAAAGGCCAGGACTCTAAGAACTGCCCGTCTGCGCTTGTCTCATAGGGAACATCCTAGCTGTAGCCCTTGACAAACAGTACGGTTAATTGTACGGTAAAGTTAATGGAGGCAAAGATGGATAGAACAACTGCCGATCAGTTCCGGTCAAAAATGAAAGAGTGGATGGAAGCAGCTCGAAACGAACCTGTGAAAATCACGCGTAAAAGTGGTGAATCTTTCGTTTTGCTCAATGCAGATATTTTTGAAAAGATGCAGCTTGATCTTGCTCGATTGCAGGGGCTCACTGCTAGCTTGATGGATGTTGCTAAAGGTCACGTATCTCCTGCGACTGAAAAATCCACGGCAGATATTTTTGCCCGAGCTAAGGAAAGGGCACTTGCTACTAAAAAATCAAAAACAAAGAAAGCCGTAGGTTAATGGAAGAGTTTGATGTGCAAGAATCCGACAGGTTCAAGGTTGAAATGGAAGAGGCCGTTTTTTGGCTATACTCCCACAACCTTGAACAGTCCCAGGAGTTTGCAGATCAAAAATATCTTGAGTTACAGCAAGAAGTTAATGGCATAAAGGCTCACCTCACAAAGACTCCACGCATCGGGCAAGCCGATGAAATTTTAGGTGCACGTCGCTTTCCTCTTTATGACGGGCGCTACATGGTTACCTGGACTACTGACGAGAAGAAAAAAATAGTCACTCTGCTGGAATTCATCGATTCAAAATATCCGCGACAACTTCGTCAATTCCAAATGCCCCATGAATCCGACGAAAGCTAGTCCACCCGATGTTATCTAGAGGGCCGGAGCAGTCCACTCAATTTAGGCACGATCAGCTTTAAGTAGTGCTCGTCAGGTCGGATGAAAAGGCTGTTCAGGTCGTCGCCGATATGTTTGCGTAAGTGATACGTCGAAGCCCAGCGGGCTATGCCAAAGTACGAATTTAGGCGGTTGCGCAGGTGGATTAAGGATTTAGATTCTAGAGAGTGAGGCGACTTCTTCCACTGGTGCAAGAGGCTGGTCATTTTATTGGCGATCCGTGGACGAAGTTGTCTTCGATAGGGTTTGTGAATGAAACCTATGAAATTTATCCCCTGGTGAATCGGTGCGATTCGCTTCTTGAATGGGTGAAGCTCAAGCGCCAGCTTCGTTTGCAAAAATTCATGGATGGCATCGAAGTGCTTGTTTAATGTTGCCACTGATTCGTCCAAGATCACCCAGTCGTCGACATAGCGGTAATAGTATTTAGCGCGCAGGGTGTGTTTAACAAACTTATCCAACTCGTCGAGGTACACATTGGCGAAGAACTGGCTTGTCAAATTGCCAATGGGCAAGCCCTTGTCTGGTGTTTTGTTCAGCAGGCTCTTGTGTTTGGGCACGTGAGCGAAAGCCGAAGGCTTAGACTTCATATAGCAGTTTCGGCGTGGATCATGGAATACCACCTGATGAATTAAATCTTTAAGCCACGGCTCCATAACGTGCGGTTCAATCAACTGAAATAAAATTGCCTTGTCGATACTGACAAAGAAATTTCGGACATCGCCCTGCAAATAGTGGCCGGGCCGGTGCCAGTTGCGGGTGATGGAACGCATACCCGACCACAGTCGGTCGGAACCATCCAAGACGCCGCGCCCTGGGATGCACGCAAAGCTATTTCGAATGAACCTCGGATAAAATCGAGGTGCCAAACGATTGTAGATGATGTGGTGGACAATACGGTCGCGGAAGGTGGCTGCCCAGATCTCCCGTATCTTTGGTTGCTCGACGACAAAGGCGATACTTCGACCAATTTGGTAACGTCCTTCAAGCAGTTCTTGGTAAAGTTCGAAAAGGTTTTGCTCTAAGTTAAACTCGAAATCCAAAGCGTAATTGCTGAGACGTTTGTTGCGTCTGCAGTTAAAGTAAGCCTGCACGACCTCTTCAAATGTCAGCTCCATAAAGAATGGGAGAGAGGGAGGCTTCCACTCCGCACACAACGAATGAGCGGATTCGTGTCATTCTTATTGTTGTTGTTCTGTGTGCCGTCAGAGAACCTCTGCGTACGCGCATTGTTGTTGTTGTTCTCAGACGACGACCAATAGGCTTGCGACGGGAGTCTTCTTACTGAAGTCGCCGATCTCTCAGCTCCACAGCCGCGAGGCTTAGCCTCGCTATACAGGTGGACTTTCGCCAACCGCTCCCGTCCCGAGATCAGAAGTCGCTCACTGAAAAAGGCCTTAACCCTGTTCATTCCGGCTACCTCCCCCTTTCCCAGCCCCGCACCTTATTTGAGGGGATGTGATTTCGACAACGACTTTTTCCAACCATTCGCTTGTTTGCCAAGTGAACCTGTCATTTCTGCAACGGCGGAATATTGTTTTAGTGGAATCAAACGCATATCATGGCACAGCCGGATCAAGAGTTCGATTACCTGCAGGCGTTCTTGCAGCACACCCAAGTGTGGCAGCTTGTCTTCGGCCGAGTTCGTGCGGTAAATTTGCACAACCAGTTCAATGACCTCATCCTTTAGTTTTTGACCCAGGGTGAATTTGTACTCGCGTGGAAACTCTTTTGTGACAATCATCACCCGCTGCAGGAGTTCGTAGGTTAGCCGATAGATCGGCAGATGCTGGTAGCGTGCCACGAAAAAGTCCTTTGTTTTTCAAGTTCAAAAATCCAACCCCGCTACGCGGGGTAAAATTGAAAGCAAATGCTTAAATGATCAAATGACTAAATTATCTCCGCACACAACGAATGAGCGGATTCGTGTCAACCTTACTGTTGCCTGTTCTGTGTGCCGTCAGAGAACCTCTGCGTACGCGCAACGTTGGTGTTGAGCTCAGACGACGACCAATATTGAGTGCCCGACGTGTCCAGGTTGGTGATGCTGGCCACGTTGGTCCAGAACACATTGAGCTCCCACTGTGCCGGCAGATACCAGTCCGAGTGGCCATAGGCGGTTAGATTTTCACAGTAGTTGGCCGCATTGTAGGGGCTACCGGCATCGACCAGGGCCACGAGCGCCTGGGTGTTGGACCGGCCCGTGTTGCCGTTTATGATTCCTGTGGTTGTCCAGTTGCCTGTGCCGTTGTTCCACGTCTTAGTCCACGTCGTATTGCAAGTAGAGCCAGAGCCTGACCATTGGCCGGTGGCGCAGGCCACGCAAGCTGCGCCATTCCAGTATTTGTCGGAGTCGCAGACGGTGGTGTACATCGGCACGTTGCCATCGACTGAAGTGCCGACGTACATGGTGCCGTCGGGGCACAGTTGACCCGCGGCGATGCCAACTTGGCAGCCGTTGGTGGTTGTCACAGTCCAGGTGGCTGAAGTTGTTGTGCCGACCGTTACAAATGCCGTGTTTGGAGAGCCGAGGGCTGCATTGGATGTTAGGCGGATGGCGATGGTGTCGCCGCTTTGAAAGCCGCTCATGGGTGAGACGCCCCAGCTGCCGTTGCGAGCTATGCCTGTGCAGTTGTTGCAAGTTGCAGTCACGGGGCCGGTGAAGCCAGACAAAGTCACGGCATTGCTCGTGTAAGTGATATTGGTTGAAGCGTCCGCAACGTCGGTGAAGTTGAACGGGTTAGGTCCGCTGGCTGTTGTGGTGACCGTCCACGTGCCCGAGGTCGTCGAACCCACCGTAACGTTGGCGGTGACCGCGGTGGATTGGCTTGCACTTGCTAAAACTCTCAGCGCAATGGTGTCGCCGGATTGAAAGCCTACAACACTTGTGCCGCTCCAGCTGCCATTGCGGGCGATGGCCGTGCAGTTGTTGCAAGTCGCGTTTAAGGAACCAGTGAATCCTGTCAGTGTGACAGTGTTGCTGGTGATCGTTGTTGAAATATTCACGTTCGCCTGATCGGTGAAACTAAACGGACTCACCGATTGTCCAATCGACATCCAAACGGTGCCGTTGCAAATTTCAAGGCTATGGGTTGTGTAATTGTAGCGTAACATGCCTTCGGTCGTGCCGTCACAAGCCGCAGTAACGACGGTAGAGCTACCCGGGCGAATGCTGCCATTGACTTCAAGAGTTGCCGTCGGGTTGCTTGTGCCGATGCCCACGTTACCGCTAACGATCAATCCATTGGCGGGAGCTGCCGTCACTCCGGCATAGGACCCAATAGCCACGTTGCCGTTCACATCTAGTTTAGATTGCGGGCTTGAGGTCAATAGCCCCATCCCGCCGCCACCTAAGCTCGGATTTGTGATCGTTGCCATTTGAGTGACACCGATATTGAAATTGATTGCGCCCGTCCCCGCCGCGCCCGAGTCCGCTTGGAAGTTGAGGTCAGCCGTGCCGCTCATACCGAAGCCTGCACCTGTTGTTCCAGCTGAGGTCTGTATGCTGCCATCTGGAAACACCATGCCGCCCGCAAGTGATCGAATACTGCCGTTGACTGTGAGTGTGTCCGATGGATTGGAAACGCCGATCCCCACCCGACCCGCTGTGGTGATGGACATGCGGGGAGCGCCGTTGCCGTAAATCACCAGGCCAGAAGGCTGAGCGGAATTGCCAGTTAAATCGTCCGCAAAGATCCGCCAATAATCGGCAACACCTGAACCATTGGCAAAGCCAATTTGCTGACTGTTGTCGAGCTGAATGGAGCCTCCCGCCACCTGGAGTGTCGCATTGGGAGCGGTGGTCCCGATCCCCACTCGGCCAGTCGAATCGATCCGCATGAATTCAGTCCCACTGGTTGCAAACCCAAGGGCACTGCCAGAGGCGAACAAGCCCGTGGTCGTGCTCCCAACAGCCACACTCGGCGCTGCAGCCGTCCCTGCGGCAGAGGTGTAAAATCTGGAGGATGTGCGAACGATGCCGTTCACATCTAGCGCGTAAGCCGGAGCCGACGTCCCAACACCCACGTTGCCGTTTGCAAGCACTGTGACCCCCGAACCCGCAGTCGAGTTCGATTGAAAGCGCGCCAAGACGCCATTGTTGCTCGTGCCGGTGTTTGCGACCTGTAGCAAACCGGAGGTGGAGTTAAGCCCCGTGTTGCTAGTCGTGAGCGTTAAAATGCTGCCACTCGTGAGCGCGTTGGCGTTGATGGTCATTGGAGTCTGCGAACTCGCCGTCGACCAACTCCAAACCTGCGCGTTGTTGAGATTGTCGATGGTGTTGCCACTGTTGGCAGCGGTCAGCCCGGAGAGCCGAATATTCGTGGTCACTGCCGATTGCCACGTTGATCCATCATACCATTTGAGTTTATTTGCATCGCCAGAGTCCACCGCAATATCACCCGCTGCAGCAGGAGCCGGCAGTGCCGACGCCGTCAGTCGGACTGGACCGTTGACATGGAGCAATCGCCCAGGAGCCGCGGTGCCAATCCCGACATTCCCCGCAGAGGTGACAGTCATCCGTGTGGTGTTGTTGGTGATAATATTCAGATTCGTCGCATCGGTGGTACCAAGCGTGGCCGGTGCGCCAAACGCATTGCCGCCTTGGAAGAACGCGTTCGCTTCATTCATCGAGTTACACAGCCAGCCCGTTGGGCCGTAGACTAGAATCTCACCGTCAGTACATGTGGCGTATGTCACGAGGTTTGGGTTTGTTCCATCGGTGATGAGCAGGCGGTTGATCGCGTAGCCGGTGGCGTTGATCTTGGCCGCCGTGATGGCGCTGTTCGCGATAGTTGCAGCTGCTGAACCTGGGCCGGTGGCCGTAAGGTCACCCGTGAGATCGGTGATGCCGGCGACTGCAGGTGAGCGCGGCTCCCAAACGGCTGTGGTGTTGTTCCAGGTGAGGATTTGATTGTCTGTCGGGGCAGTTGCGGCGATAGCATACGAGCGCAACCTCGAGGCATTGACGTTGGTGAGAAGATATCCGTCGACTGCGGGGAGAGCCGCATCGTTCGTAAGTTCCACAAGATTGTTAGCGGCAGTGCCGTAGTTCCTCAGCGCAGCGGTCCCGAGACCGGTGATGTCGGCGGCGTTGAGTGTCACTACACCCGTGCGACCTGCAACGGACAAAACCGGTGCGTTCAAGTTCGTGAGCAACCAACCATCAAGTGCCGGTAGCACACCCGTGTTGGTCAGTTGCACGATCTTGTTTGCCGTTACTCCCACATCAATGGAGATTGTGTCGCCGGAGCTTAAAGTTCCGCCCAGCAGCCCCGTGCCCGCCACAAGATTAAATCCAGCACCACCGGCCTGTGCCACCCACTCATTCGCGGTTTGATCCCACACCAGCGTTGAGCCGCCGCCCACGCCTAGACCAACGCCACTCACATCGAGCGCCGCACCACCAATGCGGGTATCGACATAATCTTTGTTTGTCGCATCGGTAGCATTTGTTGGCGTCGCCACGTCCGTCAGGCGCTGACCATTGAAGTCGACCAACGTTCCGGGGCTAGAGGACACATACTGAGTGGACGTGCCGTCGAGCAGGTCTTGTAGTTTGGTAAAGTTCGTAGTTGAAAACACATCTTCTAAATTTGTTTGGCTCAGCGAAATCGGCGCGTTGGTGTTCACGAGTAACAATTGAGAGGCCGAGTAGCCTTGCACGCTCTCCGCCCGCTCCGCCACCAGCGAAGCTGGCACAGACGTGATGGGCATGTTCGGTGAAATCACCCGCGTGACGTTGTCTGGTGGTTTTATCAACACACGTAGGTACCGCAAATGGCCTGCACTTGGATTGTAGGTGCAGTCCGTGCCGTCAGAGACGAGCTTGCCCGCAATACTTGCGACCGTGTTGGAGTAAACACTTTGCATAGTACGAGCGGAGTAAAAGGCTGTGCGTTTGCCGGCGCCGCTCGCGGAACCCACCTGAATCGTGAAAAAGCCGCTGGTGCTCGAGGTGTTTACGTTTTGCGTTTCTTCGTACAGGATACACGTTTGATTGTTGTTTAAAATCTGCAGCTTGAGTTCGACTGGGTTTTCTTCCATTGGAGTTGTGCCGGCGGTGTTGCTGTAGAGGCGGCCGTCGAGGGTAAAGGCCTGCGAGACCTCTTGCGCGGCAAAGGCCGATGGACTCCAGCCAAAAGGCATAAGACCCAGAAGAATCGCCGCAGCCAAGGCCGATTTAGGGAATTCAAAACACGTCATTGGGGTCCCCCAGGACGGTCGAAACTGAATGTATCGACCGCCACAGGACCTATCGGCTTTTATCTGAGACAAATTAAGGTCAAGAGAGCCAGGTCCAAAGAGCCAAGTGCCGATTGCAACGTTTCAAATGGATACAGCCTTTCCTGAACCTATGCTCTGATCGTAGTGAATCCGACGAAAGGACTGCGCGGTGTAGACGCGTGTTGTTATCTTTGCCCGTACTAAAGGCGCATAAATCGATTGGTCCGAGCTCGGCAAAATGGTCTCGGCTGTGCGTTTAATTGAAAATCAAAACGGTTAAATGAGGCGCAGACAGGGGTTTTGCCGAAATCGGACCAATGCGAAACTGTGGGGCATTCCTGCGCACACCGCGGCCTACTTTTTCTTCGACAGCGCGACACTTTAAATCAGATACTCGCCCCAACTATGCCGTCCATTGCACTGCCCATCACTGAATTTGCGAATCCGTCGCCCTTGTCGGGGAGCATAGAGGCGTACTCGGGTTATGGGCCACTCCCCAACGTCGGCACGGAACTGCATCAACTGGTGCAGGAGCAACGCCTGCGCGACAATCCGGAGTATCAGATCGAGCGTTGGACCTCACACACGTTCACGCTGAGAGATTATAAAATCACCGTGAATGGCCGACTGGATGGTTTTTGGCCTGGGCCCCCTGCGCGGATTGAGGAGATCAAGTCGGCTTACAATCCGCAGGAGCTTGCCAAAGTGCTGCAGGAGCGCGCGGACCATCCTTACCGATTGCAAGCGCGCACGTATGCCTACCTCCACTATCTGCAAACAGGGGAAACACCTGAAATTTTACTAAATATCATTTCAGCGAGAAACAAAAAGTCGGAGCTGATGCTTGTGCCACTCGATCTGGAGGACTATCTCAATTGGCTGCCCCGCCGATTAGAGTCTGTCGTGCAGGAGATGCAAATGTTTACCAAGCTGAAGAAGAAACGCCGGCGAGAGAGTGAGCACTTGAGTTTTCCGTTTGAGCACCCGCGCTCAGGCCAAATGGAACTGATGCAAACCGTAGAGAAAAACCTAGACGGCAAAACAGCACTGCTGTTGCAAGCACCCACCGGCCTTGGGAAAACAGTGGGAGTGCTGTATCCCCTGCTGCGCGAGGCCCTTAAGCGCGGAGAGAAGGTGCTCTACCTCACGCCAAAAAACAGTCAGCATGCGGTGGCCGAAGATGCAGTGAAGCGCCTGCAAGAGACCGGAGTGAAGGTGCGTGGCCAAACTCTGCACGCCAAAGCCAAACTTTGTTTAAAGGAGCAAGTGATTTGCAATCCCGAGTACTGCGAGTTTGCGAAAAATCACTACGACAAGGTCAGCGAGCACGGGCTGATTGATAAACTGAGTAAGAAAAAGAACATCACCTTCAAGACGCTGCAAACATTTGGTCGCGACTATCAAGTGTGTCCCTTTGAAATTCAAATGGCCGCCATTCCACGCGCCGATGTGGTGATCTGCGATTACAACTATGTGTTTTCGCCGAGGAGTCTGGTGAGTCGATTGACGTACAACGGCGGCAAGAGCAAACCCAATTTAGTTATCGATGAAGCGCACAATCTGCCCACTCGAGCGATGGATTACTTCTCCGCCCGCCTCTCCGCCGAGGAATTGCGGGGTCTGCAGCGGGACTTGCCGGGTCTCACTCGAGATGTGCAGGAGCTCGCCACCCAGTTGATTCAAGACTCGCTTGTGTTTATTGCCAGCGCGGGCAGCGAGAGCGATGGGCGAACCCCTCACCGCGTGCAGTTGGATGTCGACTCGGTGCAGGGACTTGCGGCAAGAGCGCAAGAGATACTTGCGCGCTATTTGGATTCCTCGGCCAAATTGCAAACGAACGATGCGGTTTTATCCTTAGCCAATCGGTGGAGTGAATTTAGCCAAGCTTATGCCAACCTGTCTGAAGAATTTTTTTGCAGCTTCACCCCATCACCCCAAGGCGGCACAGTCAAAATCACCTGCTGTGATGCGGCCGACTGGTTGGTCGAGGCCTATGCGGATTTCCAAAACGTTGTGGCCTTTTCAGCCACCGTTAAGCCGTTTGATTTTTACTCTCGGTTGCTGGGCTTTCACAAGCGAACCTCTACGCACGCCGAATTTGTTTCACCCTTCCCTAAAGAGCGGCGCAAGCTGTTGATCATTCCGCAAGTTTCTACGAAGTACCGCGACCGAGAGGCGAACTACGGCAAGATTCAAGAGGGCATCGAGCGAATCGTGAGTTTGCACCCGGGCAATTACTTTGTGTTTTTTCCGAGCTTTGAGTTTCTTCAGCGCATTGCGAGTCGGTTGAATATTCCAGGCTTTCAACTCCGCACCCAAAAGCGAGAAATGCGCCGTGACGACATCACTGAGATTCTGAATGCCCTTCGACAACCGAACCAACCTACGGTGGTGCTGGCCGTGCAAGGGGGCGTGTTTTCAGAGGGAGTGGATTATCCAGGTGAAACCTTAATTGGCGCCATTGTGGTCGGGCCCGCGCTACCGACTTTCGACTTTGAACGCGAGATGCTCCGTCAGTACTATGCCAAAAAATACAATGATGAAAACGCCTTTGACTACGCCTACACCTACCCCGCCATGGCCAAGGTTGTGCAAAGTGCCGGCCGAGTCATTCGCTCCAACACCGACCGAGGCTTGATCGTATTGATGGATCGACGCTTTCTCGAGCCAAGCTATGTGAAGTCGATGCCAACCGATTGGATACAAGAGAATCCAGCAGAGCATGTCTCCACCCAAATTTTGCAAGACATCCGCGAGTTTTGGCAAACCCAACAGGCGAACGATGCGGCTAAGTGAATTGCCAGTTCTATTCCTAGATTGTCAGACCACCGGCATGCGCCCAAGCAATGGCCATCTGCTCGAGATCGCCTGGAGCCAAGCCTCGCCGACTCGCCTCACCAGCCCCTTAGAGTCCCATCTGCTGCAGTTGCCCGAGGGTGAGACGGTGCCGGCGGTCGTTTCAAAATTGACGGGAATTCAAACCACCGACTTGGCCGACGCACGAACTATGCACTTTGTGTTTACTCAACTCAAAGCCGCGATCGACGCATTGCCACAGCCGCAAATCCTGGTGATCCACTACGCTCAATTTGAAGCGCCGTTTTTGCACGATCTTTGGCAGCGCTTCTCCACCGATGCGTGGCCCGCGACAATTTTGTGCTCGCACCGCCTGTGTAAGCGGCTGATGCCAGAGCTGCCCAACGCGAATATCCGAGGTGCCGCTGGATACTTTGGCCAACTCGATGAGACTCTGCAGCGGGCGGACTCCCATGTGCGAGCCACGCAAATCATTTGGCGCGGGCTCGTGCAGCAGTTGCAACAGGTGCATGCGATTGAAACGCTAACGGACCTGCAGAACTGGCAGAGCACTCCGGCACCCCCCAAAAAACCATCTGTTCGTTATGCCTATCGGTTAGATCGACTCAAACGATTGGAGCTCCCAGACCAACCCGGCGTGTACCGGATGCTTGCGAAAAACGGCAAAGTTCTTTATGTGGGCAAAGCCACCTCATTAAAGAGCCGAGTGAACAGTTACTTTCGTGGGCAGAAAAATCGCGATCGTTTTAAGTTGGAGATGCTGGCGCAAGTTTGGGATTTGCAAGTCACCACCTGCACATCCCCGCTAGAGGCCGCGCTCCTCGAGTCTGATGAAATCAAACAGCACAACCCGAAATACAATTTGGTGCTGAAGACAGGGCGACGCCGTTTGATGTTCTACAACTCGGACCTCACACAGGCGAGTGCTGAGCCTGGTGAGAATTTTCCGTTCGGGCCGTTTCGAAATACCAATTGCATCGAACCTCTGCGTCTGCTTGAGCGCTCCGTGCGCGAGCCCGAATTTCAACAGGTGTTCTACCAACCGCTCGATCAGGACCAGCTCCGTGCCGGCTTGATCTTGCTGTGCTCGCTCTACAATTTAGATTTAAAGAAAGTGCGAAGCCCGCGGTCGCTTCTGGCTTTTGGGCTGTGGCGCTTTCGGCGTTTGGGCACTGTAGATGCTGACCGAGAGGACAGCACGGACGAGCACCAGCTCACACCGTTGGATGTCGCCGGAAAATTGGATCGGCTGATGCGACGAGCAGCGGCTGAGCACATTCGGACCCGCCAACTGACGAAGCTGTTGAATGCCTCAATCAGCGTGCAATACAAAAATCAGACTCACCGGCTGCACTTTCACCGAGGCCGTCAGGTCCCAGAAGAGGCGAAGCGCGTCTCAGATCTAACTGCTCCAACTGTAACGCCTTGGCAGGGGCTGGATATTGTGGATTTTGATCGCATGTCTATTTTACTAAGTGAATTGGCGAAGGTCGAGCACCAGTTCAATTCACTTTGAAATGACAAAGGATTTCAAACATCGCATCAGTGACAGCCATGGCCGTGATATCCGAAGAGTCATAGGCTGGACTCAACTCCACCACATCTGCACCAATGAGATTGTCAATCTGCAGCGCCCGCAAAATGCGTTGCACCTCATAGGTCGTGAGTCCACCGGGCACGGGCGTACCAGTGCCGGGCGCAAACGCCGGATCAAGGCAATCAATGTCATAGGTGATGTAAGTTGGCCGTGTAAATTTAGGCAGTTTAGTTAAAAAACTCTCAAGTCCGGGCTTTCGCAAATCATCAATCGTCAAAGAGGTGATGCCATGCTTTTTTACAAAATCTAGATCTTCGCCGCCCGCCAGTGGACCGCGCAGCCCCAATTGCAAACTCGATTTGGGATCGATGAGCCCTTCCTCCACAGCGTGCCGAGCAAAGGAGCCGTGATGAAACTCCATGCCCCAGGCCGCAGGATAAGTGTCTAAGTGAGCGTCAAAATGAATCAGCGACACCGGTTGCCCCAATTTTTTGCGAACCGCACGGAGGATCGGCAAAGTGATGGAGTGGTCGCCACCCACGGCTAAAAATTTCTTACCCAACTCCATCGTCTTTGAAAAATGCGCTTCGATTCGCTCATAGGTCAGCTTCAAATCTATCGGGACTGTGGAGCAGTCACCGGCGTCGGCCACTCGCAATCGTTGAAAAATATTTTCACCGCGGGCCCAATTGTAACCTCGCCCGAGGGCGCTGACCTCGCGCACTCGAGTGGGGGCAAAGCGAGCGCCCGGCCTATAGGACGCGCCCCCATCAAAAGGCACACCCATGATCGCCACATCAAAGTCCTCAGTGAGCTCTACATAGGGCAAGCGAAAAAACGTTTTGATCGCTGAGAACCGTGGAAACTCACGGCCACTCATCGGTTGAAAATTCATGGTCTATTTTCCTTTCTCAGTCGCGGCAGACGACGGAAGCGTCTTCACCTGTTCATTCAATCGCCACTCCAACTGACCACTAGCCACGACTTTAAGTGAATGCTTCTCCCAAGCGTCGTACAAAAACTGCGACGATTCGGACAGTCGACGTCGGCGCACCACGCCTTCCGCCAAAATGTTGAGCTTGCGGTTTTGCGAGGTGGTGACAAACCAATGCAGCGTCTGCAATTTCAATTCACCTTTGCTCTTGCTCCACACCCAGAGTTGCAAAATGGGTTGGCCGCTCAGCATGTCCAATCGCACCCGCTCCCAATCCGACGTGTCATCCTTCAGCGGAATCGGATCTACCGTGTGCCATGTGCCATCGTTCCAAACCACCGACTCTGCCAAGAGTCGAACCGCAATTGAACCCACCCGCAAGCGGCAATCCTTCATTTTGATTTCACGGGGCGTGCACACAGTTTTTGGTTTAGCCACTTTTATGGAAACTGATACGGAGGGTGAGGCAGGGCCCGGCGCCGCCGCACGTGCCAATGAACACAGAAAAAAAAGTTGAAATGCGACAAGCCAAGCCACTGTTGAAAATTCTAGACGGGTTCGGTTGCACTCACAAGGATTGATGCTCCAAAAGACCCATGCTAGCTTGCACACCGATGAACTTTAAAAGTTGTCAGAGCTCACTCCTGCAGTGGTACCATGCGAATCGGCGAGAACTCCCTTGGCGCGCCAACCGCGACCCCTATTGCATCTGGATTTCAGAGACGATGCTGCAGCAGACCACCACCACGGCTGTGATTCCCTATTTTGAACGCTTTTTGAGCCGCTTCCCCAACCTCAAAACTCTGGCTGAAGCTCCCCTCGCAAGCGTTCTTGAAGCTTGGGCAGGCCTGGGCTACTACAGCCGAGCTCGGAATTTGCACAAAGCGGCGCAAGCGTTGAATTCAGCGCAAAAGTTTCCACAAAGTCATGTGCAACTGCTCGAGTACCCTGGCTTTGGACCCTACACGGCGCGGGCTGTGGCGAGTCTAGCTTTTGGCGAGTCCGTCGGAGTGGTCGACGGCAATGTGATTCGCGTGTTGAGTCGGGTTGAGGGGCAAGACTGGGAGTGGTGGCTCTCGCGCACTCGCCCGATCCTGCAAGCCAGAGCCGATGCGTGGGTGAGCGGAGTGCCAAGCCAAGACATGAACCAAGCGCTGATGGAGCTGGGGCGAACGATCTGCACACCCAAGTCACCGAGCTGCCTGCTGTGTCCTATCCGCACCGCTTGCGTCAGTTACGAGCAGGACAAGGTCATTGCTCGACCACGCAAAAAGCCTCGACCCGAACGCCAACTCTGGCTGTGGCAACCGCAACTCACCATTCGAGACGGAAAGATTCTGTTACGCAAAAATTCAACTGTACCTTTTTTACGCAATCAATGGCTCTTGCCTGGACCTGCTCGGCAAGTGACTAAGAAGCCCAAAGACTTTCACTACCGACACAGTATCACGCATCACGATATTTTCGTGACGGTTGGTCAACCAGTCCGTAAAGTCCAAAGTGATGATCAATGGATTCCTCTCGCTGAGATTCGGCGCCACATTCCCACATCACTGGTGCAAAAAGCTTTGGCTCATGTCGGTTATGCCGATGCTTTGGAGCGGTTGTAGTCACACTGAAAAAGACAAAGCCGTCGTGAGTTACCGCGAGGGTGGCGAACAGGTTTTGGTAGACGCTGGTCAAAACAGCCAAGCGGTTTATTCTCCCTCGGGTGATCGCCTTATATTCGTGAGCGCCGAGCGTCCTGGACACAAGCAGCCCCAAGTCTATGAAAAGTATTTATCCACCGGAGCTGAGCGCCGCATCACCTTTCAAAATGGCTCCACCTTCACGCCCCGCTACCATCCCACAGACAACCAAATTGTGTACTCCAGCTCGACCGATGAGCTCAAAGAGGATCCGCCGCTGCTCAACCCTCGTCCACCGGACCCGAAAGTGCCAGCCTATTATCAGGAGCCCGTTGAAATTTATCTGCACAATCTCTCGGCGCTGCTCATTGTTCGCATCACTAAACATCCTGGCTTTGACGGCGAAGCTCGATTTTCAAACAATGGCCGTGAGCTTGTTTGGACACAAATGCATGGGCAAAAAAGCGCCGTTTACGCCCTGAACTTGCCGCAGTGGGATCCGACAACGCCCAATAGCCCAAGCGCCCGAACCATTCCGAATCTAGGCCTCAACCCCACTCAGTATATGATTGCGCCCAATTCCCAAATTGTGGCTTGGATCAACTGGGATACGAATTACCGAGAGACCACTTTAAAGGTTCGTAGATCCTCTCAACCTCAAGTCATCGAGATCAACGCAAAGCAAAAGGCCCTCAAAACAGACGTGGCGTTTTCAAGCGATTCCAAATGGCTTTTATGGGCGCAAAAAGGGGCAAAGGCGGAGACGTTTGAGCTTTGGGCAATGAACACAGACACTCTATGCCCCCAACGCCTGGCCATCTCAGGTAAAGGTGAACGAAGGCACCCAACCCTATCGCCCGACGGAAAATGGCTGACGTACACACTGATCGAGAACGGAAACTCTCACATCTCTCGACGGGAGTTTGAGCCGCGAGTCATCAGTTCGTGTCCTTGACCCACTCAAATGTCTTAATGATTTCATTGCAGTCTTGCACGGTCTTCGCAAACGACGATCGGTGGTCCCGACACGTCAAAATAACCGCGGTTTTTTGCTTGAGCAGCACGACCTGACGGAGCTGCATGTTGGTTTCGCGGCTGACGATATCCAACAAAAAGGCTGAGTTTGAATTAAACTTAATTTGTTTGGCCGTCAAAACATCAAAACCAAAACGCGAGTAATCACGCATCCATTTTTTGACATAGCTCTGTAGCGCCTGTTTGCGCGCCAACTCATCCACCCGTACCGTTAGCGCGGGTTGCTGACCGTTGACCCGGGTCGGAGCTCGGTACAAGGTCACGAGCGAAGGAATATCCTTTGGGGCGGGCCGCTGAATCCAATCTGTCTGACCAGAGTGGATGCGGAATCCCTTAGCAGACCAAAATTTGCCAGATTCAGACGAGATCAAAGAGGATGTGCTTGTGCCGGGGATTGGAGCGGCCCATGTGTCGACTCTCCAAACCAGCTGAAAAAGAATACATAGGACCGCAAGTTTCATAATCTTAGAGTACGGCGACCGGCTCCACGGCACAAGCCAAGCGCCGGCCTATCGTCTGGCCGGACATCACTTACTGAATCACTTCCTGAGCGATCACTTACCGAAAAGGCGCTTAATGAAACCCGTCACTTTTTTGCCAAGGCCTGGTCCAGCTGCTGAAACCGGAGCTCCCGCACCGGGCCGAGCAGCTCCAGCCTGGGGTCTGGGACGAAAGTTCGCACTGCGCCCGCCATTGGCACTTGGCCGACGTCCATCTTGTGGGCCACGGCCTCGTGGAGCACCACCGGCGGAAGGAGCTCCCCCATTGGCTCTAGCTGGAGCAGCTCCTCGGCCGCCCTGCTGTGCCTGGGGTCGTCGTCCACGTTCACCCTCGCGCGGTTCTCTTGGCGGTCGATCGCCACCACCGCGAGCCGGCATATCGCCGTCTCTTCTTGGAGGTCGGCGTGGACCACCTCGCCCGCGTGGTGGACCGTCACCATTCGGTGAAGCACCTTCGCCTGCCGCAAATCGGGGTGGTCGTTCACCACTCTCATTGACCTCTCCACCTCGACCGCGCGAACGGTCTCGATGCCGCTCACGTGGACCACCACCGCCAGGTGAGCTACCACCGGCGCGAGGCGGTCTTGGTCCTCGACCACCGCCACCAGATCCACCACCAGAAGACGCATGTCTTGGCGGACGACGATCTTCGCGAGGGAAGGGCTTTAGGTCCTTGATGTAGTCCGAATCATCCAACCAAAGAACTTCCACTTTGTGCCCGAGATAATCCTCAATCCGTTGAAGTGCATCGACATCTCGATCGCCGACCATGCTAAAGGCTTTGCCCGTGGCACCCGCACGCCCCGTTCGACCAATGCGATGCACGTAATTCTCGGCATCGTCGGGCAAATCAAAATTGATGACCATATCTACGCCGCGAATATCTAACCCGCGCGCGGCGACGTCTGTGGCGACCAAAATGTTGCGGTCATTCTCAGCCTTGAACAGCGCCATCACTCGATTGCGCTGACCTTGCGTGAGGAGACTGCTAATGCCCACCGCCGGGACGCCGTTGTCGCTGAGAAACTGCGCGATCCGCTCTACACTGTGTTTGAAATTGCTGAAAATAATCGCCTGCTGAGGCTCAAATTTCTTAATTAATGTGGCCAGAGTTTTTGGTTTGTCCTCTTGCCCCACATGCAAAATCATATCTTGAACATTCTCAGCCTTCGCTTGATCACGACTGATATTGATCTCAACCGGCTCTGCTCCATACTCATAGGCCGTGTTGAGCACTTCAAAATTTAACGTGGCGCTAAATACCAAAAACTGTCGCTCACGGGGCATACGCTTTAACAAAAACGTCATATCGTCTTTAAAGCCCATATCGAACATGCGATCGGCCTCATCAAAAACCACGGCCCGCACCAAACCTAGGTCCGCCATGTGCTCTTTGTAGAGATCAATGAAGCGACCGGGAGTGGCGATCACAATTTCGCAGCCCTCTTTGAGACCTTGAATTTGTTTTTCGTAAGTGGTTCCACCGTAAATAGAAACACTATTGAGTCCAGTGTTCTCCACAAAGCTCTTGGCGTTCTCTTGCACTTGCTCCGCCAATTCGCGCGTTGGCACGAGCACTAGAATGAAGTGCTTTCGTTTCCAATCGGGGAAGGGAATTGTCTCCGTATCCGCCACTGTCGGATCGGGAGCAATCGACTTGAGAATGCGATCAATCAGCGGGATGAGAAACGCCCCGGTCTTACCCGTTCCTGTCTGAGCTAAACCTGAGAGGTCTTTGCCTTTGCGCAGCCAAGGAATGGCTTGTTCCTGCACCGGTGTGCATTCGGAGAATTTTATTTTGTCTAGATTCGCTTGAAGCTTGGGATGCAGTTGCAGGTCAGAGAACTTCACTATTGTATTCCGTAGGTTAAATGTTTTGGTGGTTCAGATTATTCCACATGTACGTCAGATGACACTGTTGGTCATAGTTGCTAATTTCTCGTAGTATACGGAGTCGCTTGCGCATGTCAAAGGTTGCCCCCCTGCACGCTCTTAAAAAATCCTTGTAAGGCACTGACAAACGCCTCGGGCTGATCAAAGTGCACCCAGTGCCCGGCATCTTGAATCTCAACTCCTTTGGACTGAGGTCTAATACTAAGCATTTGCTCATAGACTGGCAAAGGTAGGTCTTCAGAAGTCTCACCTCGCACCACAAGCACCGGCATTTTGAGAGAGGCGTAACTCGCCCACTGGTCCTGACTGCGACCTTCACGCATACTGGCCAAAATAGCCTCTTTGTTGAAACGCCAGTCGTAACTTCCGTCAGGCTTCGCCTCAATATTGGTGAACAAAAATCGACTGACCGTCTGCGCACGAGGGTAAAATTGAATGAGGGGCGCGTACTGAGTTTCAAAAAAGACCCGTGCATCCGAGCGATTGGCAAAGGGAGTTGGGACCAGCTGTAGCAGGCGCTCGATCCGCTCGACCGCTTGAGGACTTGCATCTGGTCCAATGTCCTCAAGCACCAAAGCCCGAACTTGCTGCGACGTTTCATTTTGCTGAGCCGCAAACTGCAGGGCGTTTCGGCCGCCCATCGAGTGACCCACCAAAAGGATTGAACTCCAGCCCAATTCCTTCAAAATAAGACTCAGGTCTGAAGCGTAGTCTTGCGGACTGTACCCCTGTGGCGGATGAAAACTTCGCCCATGACCTCGTTGATCATAGGTTAGAATGTGGTATTCAGACTCGAAATCGCGAACAATGCGCCGCCAGTTGGTGCCAGAGCCCATCAGGCCATGCAAAAAAACCAGTTTAGGACCCGCAAGGTTGCCTGATATTTGATGATGAAAGTTGTCCAAAAAACTCATGATGAACATTACCCAAAAGACTCGACTACATCAAGATTGGATTGATCCTCACGCCGTGGGAATCGTCCGCGCCTTACAAAAACAAGGTCACACCACCTACTTGGTCGGCGGCTGCGTGCGCGATCTCTTGATTGGCATTCATCCAAAAGACTTCGACATTGCAACAACGGCTAGGCCCGAGCAAGTGCGCTCGATCATTCATCGCTCTTATATCATCGGCAAACGCTTTCGCTTGGTGCTGGTGCGCCGAGAGGAGCAACAGTTTGAAGTGGCAACCTTTCGTCGAGAGATGCGCGACGAGGAAAAGAGCGATGATGGCTTAAGCAGCGACAATGTCTTTGGCACGGCGGAGGAAGACGCTAAACGCCGGGATTTTACCATCAATGGCCTATTCTATGACCCGATCAAAGATGAATTGATCGACTTTGCCGGCGGCCTCCCCGACCTCGAGCAAGGGTGGGTGCGGATGATTGGCGATCCGGTGAAGCGCCTGGTGGAAGATCCGATACGGACGATGCGAGCTTTGCGCTTGAAACACATGATTGGTTTTCAACTCGATGCAGAGTTGCGCAATGCTATGCAGACAACCGCGGAGTCTTTGGCAGGAACGGCGCTACCCCGACGGCGCGAAGAATTTTTGAAGTGGCTGCGGCTCAAGAGCCCAGACCTCGCGTTTCATGAAGCGCACGACCTTGGAATTCTGCGCTACATATCACCCACACTCGATGCCGCGCTCAGTGGCCCTGGTGAAGACGAGTTCTACACACTGCTGCGGCAAATTCCCACGTACGCGGGCCTCTCGCCCAGCGAACTGTTTGGACTGTTGGTTTTGGCGTTTGTGCGAGCGTTTGTGCAGAATGATCCCGACTCCGGAGCCGGCGCTAAGGGACGCAACATTTTAGAAGACGAGCGCTTGCAAAAGTGGATGCGCGACGAACTCGGCATGTTCAAGTTAGAAATGACCCTTGCGGGCAAAGCCCTACACGTCGAAACGCTGCTGGCACGTCGCAAGGAATTTCAGCGCAAAGGTGAGCGAAGGCAGCGAGCGCTTCTCGTGAATGAGGCCTTTCCGATGGCGCTTCGATTCGCCCAGCAAGATTATTTTTTAAGCTGTGAGGATTTGCACTACTGGCAGCAGCAGTTTGCAGAGGCCTCAGTCAATGGCAGTCTAAATGAAGGTAGTAGAGGCGGAGGCGGATCAGCTGCCGCTCGCCGAAGACGACGCCCTCGACCCCGCCGGCGCAAAGGACCTGATGACAAAAGCTCCCCCGCTGGGAATCTGTCCTCGGGTGGCGCGGACGAGAGCTTTGCAAGTGAAAGGCACGAACCGTGATCTCATTGACTCATATTTTGTTGCTCGCCATTGTGGCTCTGTTGATCTGGGGTCCGACCAAGCTCCCGGGACTAGCCCGAACATTAGGTGATAGCTTTCGCGGGTTTAAAAAAGGCCTAAAGGGCGAGCTGGATATCGACGTCACCGATTCGGTTAAACGCTTAGATTCGGACGCTCCCCGAGCGAATGCGCGCGACATCGACTCTGAAATCGATATCACTCCCGATAACGAACGCACCAGACGATAAGTTTAACCTAATATCTATTAACAGACCTGTAATCAAAAATTGTTTATAGCAAAGAGCGAGCCGCTTGGGTGATCGCATCGCTGTCTAGACCATGCTGCCGATACAGTTCAATCGCATTGTAAGCCGAGCGACCGAATTCACCGCGCACCCCAAGCGAGCGAACGCGCAGATCCACTCCCGCTTGAACGAGCGAGTGACATAGAATGGCCCCCATGCCCCCAATGATTTGGTGATCTTCGACTGTCACCAGCCGCCCCCCACAACGCTCCAAGTAGGTTTGAAACACACCCACGTCAGGACAGTTTATAATGGAAGGATTGATCACCACAGCCTCAACACCTTGAGCTGCCAGCTGTTCCGCAGCAAGCAACGCTTGACCAATCATGGCTCCAGCCGCAGCGATCACCAGTGCGGGCTGAGCTGAGTCGCGCACCACCTGGGCACGGCCCAAACGGTATTGAGTCACACCGTATGAACTCGGAAAGTTCTCGCGGCCGAGAAAAAACACCGAACTCTCTGGCGTCTGACCAGCGCGAGTCAGAGCCGCATATTCATCGATGGCTTGTCCCACGAGGGCTTCCGCTTCTTCACTGCAAGTGAGTGAGTAAACGCGCACATGTGGGATTGAACTCACCATGGAGTAGTAGCTGAGCGCTTGGTGCGAAGCTCCATCGGCCGCATCTTGAAATCCGACATGCGAGAACACACAGAGCATCGGCGCCTGTGACAGAGACGCCATAGTGAGCGGCAGTGCACCCTTAGTCACTCCAAACTGTGCAAAAGTATCCACCACTGGAATGCAACCCAGCTTCGCCGCACCAGCTGCTACACTCATCATGTTGCTCTCCGCAACGCCGACGTCTTGGGTGCAATCTGGAAAGGCCTTTTGAAACTCCGCAAGGCCGGTGGAACCTGGTAGATCGGCCGATATGGAGACAATGGGCAACCCCGCCTTGCGCCGGTTGATCAATGCCTTGCTGACGCCGACTTGAACTTTTTCATCGGCTTTTTTGGCAGCTGCGACTGGCTCCGCTTTGCCCTGTGCAAGGGACGGCTGGGTCGTGGGTTTTTTTGCGGCGACCTGGGCTTCGAGCTCTTCCGTCCACTGCAAAAAAACATTGGGGACGGGAGCATCGGCATAAATCTCACTCAAGAAAGCTTTGAGCTCGCTGGGCGCTTTCAGTGGAAAACCGTGGCCACCACTGCTGGCGTCCATTGTCCTTTTTACGCCATAACCCTTGATCGTGCGAGCGTGAATAGCAATTGGCTTTTTGGGGTTGGCTCGAACCCGGTCGATGGCGGACTCGAGGGTGGCGACACACTTTTGCAAGTCATGGCCATCTTCAAGGTGGATGACTTCCCAGCCTAGCGCCTGGAGGGACTGAAAGGTGGGCGCCATAGAATATGAATCGACATCAATCCGACCCGTGAGCTTGGTGTTGTTGTCACTGATCACTAAAATAAACGGGGCGAGTTTACCATTTAAGGCCAGTCCGGGGATAGCGGCCAAAGCTTCGCGCGCCTCACCTTCCATACAGCCACCGTCAGTGATTGCGGTGAGAGTGACTCGCTCCATTTTACCAGACCATGCATCCGCCCATGCCAAGCCCTGCGCTTGTGGCAAAGCTGAGCCAAGAGGTCCGTTGCTCAGCAAAACCCCTTGTGGAAAGAGGTGGGACTCCCCATGGCCTGACAATGGGCTGTCAATAGACCGAAACTTTTTTAAATCATTTGTATTTAGCTGAGCAAAGCCGTAGTTGGCCTTCAGCGCATACAGCCCGTTCTCACAATGCCCACCATCGTTGACAAACGAAAATCGCTCATGCCAGGGACTGTTTAAGCGACGAGCTTCAGCAAACATCAACCCATGCGCGGCCGACATCAGTTCCGCAAAAGCAGAGGGCCCACCCCAGTGACAAGCGGCGCCGCCGAGCACAGCGTTCATGTCCATCAGCGCGACCATAGCCCGGGTCGCCCGAGGATCCGCCACTTCTAGACTTTCGCCCGACTTAAGCTTCACGTTGACAGAAAACTCTGGTGCCCGCGTGGGCGTGGGTGCCAAGAGCGACTTTTTTTGGAGGAGTGTATTTTGGGTGTTCACAGGTCCGGTTTTATCTCCCGTTGAGACTTTGCGTCAACAGAATCCCCTTGAGCGCAGAATGTCGTAAGCCCTATTCTAGGGTATGAGCCCAAATGAAAAAATAGTAAAAGCCGAATTGCATCGCCATCTTGAACTGTGCCTCAGACCTGAAACCATTTGGGAGTTGGCGCCGGAGTTTGGAATTCACCTCAAGTCACAAGAGGAGTTTCAACAGCGGTTCATGATCCTCGAGCCCATGACCGATCTCGGCAGCGTACTGAACAAGTTTCTCGATACTCAAAAGCTATTGGCCACACCAGAAATTTTAGAGCGAGTGGCGTACGAAGCCTGCGTCGATGCCTACACCAAAGAAGGTGTGCGAATCTTGGAGCTACGGTACGCACCCACATTCATTCAACAGGGGCACCGCCTCACCTTTGAAGAGATTCATGAAGCCATCGTTGCCGGAGTCACACGTGCCGAACTTGAGTACCCGATGGCCGTGGGCTTGATCTGCATTATCCAACGGATTTTGCCCGTGCAAGAGGCCGAGCGCGTGACGGACTTCGCCATCGCCAACCGCGACACCTTTGTAGGAGTTGATTTGGCTGACAACGAAGAGGGCTTTGACAGCAAGCCCTTTGCCCCATCGTTCTTGCGAGCTAAAAAAGCCGGACTGGGTATCACCATTCACAGTGGTGAGGCACCCCACCCAAAAGCGGCGAGCTGGGTTATGGATGCCGTGGACGTGCTGGGCGCCACTCGCATCGGCCATGGTGTACAGATTTACAGAGACCCCGCGGTGATGGAGTTGATCAAGAACCGTGGGATTGTGCTTGAGCTTTGTCCAACCAGCAACATGCTGACCAATGCCGTCCCAAATTTGCGCGATCATCCACTCAAGAAATTTTTAGATTACGGAATCAAAGCCACCATCAATACGGATGACCCAGGTATCTTCAATACCAACATGAATCGCGAGTACAGAATTTCAAGGGAGACTATAGGCCTTACCCAGGTCGACCTTGAGAAGTGCGCGCAGAATGCCGCCGAGGGCAGCTTTATTCCCTACAACAAGCGCAAGAAAGTTTGGCCTGGTCCGCTGGAAAAACGCGCCGACTAACAGTTAGCATTCAGCTGTAAATTATGTCCCTAAAATTTTGCCGTTGTGGATCTCCACTGCGGCTTGAGCCAATGCCCGGATATCGTCTGGATCGTGGGTGATGAGCAGAGTGGGGATTTGCAACCGATCCATCACTCGGCGCACCAAATCGCGCGCCTCCACTTTAAGCTTAGTGTCCAACGCCGAAAATGGTTCGTCGAGAAACAAGAACCGAGGTTGGGCAATCACTGCACGCGCCAGTGCCACGCGCTGGGCCTCGCCTCCGGAAAGCAAATGAGCCTGACGCAGCAAACACGCCTCGAGTCGCAGATCCTGCACCAGCTCTTGCAAGCGCGGCTCAACCGAGGCGGCGGACATGTTTCGGGCCCGAGCCGCAAAGAGTATATTTTGTTTAGCGGTCATATGCGGAAACAGTTCGAGGGACTGAAACACCACACCCAGTCGACGCTCCGGTGGCGACAACAGCGCCAAGTCCTCGCCCTTAAATATCCAGCTTAAGCTCGGACATGGCTCTAACCCAATGAGCAGGCGAAACACCGTGGTCTTGCCTGCACCGGAAGGTCCGATCAGGGCCGTAATTCCAGTATCGGCAATTTCCCAGTGCGGAATATCAATCGAAAACCCCGAGTACTCTCGCTGCAAATTTTTAACGACTGACATAGCGTATACTCCCTACAAACAGGCCGTACAGACAAAGACTGAGAAGCAACAGCGGCACCAACAGCAGCTGGGCACTCTCCAAACGATAACTATTTATTAAACTTTCCATCAGGAGCGGCAAGGTGTTGAGTTGACCGGCGACAATTCCGGTCAGCCCAAAGTCTCCCGCCGACCACAGGGCCGCTAAACCGGAGGCGCGCAACATTTGTGGCGCCGCCTGTGGCCATACAATTTCAAACAGAATTTGTGAGAATGAACTCCCCATCAAATAGGCCGTTTGAATTTGCTGGCGCAAGGACAAAAGCGCGGAGTGAACAATCCACCGGTACAGCAGTGGAAATGAAATCAACGTGATTGCAACCATCACTTTGAAGAGTTGAATCTCCTCTGACTCACCCGGCAGGAGCAGCAAAGCAAAACCCGTGATCACCGGGCTCGGCGCCAGATACCCGTTGAGAAAGCGATTGAGGCCCGCATGCGGCAACACATAGGCCAAAAGCAAAAATCCCATAAGGTGCAGCAGGCCAGTGCCAAGCCCAATTCCTAAGGTCGTCAAAACAGACTCAAGCAAAGGCAAGTCACCCGGCCAATGGCGTATTCCAGTGGTAACGATTCCCACCGACCAACCACTAAATATAATAAGTGTAGGCAAAACCACCAACCACTTGAGCCCAGCAACCCCGAGAAAGCCAACCGTTCGATCGACTGCCCGACTCGGCCAAAAACCGCCCGGCAAAAGCAAGGCAAAGAGCAATAGCGCCAAGGTCTGTGTGGTTGCCAAGATTACGGCGACATCCCATCGCCCTTGCAAGCGAATCAAATCTAAAATGGCGACCTCTAAAGTCAAGGTTTGCTCACCGGCGAGCAACAGGGGAAGAGTAAAGCTCGTAAAGCAAATGCTAAAAACAAACAGGAACAACGACAACACATCTTGGCGCAGGAGTGGCCAACCGATCTGTTGCCAAAATCTCCACCGACTTGTCCCCAGCAGCCAAGCCGCTTCAATCACTCCACCGAGTCGCGCCTGCACCAATCGCTCAAAGGCAATCGCCACAAGCCCTGCATTGATCAGAACATGTGCGCCCACCACGGCTCCCATGCCGTAAGGAAAGCGCATCCACGGAGTAAAAAGAGAGAGGAGCCCGAGCGCAACAAAAAGCGGCGGCACCAAATTCGGCAAGAGCAATAGGATCTCTAAAAAGGGACGTGTCCTGGGAGCTCTCCAACCCTGTGCTGCCAAAAACAAAACAAATCCCATTCCAAGGGATAAAAAGGCGCTGAGACTGGCCTGCACGAGCGCATTGGCAAAGGGGCTCGCCCACTCGACCAGCGTCGGCCATTGCCAGGCTGAAATTTTGGCCAACCAAATTAAATAAGGCGAGACGAGGGTTGTGGCAATGGCTAGGCGAAGTAGGGCTCTAGTGCTTGAAAACGTTGTCCCAGTCACTTAGGTCTTTCGCACTTGGAGTGGGAGTTGTTCGAACTTTCAGGCGCGGCAGCTCCGCATAAATTGTACCCTCGACCAACCCTTGGAGGACGGGAAACATAAAGTTCTTTTGCATGATCACCTTCTGCGCTTCAGGCTCAACTAACCCCTTAACGAAGGCTTCGGCCAATTCACACTCTCGGCAATTGGCAGGTACGGCGGCAAACTCAATTTGCAAGGGGTGCCCCTCTGGCATTTGCACCGCTTGGTAGTTTCGATCTTGCTCAATTCCCCAGTGAAAGGCGAGTGAGGTGATGTACGAAAACACATAATCCGCTTGGGAATTTTTAAACACTCCATAAGAAAATGCCCAAGATGGGGAAAGGCTCGCCACATTCGGCTTGAGTGCTCGCAAAAAATCACCTGAATTCTGCCCGTCCAACGACAGGATCCAGCTAAAGAACTGCATTCCTGGTGAACTGGAGCGAGGCTCTTGCAATGCCAATTTGTTTTTGAACCTGGGCTCAAGCAAGTCTTGCAACTGTTTGGGGGGAGCTTCCGCTTGATTGCCTCGGTAAATAAAAGTCAATGGACTCCAGTCAAAAGGAATAAACACGGGGTCCACCGGTAGTGCTGCAATCTCCGGCACCCAATTGTCACGTGCAACAGCCAGTTCTCGCCACTGGATTTTTTGACGGGCGCGCTCTAGAAAATTTTGATCGAGGCCGATGACCACATCGTAGGGCAAGTTGTCTTTGGCGAGCCGCAACCGCTCGAGCAGAAGACCTGCATCTCCGGCTGTTTGAACTTCAACTTTGCAATTGCAGGTCTTTTGAAATTCCGCAATGATTTGGTCACCAGGGCCGGCACCAGAGGCAAAAGTCGAATAGGTCAAAACACGCAATTTCTTTTGAATGTAAAGCTCTCTTGGCAAATCTTTGCTGATGTACGCTTGCCGACCAAAGAGCAACCCAAAGACCAAGCTGACACCAAAAATAACAAATAGTGTGATCCGAGTTCGAGCTTCCACCTTCACCACCAAATTCCGCGATCGCGTTTATAGAAAAAATAGTCGAATCCCAAACACCGACCAGCACCCAACCATGCAAAAATCAAAAACAACATCAAATGCAGTTTGTGCAGTAGCACAGCATCGGGCCCACTGTTGTAAATAAAATTTAAGGTTATGACTGCGGCCACCAGTGCCACGGGGCGCACAAAAAATCCAAGTAAAAAACTAATCCCAACCAAAAAACCAAAATACACCACACAGTAAGCAAACAGTTGCCAATTGGGGACAACCACTTGATCTAAAAAATCTCTGTACCACTCCGGCGCGCCACTCGAGGGCGCCCAATCGGTGATCGACGCTGCGATCCGCGGCTGAGTGAGATAATCGCCATTGGCACGGGCCCATGCCGTTGAAAAAAAAGTCCACCCCACATACAGACGCAAAACGCTGACGGGATACATGTGGCCCACATACTTTAGACTCTCGAGATAAGCTACGATCATGGGCCGTATCATCTATCATCGATGGGAATGGGTCAATGCTTCACGCCTCGCTTTGGGCACTGTCCCTCAACCACACACAGATGACACTGCGGGCGCCGAGCTTTGCAAATGGCCCGGCCGTGCGAGATCAGGAGATGTGAAAACAAGATCCAGTCTTTCTTGGCTACAATCTTCAGTAAGTCGTGCTCCACCTTCTCGGGCGTTTTCTGGCGCGTGAAGCCCAAGCGGAAGGCCAGTCGTTTGACGTGGGTGTCGACAACAATCCCAGTCGCTAGGCCAAAGGCGTTGCCTAAAACGACGTTGGCCGTCTTTCGGCCCACACCGGGCAAAGCCACCAGTGGCCCTAACTCACGCGGTACCTGGCCTCCGTAAAGATTGGTCAAAATCTCTCCAATGCCCTTGAGGCTCTTGGCCTTGGTGCGGAAAAATCCCGTGGGACGAATGAGCTCTTCAATTTTGCTTAAGGGGGCCTCGGCGTAGTCTTGAGCCTCGGGGCATTCGGCAAATAGTTTGGGTGTCACCTGATTCACCCGCTCATCGGTGCACTGAGCGCTTAGCACCGTTGCCATAAGCAGCTGCAAAGGATTGCTGTGATTGAGGGCGCAATGGGCATCGGGATACTCACGCTTCAATTGCTTGATGACGGCGGCTTTCTCAGGACTAGGTCGCATAGTCGCTTTGTATGCTAGGAGCTCGACGCTTGTCGAGAAAAGTCTTTCTCGACTCACTAGGATTTGCGTCTGCCCGTTATCATAAAGACACCAAGGTTGGAGGCAGGACCATGGACGGACCACGCCCACTATTCGAGCACGAGTTGAATCAGTTTGTTGATTTTCTGTCGGCCCATCTTCGGCCCGATCAGAAGTGGTCCATTGCTGACGAGTATCCACTGGCGATTCACGGTGCAAACCTAAACAATGTTCGCGTGATCAAAGACTCACAAGAGTTTCTCTCAGCGGCTGTCATGAAACCCCTGATCATAAAATCTCCCGCAGGGCTTTTTAAGGTGGCCGCGATTGGCTCGGTGGTTACCGCGCCAGAGCACCGCAACCGAGGACTCTCCAAGCAGATCTTAGAGGACTGCCTGTTGGCTGCCGAACACCACGGCTGCGACTTTGCCATTTTGTGGACGGACCTCTTTGAGTTCTATCGTAAACTGGGCTTTGAACTCGCTGGATCAGAGGTGTCGCTGGAATTGCCGGCTGACTTCAAGCTGCCGACCGAAAATTCTGGCCTGCGTTTTTTACTTTCAAATAAAGTCGACCCCGACGCTATTTTGCGTCTTTACAATCAGCACACCACCGGCAGCATCCGCACCACTGAGGACATTCGCAAATTTCTCCAAATTCCCAACTCTCGCGTTTACACAGCATGGGATGAGCAAAATCGTTTGCACGCCTACGCCGTCGAAGGCAAGGGCGCCGACTTTGAAGGCTACGTGCATGAATGGGGTGGCGGTGTCTCAAAGCTTCTGCCGTTGTTTCAGCACATGGTCACTGAGCGCAAGGCCGGCATGACCGTGATTGCACCGGCGCATTCTACCAATCTTATTCAACAGCTCAGTCAGCTGGGAGTGAAGAATCACCTTGGCGTGCTGGGTATGATTAAAATTATAAACACTCCCGGTTTTCTCAAAAAAATTAAGAAATACATTCGAGCTATGGGTCTAGAGGAGCTGATCCTCGAACCTCGGGATGGGCAAATTTACCTGGGCTATCGTGAGCAAATTTTCAAAACCGATGCCATGGCCGATTTAATTCGTCTCGTCTTTGGCCCTGGCAAAGCCAGCGACCTCAAGGCCTTTGATCCCACGACAGCGGATGCGTTCGAAAAAATTCTACCCATCTCGATGTGGGTGTGGGGCTGGGACTCCGTATGATTCGTCGCCTCTGGCCCGAATCTGCTGCAACCTCAGAGATCACTCTCAATCCTTGCCGATGGATCCTCCACGGCTTGCACTTGGGCTTGACTGTCGCTATGCCCCTACTCCTCCTCACTTTGTTGGGGTGTAAGCAAGCCAAAGAAACCAAAGAAAATTTGGGACCAGAGGTGCCTTCCGAAAAAGTCAGTGACCTCTTGGCAGAGGCCTCAAACGGCGCGAACTTAGATGGCATTGCCAAGGGTCAATATGTCCGTATGGTCCACACTCGGCGCATTGAAAACTCCGAAACAGTGGTCGACCTCGGCAGCCGAACCGTTGAAGTTCTAGATCGGCAAGACACCGCAGATAGCGCGCGGATCACCATGTACATATTGGAGATGCAGCGTCTCAACAACGGCACGTTTCTCGCTAAGGAAACTGAGGATGAGTACGAACTGCAGAAAACGGCCACTGCCGATGCTCCGCAAGGGGTGCCATATGCACTAGCCACTCCACTCTACATGCGCATGAGCTCGCCTGAAGCCCTAATCCAAAAGCTTCGGCAAGGCGTGACGGCCACCGCGAGTGGAGAGCGCATCACCTTTCATAAACTCAAGCAAAGCACCGCGACGATAGATGTCCCACCTGCAGTTCGCCTGAGGCCTGACTGTGGCGGACTCAGTCGATGCGAACTGAAGGTGCGCTATGTACAGTTCTCTATGGTGCTATGGGAAGACAATGACACTTACCAAAAAATCAACTTTGATTTTGCATTTAGTGTGCAGACACCCTATTTGCCCTATGGCCGGGACTTTGAGCAGCTCAACGGAGTCATGATCACGGACTGCCGGAGCACCTATGTCCCCATTGAGTCTCGAACAGTTTATGTTCGCGATTGCTTTGACCTCAACGATTTTAAAAAATAAAATTTATCCTTGTGAGTGGCGAGGTCAGCACATCTATCGCGGGAGCTTTGCGTGCAAAAGCAAATTGCAGTTATTTTATCGGGCTGTGGACATAGGGATGGATCTGAAATCACTGAGGCCGTGAGTGCGCTGATCGCCCTCAGCCAAGCCGGCGCACAATATCAAGTGTTTGCGCCCGATCTCACTTTTGCCGTCACTCACCCCATTTCGGGTGCAACCACCATGGACACACGCAACGTCATGTGTGAATCCTCTCGAATCTCTCGCGGTCACATCCGGCCACTCGAACAGCTCAAAGTTGAAGAGTTCGACGGATTGGTTTTGCCCGGTGGGTTTGGGGCGGCCCTGCATCTTTGCACGTGGGCCAAGGAGGGCGCGCGCTGCCAAGTCCATCCAGAGGCAGAGAGGATTTTAAAGGGTTTTTACCAAGAGCAAAAGCCAATCGCTGCGATTTGCATTGCGCCTGCGTTGGTGGCAAGGGTTTTGGGAGCTCATGGCATCACACTGACCATCGGCAATGACGCCACGACTGCCATTGAGATCGAAAAAACGGGAGCGATTCATGAAGTGTGCGGAGTGGACGATTTTGTCACGGATCGAGCGCACCGGTTGGTGACCACTCCAGCCTATATGTTTGAACAGGCGACTCCAGCGCAAATTTTTACGGGTGTGAGTCGAGCGATTCAAGAATTTGTCGAAATGGCCTGAGCAATAAATGGCGCGTAGAGATCCTCCTCCACTGGAATTTTAATTGCGGTGCGAGTGTCCGTCTCTAAAAACTCCAATGCCATTCCACGAATGACCGCCAACGGCTGGCACTCCGCCCCTTCTCCCATCAGAAGAACCGCCATCGCACTCATAGCATCCGCCAAATTCATGTTGGTCATTTTTAGCTCTCGACCAAAAAGATCTTTTGAACCCACTAAGTTTCGAATGGGCATAAACCCCCAGTGTGCCAGCGAAATGCCAATGACCCCACGTCTCAGGGGCGTGGTGTGGGAATCCGTGAGCAGAAGGCCGAGCTCCCGCAGCCCCCAGTGCCGGCGCAGTTCCGTCCATAGTTTAAATGCACTCGCAAAGGGATCTTCTGGATAAAGGATGTATTCGCCAGAGGCTGAGTTCGACTCGTCAATGCCAGCGGATGGAATCAACAAACCATGTTTAACTGTGAGAGAGCAGCCATGGCCGATTTCTCCTAAGAATAAATCGGACTCCTGCCGCACCAACTGGCGCTTATCGGTTTGGCTTGAGACCAAGCGCCTTTCCGCCAGACTCACAATCTTCGAAGTGACCGCCAAAACCATGCGCTCGGCAATCAAATGCTGTGGCACCGACTCCACAACAAAGGGCGCGAGGGCTTCCCCTAGATTAAATATGCGGGTGCGAATTGCTTCGACTTGAGTCACTTCGATCTCCTTCAAACGGCAGCTGCTGAAAGGTTTGCCAGGCGCGAAGGTGCTCAAGTGGTCGATGCACTCGCACAACATCCACCCCAGACATGGCCAGGCGCAAAGACAACGCGAGCGTCTCTGGCTCACGCGCCTGCGGCGAATGCACATTCGAAGCATCAAGAAACGACTTTCGAGAATGTCCAACGAGCAACCGCACAGGCAACGACTTAAATGCTTTTAACCCTTGAAGCAACTGCCAAGATTGCCTTGGCGTTTTTCCAAAACCTAGACCTGGATCAAAAATGATTTGGTCCAAATTCAAACCTGCGGCCTGCAGTCGCTCGAGGTTCAAACTGGCCCATCGACCCACTTCATCCACGGGATCGCACGAAGATGGCAAAATCACTGAGGGATTCGCGGGAACGGTGAGGCTATGCATCAACACATATTGCGCGGAGGAGCGCGACAGACAGTGCTTCAATACATCCAGCATCTCGGGGTGGGCGCAGCCGCTGACGTCATTGATCAGTTGCACGCCTCGCTCAAGGACGCGTGCCGCTGTCAGAGGATGATAGGTGTCGACGCTCACCTGGGGCGCAAAGATAAACTCTTTTTGTAGATCCATGATCAACGCCAGCACCGGTTCAAGCCGTTGCCACTCTTCGTCGTCGGTCATAGCCACAGCACCCGGGCGAGTCGACTCTCCCCCGATGTCTATCCAACTGACTCGTCCCTCTCGCCATTGATTCCACTGAGAGGCTATTGATTCTAATTGGAATTGTCCACCGTCGGAGAATGAGTCCGGCGTCAAATTACAAATGCCCATCCAGGCGGGCCCCGCCAGTCCAAGTGCGCGCGCTTGCTCTAAAACCGACTGCGTTTGTCCAGGAGCCATCAACCCCGGCGCCAAGTCCTTCAACGGTGTGAGCACAAAAGAGCGCGACCACATTTCTGGGTGGGGAACAGTTAAACCTTCTAGCTCAATCACTTGATCCCCAAACAACAGAATGTCGAGATCCAACACTCTGGGCGACCATCGGGGGAGCTCAAGGCCTGCGGCAAATCGGCCCAGCTCAGCTTCGATCTCTTTGAGTGCGTGCAGCAATTCGAGAGCACTGCCAGACCATTCCACTTCAACGGCAGCGTTCAGGAATTCTTTGTTCCACTCCGGCGGCGCGGCCTCCGGCAGTAGAGCGGGCGTCGAATAGACCGGCGAGGCGCGCAAACCCTGACACATTTTGTGCTCGCGCAGGCGACGAGCCCCACGCTCCAAGTTGGCTTGCCTATCGCCAAGATTGGATCCCAACGCCACATAGCACTTCATATTAAAAAATCACCGGTGGTGTAAGACGTGCCGCCGAGTAGACCCTCAATCGGCGGGCGAACTTTTTGCAACTTCAGGGCAATTGTGGCTCGCCCCTCGAGATGCGTCTGCAAGACCTCAAGGCTGGCGGCTGCCAAGTGTTCAATCAAGCCGTACTCCTTCGCACTCGCCACACGGCGCAAGTGTTTGCACAGAGCGGAGTAGCAAATGGCATCGGCCAACTCATCTGTTTGCTCGGCCATTGGAGGCGAAGCAAAGCGAAGCTCTAAGCTCACTCGCACCTCTTGCGGCACCGCCCGCTCTTCGGCCCGCACACCTAGATTCACGTTCAGTGAAAGATCATGTACCCGCAGCACAGAGACGGCGTTCGAAAGTCCCATTTAATGGGCGATTCTGAGCTCGATGTCGCTCAAAAAATCCCAAAGGGATTGCCCGGCGAGACGAGCCCCCCGCTCCGCCAATGCCTGTTGCTCGGGTGTAGCCGCCTGCAAAATCTGCTCGAGTGCCGCGCGATGAGCGACATCGGCATTTTCATGCACTTTAAAAAACTCAAGAGCACGCGGCTCTTCGACTCCGTACCACTCCTTTAGCCCTTGAATTTTACTCGTCGCGATTTCTGGAACCTGGGATTCGTAAGCGTAGAGTGCGCCGAGCCCCTCCCAAAAAGAAGCGCGAGCCAATGTCATAAAGGTGGTCTTCACCGTTTGAATGGCCGGGCGCAATTGGGCCTCGACCACTTGGGTGCGTGTCACCCCCACGCCTTCTGCAAATCGCAACCAAAGTTCAGGGTGGCTCACCCCGTGGGTCATGCCCTCTTCGTCGAGCAGATTTTCCAGCAGCACTTGCCGTGACAATGGCTCTTCGCACTGCGAGTGGATCGCGCTGATGTACCTTGGAAAATGGGAGACATGCAGATGGTACTGGCACGCGTAATCTTGCAGTTGAGATTGCGAGATTTCTCCCCGCATCCAAGCCTGGTAAAAGGGATGTTTCAATAAATGCTGCTGAGCAACAACGGACTGTAGGGACTGACTCATGTGAACCTCCAAATGACCGTCAGCTTTGACTTTGCCAATTGATAAGTAAAACTCAATGTACTAAATCGATCATTAAATGAATCTTAATAAAGTCGATCTCAACAAGTTGGCGATTTTCTCTCGGGTCATTGAGCTGGGGAACTATCAACGGGCCGCAGAGGTGCTGAACGTGACGCCTTCTGCGCTCAGCCAAAGCATCGCGAGCCTCGAGGCGTCGATGCAAGTTCGTCTTTTTGATCGCGTCGGCAAGCGTTTGGTGCCCACTCCGCTGGCGCTCGAAATTCATCGCGAATTTCACCGACATCACACCGACCTGTTGCGCGCACTGCATGCGATTTATGGACAACAGCAGTCCGTCAGCGGCCTTCTGCGAATCGGTGCGTATCTTGAGTTTGCGAAGACCCACTTGAGCTCCGTGATCCAAAAATTTCTTGCGCAACACCCAGAGGCCCAGATCAAAATGAGTTTCGATACTCCGAGTCGCCTGCATGCGGCTCTGGCTCAAGGCCAAATCGATTTGTGCTTCTCTATTTTTCCGTCCCATGAATTGAAGACCATTCGCTCCGCCCCGATTTACCAGGAGGAGCTGGTTTTGATCGCTCCCAAAAAATTTTTGAATACGACGCCGAGCTTCAGCGACGTGGTGGCAGCGCCAATGGTGGAGTACTATTTTAATCATCAACCCATTCGACGTTGGCTGGCCCTGCACTATCAAAAACGGCCAAAGAAAATCCCCATACGCGCCTACGCCACAACCGCCGAAATGGTACTCGCCTTAGTGAAAGAGGGGGTCGGCATTGGCGTGGTGCCTTTTTATCTGACGCAAACACTCGAGCGCCATCCACGCTATCACGTTGTTCGCCCCACAAACCGCCGACTGCTCGATTACATTTGGCTGCTAGAGAAAGACAACTCGCCACGTTCGGCCCTGCGGCAGGCGTTTTGCGATAAGCTGGCGCCATTTTTAGCTGGGTCGGCTCAGTCTAAATCACTTCCACTGCTTAAGTGAATCGCGATGCTCCGGTCCCCACCAGAGTTTCCCGAAAGTGGTCCTCTCATTTTGCGGCGTCCAGCGCACCAGATGTGGGGTTGATGCTGGCGTGTGCCGTTCACACCAAAGCAAGAGCTCTGACCGAATCTTTAAAGGACTCACTACTCGGTCTACCAGGCCAAGCTCGTGCGCTTCGAAGGCACTGAGCAGCTTTCCCTCGAGCAAGAGCTGTCGGACTTGAAGTTCGCCAATCCGATTGGCCCAATTTTTACCGCCTGACCAACCGGTAGAAAGTCCTAAGCGCTTCTGCCAAAAGCTAAACAAAGCATGTTGGGTCGACCAACGAAAGTCAAAGCGCGCCAGCCACTCCATACCGCCACCGAGCACATCCCCCTCGATCAAAGCCAGCTTGACGACGGGCCACCTGGCAAACGCGTCGAGCTGCCGAGCGGTGGCGCGGGCAACACCCAGCCCTGCTGTTTTACTTTTGAGTTTTTTATGATCTGAGCGATTTCCCCCAGAACAGAACAAACGGCTGTTACCGGAGGTCACAACAACGGGTCGCTGATAATTCTTGTGAGCTTTTGCAATTTGGGCCAGCTCTTTTGCGGCCTCTAGGCCAAGCGCATTGCCCGAGCTGAGACTGGTGAATCGCAACTCAAGATAAACTTTGTGATCGACCAATTGAAAGGCCGCGGCCATTTACACGTGGTCCAACAGCTTGCGATAGATATCAGTGGACTTCATAAACTTAATGCCGAGGCCATAACCACCAGCCGCATGACCTCGATGGGTTGTCCAAATCACTCGACCATGGACGTTGTGCTCTCGTTCCATATCATTGAGATGAACTTTCAAGCGCAGCAAATCCCCGATTCCCACAGAAGGCTTTTGTGGGAGCTCAAAGTACGCACCGCCGCGAGAGAGATTGAACATATGGGTAATGAACTTGTCCCCCGAGATAAAAGTTTCTAAGGTTGCTGAGATATTGGTTCGATACCGCCGAAAAATCTGCTGGGGCACGGCCTTCGATACCATCAGTTTGCGAGCCAGCCCCTTTAAAGTTTTCAACTCAAATGGGCGCTCCATAAAATAAATCCGATGTCGATCATTTAGCTCATCCACCTTTAGATTGCCGATGGCATCGGTGATCATCAGAATGGGATAATTAAAGCCCGTGTTGCGCAGACTCAAAGCGTAGGCGATATCTTGCTTGGCAGGCTTGCCCGACTGAAGCATCAACAGGTGAATGTTCTTAGCCTTCAGAGCCGTCTCTATATCTGCGGGCTTAAGGCCAAGAAAAACCTCATAAGGCAATTCAGACTCAATGTAGGTCTTTAAAAACCTGGCATCTTCAATTGCATTACAGCTCAATAGAACACGTTGCATTGGCATCCCTCCGACAAGCTTCCCTATCGGATCAACCCAGACCAAGGTTGAATTTGACTAAATATGTCAAAGTCTGGACGCCTCAACATCTCAAAATGAGACGAATCGTGAAAGCGGCGAACCCTAGCCGGGTCCAGCCTTCTTCCAATGGAGATTCTCTTTGCCAGTCCACTGACCACGCGGTCGATAGATGCGGTTCTTGCTGTACTGCTCAAAGATATGCGACAGCCAGCCGCTGACTCGACTCACGGCAAAGATAGGCGTAAAGATATCAATTGGAATTCCCATGCTATAATAGACCGTTGCCGAGTAGAAATCGACATTGGGCAACAGCCCCTTATCCTTTTGCATCACATCATCGATCGCCTTAGACATTTCATACCAATGGGGCATGCCTGCCGACTTGGTCAGACGCTCGCTCATTTGCGCTAGGATTTTGGCTCGAGGGTCACCATTTTTATATACACGATGACCAAAGCCCATGACTTTTTTCTTGTCCGCCAACGCCTCTTTGATCCACTCACGGGCAGCCGCCATATTGCCAATCTCTTTGAGCATCAGCATGACTTGCTCATTAGCTCCACCATGGAGCGGACCCTTCAACGCTGAAATCGCACTTACTGTTGCAGAGTACATATCACTCAGCGACGAAGCCGTAACCCGAGCCGCAAACGCCGAGCAGTTCAGCTCATGATCTGCGTGCAAAACCAAACAGGTGTCAAAATCTTTAGCTACGGCTGGATTTGGTTCTTTGCCTGTTAGGGTGTAAAGAAAATTCCAGGCTAAACTTTGATTGGGGTTGGGCTCCACATAACTTTGACCCGCACGCGTGCGTTCAAACAAAGTCACCAGCGGCCCCATCTTAGCAGTCAGTCGAACCGCCACTCGCCGTTGCGCTGCGGGATCCGTGCTTTGGCTCTCTTCGTCCCAAAGCGCAAGCATGCTAACGGCCGAGCGCAGCCAAGCCATCGGATGCACACCCTTCACAGGCAGAGATTGCAGCTGCTTCACTTGCTCGGATGAAAGACGCATATTTTCGCCCAAAGTTTTTTTGAACGCCGCCAATTCACTGGCATTGGGCAAGCGGTCCTCCCAGAGCAAAAAGGTGGTCTCTTCAAAGGTGGAGTTGGCGGCGAGATCTTCGATCGTGTACCCTCGGTACAGCAGAGTCGCGTCCACAATTGACGATATGGCCGTGGTACAAGCCACAACTCCCTCTAAACCCTTATCAACGGCACCTGTGTATATTTGCGCGGCCTCAGCCATAGAAGTTCCTTTCGACAATATGAACCAACTCAAGCTCAATCGTAGTCCAGAGCTCGTCATCCGTCACAAGTTTTCTAAAATTATCCCTTCGCTAACTTTATGACTTTGTCCTTCACTTCAAGAACCACTAGCGTTTGGTCGCGCTGCGGTTCTGCAGCTTCAACAAAATGATTCAGCTCATACAAAATATGATTTCGGAGTTCATGCACGCCCCGCTTGGGTCCATTTAAAAAACTGCGGGTCACTCGCTCTAGCCCGTAAGCTTCTCCTTTGGCGTTGCGCATCTCAGTCACTCCCCGAGTGCAAAGCACCACTCGATCTCGAGGGTTCAAGAGAACTCCTGCCGATTCCGCTGGGCCAACAAAGCCTCGCTCGACTGGACCTAGACCCGAGTGCAGTGCAACCACCTCGCCGGTCGATGAGTTCTGGTGGAGAGCCACCATCTCACCCGCCAAAATGTACTTGAGCTCAAAGTTGCGCCGATCAATAAAGGCATAAAAAATATCCGATTGATCCTCCGGAGTTAAATGCTCCTCCAGCTGCTTATACATCTCTTGCACCACCTGATGCGGCTCGGACCCGCGACGCGCTTCGAGCTGGGAGGTCATCTTCAGCAGCACACCGAGCAGCAAGGCCGACATCGAATGGCCTGAGGCCGAAGACACGATGATGCCAAATCGGGCTCTGTCATCATGTTCAAAAATATCAAAGTAGTCCCCACCGGCCACCGAACTCGGCACAAATCGGGTAGAAAACTCAAAACCGGCAATATGGGGAAACTCCGTGGGCACAAGAATTTTCTGCATGACTTGCAACAAATTGAGATCGCTCTTGAAACGCTCCAACATCTTGGTGAGACGGGCATTCACTTGTCCCAACTCATCGCGAAAGCGCTTGAGATCAAGCTCTCGCTCTTGCACCTCGACCTCTAAATCTTTTATGCGTTGAACGAGCTCAAGCTTTTCTTCGTCTGACATAACCTACATGGTGACGCCCACGACTCTTCTTGTCAAAACGGATACAGACCTTGAGAAAGGCAGTGTTCTGCGCAGCATGTCGAGGCGAATCCAGAGCTTCTAGTTGAAGTCTGGCACTAGCTTGGGTTTACTGCGCAGATGAATCCAGATGCACGTCATGCTCTCGAAAAACTGGCGCTCGAGCTCAAAGTCTTGCGGGCAGAAGACCTTGGACTTTTGGCTGTCCTCGGACTGAACATCCAGTCTGTGCTTTGGCCCAAGGAGAGTGTGGATCCGTCCCTTCGCTCCATGCAATTCATGACATTCGAAATTCAAAAGGCGAGCGAAGGCAAATCCGAAGCCGAGCGGTGGGATATTCTGCGTCGGTTTATTTTTGAAGAAAAAGAGTTCCTACTCTCGAGCGCCCGCCCCAGCGAGGTGACCATCCCACAGATCTTAGTGAAGAACACAATTGAGGAGCGAAGTGGGCACCCATTGCCCATCTTGTTTTTGATTTTGCACTTCTCCTACGTTCTCGAAATTCCCCTGTGTCTCATTCAGGCGCGGCATCACTTTTTACTCAAGTGGGTTCGGACCGGTGGCAAAACGAGTTACTTAGATCTCTACAACTCCTGCCACGCTTTGACGGATCATGAACTTGTTCAAGTGCTGAACCGCTCATCTTCAAACCTTGAGGTCTGGACCGCAAAACAGTTGGTTTTGCACTATCTTGAACTGTTGATTTCGACTCTGGATCGGCATCAGCTGCTCACGCAGTTGAACATTGCCTACAACCTCGTTTTGCAGGTCGATGAAACGAACACGGTGATGCTGGGTCAACGCGCGCTGCTGCGCCATCGACTGGGCTTCGATCGTGAGGCCTTAGCTGATCTTAAGCGCTACTTTTCTTTTGTAGACCGTGTTCATGCACCGTCTGCTCTTGTTCAAGCCTGGCTAGAGCTAGAGAACACCAGTGAACCGCCGGAACGTGGTCCAGTCGAATTCCTGCATTAGTGAATATGGAATTGAGCTGACAGATATGAACTCGCAAAGTGGATCTAAAAGATAAACTGTACAGTGTCTTTGTTGGAACTCTGCCTAAGCGATACAATCACCCGAACTTGTGAGGCAATGTAGGCGCTCACGCAGTCAAATAGAATCGCCGATTGCCCGGGCAGTATAACCCCCGAGTGAGACGGGCAAAGCACTTCACCTTTGGAGTCCTGCACATCGACCTGGTAACTGACTTCCTCCCGTGTCGATTTAGGGTCCCCAATATTAACGAAGACTTTAAATTCGCGAATATCAACGCCCTCCATCTTCTTGTAAAGCACCTGGGCATCGACGTAAAATTGGGGCTTTGCCGAATAGGGATATGCCAAATCGAAGCCCGCCAATGAGGGGTCGCCCACATTTTTATAGGTGGGGGCACCACAGTTTTGAAATACCAAGGTGGCCAAACACAACATGGCGACGGCAAATAGTCCTCTTTTCATTTGCGACTTCCTAAGAACTTCCGGACTAATTCTAGGTTGGCCTCTGTCAATGTCCTTAGCTGAGCATCTTGCCGCATCGAGGGAACCGTGCGTATTGCCGACTTGATATCAGCTACAGTTGTCGAGGCGTGAGGTCGTTCAACCAAATGGCAACGGACACAATACGAACCGAACAGCTGCTGCCCTTTGAAAATCTCGGGATCATCGACTGGAGACCCTGATCCAGTTGATCCCAGATTGTCTTGAAAGTTATCAATACTGATGGGTCCAAAAAATGTTTCAAAGGTACTGCTACCCAGCTCAAGTAAAATACGAAAATCCACCTGACCTGCGCTAGAACATCGAACTAGAAATACATTGGCACGAAAGGGGTCTATCCTCATGCCACACGCCCCTTTGATGTTCGCCATCTCTACGCGCAAAATCTTCACCTCTTGACCATTCCTACTGTCAATAACAAATGGTAAGGTGGTGTTGACCGTGTAGCTAGAACGCTCATACAAACCACGAATAGTGAGGAGTTTCGCATCAGCCCACGCATATTCGGTCAACGCCGTTGCAAACAGTGTCAAAAAAGTGAGGATCGATAGCTTGCAATTCATAGCAGCTGCCAGTGGGGTGAGGCGCAAACTGTATAAAACGCCGAGCGCCAGTTCGCATAAGATACGGTGCCTTTGTATTTGAGGATTAACTGCAGGGATTGAATCAGCGACGCGCTTGGCGCCGGTGAATTGCGGTAGAAGAGATGATAGAGCTTTTGAACATTTGACTCAGTGGCTTTTGGAATCCCTTTGCCAATCCGAGCTATTGCAAAGCGCATAGTGGAGTCGCTGTGAACCCAGTCTGAGCATGCACTCGACAACAGCGCCTGTCGAGCCGAAGACGGGTTGGGAAGAACAGTGGAATTCAATCGTGTTGCCGAAAACGGGTTGCAGTTTTGCATGGAGTTAACCAGCCGACCCTTCAAATCGATATAGCTCTCGTAGGCCGAGCAGGGCGCTCCAAATTCTGCAGTGTTTAGTAATATCCGAGCCGAGTCTGTGAGCATCGCCCGAGAACCAAATACATCTTCTACCAGTGACTTAATATAAATTCGATCGGCCAATATCGGCTGATAAGTCGTCGGGACAGACGCTGCCTTTTTTGGAGGCGCGACAAAATCATGCACCACTTCATCCATCTCGATTTTTGTTTCTGAACTCATTTCGGCGCTCTCAAAACTTCCGTCCAAGGCACAGTTTTGAAATGCCAATATAACCACAGCTAAGCCCGAGACACCAAGTGACCAGCTCTTGCGTGATCTAAACATTCTTGGCCTCGCTTTTGGCAGGCACCCAGCCTTGACCCTTGGGAACTAACAGCGACCGACCATTCGTTACCACAGGCTCCACTCCCAACATCGAAGTGATCGTTAGAGCCACATCATTGACCTGAATTGGCCGCGTCTCCCCCGCCAAATTGAAACCCGCGGCAACTCCGAAAGTGCCGGGATAGGTGGAACTGTATGAGGCCTTTTGAATGTTTCCGATGACAGCGACCTGTTTGATCAGGCCCGAAATAATCGTGGAATTGCTAGCGAAGGGAGCATGATCCGAGCCAGAACCCGTGCTCAACGGCGTCCGGTTAAATTCAGAGGCAATGTGCAATAAAGTCTTATCAAAAAGGTTGTTCTTTTTCAAATTGCGAACCTGTTCGGTAAGTCCTGCCAAAAACGCCCGATACACAAGCGTAGTGGACATCGTACTAATAACGGAGCCTATCGCGTGTTGATCATGCCCTATTCCAATTGACCGGCCAAAGTTAACATTTGAAAGGCCACTCACTCCTAAGGTCAAATTGTTGGTGAATCGCCCGAGTGAGATTTCAGCAATTGCAAAGTTTTCGGCCAGTCCACCAACCCTTAGTCCTTGTCTCAAGCCACTCCGCACATCCGCAGAACTTGCAAAATCCTCAGGACCGGGACCAAACTTCAATCGAACATCAGTGCGACTGCCGCGCACGGCTTTGTCGAAAAGCCCCGGAAGCGAGAGGTTGCCCGATTGCAGAGCGGCCTCGATGAGACCGTTATAGCGACCATAAACCTCATTCCATTGCTCGTTTAAACGGTAAATATTCTGATCCATGAGATCCATGGCGCTTTCATACATGTCGACAAGCACGGGCGTTTCGACACCATCTGCTTGGGCCTGTCTTTCAAATTGCATGAGAGCCTGGGACTGCAGTTTCACCTGATCGGAACTGTGAGCTACGCGTCCTCGAGCATGGGGGAGAAATGGCCTCAGCATATGTTGAATAGGATTGCTGTTTCCACGCGTGCTGTAATCGATCATCGTGGGCATAGCGCCTCGCTTGGACTTAAAGGCAAGGGTGGGACCAAGCCCACTCGCACCAACTCCAGCCACTGTTGTCATCCAGCGACTCGCTACGGCTCCAGTTATACTCTCGCCTCCCACAACTGGACCCACCTGGCGGCGCGCAGATAAAACATGATTGTTTATCTCCATATCAACGCCGCGAAAAAAGCAGGTGTGCGGCAACAAAGACGCAAAATCTTGACCCCTCGGGCCTGCTTTCCAAACCGGAGGCAGGTAAATGTCTTTGCCGCCGACGACATGCCGATTGACTGCATAATCGACATGCATTGAACTGCGAGAAATATCTAGAACTGTACCAAAATTCCCAGCGACAAAATTTGAGCCCGTCCGACCCGTCGGCGTGAGCAGTAGGTCAAACATCCAACGCGGTGGCCCCCCAGGGAAATACCACATGACGTAGTTCATCCCACTGGTAGTGGATGCCGCCAGAGCCTTTTGCAAAATTGAACCACTGAGAAGCTCCAACCCCGTGCCACTTATACTGAGCAGACCCAATGTCTGGCTCCAGCGCTTTAGAAAGCTCCGGCGTGATCGGTCTATGCTCACTTTAACCTCGCAGGCAAATAGGACCTCGTCTGAAAAGACTCGGACGAAAAAATATCACGCAAGATCGATTTCACACTTTGAGTGGATTTCAGTTTGTCTGCCAGCTCCAACACCAAGTCTTGATGATATCGGTCCATTTTAGAATCCGCTCGGCGAGTCAAATCGACATCAATGCCTGTGAAAAAGCGGTAGTACCTTTTGCTGGCGCATCTATACAGATCATTTGCCCCGGCCAATTTTTGCCCGAGACTTTCAAGGTTTGAGAAATCCGATCTGACAACGGACCTTCGATAGTTTCCAGACGAAATTAGCTCTCGAAAATGCAGCTGTCCAGCCGGAGGCCTCAGCGCAAACAAGGTCGCAGAGGGAGACGCTGGAAACTGCCCAACACCCTGAATGGCTTTGCCAACAAGCTGGCGAGTTGAAGCGCTGGAAAATATAAAATTGTTTCGATAGACCATGGCCATCTCGTCCATGGATGCGTGACATTGCAGGCAGGTACTTTGACGTTGAAACGTGTAGGGCGAATTCACTTTCACCTGAGACCTTACATCCGCCTCGGTTAAACTCGGCAAGTCGTTGCAAAGCAGGTCGGTAAAGACTTTGTCAGATATCCGACGGTTAATGTTCTTATAATCTTCTGCGAAAACTCCGATATTCAAATTGGCATTGCTCAAATAAAAAACCTGAGACCCCAGAACGCCCCCACCCAAATGAGCGTTGACGTCTGCAGTCTGACCCATTTTTACAATAGCTGCTTTCACTTCCGGAGCAGTGCGGGAGGAGTTCAGACTCACGCCAAAGGAGAAATTCGGCAAATTGAGGCTCGACACCGATCGAACGCCGACCAGTTCACCCAGCTCTGTGGTCTGCTCCAATCGCCTTGGGACATTTGACTGAACGTATTGTAACGGCAGACCTGCAGTCACAGCTGCGGGAGTTCTTGGGACTTCAGAATGTTGCACATAGGCCAAAATCAATGTGGTCGGATTTGCATAGGGCAAATTTTGGGAGTACCGCATGATTCTGTTCGCGGCAAAATCATTCAATTGAATTGCTGGATCACGAACACCTGCCAGGCCATTTTTCGAGGTCACAACCGAGCTAAATTCGACCTGAGGAGCGAATGCTGCGCGAGTAAAATACAGCGCGGGCTCATCAAAATCTCTATGTAAATAATTGACTGGATTGTTGACGGCAGAAAGTTTTATTGAAAACCAGGACTGATGCAAATCATGAAATGTTTTTAGCACGCTTTTGGCTTCAGCGCTGGTGCGATTTTTCATGATGTCAGCGCGGCCAAGCTCCGCTGATTCAAAAAGACTGACACAGGCATTCGCGGCCGAATGCTTCCCCTGTTGGACTCGAAGGAGGCGAGGGTCGTTTGCTTTTGGGATCATCCGAGCCATTCGAATATAGCAGCGCTTGTATACCTCGGCGGGCTGAAGCTTGTCCTGGGCTTGTGCGCCTTTGGGACCGAGACTTACAGCCAGAATCATGGCAAATAGGACATGGTTAGACTTCAGCATCGCAAGTCCCATCGTCAAAATGAGACAAGTTCTTAAGTCAATTCAGCTCATTCAGAATGACAATTTCTATTTTTAATAACTTTGTCTCAATTCGAGACATAAACATCATAGCGTATACTTTGCCCTTTGAAGGAATGAGAGGGTGTGCGCCACAGAGCCTGGCTCTTCAATGGCCGTTTGATCACCACCCGAGATCTGGCGGTGGAAAGAGCCAATTGAAAGATCTCTTCAACCTCATTGGCACTAGGTGGTTCGCCTAACAGCTCTTGCAGCAATTGCATCTCTTTTGGACTCTTCGCGGTTTTTTTAGGCTTTTCAAACATCGGATCTAAGTAAACCACGTCAGCTATCGGCTGGGTCGCGAGAAACTCTTTGGCCTCGGTCTCTACGACCTGAATGTGACTCAGCTTAATTTTTAAACTTTCGTCTTCAGAGTTCGCACGCAACAAACCATCACGCAGCAATTGCACGACGACTTTTGAACTCTCTAGTGCTGTCACCTGACACCCCATCGCCACTGCCAGCAGGGCATCTTGGCCAAAACCTGCCGTGGCATCAATCACGTGCACAGCTTGCCCCTTCAACCCTAGCGCTCTGGCAAAAATATGACGCTTGGCTAAACCGGTCGCAAATCTGGTTTTCCACTCGCGGGTTAAGAAGTCGACATAGTGAGGCTTACCTCGCTTGGAGTCGACAAAGCCGAGTCCAAGCGCGACCTCTGACACCACGATCTTGACACCTGCTGTGCCTTCCTGAGCCACCGGCCCCACGGGCACATTCAAGAGTCGCGCTAAACTTTCAGCTCGAGCCACCGCTGGAGGAGAGAGAGCCTCAACCCAAGCTAAACCCATGAAACACTCACGGCCACCATCCACCACAAGGTCCAAGCCAATTGGGACCCCAACGCCCACCACTCAGATCCAACGAGACGCGACGACAGCGGGGAGGCCGCGCGTGCCATTCGACTCACCAAAATGACACTTGGAACCACTGCAAACGGAACCAACCATATGGCTAGCTGCGCAACCTCTAACCAGTAGGCAAACAATGCTTGTATAGAGAGCAGCAAGACTCCCTCAATCACGACAACTTGCTTCGCTCGATCAAAGGCCAAGTGTCCAATAAACGTGCGAAATCCCTCTGGACGCGAGCGAAACAGATTCTCAAATTGCCGCACTTGCAAGGTCCATGCGGTGATCAACCCAAAAGCTCCACCCAAAAGAACGTCAGCCCAGCCCACTTCAGTAAAACTCGCGAGCACTATGCCGGCTGTCAGTAGAGGACCAAACAACAAGATCAACGCTAGATCGGCCAGGCCCCAGCGAACGGCCACACCTCGCATCACCAGGACCAACGCAAGCAACGCGAGACTGCAAATCCCTAGCAGCTGCCACGGCGTAGCCCAAAACGCCGGCACTGCCAACGCCAAGGCCAAAGCCCCATTGAGCCAGGCCCAGCGCTTCATATCGACCGCACGCACCCAGCCCTTTTGAATCACCTGACTGCCACGTCGCCGATTGAGTCGGTCATAGCCGTGGAGATGATCTTGCACATCGTTGAAGAGAAAAATAGACGTGTGAAGAAAGAATAACCCCATCAGGGCTAGCCACGACGGCCATGGCCGCCAATCCTCCAAGCGCCCTAGATGCGCCAGCCAAGCCGCAACGGCCGGCCCCAGCGTCAAAGGCAAAAGCTCCGGTCGACACGAGAGAAAATAGATCTTCCACCAGAAGGGTCGATCGACTTGCTCGAGCGGCAAAATACGAAAGGTCACTCGCTCTTTGGGTGTCTGTGGGTGATAGGTCTCGATGGGTAGAGCGCGCTTGGTGCGAGAGAACGTTCCATCCAAGTGGGCCGCAAACCGGGGGTCATCTTGGGTGAGCGTAATAAACTCCATGACCTACGCTCGCCTATAGTAAAGCAAACTCGGCAGTCCCATCAGATCGTTGACCAAGCCGCGCTCTGAGGCCTGCAAAAATGTCTCGAGTGAACGAGTTTTATGTTCGTACAGTTGAATGACCTGAGCGTTGAGGGCGTCAAATTCCTGCACTGAATGGTTGAAGCCGTCTGGCGTGACCATGGCTTGCACCTCTTCAAGAGTGGTGCACGTGCGAAGTTTTTGTTTTTCTGCTTCTGTCATTTTCCGCGATAGAAAAGCGGCAAAGGAATTCAGGTAGCCAGACTTCAAGTCACCGAGTAGCGCTTTGCCTTCTTCGTTGCGAACGTTAAAGTCTAACAGGTCATCACCTCGCTGAAACAACAGTCCAAGCAAAGTGCCCATCTCAGCCAAAGTTTGGTGCAACTGCACATTGGCATTCTCTTGAATGATAAAGGGCGCCCGCAAACACCACTTGAAGAGTGAAGCGGTCTTCAGATCATGCACTTGATCCAGTTGATTCAACTGCACATTCCAATCCTGCATCAGTGAATCTTGAATCCACTCGCCCTCAAGCAGATCCGAAATCATTTCAGCCGTGTACTGAATCAACGGGAGGTTGCCATAGCGAGACAAATTCACCATGACCCGCGCCAACAAATAGTCGCCTGCCAACACCGCATACTCGGGACTGTACTTCAACCAAGCGGCCGTTTTGCTTCGACGTAGCGGTGAGCGATCAATCAGATCATCATGCAGCAGAGAGGCGTTGTGAATAAACTCGATCGTTTGAGCCAAGAGCAACTCTTGTCGTGGCTCAAGTCCAAGATGCTTGCCGATACGCTGAATGAGCTTGGATCTAAATCCTTTGCCCGACGAGAACAGGTCATCGTAAAGCGAATGCAACTTGGGTAAGTACTTGGGGAAGTCATCGCGATTGAAGATTTTCAGGTCTTTCACAGGAGTTGGCCTTTCCAGCTGATTTTCTTCTGGCGGAATTGACTCTTTAAGTCAACGGTGTTGTGTTTGAGACATGACGCCGCCGCAAGTCTCCCCCATTGCTCACACTGTCGCATTTGATGAAGCCGATGGCGAAGGGATTGTTTTCTTTGGCAATTACTTTCGCCTCGCCCACCGAGCACTCGAGGCCTATCTGCCACAAATTGGAATTACTTGGGAGGACTGGTATCGCCATGCCGACTGGGGGGTGCCTTTGCGGCACGTGGAGGCGAATTACCTCAGCCCCTTGCGCCCCCATGATGACTTGCGAATTCACGTGACTGTCGGCACGATCAACGAAAGCTCTGTGGAATTTCATTTTCACTTTGCGCTAGCCGACGGTCGGTCCATTGCTAAAGTGAAGACCGTGCATGTCTTTGTGGGCCGAAAGTCTTTTGCGAAAATGCCCATCCCGGAGGCCATCTTGAAGCGTTTACAGCAGATGCAGTGACTTCGCAATCCTCGTAAATTGACTTACTTAACCTTAGCGCACCCAAACGTCCGATCCATACCGGCCGCTGTGACAATACGGCACCGACAAATGCATGTGATGTCCGTGGGCAGAGTTCTCCCAGCCAATCGAACCGGTTAACATCTTCGTGTTTCGATACAGTGGGCAGCCGTTGTATGTGCTCACCGTCTCGCCCCAACAGTTTCTAAGGGCCGTATAAAAGGTGCGATTGCCTAGCTTGGAGTAGGTGTATTGCCGCTCGGTTCCGTTGGTCAAGACCGCGCGAATAACCTTCACGTCCACCGCGCGATTGTGGGCATGCAAGCTCCTCGGGGAGTGCCGTGGATCACCGGCGATTCCCGCATGCACGACGTGAATAGCCTTTGCGGTGCCTCCACCAGACTGTGCCGCCATGCCGGCATCCACACATTTCAACAAGCGTTGCTGTAGAAATGCATCTAAGATCACAGAAATTTTTCGCGTTTGCACGCAAGTGTACTCCAGATATTGCCCCGAGGGATTGGCGCCACACTCATTCCACTGCGTCTGCGGAAAGGACAGCAGAGTGCTGATAGATCCCTTCTGCTGAATGGTCTCCTCGACGTCGTCTGGATGAGGCAGGTCGGTGTTGGTCTCTCCGCCCTCGGTGTCGTCTTGAGTTGCGTCCTCACTTTTTTCATCAAAGAATCCGGGCGCGTAGTCGGGCTCGACCTCAGCCTGGTTTGAAGCTCCGATGGGCTTTGCACACCCAACACTCCAGAGAACGCAGCCAGCCGATAGCAAAACCAAAAACTTCCTCATACCTCACCCCTTGAATGTTGTGAGGAAAGTTCGGCTCTAAAAATATAGGACTTTAGGCTCTCCAGCCGAACGACTATAAAGCCCTTCTGAGCTTGGCTTTCAGGGGATCTATCAAAAAAATGACAACTTCGTGACCAGGGTCTAAGTCAGGCTAGACCAAAGATTGCGCAATTCTGCGACCTTTATTTTTTGCAGCTCGGTGCGGGGCAGGTGGGGGAGCCACCCGACCAATGAAATCCGTTTAGGTCCAGGAGCTGTCGAGTTGTATCGATCTATGGCTTGAGTCAATACGTTCAAAGGCACTGCGGTGTCTGTCAAAAGCACAAGGCGCGCCCCCGCGCGATCGTCCGGCAAAGTGATGATCGTAAAATCGATCATGGCCGGCTGAGTTCGCTCAAATTCAACCCCTACCGCCGCTTCAACTTCAACCAGCGGCACCAGCACCCCTAGCACTTTCACCACGCGGTCACGGCGGCCCAAAATGCGCAACAGACCATGCTCGTTTTCTGCCAAATCTTCTGTAGGCAAAAGGCCGTTACGACGCGGATCTTCGCTCCAGCAGGTTCCGTCTCCGTCAATGCCTGCGACTTGCTCGCACACCGCCAATGACCGAATGAAGATCTGCCCCTGGCGCAGTTCTACCTCCACATGCGAAAGCGGCAGAAGCAGTGGGAGTTCACGCAGGTTTAGTGAATCCAACGAGGCCGTTGCGACCTGAGAGGCGGCCTCGGTGAGCCCATAGCTAGGGAGCAGTGGCCAGCGCAAATCGCGCGCGCGGAGATAGATCGACTCTGGCAAATTTCCACCACCGACCACGACAGCTCTGAGGCTCTCAGGGCACTCGAGTTGCTGGTTCACCAAATCAAAAATTTGCGTCGGGACAAGTGAGGTCAAGGTTGTGCCACAGTCTCGCACCGTGCGGACAAATTCTCGACCCTCCCATTTGGCAGGCGCGCGATCCACATGAGAGCTTGTCAAATGGGCTCTCGCAAAAATAGCCAAACCGCCGATGTGATAGTCGGGAATCGCCAAAAGCCAGCGGTCCGCAGCCGTCACTTGAAGGTGCCGATTCGCCCCCTCAGCCGCGACCATAACGGCCTCTTCGGATAAACAAATCGCTTTGAGCGTTCCAACGCTTTGAGTTCCCGATGTTAAGATCCAAACTTTGCCCTGAGCGGTCCCCATTCGGGCTTGTAGAAGGCGTAAGCGTGACAACTCGTCTGAGCTCAGACGTGGTGAATAATGCCACACGCGCTGTTTGACCGTTGGCCAGTTCACACTAGACGCTCCCACAAAAGCTCTTTGAGACCAGAATCAAACCCAAAACCGGCTCCCGGCGGTGGCCGCAAAATAGGCCCCGAGCAGCTCCACTCCTGGGTAAATTTATTTTGTTTGTAGTGCTCAGGTGCGCCCAGCCCACAGACCTCTTGTGTATGAGGCTGGCTGCGGTAATGCTGAGCCGCAGTCCAAATCGCACAGGCCTGCCCCAGACTGTGTTCAAAACTATTGGTAAATACGACTCGTTTGTTTTGCAAAATTGGCACATGCAGTTGTCGAGCGGGCTTGATCACTTCGACCACCGAGTTGCTCAACCGTCGCCAATCGTCGGCCCAGGGCCCATCGAGCGGAAGCTCAGAATCCCCCACAGGATCCTCGACAAAATCTATCTTCACCCTCAGGTCTTTTGGAAACTCACACCACCAGGTTATAAATTCAGTCGCCTTGAGTCGGCCATTCATATCTAGCCGCCAAATGAAATTCGACGCCCGCATCAGCTGTTGCAACCGCCCACTCTCTAACTGAAGCGACTGCCCCAATTTAACCTTAAGGTGGGTGAATCCCTGAGCTTGCCAGGCGTGCAGATCCGCCTCAGTCGTAGTCAGCAGATCTACGATCAGCTTGTGCGATGTGGGCAGCGGCAAACCTAAAAAAGCACTCCGATTCAATCGGCGGTATTCACAGTCCATCCGGTTGAAGTTTAAACTCACTTCGAGCAAAGGGGTAAGCGCGTCTTGTGTGAGCCGCTCGAGCTGCAGTTCAAGCGGCTGATCGCCAAACTCCGGCCAGGGGTGGACGTCACTAAAGCCAAATCGGGCCGATGCCCATTCGATCTTCAGCAATGCCCCCATGCGCCGAAGATTCTGCTTTGTCTCGAGTTCATATCGGTGCACCCAGGTCTTCATCGGAAGACAAACCCAAGGCTAAGAAGCAGACCAAATAAGATGTGCAGAAGTGAACCCAGTGCGAGGAGCCTATTGTAGGTGCGGTCCGCCTGCGAATTCAGCAAACGTTGCAACAGATAGATTCCAAGCGGCAATGCCAAAATGGGCAAAAGAAAACTCAAGAGATAGCCTCGATGCAGCCAATAACTGTTTAAGAGAAATGCTCCCATGACAAGCGCTACAACTTCATATCGTCCTAAGCGAGGGCCGAGCCGAACGGCCAACGTGCGCTTATTCACCAACTGATCTTGCTCTAGGTCTCGCAGATTATTAATCGCAATCATCACTGTCGCAAGCAGTCCAATCTGCAGTCCACACACCAAGGCCGAAGGCAAAATTTGACTCGTGTGTAAAAATACAACTCCACTCACGGCGACCAGCCCAAAAAAGACAATTACGAACAGGTCACCCAGCCCCACATAGGCCAGTGGGAACGGCCCGCCCGTATAGGCATAACCCATAAGCAGTGAAATTAAGCCAACGATCAGAATGGGAATGCCGCCATGGATAACCAGCGGCAATCCAAAAGCCGCAGCCACTACGAAGCAACCGATCCCTAGACTCAGGACAAATTTATGAGTAAACCAACCTTGTTGACTGGCGCGCGCGTCACCCAGTCGTGTCTCCGCGTCGGCCCCCTTAATGAAATCGAGCGCATCATTGACAAAATTTGTACCAATTTGAATAAAAATTGAGGCAAGCAACGCACAAGCTGAGATCCAGAACTCTGCCGTTCGACCTTCTGCGAGAACCAGAGCATGCGCCGTGATCACCGGAATAAACGATGCCGAAAGTGTCTTCGGCCGCGAGGTCAACCATAGAGCTTTTGCACGCGACGTCACGACGGCACTGACCTCTGGTTATGGCAGTCTAGGGAACTGGCTAAAATTGGGTGGTCGGCGTTCCACAAAGGCATTCTTCCCCTCTTTGGCTTCTTCAGACATGTAGTAGAGAAGCGTGGCATTACCCGCCAAATCTAAGAGTCCCATTTGGCCATCGCAATCCGCGTTGAGCGCCGATTTCAAACAGCGAATGGCGAGCGGCGAGTGTTGCAAAATTTCACGGGACCACTTGAGAGTCTCGGCCTCAAGCTCATCCAAGGGAACCACATGATTCACCAGTCCCATCTGCAACGCCTGCTCGGCGGTGTATTGCCGGCAAAGGTACCAAATCTCTCGGGCCTTCTTTTGCCCCACGATCCGCGCCAAATAACTGCTGCCCAATCCACCATCAAACGAACCCACTTTAGGTCCCGTTTGACCAAAGCGTGCATTGTCTGCGGCGATGGTCAAATCACAGACCACTTGAAGCACGTGCCCACCCCCAATGGCATAGCCGGCCACCATGGCAATGACTGGTTTGGGCAAAGATCGAATTTGCTTTTGCACATCTAAAATATTTAGGCGAGGGATTCCGTCGCTACCAACATAGCCTGCGTGCCCACGCACCTTTTGATCACCACCTGAGCAAAATGCATCAGGCCCTTGACCCGTCAAAATCACGACTCCGATTTGATTGTCCTCGCGGCTGATGAGCAGGGAGTCCTGCAGTTCCATAACGGTTTGTGGCCGAAACGCATTGCGAACCTCTGGCCGATTGATGGTGATCTTAGCCACTCCATCTGCCGTTCGGGCAAACAAAATATCCTTATACTCTTTAATCGTAGTCCAATTTTCTTGCATCACTCACCTACTCATTTAGTTTTTTCAAAAGTTCGTCTTTTTCAATTTGTACCAAAAATTTAAAGCCACTGACGTAGACTTTGACATGTCCTTCGACTCGATTGCTGGCCGGGACAACTTCGAAGGCACCAATCGCTTCGGGACAAATATAGACCAACTGATTCTCAGTGGACTTCAGCTCGATAAACTTCTTTTTCATCTTGTTGGATCTCCCTCAATTTGTGAGTTCAGTTACGGTTTATTCTCAATCCACTCGCCGATCCATTCGGCTGCGTCTTGAATCACTCTATGACCAACATTTGGAATGATTGCAATCTGCCCCTGGACTGGGAGTTCCTGCAAGGTATTCACAACCGACCGATAATTTTGATCTAATGCGCCAAATGCCCAGTGCACAGAGGACGGGAGCTGCTTTACATCCGACCAGCCAAACGGGTGTAACCGGGGCGACCAATTCACCAGCGACAATCCCAGCAGACGTCGCAAGGCCGGGTCCTCGCGCCGTTGCAAAAACGACGTTCCTGCAAACACCGATTGCTCCTGCCAACTCTCACTCAAAGTGGTCCAATCCTCGTGCAGAAATCGCTCGGCATACTCCGACTCCCATTGCAGGCGCGCCGCATGCGCAGACTCCGGCAACAGCACTTGGCCCGAAAGCAGGAGCGCGCGATGGACCCGAGTTGGGGCGTGCAAACAGGCGTTGAGCGCTAGGCGTGCGCCCAGCGAATAGCCGATCAAAGTGATTGGCGCGTCTCCAACCTCATGATCGATCCATTGCCAAAAGCGCTTGGGCCATTCGCTCAAGGGCGTTTGTGGAGTTATCGGTTCATCAAAATAGAGATCAGGCGTGAGTACGGTTCGCCCCAAATCCATGACTTGAAGCACGCGGTTCCAATCACTCGGCTGACCCCAAAATCCGTGCAAGAGTACGGTCGTCACTGGACTCCTTCCCACATTTCCCAAAATGTCTGTGTTTGCTTTTGCTCTGGAACCAACTCGATGATTCGTGGCCTTAGCGCAGGCGCAAGACTCATCGGGGAGTCCATACGCAGGTAATCCAATCCCCACATATCCGCCCAATGTTTAAAGGCAAGACTGTGCCGATTCTCAAACTGCGGGTTATTGAACATGCGTTCAAAAATCTTTCCGCCGCCGTTGTTGAGGATCACCAGATTGAGATCTTGTATTTCTCGCTCCCGCAAGGCCCATGGACCACTGAGGTCATAGAGCGCAGAAAGATCGCCAATGAGCCCCCAGTTTGAGGCTGCGGGAGTGCTCACACCGATAAAAGTTGAAATCAAACCGTCAATTCCATTGGCACCACGATTGGCAAACACTTCAAAAAAACCCGATCGACGAGCCGCCAGGTCCCACTCTCGAATGGGCAAACTGTTGCCCAAAAAAACCCGCGCGGCATTTGGAATGACCTGGGTCAAGGCGTGAACGAGGCCCACTTCACTGAGCGGCAATTTTTGTAGAATTTGGCCGAGCTGTTCCGCTCGATGCTTATCTCGCTCTTGCTCCTCTGGGCTCCACGGCAGCGGCGTCAATTTGGCCCGCGATAGATCGGTGAGGCGATGCAATTGGGAACGTCGAGCCAAACCGGAAAATGGCAAATGCGAGAAGTGCAGCACCGGCAGATCCGACATTTCCAAATCGCGCCAAAGTCTCAAAGTTGGCACTCCACCAATTCGAATCACGCCATCGATATCGAGCTGTCGAAGTTGCGGCGCTCCCCCTTGCAGTTCAAACGGCAGCAAAGTTGGATGCCCTCGCAGACCCGAAGTCGCCTCAGCCCAAACAGGTCGCCGTAAGTCTTGCAACCACCGCAAAACGTCGGCTCGAGCCGAGGCCGCAAGTCCACTGACGATCACCAGTGGCCGCCGCATAGAAATCTCAAGCGGAGTCGACAAATCCACGGACGGCAAAACAGACGACACACCAGATGAACAAGATGCAATCGGTGGTGGCACTAAGGATGATTGCCAATCGAGGGACCGAACCGTGGCATCGTCGAGAAGAGGTTCTGCAAAACAGATGTTAATGTGCGTGGGCCGCTCGGAACTTAACGTGAAGGCAAGTGAACCACCGCTCGCATCGAGATCCCAGCAGCGTTCCACGTAGTGCGAAAAAATTCCCACCTGCTCAATCGCCTGGGGAGCCCCACTGCCTCGGTAAACTTTTGGTCGATCCGCCGTCACCAACACCAACGGTAAACCCTGGTAAAAGGCCTCAACTGTGGCCGGGAGCAACTCGGCAGCCGCAGTGCCTGAGGTTGTCACCACGGCTACAGGTCGCCCTATTGCCAACACTCGGCCAAGCGCAAAAAAGCTAGCACTGCGCTCGTCAAAAAAATGCACCATCGAAAAAGCAGTCGTCGATGCCTGCGGCTCGGACAGAAGCGAAACCAAAGGCGCATTGCGTGCACCTGCACAAACGATGATCTCTCTAACACCTTCATTGAACAGTTGCTGCAGCGATGCCTTTGCCAAGGCCATATTGGTCATGAATTGAGTCCCAGCAGTTCATAAATAGCGGCGCGCTTGAGGTTCAACTCACGCCACTCGCTCTCCGCTTGGCTGCCGGCGACCACGCCACAACCCGTGCCGATCTGAGCGCGCCGACCCTGCCATTGCACGCCTCGTATTGCCACCACACAAAACATCTCTTCATCACGCAAATAGCCAAATGGTGCACCAAATCGCCTTCGACTGTCATGAAAGCTCTGCTCCTCCAACCACTGGCGGGCGCGAGTGCGTGGCCAGCCACCAAGGGCGGCAGTAGGGTGTAAGCGCTCACACAATTCTGAAAATCCCACCGGTCGATCCAAATGCACGCGCATAGGAGTAAATAGGTGCTTGAGGCTACCATAGGGTCGCTCCACCGTATGGCCAATGTCTACGGTCCCGTAGTCGCGCAGCTCCACCAAAAGATTTTCAATCACCAAATTGTGCTCGAGCATCTCTTTGGGATCTTCTAACAGGCTGCCTGAATCTAGGCGGCCCGTTCCGGCCAAGGCCATAGTTTCAACCACACCGTCACGCACTTGAAACAGCACCTCGGGTGAGACACCGCACATTCCCTCATCATCAATTTGCAAACCGTAAGTGAACTGCCCCGGCCAACGATCCTGCAGCAGTGAAGTGAACATCGCCAAGCTCAGCGGTGCCGAGTACTCAATCGCCTCTGTCACTATCGGAACAAGCTTCTGCACATCCCCCTGCTGGAGCAAACGCAAGATCTCCGTGTGCAGCTGATTGAAGACCAGCTGACTGGGTGGGTGCACGGCAAGCCTGGTGGGGAGGTCTGGTGGAGACTCGGCTTCGAACTCTTCCATGTCGACGACTTCGCCAACACACCAAGGAGTACGAGCGCGCAAGGCAAAATCGGGGGCAAAAAAATTCAGGCGACCCTTAATAGGCTCACTCGCGAGGTGGTCAAACCGAAAACCCACGACCTCTCGCTGGGGTCCACCACCGCGCCCGAGCCAAGCCATTCCGACACAGTCCTGATTTGGATTATCTAACATGTTAAAAATAGTAGGTATTTCATTGCCTGCAAGATTCTACCTGTCCTCAATATGAACATAACTCAATTTTCTAGCTGCAGATGAATTCGTGATGGTGACTTTGGCCAGCCAGCCGATTAAAAACTTAAGGCAGAATGAAACAAATCTCAAAGGTCGTCAAGATCGGTTCAAGTCAACTCGGAGGCGGCCCGTTTTCTGTTTGGGCCGGGCCCTGCTCAATCGAGTCGGATCTCCAAATTTCAACTATTGCCAAAGAGGTCAAGCGACTTGGAGGTGTTGGACTACGCGGCGGTTTGTATAAGCTTCGGACCGACCCCACGCAGTTTCAAGGCATGGGACCCGATGCATACGAAATCATCCGCAAAGCCAAGGCTGAGTTTGGACTGCCCTTTGTGAGCGAGATCACAGACCCGCGGCAGATCGATGATCTCCATGACATCGTCGATATGTTTCAGGTCGGCTCACGCAACATGTACAACTACGCGCTTCTCAAAGAGCTTGGCACGCTCCGTAAACCCGTTCTGCTGAAACGCGGACTTTCGGCGCTCTTTAAAGAGTGGATGCTAGCAGCCAATTATCTCGCGCGCGGTGGAAACGAAGAGATCGTTCTGTGTGAGCGCGGCATTCGAACTTTTGAAACGGCAACCAGAAACACCTTCGATATAAATGCGATCGCTTTAGCGAAGCTTGAAACACCTTATCCCGTTTTAGCCGATCCTTCGCACGGCACGGGGCGAGCGGACCTAGTGATACCCGTAGCGCTCGCGGCCGCGGCGGCTGGCGCCGATGGACTTTTAGTAGAGGTTCATCCGGAGCCTGCAAAAGCACTATCGGATGGATACCAATCTTTGAATCTCCCCCAGTTCGAGTCGCTGATGGAGCAGCTGCCAAAAATTCTCACGGCGATGAACCGAAATATGGCCACTCTGTAAAGAGATTGAGGTGAATTCATGATGATCGAAGGTCCCAAGCCTGAAAAAATAAAAACTATTTTTGCAGAAGTCGCGAACGGTTACGACAAAGCCAATGATGTCATGACTTTTGGTTTAGCTCGGCTTTGGCGAAAAGATGTGGTGCGCTGGAGTGGGGCTAAGCCTGGTGATCACATCTTGGATTGCGCCACCGGCACTGGCGACTTGGCGATTGAGTTTAAAAAGACTGTGGGCGAACTCGGACATGTGATTGGTTCAGACTTTTGTGAAGATATGCTTCGTTTGGCACCACCAAAGGCCAAAAACGCCGGGCTTGAAGTGCAGTTTCAACTGGCAGACGCTATGGAGCTGCCCTTTGCCGATTGCCAATTTGATGTGGTGAGCATCGCTTACGGAATTCGCAACGTTCAAGATCCCGAGCGAGCTTTGCGTGAAATGGCACGGACCGTAAAAGCCGGCGGCTATGTCATGATTTTAGAAACGGGCGAAGCCCCGGACAATCTATTGAAATATGCGTTTGAATTTTACCTAAAGAAAGTCATGCCGCGCTTGGGAGGCTGGATCACAGGCAAGCGATTTGCCTACGAGTACTTGAACCAATCCTCACGACAGTTTCCGAGCGGCCAAAAATTCGTCGACATGCTGGCACAGACCGGCGCCTTTGAGCGATGCGAGTTTCGCACACTCATGGGCGGCGCCAGTTATATCTATAAATGTAAGGTGATCTAAATCGAAGGCGAGGACGCCTTAGCGAGCGTTCTTAAAAACTTTCAACAAGATCTCTTTCTCTTCAGACAAGATCAAACCGATCACTTGTTCGGCTGACATTCCGTAGAGTTTTTTGATCTTTGGCAATTTTCGAATCGGAAAGCGGCAGCGGCCACGTTCCACATTCGAGATAAACTGCGGAGTTGAGTATCCAAGAGCATCCGAAACCTCACGTTGAGTGAGACCGGCTTTTTCTCTAAGGTTTTTCCATTTTACTGCTACTGTTGTAATTTTGTTCATCCTTCCGTTGTTTCACAATCTTGAATGTGAAGTCAACTGCTTCGCATATGAAGTGATTGATGAATTAAAAAATTAGAGCCGATCTAAGCGCGACTTCAACATCTGATCTGCAAGAACCAGCCAAAGCATGGCCTCCACGACGGGAATGGCTCGAGGAACAATACACGGATCATGTCGACCACTCGTTGCAAATGCACCAACAGACGACGTTGGTTTTAAGACAACTTGCAGAGAGATCGGCTCACCTGTGGAGATTCCTCCACGAATTCCACCATAGTCCTGAGTGGCACTGTGAAATTCAGACCCACTTTTTTGACCAACGGCAAACCCATCGCCGATATTCACCCCCATCGTTGCGCCAATGCTCATAATAGCAGCTGCAAAGTCACTCTTCAGTTTTGCAAATACGGGCTGCCCTAGCCCTAGTGGCAGACCCGAGATGTAAATCGATACCACTCCACCGTAACTCTCGCCGGTCGCTTTGGCCCGCTCCAGCAGCGCTTCAACCTGCTGATTTTTTTCTCTGTCGGGAAGGCGACTGGAAAACTGGTCCACCGACCAGGAGGCGTGTATCCATTTTTCTGCAACTGTTTGAATTTCACCGTTTGAAATTTCAATCGGTCCAATAGATGAGGTAAACACCACTAGGCGCACATTTGGATATAAAGATTCGGCCAACATCCGAGCCACCGCTCCGCCCATCACGCGGCTGATGGTTTCACGACCCGAGGCACGGCCGCTCCCACGCGGATCGGAGTGACCAAACTTCTTTTGCCATAGATCGGTGGCGTGACCTGATCGCTGCCTTAAAGACTCCACGGCATAATCATTGGATCGAGCATCCAAGTTTCGTACCAGAATCGCAATCGGTGTGCCCAAAGTTTTGCCTTCAAATACCCCTGATAGCACCTCTGGCACGTCGGCCTCATTGCGACTTGAGACAATCGCCGATCGCCCAGGTCGCCGTCTTTCTAGAAACGCCGTCAGCAAATCCGCGCGCCACTCCAAGCCGGCTGGGCAACCTTCAATGAGTGCGCCCATCGCCGGGCCATGGCTTTCACCAAACGTACTGACCGAAAAAATATCACCAAATCGATTGCCGCTCACCTATTCACTCCAATAGCTGCGTTGAAATTTTGCCTGCAGCTTAAACATTTGTAAGCCCGATTGATAGGGCAAATCTCGCATCACGGCCAACTCCAAACCTGGGGAGTCTTCACCGTAATTCAAGTCCAAGACTTGCTTTGGCGCTGGAGTGACAGGAGGCCACTTAAATTCACGAGTGCGGCCCGTGGCCCAGATCAACAAATCCGGTGGCATAGCCTCCGAACTGGGCTCGAGCCCTACACGTGCAGAAATCTCTTGAGCCGTCGGCCAAACGGCGCGAACGCTCGACTTCACACCGCCACCGCCCCAGAGCCAAACACTTTGACTCGATTGGTAGTTGGCCTCTCGAATACACTGCAGAGCCAGAACATCAGTGTTGTGCCCTTCAAGGCCTGAATCTAGTAGCTTAAGTGTGTTTACAGAGCCGACGCTCTTCGCAACCTCGGTGACGTGACCATTACACAGCTGATAGGCCAGTAGCTTCAAGGGTGCAGTGACGGCAGCGAACTTCAAACCCAACATTTTCAATATGGGTAGGGCCTGTGTCAGTTCATGCTCCTGCACCGGCACTGCGACGATGGGGAGTCCGCGGGCGGCAAAAAAATCCCGATGCTCTAGCGGTGTGAGGCTATGATCGATTGGCCAGCCAAGAAGTGCCGCGAAAGCGTCAGTGAATGAAGGCTGTAGCCAACATTGCCAAAGATACGGTTGATCCATCGAGCTGCCTTCGCCCTCTCGGACAAAATGCATGGGCATCTTGGGTCCATACAAACTTCTATACCACCGCCAACGCCCGTCGGAGGAGCGTGGCAAAAAACTTCGACGTGCGGGATCCTTCAGCCACCAGGCATGACCCAGCAGGAGCTCTGAGAAGTTCTCGACATGAACGGCTAACTTCAAAATTTCCGCTTGAGGTTGCCACTGCTCAATGTCGCGGATCACCTCGGGCAGTGAGCGCTCGGCCCGCTCATGCAGTGAGATGGAATAGTACTTCTGCTGAGGTGAGCCCAACTCAAGGGCCCAGTCTTGCCTCAGGCCGGACGAATACTCCCGTATTTCACTTTGCCGATGCGAAATCAAGACTCGGTCCATAGGCAACGTGGCCAATGCCAAGTCCATTTGCGACCGATTCAAAAAATCACCGCGCAACTCCCAGTGAGAGAGGTTCCAGTGCTGGCGACGATTCACAAACTCGGTCCAGTTGGAGAAGTTCTCAGGCAAAACAGTCAGTGCAAAGGGCACCTGCCGCTTGTCCAAACCGAGGGACCAAGCCTCTAAACCCGTCGTATAGCCCTCTGGTAAATAAATTTCATCTGTTGCCCAGGCCTTAAAACGAGCCTTTCGAATGGCAAAGCGCGCCTGGTACTCTTGCCACGGCGAAACCGAACGATCGAGTCTTGGTCGGTTTAAAAAACTTCGCCCCGAGGCGTCGGTCTGCCGCCTGAGCCAAATCACTTGGCAGTTTGATGGGACTGGGCCAAGAAAGCCCGCGCCTACGGCAATGCAAGCCGAGTCTTCCACTTGCTGGACCAATCGGTGCAAAACTTCGACTTCTAGCTGGCGAAACTTCTCTTCACTTGCCTCGAGTAATGCCTGTATCGACTGACCCGAGTGAGCGACAACTTCATTGTCTAAGTCATAGAATGGCATGGAGATATTTTCTCGACCACACCACGCCTCGAGACTTTTGCTAAAAGCCGTTTTACCTGTGCCACGATGACCAACAAAGAGTAGAATCATGACGCCCACCCTAAGATGTGCCAGAACTCTGGAAAGCTTTTTGAAACTGCGTCTTTTTGCTGAATCTCGATGGGTGCACCTGCACTACGAGCGACGGCGGCAGCAAACACCAATCGGTGATCTTGATCGCAATCCCAGTGGAGTGGCGGTAGGCGTTCAAGCTGTGCACGACTGAGGGGGGCACCGAAAATCTTCAGACCATCGTTCGACACGCGCACGTCGCGGCCCAGCGATTGCGACCACTTGGCTAACGTTGCCAGTCGATTGGACTCTTTGTGAACAAGATGCGGAGCTCCGATCAACTCGCTCTCTCCCTCGGCCAAAGCACAAAGAATCGCCAACACGGGAAACAGATCGGGATTTGACGTCAACTCTGCCCGCACCCCGCGCAGACGATGCGCCTGCCCCACCTTCAGCGTCTGGCTGGACTGCTGCAATGGAACTCCCATTTTTTCTAAGATCGAAACAAAGGCCACATCTGGCTGCAAACTCGCGGTTGGAAAATCTAGAAATGTCGCTTGCCCATTCACCGCCGCTAGACCCGCTAAAGCAAACGCTGAGCTAATGTCCATTTCTGCGGTCATACGACTCGCCTGCACCATTTGATTTTTAGAAACACGAAATTCTCGGTCCCCAAACTCAACCTTCATCCCCGCCTGCTCAACCAGTCGCACCGTCATACGAAAGTAGCCCTCGGATACCTGTTGACCGGTCGTCGCAACAAACAAGTCCTGTGGCAAACACCAGGAGTTTAGCAAAACCGAAGACACAAATTGACTGCTCCGCTCTCTGGGCACAAGCAAAGTGTCACCCTGCAAATGCCAACCCGTGCCCTCAATCTCGAGACTCTCGCGGGTGAGTTCCGCCGACACTCCCAACTGTCGCAACACTTTGAGCAATTCCTCTTGTGGGCGCGAGAACAATCGGGGCTCACCCGTCAACCGGTGCCGACCTGTAAGGCGCGAGGCCCTCAATGCCATAAATCGCAAGACCGTACCCGCCGCACCCACATGCAGGTCTTCCCCCGTCCCCAGGCGCGCGACGGCTTGGCGCATAAGGCGAACATCGTCACAGTCACTTTCACCGTCGATTTGTAGAGTCGGTGAGTAGCTCTGCAGCAGGAGCAATCGATTCATCATGGATTTGGATGCTGGAAGTTTGCCAACAAAGGCAAAGGGTCTCACGTGCTGGTCCAACCTTGACGTTGGGTCTCAGTCAATAGGGATTCTACCGTGACGACCTTGCGAAAGGGTGCGCCAATGCCTTCTAAGAACACAAAATTCAGATGCCGCGAATCCGTCAGTTTTTTATCTTCGACAATCAGCTTCTTTAGTTTGGACCGACGCATGCTCCGGTAGCTACGAGCAAAATCTTTGGGAAGTTTGGTCTGGAGCTTTTCCACGAGTAAGTTGACCAACTCCTCGGCCTCCGCACCACGCCAATACCCTTGATGCACACTCCACTGCGCGCAAAAAATCAAACCTTCAGCTACCGCCAAACCATGGGGAATACCATAGTAACTCTCGAGGGCATGCCCCAAACTGTGTCCTAAATTCAAAACCTGGCGGGCGCCGGTTTTCTCAAACGGATCTTGCTCCACCCATTTGTACTTGGCTTCGATCGCAGCCGGCATAAAATCCCAAATGGTTTCGAGATTCGTTTGGTAATGCTCGCGAAACCGTTGATACATCTCGCCGCCTTGAATGATCGCCATTTTGGCCAGCTCGCCCCCAGCCGATTGCAATTGCAACGGCGGCAAACCTTCAAACAAGCTTTTGACAATCAGTACGGCATCGGCGGGATAAAATGTGCCCACTTGATTTTTATATTCGCGAATATTTAACGCCGTCTTGCCACCATGAGCGGAGTCCATCGCCGCAAGCAAAGTGGTGGGTATATGAATCAACGGCAGTCCACGCTTGACCACACTCGCTAAAAAACCGGCGAAGTCGCCCACAGTCCCGCCACCCAAAGCGACAATTCCCAAATTGTGAGGCGAGAAGGGCGAAACCATCCGAACAATTTTCTTCACATGGTAGGCAAAGTCGGAGATCTCTTTTAGATTTTCACCGGCCGTCACGGGGTAGAGGTACTTGAACTCTTTTAGACCCTTCTGCACGACCTCTAGATGCGCCAATCGTTTGTCGTAAATAAGCAGATATTTTTCTGGCGGATGAGCGAGAGATTCAGCCATTCGAGCACGCGAAGGCATTTTGCGCAAAAATTCAACTTTTGTTTTGGAGTTCCAAACAAAGGCGCTTTCCATTGGTTCTTTGGTTGTATCGAGTGGTCGTCGCAATGGCCAGTTTAATCTCCAATTCGTGGATCTAAACTGTCGCGTAGAGCGTCGCCCAATAAATTGAAGGCTAGCACGACGGACAAAATACACAGCCCCGGCCAGGTAACCAACCACGGAGCGGATTCAATGTACGCTTTGGCATCGGCCAACATGGCTCCCCATTCAGGCGTCGGCGGTTGGGCACCCAAACCCAAAAATCCAAGGGCAGCCATATTCAAAATTCCATCACTGAATCCCAGACTGGCTTGCACGATCATCGGCCCCATGCAGTTGGGCAAGATCACCACAAACATCTGCCGCAGAGGACTTGTGCCGAAGGAGCGACTCGCCTGCACATACTCCTTTTCACGCTCCGCCAACACACTGGCTCGAGTGATGCGAATAAACCCTGGGAGAGCCACAAGAGTCACGGCCCACAAGGCGTTCCACAGTGAGGCTCCAAGGACTGCCACCACCACAATGGCGAGCAAGAGACTGGGCAGCGCCATGGAGATATCGACAAAACGCAAAACCGTTCGGTCCCACCAGCCACCGTAGAAACCTGCCGTGAGTCCAAGCACGCCACCAATCAGCGTCGAGGTGAGCACGCATAGAAAACCAAAGCCAATCGAGATTCGAGCCCCATAAATCAAGCGGCTCAAAAGGTCGCGGCCAATATCGTCTGTGCCGAGGAGGTGCGCTGAATTTCCGCCGATGCTCCAACTGGGAGGCAGCTGCTCGCTCCCGGTGAATACGGTCTGCGGTTCAGCAATAGGTAGCAGGGGCGCCAACACGCCGAGTGCAATCCAAAACAGCAGGAGTCCCAAACTGAGGAGGGCCACTGGATTGGCTCGAAATTTTCGCCAGGCTTTTGGATTCATCCGATTTTATCTCGCAGTCGCGGATTGAACCACGTGTACAAAACATCCACGCCCACGTTCACCGCAATAATCACTATCGCCAATAGAAATACTCCACCTTGCAAAACCGGATAGTCACGCGCCACCACACTGGCCACCAGCCAACGTCCGACTCCAGGCCAAGAGAACAACGTCTCCGTCAAAACCGCACCCGTAAGCAATGTTCCGACCATTAACCCAATCACGGTGATCACGGGCAGCAAGGCATTTTGCAAAGCATGCCCGTACACCACTTGACGGCGAGTTAGGCCCTTTGCTTTTGCTGTTCGCACATAGTCTTCACGCAACACTTCGACTAAACTCGATCGAGTCATCCGCGCAATGGCCGCCATCGGAATAGTCCCTAACACCAGTGCCGGTAAAAAGAGATGCCGAAGCGCTTGCCATGCGGCCTCCCAACCCTGACCTCGCACCCACACATCCAGCAAAAGAAAACCGCTCCAGGGTTCAACGTCAAAGGCTGCGGACATTCTTCCCGAAACTGGAGTCCACCCCAATTGCACGCTAAAGAACAAAATCAGAATGAGTCCCCACCAGAAAATCGGCATTGAATAGCCGATCAGACTGACGGACATAACGAGATGATCTAAAAATTTTCCTCGTCGCACAGCCGCCAAAACACCTAAGGGAATTCCAAGCAGTGCGGACCAGAACAGCGCCAACACACTCAGTTCAATCGTCGCTGGGAAGCGATCTAAAAACTCCGACCAAACCGACCGCTTTGAAATGATCGACTCACCTAAGTCGCCCGTGACGGCATTGCCAACAAAATTGAGGTACTGCTGCCAGAGCGGCCGATCCAAACCTAAGTTTTGCCGCATCTCAAGCACGGCTTCTTCGGATCCGCCTCGCTCACCTAGGAGCAGCAGCACGGGGTCACCCGGGACGAGTCGAATCAATAAAAAGGCGACGAGTGACACACCAATCAACGTCGGGACTGAATGCAAAATTCGTTTGATTAAAAACTGCAGCATCACTTCTTCAGATCAAGCGGATAGAATTCCTCCATCCCGAGAGGGCTGATCTTGTAGCCTTCTAGATTCTTCGACATCGCTCGATACACCGACGCATGCGCCAAAGTGACCCATGGCGCTTGTTTTTTAAAAAGCTCCTGCGCGCGAACATAATCTACCGTGCGCTTTTTGATATCCGTGGAAGTTTTGGCTTTTAAAATCATCACATCAAAGCTCTTGTCACACCAACGGGCAAGATTGGCGCCACCACCCACAGCTGAGCAACTCAGGAGCATCCCCAAAAAATTATCTGGGTCCCCATTGTCCGTTGTCCAGCCGAGTTGAGCCATCTGATGCTCACCCACACGCGTCTTTGCTAGATACGTCGGCCAATCGTAAGTGACCAACTTGACTTTGATACCGATCTTGGCGAGATCCGACTGCATCAACTCACCCATTTTTTTGCCATTGGGGTTGTACGGGCGAGAGACAGGAAGAGTCCAAAGCTCAGTCTCAAAGCCTTTCGCGAGCCCCACCTTAGCCAAGAGAGCCTTCGCTTTTTCAATATCGTATTCGTAGTCCTTGCCGTCTTTAGCTGAACCCCAAACAGTCGGTGGGATGGGATTTTTTGCGAGCGTGGCCGTGCCCTGATAGACCACCTGCAAATACGACTCACGATTGAGGGCATGCGCGATTGCCTGGCGCACCTCCACTTTATTGAAGGGCGGCTTTTGCGTATTGAACGCTAAATAACCGACGTTTGCTCCCATTTGACTCATAACATTTATCGACTTGTGAGCCTCGAGTCCTTTGATATCTTGTGGCGCAGGTTCGGCCATCAAATGACACTCGCCCGTCTTCAACTTTTGCGCACGCACATTGGCATCGGGTGTGATGGCAAAGACCACTTTGTCGAGCTTGGCCTTGCCCCGAAAATAGGTAGGGTGAGATTCATACCGAATCGTGTTGTCTTTGACGTAACGCTTGAGCACGAATGGACCAGTCCCTACAGGCTCTAGATCTAACTTTTGTGGAGTCCCCGCACGCAGCAGTTGATCTGCATATTCCTTAGACAAGATAACGGCAAAGCTCATCGCCAAGTTTGCAATGAAGGGTGCTTCAGCCCAGTTCAACGTGAATCGAACGGTATGTGCATCTAACTTTTCGATAGATTTGATCAGCCGATGCATGTCCATGCCCTTAAAATAGACATAGTTTCCACCGTTGACTTGGTGAAAGGGATGATCTTTTTTCAACGGCCGTTCAAACGAGAACAGAACATCGTCGGCAGTTAACGCACGAGTGGGCTTAAAGCTGTCAGTGGCATGAAACTGAACATCTTTTTGCAGATTAAACGTGTATACTTTACCATCTTTAGAAACCGTCCAGCTCGAAGCTAAACCTGGAATGACTTTGGTGGACCCTGTTTCAAATTCAACCAGACGATTGTAAAGCATCTGCGAGCTCGCGTTAAACGTCGGACCATCATCTGCCAACTGCGGGTTGAAAGTGCTCGGACTTGCCTCTGAACAGTAAACAAAGGTTTTGTTGGCAAAGGCCGCAGACCCTGTGAATACCAAACCGCACAATATGAGTCGTTTTATTGCTGTCATAACTCCCCCGTCTTTTCGAGCTCCGTTTTAGTCACCAGATTGTCAGTCGAAGGGAGCCGCCAATCAATGGGTTCCACTCCCTGACTCACTAAATATGTGTTTATTTTTGAAAAGGGCCTCGATCCCAAAAATCCCCTATAGGCAGATAGTGGTGAGGGATGAGGACTCACCAACACGAGGTGTCGGTCGCGATCGATAAAACTGCCCTTTTTTTGAGCATAGCTACCCCAGAGTACAAAAACTAACCCCGTTCGCTCGCGATTCAAATGCTCAATAACCGCGTCAGTGAATGGCTCCCAACCTTTGTTCTGGTGACTGCCGGCTTGACCAGCCTCAACACTCAAAGTCGCGTTCAACAGCAATACGCCTTGCTTGAGCCAAGCCTGCAGATAGCCATGCGCGGGTCGTTTGATTCCAAGATCGGCTTCGAGCTCCGCGTAAATATTTTGTAAACTCGGGGGAATGGGCACGCCGGGCCGAACAGAAAAACTCAAACCATGCGCTTGATTGGGGCCGTGGTAAGGATCTTGTCCCAGAATGACAACCTTCACTTGCTCAAAAGCGATGCCATTGAGTGCTGCAAAAAATTCGTCCCCTCGGGGATAGATTTGCTTCTTTGCCGCCTTCTCGCGCCGTAGAAACTCACGCAAATTCTGCATGTAAGGCAGCTGAAATTCATTGCCGAGGCGAGTTTGCCAAGACGCTTCGAGCTCAATGCGGTGGTTATTTTCACTCATCCTATTTTGGTTCTCATTCTCAAACATTCGAGTCAAGGGCCACCTTGACAAACGCTGGATCAAAATCAAATTGCTGCAAGAGAGGTGCACATGAAACCCTACATACCAAATCGCGAAGAACGAGCCTTTTTATTTCAAGAAGCTCAAGCGCTTTCTGGCTTTATGAAAGAGCTTGGATCTCTCAGTGTGGTGGTCGAAGAGGCTTCACCCGAGCAAAAATCGCCACAGTACCGAGTGACCTTTGTCGTTGCACCTGAGTCTGTTGATATGCGGGTTCAAGCCACGGGGCAAAATGTTTACTCGGCCGCCATTGCCGCTAAGGAAGAAGCGGAACGGCAGCTTAATGCCTTGGTGAATGAAGTGCCTCGAGCGGGCCAAGTTTTAAAAATTCCCTCTGAGTTTTTGCACTAGGGTCGGCTCATAATTACCTAACAAGAGAACACAAAGTGTGATCTAAAAAATGTATGGCAAATAAGTCAGACTCTTATTATTTGGTGCATTATCGCGATTTAGTAGATGGCAAAATTTTGCCACTTAAGGCGCGCAAGATTGAAGACTCCAATTTGGGTCTGAGTTTTGTGCGGATCTCAGAGTTTTTCTTTGATACAGATTCGGTTGTGGTTCAACCCACTGAAATCCAAATGCAAGAGCGATTTGCCAATGTTCGGTCTTTGCATCTGTCGATTTACTCGATTGTTTCGGTAGAAGAGCTTGGGCCAAAGCATTCGGGATTGAAGTTCAAGAAAAGCCGCTCGAACTTAATCGCCTTTCCACAAGAACCACCTTCAAAAACCTAATGGATATTTTAATTTCGGGCGCCTCAACTGGAATCGGTCGCGCTGCAGCTGTGCACTTGGCTCGACTGGGCCACACAGTTTGGGCGGGCGTTCGGTCGGCAAAAGCCTTTGAGACAATTGAGCGGCTAAATGTGAGTGGCCTCAAGCCTATTGAACTCGACGTCACAGATGGAGCCAGTGTCACCGCAGCTTTGCATCGGGTGAAAAAAGAGTCTGGCATGCTGCATGTGCTGATCAACAACGCCGGCATTGTGGTGGGTGGTCCTGTCGAGGGACTACCTATTGCAAAGTGGCGAGAGCAATTTGATGTCAATTTCTTTGGCGCGGTCGAACTAACAAAAGCCTGCTTACCCTCGCTGCGTGAATCAAAAGGGAGGATCATCAACATGTCCTCCATCAGCGGACGAATTGCGAGTCCCTTTCTGGGGCCTTATGCGGCTTCAAAGTTTGCACTTGAGGCGTTTTCCGACAGTCTTCGGCGCGAACTCGCTCCGCATGCTGTAAAAGTAGTCATTATTGAACCCGGTCCAATTGACACTCCGATTTGGCGAAAGTCGGCGGCTAAAAATCGATCGTTATTGGCAGAGTATTCGGATGAAATTCGAGAGATTTATCAAAGAGCACTTGAGGCTTTTGCGAAGTCGGTGGAGCAAGCGGAGCTTTCGGCTGCACCGGTCACAGTGGTGTTGCGCGCGCTCGAGCATGCGGTGAATTCGCCCACTCCCCAAACTCGGTATGCAGTGGGCAAGGGCGTGTACGTAAAATCTCAATTGGCGCATTGGCTGCCCGACACCTGGGTGGATCGACTGCTCCAAGTGCGGCTGAAATAAATGGATGTGGGCGTGGGCTTGGGATTAAACGCCCTGCCGCAGATGGTCTTTGCCGCGTAAACTAGATCTTCATCTGGGCCGACACGAGCTGCGCGTCTAGATCCTAAGTATTGGTTTTAGCTAGATTTATCGTAGGCAGTTTCATTTTTAACAATAGCTCTGACCCCATTGACTTACATATTACTTACACTTTATTCTAAGTTTGCATCGAGGATGTGTAAGTTCTGTTAGCGCCCTCACTGCCCGCAGCTACAAGGAGAACGCGTCAATGAAGTCTTCAACCACTCGCCCCCCCCTGCCCCTCTCCGTAAAAGAGTTGCGCGTGTTGGAGTTCATCGAACAATTTATGCAAGCTCGGTCGGTAGCTCCTACCTATCATGAGATTCGAGAACACTTTGGCTTTGCCTCCCTGAATTCCGTGCAACGTTACCTGAAGCAGTTGCAGGACAAGAACTACATTCATATCCGCGGAGAAAATCAAAAGCGGGCGCTTCAGGTGCTCCACCCCTCTCGTTCAGTTTCAAATTTACTGATGGATCGAATAAGCGATACATCCGTGAACTCAACATCCCAGTTCCCATTCCCAACCCAAACAAAGAAAGAGGCTCTCCAGAGCACGTTTCCTCCGTCTGGTGAGTCTCTTTCTTTGCCTCTTTTAGGGCGAGTGGCGGCGGGCGCGCCCATTGAAGCTTTCACTTATGATGAGTACGTTGAAGTTCCACCGTCTCTAGTGCGCAACCCATCGAAAACATTTGCCTTAGTTGTACAAGGCCAGTCCATGGTTGAGGACGGAATCTTTGATGGAGATGTGATTTTTGTACAGAAGCAGACATATGCAAACAATGGAGAGACCGTTGTGGCAATGGTCAATAATCAAGCTACAGTAAAAAGATTTTATTTACACAAAACAAAGCCTGGCAAAGAAGATGTCCACATGAATCCACAGACTGATGCACATTTTCCAGCCGCGAGTGAATCGCAGATTGAACTCAGGCCCGCAAACTCCACCATGCAATCCATGTGGTTCCAGCCGCAAAGTGTACATATCCAAGGTGTAGTCGTAGGGCTGATTCGACGCTTTTAATAACCGGTAATCCTTAAGTTTTAATGACGTTCTGGCGGGTGACTAAATCAGCCTTGAGGAGTCTCTTTGTCTAATTGGAGTCCTATGCCTACGCTTTTACCCAATAGGTCCAGCCTTGAGAAATTGCGGCAGGAGATGGGATCCAGACTGGTTCAAACCGAATGTGTCGCTCCACCCATGGGGGTCCGCACCGGATGGGGTCCTATGGATCAATTTTTAATCTGGCGAGGCTTTCCTAAGGCGGCAGTCTCTTTGTTGGTCACTGAGGCCGGAGGAGCTACGACACTTTGGGAGCGCAGTGCCGCTTTGATCACTCAGAATAATCAGTGGGTGGCATGGGTTAATGGAGATCTCTCTGTTTTAAACCCGTGGGATTTGCGACAGCGCAGTGTGAATCTCAGTAAACTGCTTTGTGTCGCTTCACCAAAGTCTGAGAAGCAAAGGTTTTGGGTGCTGCAAGAGCTGATGTCTCTTTGTCTGTTCGAGCTTATCGGCTGTGACTGTGGTCCGCTGGCTCCACGCGAAGCACAAGTTCGACAACTGAAAAAAGTGGCCATGCGCTATCAAACGGCACTTGTGCTTTTCACGTCTTCTACAAGACCGATAGCGAGCTCATTTTATTCGTTGATTTTGGAATTTAAAAAAGACCACGTCGTAGTTCGGCGAGCCTTACATCGACCCACCCCACACCTTTTAGAACGGAGAGATCTTTATGCGGACACTCTGCCTCAACTTACAGCGGGACGCCTCGCCTTCGGTAGCTGAGAATTTTTTAACATTCAGTCCAAGGGTGCATTATCGTGCGCCGGGGCTGGTGTTTATGGATATCACATCGACGGCTAAGATGTTTGGGGGAGAGCAAAATCTACTAGATGAGGCACTGTATGTGTCTCGAGAGTTCTTTGTGGATGCAGTCGGAGCGATTGCCGACAGTCCGTGGGGAGCACAAGCACTCAGTGCGGAGAGACCAAATGGGATCAGTTTACCAACTTGTGAGCTGGGGGATCTCAACAATGCTTCACTCGCTCGATTGCACCAACTCGAAGGGCTAATCGCGTGGTCGAGGCCACGTGAAGTAGAGCATATCGTCGATTTTTTTCATATGTTGGGGGTTCAGCGCTTAGGTGAGATTCGTCGTTTTGAAGTGGATTCTTTTCGAGAGCGATGGCAAGAGACGGGCACATTAATTTGGAAGCGATTGCATGGGCTGGACAAGCAAGTGATCTCGCCTCTTTTGCCCACAGAAGCTTTGCAAGATTTTGTTCACTTGGATTTTCCGGTTTCCCTTTTGCCATTTTTACTTCACTGCATTGAAAAGTCTTTGCAACGTCTGGTGGCACGCCTGCAGGGGCGAGGTGAATTTGCTCGTAAAATTTTAATTCACTTGTTTTGCGAGTATTCTAACGAAGTCCATCAGGTTGAATTGCAACCAGCATCTCCGGCACGCGATCTCGAGCTGTTCATGAAGCTCATTGAGAATAAAATTGCGGCGGTGAGCTTAGACAATCCTATTCATCAATTCGAAATTTCTGTTGTTCCTTGTCCCGAGAAGATTCAGCAAATGTCTTTGTTTGAACCACGCACGCCAGATAAGGATAAACTCAATCAGTTGGTGAGTGTTTTTAATCAAGCGGATCTCACAACTGGTTTTTTGCGCCCCAAGGATGAAATTTGGCCAGAAGACTCTTGGGATCTAACGCCGGAGTTTGAGAGCTATGAGCCGGGCGCCCATGCCGTCGCCATTGATGGCCAGAGTTTTAAAATTAAGCCAGCCTATAGTATCGCCCTCACGCAAGCGCCTCGCCCCTCTCGATTACTCAAGAAACCTAAGGCCATAAGTCAGAAGGAGGTGGAGCGTTTTCAATTTTTGAGCACTCAGCCTATAGAGCGCCTGGAGAGCAGTTGGTGGGATGGATCGAGGGGACGTGATTACTACTTTGCTCTTTCAGAGAAGGGTGAGTTTGCGTGGATTTTTTATGATCAACTGGAGCAGTGCTATTACTTGCACGGTTACTTTGATTAATGACCCCCCAGACTTTATTGGGGCAGCTGCGACGTTGCGCTGAGGTCTCTGTAAATGATCGTGTAGAGTTTGTGGAGCTCTTGGGGAGAAGCAATTTTTCTTTCCTGCAAGGGGCGGCTCATCCAGAAGAGATGGTTTTGCGAGCTCAAGAACTGGGCTACCGCGGTTTTGCCCTTTGTGACCTGAATGGTGTCTATGGAGTTGTGCGCGGCTTTCAAGCTGTTGAGTATCCTTCAGAGTTTTTGGTGCACAATTCATTGGTCCATCCGGAGTTTCAGTATTTTTTGGGCGCAGAAATGCAATTGGCCGATGGCAGTTCAATTGTTCTCATGCCACAGAGTCGAGACGGCTATATTCAGCTGTGTCAGCTCATCACCCTCAGCAAACGTGAAAGTCAAAAAGGGTTTTCAAATCTTTCATTTGATAGTTTGAGATTGCATTGCGAGGATTTGCTCGCTTTTCCTCTGCCGCCCTGGACGCTGGAGAAACTCGTCGAACTACGAGAGATCTTTGGGGATCGGCTTTATCTGCCTGTTTGGAAGGATTACACTTGGGAGTCCTTGGAGATTTACCGCCAGGCGCTGCGGCTTGAGGAGTCGCACAACTTTGAGCTGTTCGCTACGTGCCGCCCTTTTATGGCAAGACCTGAGCAAAAGCCCTTACATGATGTGATCACTTGTATTTTACATCAAACCACACTCCTTGAAGCACGAAATAAATTATTGAGTAATGGCGAGCGGCATCTCAAAGAACTGCCGGAATTGAAACGAATTTGGGCAGATCGACCTGACCTTCTGCTCAAAACTGTGAGTCTTGCGAAGCGCATTCAGTTCAGCTTACGAGAGCTAAAGTATGAATACCCCGAGGCGGCACGACCGGAGGGTGTTGATGCGACTGATTATTTGCGGGAGTTGGTTGAAGAGGGGTTGCGACGGCGCTTTCCTGCAGGGACAAGTGAAAAAGTTCGAAAGATGGTTGAGCATGAGTTGAGCTTAATATCTGAGCTTCGTTATGAAGATTATTTTTTGACTCTATGGGATATTTGTAGGTTCGCTTTAAAGCGTGGGATCTTACATCAGGGGCGAGGTTCCGCAGCAAACTCTGTGGTTTGCTATTGTCTTGGATTGACTGCGGTGGACCCCACTCAAATTGAGCTGCTGTTTGAGCGCTTTATTTCACGTGAGCGAGGCGAACCTCCAGACATCGATATCGATTTTGAGAGTGGACGCCGAGAAGAAGTGATTCAGTACATTTATGAGAAGTATGGCACGAGACACGCCGCTATGGTTTGTACGGTTATCTGCTATCGAGGGCGAATGGCCTTACGAGAGTCGGCTAAAGTTTTAGGGATTGATGCAAAGTTTGTCAGTTCTATGATTCGCTATATGGGGCGAGAGGGCACGGCACGACTGAGTGTGGCGCCTCAGGATCTTTACCATGGGAAAGTGGATGAGAGGACTTTCCGACTGGTACTGGAGCTCGCCAATGCGATTAAGGGATTTCCTCGTCACTTGGGTATTCATACGGGTGGGTTTATTATTTCTAAGCGACCTATCACGGAATGTGTGCCGATTGAGAAGGCCACCATGGATAAGCGTTTTGTCGTGCAGTGGAACAAAGATGATATCAATATTTTAGGAATGCTTAAGATAGATGTGCTTGGATTGGGGATGCTAACCGCTCTCGAGAGATCCTTTTCTATGCTGAGGCAGGAGCGAAATCTATCGATCGATCTTTATTCTATCCCGCCTGATGATGCGGCAACTTATGCCATGATTCAAAAGGCAGATACGATCGGAGTTTTTCAGATTGAATCTCGAGCTCAGATGTCACTTCTCCCCCGTTTGAAGCCGAAGACTTTTTATGATCTGGTGATTGAAGTGGCGATTGTTCGACCCGGACCGATTCAAGGGGGAATGATTCATCCATTTATACGAAGGCGCCACGGTCTGGAGGAGGTCACTTATCCCCACGAGGATCTCCGCCCTATTCTGGAAAAAACATGGGGAGTGCCGATCTTTCAAGAGCAGATTATGCAAATCGCTTCTAAAGTGGCGGGTTTCACACATGGTGAATCGGATGAACTACGCAGAATTATGTCGTCTAGCTGGAAAAAAGCAGACCTAATGCATGGACTTAGGCAGCGACTGATTAGTGGAATGCTAACTCATGGAGTAGAGCTACCCTACGCAGAGCAGATCTATCAGACTATTGTGGGTTTTGCCTCGTATGGCTTTCCTGAAAGTCATGCCGCAAGCTTTGCGCTTTTAACTTATGCGAGCTGCTTCCTCAAATGTCATCATCCTGATGTCTTCACTTGCGCTCTGCTGAATTCTCAACCCATGGGATTTTATTCGCCTCGCGCATTGATCATGGATGCTCAGAGGCATGGTGTAGAGTTTTTGCCTCTAGATGTCCAATCCTCGATCTATGATTATAAGCTGGAGGGACAGTCGATTCGATTGGGCTTCCGAGCTGTTTTTGGAATGAAGAAGGAGCTCATTTCAAATATCGTGGGAGAGCGGGAAGCGAGAGGATCTTTTCAAAGTTTAACTGATTTTATTCGACGCACACAGCTAGAGCGAGGCGTGCTCATGCGATTAGCCGCCGCGGGAGCTTTCAATTGCTTCCAAATTACACCTCGAGAGGCGCTGTGGCAGATCCAAAGCACAAGTATAAAAGCAGAGCATTTGTTTTTCGGGCAATCCGCGCAAGGGCGAAACTTTGCTCAATCAAATCTTTTACCACCAGAGGATGATTGGAGCGCGCTTAATCGTGAATACAATGCACAAGGTTTCTCTGTATTACATCATCCGCTCAGCATTTTGCGCCCCGCCTTAAAAAAATGGTCTGATTGGCAATCGAGCCAGGGTCACTTGCCGTTTACGAACTCCGTAGAGCTAGAGAATTGCAAGAATGGACTCGCCGTTCGAATAGCGGGACTGCTTAGCTTGCAACAGCGCCCACCTACAGCTAAGGGTTTTGCCTTTCTTACTTTAGAGGATGAATTTGGTCTGTTGAATGTTGTCCTAATGCCCGCTGTATATCAAAAATTCCGCCTGATAATCTTAGAAAATCCCTTGCTAGACATAACTGGGCGCCTACAACATACAAATGGAGTTATCAATATAAAGGCTGAAGACATCATGGGCCTACCCACACATAAACTTGTGGAGCAAATACCAAGAGCGTTAAAAAGTAGTTATGACTTTTCCAACTGCTTTATCAACTACACTGTCGGCTAGTCAGATCAAGAAGAAGACCTGTACTGATTCATATGCTCCTTACCAAAACTTTGATCCGCCATAAACATATTGTGTTGCCTGCAAAGCACCCGCAAATTTGATGGATCATCTGTTCCTCCCAGCGCCTTAGGAACAATATGGTCAATTTGCACCTGGTACCGGCTCCCGCAGATCACCCCAGTCAGCTCATCCTTGAATGAACAGCTAGCGTTCGCATCCTGAATCACCGTTCTACGGACTTCCGCAGCGGAATCACCTGTCGATTTGGGAGCGCGAAGGGGATCTTTTTGATCTAGCAAAAATTTCAAAGCGTACGCAAACACCTCAGCATCAGACGCATCCGGCAGTTGATGTGACAACAGCTCCCTAGCTCGACTGAGATTTGCCTCCGCAGCGGAATTAAAATTGAAAGCATGACGAGTCGTCTTTTCGTCAATTACAATCCTCGTCTCTCGTTGAATTTTCGACACAGCCGCCGGGAACATCGCCAACAACTTTCTCTCAGCTTCGACCGTGGACTTATTCTCAATTGCCCCAACTGCCAAAACTTTTTGTTCAGTAGAAACTTTTTCTCCAGAAGCCTTTTCCTGCGCTCGTATAATTGACTGCGCTTTGCTCAAAGAAGAAAGATTTAGAACGCCCATCTCAAGTCTCGTCCCAACCTCAGGCACTGCCGAAAACAGCTTAGCACTATCGATTCTTCTAATAGCAGCAGCAGCGGAGTAACCACAACCGCGAGTCAGCCAGTCGAACATGCTGCTATAGCCCATTTCTAAATATGAACGCCGCTCAATGCCCAACTGAATCAACTTCAACAATTCATGAGTCATTAACCGCTCACTCAAAACTAATTTTTGTAAGCGTTCCCCGAGTTCCCTATTCGTCATTTTCACCTCTAAACTAGCGGTATTGATGATGCAAAGTCAGACGAGATGTCCTTAACCAAGATATAGGACGCTCGATCACAACTGTGTCCGAATTAGGTATGATGTGAGAAAGTTCTTAACTCCGCTGCGGAAGTGAAGTGCTAGAATATTCACCCAGCTTTAACTGTTCCAACCGAAGATCCTTCCGCTGCCAAATTTCAAAAACCCAATCCTGCATCTGCTCGCGATAGGTAGGATCTTCAAGATAACTACCCGTGAGAAGCGCCGACGGAATAACAATTTCATCAATCTCAACAATCACCGACTTTAACTTCCCAGAAAGCAGACCCCAAAGACTAACCGCGCCTTCCGGATAGAATATAGTTATATCTAAAAGCGAATGAAATTGGGTGCCCATCGATTCGATAACGAATGCCAGACCGCCAGTTTTCGGTCGCAATAGATTCTTAAAAGTCGAAGCCTGGCGCCGATGCTTTTCAGAGGAAAAACGCGTCCCCTCCAGAAAATTCAGGACCGAAATGGGAGTACCTCGAAACCGCTCACAGATCCGACGAGTTGTAGCAAGGTCCTCACCCCGCTTCTCAGGATGCCTATCTAAAAATTCCCTGGAATATCTCTTCATTCTTGGAAAATCCAATGCCCACCAAGCAATTCCCAGTAGCGGCACATAGACCAACTCCTGTTTAATAAAGAAGCGAATAAACGGAATTCTATGGTTGAATACCTTTTGCAAAATCACAATATCCACCCAAGATTGGTGGTTCGCCGAGACAAGGTAACTCAAATTAGGAGCTATCTTCGGATTCCCTCGAATATCCCAACGAATGTCATGTAAGGCTGCCAGGGCAAGACCATTACCCGCAATCCAACATTCAGCAACTTTAGCCATCCATCGCGTGCAAACGGCGCGACCACTAGCGAAAGGACAAAGCACGCGAAGGACTACAAGGCCATACAAAAGAAGGCACCAAAACAATGTATTTAAAAAGAGAAAAAGGCTTGATAACAAGCCCTTACATAGCCCAAGCATTTAATGATCTCTCAAGTTAGAATGTCCAAAAAAATTTAACCCCCGGCAAGAGGATTGCCAACGCAATTCCAGCCTCTACCAGAATTAAAGAGGTCGTATGGCCTGCTCCCACGTAGTCGCAAACTCAATAAGTAGCTTCTGCCTTGGAGTCGCCTTCTCCACAGAAAGTTTGAGAAGCTGCTTCTGTCCAAAATCAACGCCAGCCAATATCCCCATAAGGCCACGACTATATTCGGGCTCAAGCCCCATCTCTTTCAAAGCCCTACGAGTTTCGAGCGAGGACCTAAGCCATTTGGTCCACTCTTTAAGCTGCTCCTCATCGACGCTGCTAGGACTCAATCCATCCTCAATCCCCAGCTCCACCTTCTGCCCAAAAACGAAAGAACCCAGCCGGCCCAACCGACCCTTGTCCTGAAAATCACTCATTCGACTCAAAACCATCATAGGTAAATAGTTGTGCCGAAGCTGAATCATATAGAGTGCTTCACGCTTATACTTCAGAACCATCGCCACGGCTTCGGGCAAAACTTCAGTCCGCGCGGACTTGCCACGATTTCTAAGTCCCATGAGTATAACGTCATAAAGAGAAAGGTTTTTAAGGCCAGCACTCCCAAGCGCTTTCGTATACCCAATACTCTGCTCGTCCAGCTTGGCCCCTAGCGAGGCAATCGCCTTATATGAGGAGCTGGGTTCCAACACATCCACCACAAAGTTTCGAGGCATATGCTTCAGGCATCGGACCAACAGTATTTCTATCCCGAGTTTGAATCGCAAATCCAAGATAGAGAGGTCCTCATTGTAGTCGCCCTTCCAATACTGAAACAACATGGAGTGAACTGCAGCCCCAGCGTAGAGGAGCATGTCCGATTCAGAATTCAGCGCAGCATCTTCAGTTGTTACTGGAACCCGCGCAAATAAATTATCGAGATTAAGAGTAACCATCGCATAGGATTCCTTGTTCACCAGCTCGCTCTCCAAGTCATCCGTGCGCTTGGCCAGGTGACGAGATAACTCCTTCAGCTCCTGTGTTGATTTGTTCATTTCTTCGGTCGTGGTCTGCATTTTTTGTGTGGTTTTACGAGTCTCGGAGGCATCCTTAGCCACCGAGCAACCCACCACCGCCGTACAAACTATTACAGCGATCATAGCTTGCACGTAAGGAGACCGAGAACATGCGTTGCTTTTCAAGGCCATCTGTATTCGATCCATGGTTCCGTCCTCATGAGTTGAGTAGGCATTCGTTTTACTACCTGCATCACCAAATCACCTATGCGGAATGATCCCGCTGAAAAGAAGATAGACCTGCCCAACTGATCAACAGTTTACAAGGCTCCTCGCCAAGCAGTTGAAAGCACTAGACTAAGTTACCCTAGATCGGTTACCACCTAGCCATATGCCGCCACTACGATCCTCAACGTTCCCATTTTTAAAGGTCTCTGCAACGGGCAATGATTTTCTATTGGTAGATCTTCTGGGCAAGCCAGATCACTGGAACAAGGAATGGGGCCAAACTCCTAGGGCAGAAGTCGTGCGGATGATGTGTCACCGGCACGAGGGACTGGGAGCAGACGGAATGGTTTTTTTAGAACCAGATAACGAGTTTGATTTTGTCTGGGACTTTTATAATTCCGATGGCGGAACCGCTGAAATGTGTGGCAATGCCGCTCGCGCCGTGAGTCTGTATTTTCAACAGACATACAGCAAATCCAGCATCAGCTTTCGCTCAATTGTAGGGCCCGTGCATTCGAATGTTGAATCGCCAGATAAAATTACTGTGCAACTTCCAAAAGTACTCGAGGTAGCCCTGGGTCAAATATCTACCAGTGGCCTCAGTTACAACTTTGTTCGCGCGGGAGTTCCCCACGCGGTCGTTCAAATTGAATCAGATTCCGCAATTTCCCTGCTTCGTGAAGCCGATCGAATGCGCCTGCGTGGAAAAGTGGTCGAGCTCAAACAAGAGAAAGCGTTCCTCGCAGATGGAGTCAATGTCACATTCTTTCAGGATACCAACTTGGGGCAAATTGAAAGTGTAACGTTTGAGCGCGGGGTCGAGAATTTTACTTATGCCTGTGGAACAGGGGCCATCGCTGCGGCGTATGTCCTCACCCAGGGCACCGCTGAAAAACCTACAACTGTGCAGGTCCCCGGGGGGACTCTCCAGGTGCACTGGCAAGGTGGCCACCCCTTTTTGACGGGGCCAGCAAAAGTAGTCGCGCAAATGCATTGGATCGGTGGGCAAATTTCTAGAAAACAACAAGTGAAAGAATAGGATGTCCGATGGCAATCTCCCCTGAGCAATTAGGTCGCCCACTCGTTGTTGCAAAACGCATACAAGAAACAGCCGACGCCGTCTCGCTTGTATTGGATATTCCACCCGAGCACAAACTGCAGTTTCGATTTCAGTCAGGGCAATTCGTCACATTTTTCTTAAAATTTGGCACTGAAACGCTCCCAAGAAGTTACTCGATTTCAAGTTCACCCCTCGTCGACAACGACTTCAAAGTTACTGTGAAAAAGGTTCCTGGCGGTCGAGGCTCCACCTACCTGTGTGAAGACGTCAAAGCGGGTGACACGCTGCTAACTACTCCTCCCGCGGGGAACTTCTTTAAGCCTGCGCTTGATTCATCGGGTGTCCATTATGTGCTCTATGCGGCGGGCAGTGGGATCACACCCATCTTCTCGATATTGAAGACTGTTCTAACAGCCTCTCCCCTAAATCATGTCACTCTAGTTTTCTGCAATCGCAACGAAGAATCCATCATTTACAAACAGGAGATCGAGACTTGGGGCCAAGCACAATCCAGTCGTCTGACTATTCATCATACGTTTAGTCAGCCCACCGCAGATTCTAAAGGGCGAAAAGGTCGAGCCGATGGGCCCTGGATCAAACAAATACTGGAATCTCTAGGCGGCCCCACACATCGATCTTATTTTTTATGCGGCCCCACACCGTTCATGTCAGCTGTTACAGAAACGCTAAAGTCTCGTCACATAGATCAAAGTCTCATCCACCAAGAGAGCTTTGGGTTGGAGCTCCATAATCCCAACGCTGCCCTCCAAGAAAATTGGACTTTGATCGGCCCAGACACACTCAGCCCCAACGAAAGCCCTGAAAAAATTATCGCTATCCTCAACGGCGAGACGATCGAAGTCGCTGCAAAAAGGGATCAGAATATTCTAGAAACACTGATTGAGGCTGGAGCTCAGCCCCCATATTCCTGTATGGATGGCGCATGCATGGCCTGCCTAGGTAAAATTCTCGAGGGCCAGGTTTATCAAGATGATCCGGGCATATTAATTGACGACAACATTAAGGCCTGTGAATCACTCACCTGCCAGGCTAAACCGCTGACTAGGATCGTCCGAGTCACGTACGACAATTTGTAACTTCTCTTTGAATCTGCCACCCTTAGAGATGCATGTGGAAAGTCCATCTCTTTTTCGGAACGCTCACACTCTTCACCTCCCAGCTCAACGCTGAGCGTGTCAGTTATCGCCTAGCTCATCCCATAGCCTGGATGCATGCCTTGCCGGCTGGTGAATCACCCGGCTGGTCTACACAGTCCTGGCTCACCCTCGAGCTAAACCAAGCCAATATATGGGGCACCCCACTCTCCATGGAGGATCGACGGAGCGGCAAAATATACGAGTACCAAGCTGACTATGAACAAACTTCGGCGATCGCCAATTTGGGGTTTGCATTCAACGAAAAATGGGCTCTAGCGATTGAAGTCCCCTACGCCAATCACAATGGGGGGTTTCTAGATCAATTCATCGATCAGTTTCATGTGATGGCGCAGACCGATCGATTTCAACGCAATTCCTATCTTATGTTTCAAAACCAATTTCATATAAAAACAGACGGCGTTAACCGACTACGGTCGCAACACGCGGAGGGTGTGGGCAACATCAAAACCAAAGCCAAATATTGGCTTTGGCAAAAAAAAAGTCCGACTCCCGGAGCATGTGATTGCGGCTTCTCAATTTCCGCCCATGTGAAAACTCCAGTTCAATCCGCGGACCGTGGCTTGACCTCCGGCCATGCCGACTATTCCGGAATGCTAAACCTTGGGTTGCCCTTCGGCGAAGCCTCGGGGTTCTGGCTTAGCTCGGCTCTCACTTACCTTAATGGCAACCAAGTCCTCATGGGATGGCCCACTCGTCAATGGCACCAAATGTATGAACTCTCATTGAACTTAGGCCTAACGACCAACTGGAGTTTGCTCCTGCAAGGACGGTATGAATCGCCGCTGCTGCAGCAAGAGCATCTAGATTTTCAGCATCAGACGACGACACCTCGCAACCAAGCCCAAGAGCGCAGCAATTCTGGCTGGAATTCCCTGGTCTACTGGCGCGGATCACAAAGCATGGGATTTAACTACCGCTGGGGCAAAGGTAGCTCTATTAACTTACTCTTTGTCGAAGACTGGGGTCGCGGGAAGTATGACAGCAGTGGAGCCATCACATACATCAACAATGCACCTGACGTTCAATTTCTATCTCAGCTGCATATCCTCTTTTAACTGGAAAATACTTCCGAAATTAGCGACTTAGTCTTTTGTAAAACAGGCAATGGAATCTCATGTCCACCCGGAAAGGATATAAATTGCCCATTCATTCCCGCAGTTTTCAATATGGCAAAGAGCCGCTCAGAGTAGCCTAAAGGCAATACTTGATCTTGAACTCCATGGCTCATAAGTAGCTTTTTACCGGCAAGATTTTTTGCAGCCTTCATCCAGTTTTGTTCGTCCAGGAGCGTCCCAGAATACAAAACAAGTGCCCGTACAACTTCTGGATCGACCAGCGCGACCTCGGTCGCAATCATAGCGCCTTGACTAAAGCCACCCAATACCAAATCCGTACAGTCGAGGTGAAAGATGAGATCGCGCACCAGTTCGACCGATGCACTCATGTGCGGCGGTCGAATCTGCGTAAAATCCAAGCCACCTTCGAGCTCACGTAAACTGAGAGGAAACCAACCTCGCCCCATCATCATTGGCCCAACAGGAACTTCTAACGGTGCTTCGGGGAAAACAAAAGAATAAGCTCCATCTGGATCTAAGAAGTCCGCAAGTGGAAAAAGATCCGCAGCGTCCGCACCAAAGCCGTGCAATAACACCACGCAACGTTTCTCGTCATCTCCCGCGCGCCACAGACAATCTAATTTTCCAATTTTTTTTCGCATGCAGGGATAGTCAACCGAAGCCTCGCTCCTGTCAACCGCCCGCACAAAGGCCTAGTGGCTTTTGCCAACGAATGGCATTTGCTCCACAATCACTATATGAATTCACCGACCGTCAACCAGACCTACATTCAGCGCATGCACAAGTACTTCACCGAAAATGAACAACGACTAACAATCGCATTCTTCGTTCTGGGGTTCTTATTAGACATGGTGATGTTGGATCGCATCGATTCTCTGTCGACAATTGGACAACAGGGGGCGTTTCTCATCGTGATCATGGCGGGCCTATGCCAAATGTTTTTTGAGCAGAATCAGCCGGAGCCGAACCTACAGCAGATGTTCATCTTCAAACGTTGGTTCTATGAGTATAGAATTGCCACTATTCACCTCTTGTATGGGGCGCTGCTAAACGGCTATACACTTTTCTTTTTTAAAAGTTCATCCCTAGTCGTATCTTTTATATTTATGACGGCGATGGTGGCACTGTTAATCGCCAATGAGTCACATCGCTTTAAACGCTCCGGCCTAAGCTTCAAGTTTGGTTTATTAACTCTTTGCCTGCTCTGCTATTTTGCCTATCTCGTGCCAGTTATGGCTGGGTCGATTAGCGTCATCGTTTTTCTTTTATCGATGCTGCTCGGGTGCGTGCCGCTCGTGTATTTGGGATGGTGGATCCAATCTTACCGACCGTTGTACTTTGAACGGGCAAAGAGTCAGATCCTAATTCCCATGAGTGTCGTTGTGCTGGCTTTCTTGACGCTTTACGTGTTTAAACTCATCCCGCCGGTTCCACTGTCTGTGGAATATATCGGAGTGTATCATTCAGTCGAAAAAACAGCCGGAGATTACACCGTTTCACACCAACGCCCTTGGTGGAGGTTTTGGCACAATGGGGATCAAAACTTTATGGCTCAGAGGGGTGATAAAATTCATGTTTTTTTTAGACTGTTTTCGCCGACGCGTTTCTCAGACGAAGTGAGCATGCGCTGGTACTGGAAGGATAACTCTCAAGGATGGGTTCTACAGGACTCCATTCCCATCCGGATCGTTGGTGGGCGGGATCAGGGATTTAGGGGCTTCGGCGTTAAGTCGAATTACCAGCCCGGAGACTGGAAGGTTCAGATCGAGACCACGGATGGGCGAGAGATCGGGCGCGTTTATTTTGAGCTGGAACTCATCCCTGAAGGCCCTCGTTCCTTTGAGCGAGAGGCTATGTAAGAAAGCCCAAAAGGACCGTGAAAGAAAAATAGGACATCCAACATCTGAGATCTGCCAACTTGCGCTTTTTCGAGGGGACCTATAGGGTGGGGCCTAATCAATCCCAATCGAGGCCCATGGACAATAATAGTTTTGCTCAGTTCGAGCTGCAAGAGCCAATCTTCCGCGCAATAAACGAAGCCGGCTACCTAAATCCCACACCTATTCAAACGCAATCGATCCCGGCTCTCATGCAAGGCCGCGATCTGCTCGGCTGTGCTCAAACCGGCACCGGAAAAACGGCCGCCTTTGCTTTACCCATTCTCAATCGTCTGGCGACACAACGCCGACATCTCGAGCACCGCCAAGTGCGAGTTTTGGTCCTCAGTCCCACGCGTGAGCTTGCTCTGCAGATTCACGAAAGCTTTCACACCTATGGAAAACACCTAAAGCTCAAAACATCCGTAGTCTTTGGGGGAGTTTCACAAAATGTACAGGTGAAACATTTGAGCGGTGGCGTCGACATTCTCGTCGCGACTCCAGGCCGACTGCTGGACCTCATTCAACAACGCTTTGTCCAGCTGTCCAAACTTGACGTACTGGTTTTAGACGAAGCGGATCGAATGCTGGATATGGGGTTCATCAATGACATTCGTAAAATCGAAGCGCTAATCCCGAAGTCTCGCCAGACTCTTTTGTTTTCGGCCACTATGCCGCGGGAGATCCAGGCTTTGGCAGAGAGCTTGTTGAAAGATCCAGTCCGAGTTCAGGTTGCGCCCGTAGCTTCCACCTCGCGCCAGATTGAACAGAAAGTGATGTTTGTCGAGCGCAATAAAAAACGCGACGCTCTACTGCACCTTCTCAAAGACAAAACCACAGAGCGAGTGATCGTCTTCTCTCGGACCAAACATGGCGCCAACCGAATCGTTGAATACCTAGCTGATTGGAATATCACTGCGGATGCCATTCACGGCAACAAGACTCAAGGCGCACGGCAAAAGGCCCTAATGGCGTTTCGGACAGGCAAAGTCCGGGTGCTAGTTGCGACTGACATTGTAGCGCGCGGGATTGACGTCGACGGAGTCACTCACGTGATAAATTTTGACATCCCAAATGAACCTGAGAGCTATGTGCATAGAATTGGTCGCACCGGACGAGCCGAAGCCACCGGGCGGGCCGTAGCGCTTTGCGAAGGCGACGAGCGGCAGTTTCTGCGCAATATTGAAAAACTCATTGGCCTACCCATTCCTGTAGACAAGGATCACCCCTTTCACTCCGAAGGCGCCGCCAATGCGCGTGGCCTCCTGTCTATGCCCCATGGCAGTGGCAAGTACCGAGGTGCAAAAGGGGGCGGTGGTGGCAGAGGACGACGGCCCCAGGGGGGCGGCTCTTCGGGACGGCGTAGTTCCGGACGTCCTTCTGGCGGCGGTGGAGGCGGACCTGGACGTAGTGGTGGTGGACCCTCGAGCGGTGGAAAACGGCGCTCGGAGTCTAGGCCGGCACCCCGCAATTGATATTGTAAAAGTCACGAGCTCATCGCTAGAATTGTGGCATGGACAATTTGGCAAACGTCTGGCGAAAATGCAGCTCTTGCAAAAAACCAATTCAGCTTGGTTCTAAATATTTCTTATGTAGCGTCTCGACCTGCAATGGTCAGCGAACCGGCTATGTATTTTGTAGCGTTTCGTGCTTCGAAGTTCACCTGCCAGGAGCTCGACACAAAGATGCAGCCGCCATGGAAAACACAGCGCCCCGAACACACGAATCTCAAGAAGGAACAGCGCCTCAGTCGGGTGAGCCCAAGCGCTCAATCGTGCGTAGTGCGGGACAGACTCGGACCCTCAACGCAAATACAAACGTAGCAACTTCTAACCGAGAAGTTTTAATCATTGCCTCTCGATTGAAAGATTACATCCAGGCGCGAAGTGAAATGAACACTTCGTCTCAGGTGATGGATGTCTTATCAGATCATGTTCGAGCGATCAGCGACCGAGCCATTGAAAATGCCCGAGCGGATGGCCGAAAAACCGTGCTAGATCGTGATTTTAGTTTTTTAAAAAAATAATTGCGCCCTCGACCGCTTATCGGGACCAGTATATATAACGCTTATGTACTCAATAAGTTAAAATGTGGTACCGGCAAAAAATGCCGAGACATCAGTTGAGAAATCACCACTTTTCTAGGTGACATGACGAATCCGGACGGCTGCTCCACCACCGGCTGGCTTTATCTTGTGTCATATGCAAAAAAAATATCTTCTCTTGGCTTGCTTGTGGATCTTGACCGGCTGCTCCCAACCAAAGAGTTCTATGTATGGTGGACTTGGCGAAACCACAGATGGAGTCATTGAATTTGAATTGCCCACCACTTCAGAAGAGAACGAAATCTCTGACCCTCAACTCTACCACGACTGGCCCGTCAAGACCTCCCGCGATCAGCTGACCAGCCAGGAACTAAAGCTCATACAGCGCTATCACGAGGGCCAAACCGATCGCATCAGTTTCACTATAGTAGAAGCCAAATCTCAGACAATGCGCCGGAGCTATCTCGGAGAAACTCCCCGACTACTAGCCTCCGTTACCAAGCTGCCAACAGCCCTGGCAGCGCTGGAATCCGTCAGGAACGTGGACGTAAACAAGATCCGATCGATGCTCAAATCCAGCGACAATGCCGAGGCCTCTCGCTACGTTCGTCTGGCCGCTCGAGCGATCGCCGACTTCGACACTCCTGGCGCACCATTTACGGGAGCCAGCAGCTGCCCTTCGGCAAGTCGACTCGAGCAAGAGCACCCCGCAGCCAATATTGTTTTCAACTGGGTGCAAAACGCCATCCCAAGGGTCGACTGGAGCCAAGGCGCGCTGAAGGATGGTGCCGGTTGCGATTATGGAAATTACCTGACGCCTCTTCAACTCATGCACTTGCTACGATATGCAGATCAAAAGGGAGCAGCCTTTAACGGCATGACCTTTGAGGAACTGTTGTCTATCTCTGGCGTTGATGGCACTTGGAAGAATCGGAATCAAGATGCAAAAGGTCGAGTCCTCGCCAAAACGGGGACGCTACGGCTCGCTTCGAACTTAACAGGATATTTCTACGTCAAAAAGAACAACAAATTGGAGAAGTATTACTTCAGCGTGCTGGTCAGTCGGTCCGGCTCCCAGAGCTCGGGCAATGCGCGTGCAATGATCGAGGAGCTCGTGCGGTACTGGCTAGAGTACTTTAGGAACCACGAGTCTTGAAGGGTTGCAGTGTGACATGATTTTTGAAGGCGACTGGGTCATCCTATGCCCGACACACTAATCGTTGGGAGAATTTATATGAACAAACTCATTGGCCTTCTGAGTCCGCTGCAATTGCCAACCTGGCCCTCATTGGCCCTACTTCTCGTTCGTGTGATCGTAGGCATTGCGTTTTTGTTTCATGGCTGGGGAAAAATTCAGGCGCCATTTAGCTGGATGCCCGCTGAAGCCTCGGTCCCTGGTTTTCTGCAGTTCTTGGCTGCCGTCTCCGAGTTCGGAGGCGGAATCGCTTTAATATTAGGCCTACTCACGCCGGTAGCCATGTTTGGGCTGGCCGTAACCATGGCTGTCGCCACTCACATGCATGCCATCGTTAGAGGTGACCCCTTTGTCAGCCAAGGCGGTCCGTCATACGAACTTGCTCTGGTTTACTTTGGAATATCTTTGATGTTCTTAGCCATCGGCCCCGGCAAATACTCGATAGATGCCAAGCTCTTTAAGCGATAATAACCCACTTTCACTTCCGCAGCGGAAGTGAAACAAGGGCAATACCAGTCTCGAACCTCCGACATCCACCTTGTTATGGAGGCACTCTACCATTCTTTGACAGACTCAAATTGAGATGGGATCACCGGGTTTTGGATGTAAAGGTGGCCTTGGAGGCCCAGAACAATGGGCGCCAAAAATATGCAAGAGAGTGGAAGGAAGTGCTCTGTCGGAGATAGCGAGACGTCTATCAAAATGCGCGATCTGGATGAGGACTTTGCCGTATTTGGCATTCGTGTTGCGCCCATGCTCCCCAATGATCCGAAGAAACTTTTGAACCGTCAGTCTGTGATCAAGAGAAACGCTTGGTTAAGAAATCGATTGTCGTTCGGATCAAATGTCAGAGCTGATGTTGCAACGTTAAAATCGTTAAAACGAGCGGAGACAGGCTATGCAGCTGCCAAGATTTTAGGCTGCTCACCGAATGCGGCCTATAGAAATTTGAAAGATCTCGAAGAGGCCGGCTGGGAGGCCTAGGATCACGGCAGATCGCCGCAAGGCTTGGAATACCCAGGTCAACGACCATCATTGCCATCGCGCCAATGGCTCAAATCATTTGCTGTGCTATCAATACGACACAAAAAGCTTCAAGAAATTTTACAATACGGCTATAATACTGGTATAAATACCGTATTAGCCTAAGGAGTGGCGGCTTATGGGTGCTGAAAAAAAAGTGACGGTAATGTTACCAGAGGAGCTCTTGGCGAGGGCGCTTAAAGCCAGTGGAGAGGGACTTACGAGTACGCTCCGCAAGGGGCTCGAATTTGTAGCAGCCAAAGATGCTTATAAGACTCTCCTCAAACTCAAAGGCAAATTTGATTTGAAGCTGGATCTTGATGAATCCCGGCTGGATCGAGACAAGTGATTGCCGCAGATACGAGTGCCTGGGTCGATCACTTTCGCGGACAAGACAGTCCCGCTTCCAAGGCTCTGGAAACCGCCCTATTCAATGGGTCACTCGTGTTACCCATCCATGTGCTCTTTGAAATTTTGAGTGGTCCGGGGTTAACAAAAGTCGGAGAAACCGCTCTCCTGCGAATCCCTCGGCTGGAGATCAAAACTGGCTATTGGGAACGGGCCGCACATATGCGCAGAACTCTCTTAAAGTCGGGTGCCAAGTCCCGCTCCCTGGACTGCTTGATTGCGCAAAATTGTATCGACCATGCTGTCGGACTAATTGCGGCAGACAACGACTTCCGACATTATGTCAAATTTGGCTTAACTTTAGTGGAAGAAATCCGCTCAAAAAAACGATGAAGAACTGCTGAAAAGAAGAACAGGATCGTAAAACGCGAGGCCGCCCCCGCCCAGGTCAAGTCGGTGATTGAAGCTTTGGAGAATTTGACGGTGCCCGAAGAACACATGGGGAAAAATACAACATGAATGGCAAACTCAACCTCCTCATCTGCGGACCGTTATTTTGCTTACTCTCGTGCGCCACGACATCCAATACAGTTAAATCCGCGACAGAGAAGCCGCGCTCCGAACTGGAAAAAGCCACGCTCAAAATCTCTCCGCCGGAGCTTCCGGAAGAAAAGAGCATTCGTCAGGAGTTGGAGCAATTTAAATCCATACTAAATAAAAAGAAATCGCTCTCCCTTGAAGACTGGCAGTTACATGCTCGACTTCTCAATTATTATATTCAACTTAAACAGGGCATGGAAAAGCCGAATACAGTTTACATCCCTGCGCGCAGCCGATGGAGCAAAAGATTCGAATCCTATTGCCTCGATTCCAGAAAGGCTTCTCCAGACAATTTTGAGACACTCTTGCTGGAAAAAGCCAAAGGCAATATCCCATATCGACGCGAACTTTTGGAACTCGCGGCAAAGAACAAGTCCACGAGCCAAGAAGATATCCAAACTCTTATTTGGAACCTTCACAACAAAACTATATGGGAAGACTACCCGGTTTCGTTGCAGCGGATTCTTCTCTCTGTGGATCCCCAAGCTTCAAAAAATTGCCGAATCGCGTTTTCGAATCTGTAAAAGACGGTGTCTTGGACGTCATTCGCGATCAAGTACCGGGAGTTGGCAACGCTGAAGACTTTGTCGCTCTTGTCCAAGGTAAATTTTATGACTACAAACAGGTCCGCTCCTCAATTGAAAGACGACAATCAAAACATGAGCTAAAATCGGCTGACTCCGTGCCCCAGATTTCAGGAACGCCTTTGTTCGCGGAGACAAGGAGCGACGGCGTTGAGTCTCAAGAAGTTACTTTTTATAATCCAACGGACCAAGAAATCGTGTTGGATCTTTCCCAATATCAACTGGAGCCGCTAAGGCCGGATGTTCAGCCGTTGGCCGTAATAGAACGTCATGGACCATATACTCCATCGCTCGTTCATGATCTAGAGCGTGCACTCTATGAAGATATGATGCGCTTGGGTTTAGGTTTTTCCCCAGTACTAAACGATCTGATTGATTTATTCGAAGCTTCGACCGGAAGAGACTTTTTCAGCGATGAATGGCTTTCCAATGAAGAGCGTTTCTTATCGGCCATGGGTGTTCTAGCCGGTAGCGGACAATATTACCGTTATGCGCGGAAGGTTTTAAAAGGACCGACTAGTTACGTTCGCGATGTTCAGAAAAAATATCGACTATTAAAAAATGAAAAAAGCGCTAAGACTGCTAAGGAGTTGGTTGAAATCGCAGATACTAAAGGAATTCCTCACAACTGGGGCAAAAAGGTCTCTAAACCAAAAGACGGCGATAAACTTCAGGGTTTTGAGTATCTTAATCTCAATAACGAGGAAATTCGCATTCGGGTAATGCCTGGTGATCCCAGCTCTCAATTTCCTACCTCACGCAAACCTTATATTCGACAAACAATAGGTGACAAAGCAATTGATCACCATGGGAATATTGTGCCGCGCAAATCGGAAGCAGCACACATCCCGCTTGACGAATACAAATTCTCAAAATTTTGGAAAGATCATGACAAAAAATGAAATTCCGATATGGGATAACAAAAATGACTATTCTGCCGATATAGGGTCGGTCATAGTTTCACTACTCGCTATATCTGACAGGGAATATCAACTACGGGTATGGTATAGGACTGATGGGCCAGAAGTTGATTGGTTTGAAGAGTGTTTGCTCAGTTTCGATACAGATATGGAATATTTTCGGAGTCTATTAAGAAGGGGCAAGACTTCACTCAACCCCGCGCAAGTTAAGTCCGTTTTACGTTTACACGTAATGACTAATCATTTTTGCAAAATCATACGCGATGAGAAATTGCCGGAAGATTGGTCCGAGCAACAACTCTACGTCATCAATCATCCCTATTGGCAGAAAGTCCAGAAGCAGGCCGCCCATACACTGTCTTTGTTGAGGAACGATGGGGGTTGCGACAAACCTTTACAAGTGTATGGATCAACCGGAACGCGAACAGCAAGTGCGTGTCCGAATCTAACTGATCGCCTTGGCGACAGAATGAGAGTCTTTAGCAGTCCGAAACTGAGAATGGAGCTATGGAAAAATCGTGACGATTTTTGGAATTCCGTAGAAAGATATGATCTCGTGTTCAAAAGATATTTCGACGGACACGGAAGTCTCCCCTCAGGCCGGCATTTCGACGCACTTCTTGCCTTCCAAGAAGCTTTGGACATCCTCTGCGAGCCCTATGAAGATACGGGCGGCAATCTCACGATTATTCTCACTGATCCAAATTTCAAAAAAGTCGAAAAAAGAGCTCAGGATTTCTTGAAACTACTTAAGAACCGAACCAACAGGACTGGGGGAGACAGAAAAGACGACCAGGCCTCTGGCCTTTGAAATGGTAGGAAATACCACGCTCTCTCTCGTCGGTTCGAGCCCGGCATTCCCTACCAGGCAGAAGAACCGCAGCGACAACAAATTCCAACGGCGAGCAAAGCGAGCGTGAGCGCTTCAGCACGAACACAGCCTGCAGTAGCAGGCCAACACAACAGAACGAATCAAGATTGGGGAAGCAGTAAAGCTGACCAGACCTCTGGTCTTGAGAAGTGGTAGGCCTTCTCCGAGGACCTGCAACTTTTCGTTTCAGCATGATTTCCTTGGGTTTTTTCAGAATTCAATCGATCGCATTTTTGAACAAACGGCTCCTCTTTACCTTCGGGGCCGATCTCTAAAAGAAATCGCCGCTCTCACCGGTATTCCATACTCCACCGTCCGCAGCCAACTCATTCAAGGAGGAGTGACACTCCGGACGAACAAGTCCGTCAGCTCTGTTGAGATTATACGTCAGCGCTTTAAGAACTCGGCGCCACCGCCATATGGGTTTTGCTATCTGGAGGGACGACTACAAAAGGACCCGAGAGAATATCCAATTTTTCAAATCATATATGCTCAATGGAAAACCGGTCGCTCCGCGACTGACATCGCTCGTCACTTAAGCGCAAATCGGTATAAGACCCGTCACGGCAAGGAGTGGAAGCAGCCGACGGTGTTCTACATTCTTCAAAGACTGGAATCCAATGCCTTCGGTTTGGACCCAGGAGAACTATGACCACAACTCACCCCCACACTTTGACAGGATCTATAAATCTGAATTTAAAAAAGAATGTGAATTGGGACCAAAACAACCTATAATGGAGGACAGATGTTAGAGAACAAGAAGGTACTTTTATATTGCAGAGTGAGCACCGACCAGCAAACTGGCGGAATGGAATCGCAGATCCGCGCGCTGAAGGATTATTGCCGTCTCAATCAAATTGAGGACTACGAGTTATTCGCCGATGAAGGCATCTCGGGAACAAAGAGTTCTAGGCCTGCACTCGACCGCATGATGGAAGTAGTTAAGAGAGATGAAGCCTATTGTGTAGTAGTTTATTCGTTTAGTCGGTTTGCCAGATCGACCACTCACATGCTAAACGGCCTGGAGATTATGAAGGCCCATGGATGCAATTTTGTCTCTCTCACAGAGAAGATCGACACAAACTCTCCGATCGGAAAAGCCGTTTTTGTTATAATCTCCGCGATTGCAGCCCTAGAGAGGGATTTGATCGCCGAACGCGTAAAGAAACTCGCCAACGCTCGCGCTAAAGGGAAATTGATCGGAAGGAAGAAGCTTCGCGATTCAGATTTGATCCGCAAACTCCTCAAAGCTGGTTTATCTTACAGGAAGATTTCGATCATCGCAAAGTGCTCGCACGGCTCAGTCCACGCCGAAAAATTGGCGCTCAAAAAAGAACAAGCTGCGGCTCTAGCAAAGCTTTCCGCAGACAAACTCGCACATGAACAACTTGTAGCAGAGCAACCGAGCGCTCCCTCGGTGAAGTTTTTTGAGATGGACTCACTTGCTCACGCAGAAAGCCAAATTGCACAGCCCACTTCGCTACCCACCGCCGCCTAAGTATTAGGTTACACGGGTTACATAACCCTTCCAGAAAGCCATATCAAATTTGAAACCAACCAATTTCCCGGAAGTGAGTCGGGAAGTTGTTTTGCCATTCAAGTAAGATTCGAAACTAAAGATGGATAAGAAAATGGCTTACGAGCTTGATCAGTAGCGAAGCCAACAGCGGAACGATCCATTTGCTAATTGACCGAGCCTTCTCTCGGCTCAAACGGATACGCAACCGCAGAGTGATGTCGAAAATGAAATTCTGAACCTCTCGATTCTTGTGGGCCATCAAGGCACCTCCCTTTAAACGCCAGTGAGGGAGTGCCGCGAGGGCACTTTGATAGAGCAACAATCTGCAAAACTTCAATCGCAATGGCGTTGTGTTTTTGAGGTCGGACTCGACTTCGAGCCTCTTCTTTTCAAAAAATGCAAGCCCCGCGACCAAACAAGTTTGGCACGGGAACCTTGCCGCTACCGCACCTCTCGGGCGATCTAGCGTTTTGAAAAGGGCTCTCGGGTCAAGTCCGACCAGCCTTCGCTTTGGGCTTCTTGATTCTCACGAAAGAAGCACTCGCAAAGGACGAGGCAAAATAAAAACACAAACCAAGGAATTTAAAATGAATGCAGAACACAGTGTGATTGTTGAAAATCTGCCGTCGCAGCTGCGCGCGGTGCTCACTATCTTCAATGCGGACTTGGAGCTTCGCAGTAAGGCCCTACCGTTCGTCAACATTCAGCGGCAAGAGGTGAACTGGTCTGAGATATTTCGAAATGACCTCAGCAGCGGCCACCGGGCTGCGGCGTTATGGGCAAAGTCCCTATATCGGGATGAGAGTCCGGCCAAAGTCGATCCATTCGACCGTGCGTTGGCAATGGACGAAGTATTGCGAGGTGCTGTGCTCCAGGCCGTTTCCATTAGGTGGGGACTGGCCTGACACCAATCCGAAAGCCCTATCCTCAGATTCTCCGGGGATGGGCCAATTTCCTGCGTAATGGCGGCCAGGTGTCGCTATGGCTGGGGCCATAGACCCGCTAACAAAGATAACAGGGGTCGCCAGGGTAAGATTCCCTTCTAGCCCAACGATGAAGCATCGGTTAAACGTCTAAACGAGGTGCGATGTGACTCTAATTTCTCGAAACGAACGGCTACTATACCTAATCGGTACTTTTTCATTTTTTAATTTTCTGGTGATAGTCATATTTTTGTGGATGTTTTTTACCGGCAAACTGGAAGTGCGCGCAAAAAAAATTGTGGTCGTAGATAAAAATGAAATTGAAAGAATTCATTTAGATCCTGAAAGCTCCGATGTTCGAGTATTTGGGAAAGTCTTCAAACGACGCAGCTCTGCAAGTGGTCTCGTCTTATTCAACTCCAAGGGAGATGAGACCGGCGGTTTTGTGGTCCTTGATGATGGCACAGTCTCAGCAACTATCGACTCCTATGATGGAGAAAAGGTAAGTGAGCGAGTCAGCATGTTTCATATGGGTGATGGCGAATCAGGATTTTTAATAAAGGATATCGACAATCGTATACGCATGAAAGCTCAGCTGAATAAGAGCGATGCATTCGAGTTAAAGATTTTTGATCGAAAAGAAAAAGAGTTGAAGTCTCTAACCTTTGAGTAGGATTTATACTTTAGTGCCGCTGCATCTCGTGAAGGTAGCTGTTCTCATCTTCAAAATATTTTGACCGCTCAGTTTTAAGTGCAAGCTGGGCATGTAAATCCTCAACCTCTGATTCGAGGGCACCGGCCGCTTTAAATAATTCATGTTGTGACGACATCGAGATATATGCCGTCTGAACTTCTCGGCACTGTCATCAGCTAATTTGCTCAAAATTAAACTCTTTAAATGGACGCATCTTCCATTCATCGCAACTATCAAGTAGCCACTCAAATTGCTCAGGGCTAATCGTCACACCTCCTCGGCTCCAGCTTAACACTCTCTTACCGCAATCCATTTTCCGTGAGCGATATCGGTATGAGATATGTGTTGAATCAGGTTGAAGGTACCGATTGATTCACGGGTACATTGACGGGAGACCATCCGCCTGTATTGCAATTTATTGTCAATTCAGCGAATGAAGGTATGGCAAAAGGAATTGCGCGCAGCTTCGCTCGCGCCACTTAATTCTTTACAGTTTGTGAATTGATCACTTGAGTTCGCAGGTAATGTTTGAATGGTCGTCGGGCTTTGCGTAAGTGCAAACACCTGGGTCGAGAACACTTGCGAGAGAATATACTTCTGCGAGCTCGGGTCGATTGTACCAATATTTTCCAATCGCAATAGGGCAGCCTTCAAGTGTGCCACCAGCCGCCGCCATTTTGATCATCTGCGAATTTTCGGTCTTGCTGGAGGTCCAGTAACATTTAGAAAATTCAGCCGGGAGGGCAGATGCAGCCGGAATCTTAAAAACCAGAGCTAAAATTACGTATTTCATTTTCGGTCCCTTCTACTTTAGAAAGGATCCTACTAACCGGATTCTTATAACAATTCAATCCTGAAATTGAAGTGAGCGCATCGATACCGACACAACTGAGTCTGCGTTTCATAGCGGGAGTTTTTCAGCATCGCATTCGCGCGCAATCCTGACGCCGACGCTACATCAACATTGGTCTATTGACAGAAACTCGATCCGAGCTGATTTTGATGGTTTGCTTGGAGGACGAGTAATGAATAAGCTTCTTTTAGTACTGTTCTTTGGATTGACCCCGATTCTGGCTTTGGGAGAAGAAGGGCTGTTTGCGCCTCATCAAGATTCGTCCCTTCCAAATTCTCGCAACACAATCGGCGCAGTCATAAGAGTACGGCCGCTAATCAAATTTGATATCAGAGTCTTTGGTTCTCAAGAGGAAAAAGAAATTTACGAGAAGATCCCCGGTATAAAGGACAAACGATTTTTGGCCGGCGGAGGATCGGTGTGGCCCACCATTGCTACAAAAGCGGAAATTGAGGTAGGCTGCGCTGACCCAGGAATAAGCTTGAGACCGGGCTTAATCGACATTTGCAATGTATATCGTGCCACTTGCACTTCGCTACCTTGTCATACAGAAACCGGCTTCTTAAAGGATTCTGCAACGGGATTTTTTATTTCCAAGCAAGGGCATTTTTTGGCCAACTATCACGTGGCTCGGGAATGCATTGAGCGTCTGGGAAGGACGGGCGGTTCAGAAGTTGCCCAAGAATGTCCTGACTTAGAGATCGAGGTTCCAGAGTGGATTGGCGATTCATTAGAGCCTGTTTACCATAAGGTCGCTGGCAAAGTGATGTTGCTCCGAAATCTTTCCCAAGCGGAGTGGAAACCCAGTGGCAATGACTTTGCTTTGCTTAAGATCGAGTATGTTCCAAAGGCATTCCTAGCGTTCGATCTAGTGCCAATCAAAAGCGGGAAAAAAGTCTGGGCTATCGGATTTCCCGCGGTTACTCGCCGTCCTCCTGATGCATTACGCAGTGTTGGCTACAGCGACGCCAACAACTCCTTAAGAGTTTCTTACGGTAAGGTGACCGATGTTACGAGCGTCTCCTCGTTTCAGGCAGACGCCGATGGTGTACACGGAAACAGCGGTTCACCAGTAGTCGATGAAAATGGGAAATGCATTGGAATTTTTCGAGATGGAACACCTGAGGCAAATAAATTGCGAGCCACTCAGTTCGCAGGAGAAGTTATGATAGCGCGTATCTCGGAGGCCTACAGATTGTTGCGACTTTCGAATCTTCCATAGTCCCTCGTCACGCCGCGGGGGGACGCTGCTTATATTTCCCAAAGGAAGTCGTAATCTTCAATCGTATACCCATCAAACGAAAATAACGACTGAGAGCAAAAGGATTTTGCGCTGTCTCCATTGCCCGCATCGTACGCAAAAATAACTTGCGAGGTGCGCCTAGTGAAGGTCCACCAAGCATATGAATCTTTTGAGAAGTAAAATGACTGTATCAAATATTTGTCGAAGTAAATATCGCTAGCGTTGAAATCTCGTTGGTTCAATGCGGGAGCGATCCCCTTTCGGCGATACCTGCGCTAGGTCCGAAAGCACCACGATTTCACCCGCCTGTGGCCGTCATGAGCGGGCGACACCTGGCCATATGAAAATTGTCCATGGTCGTAATCGCACTAACGTACTGGCCATTTTGTCGGCCCGCCCTATCCGCTGAGAACTGAACGCCGCGAACTAGAGAGGTTGAGGCCGAGTCGCCGTTTCGAACGGTCTTCGCCAATGTTGGCTAGTAATTCGAAGAATTTATTCGGTCATCCGCGAGGCTAGAGCGCCGCTCGGATTGCCAAAGGTCATTAATCAGAGACGCAGTCAGGCAAAAGCCGTTATCTCGCCGGGGTTATTTTGAGCGACCCTTGCAGTAGCGGCAAAGGCTCACAACTTAGTAATTAATGGCCAGCCCAACTAAGAAAAAAATTGATCATAGCCGAAAGTTGCTTGGGGCCGCCGTAACCAATAAACTGGCTCCTCTCTTTCTTGCAGACAAACCAATCCCGCTCTTCTTCATAATTCTGCTTATGCTCCGGCAAATCTTTTTCAGCTAATGAAGTACCTGCTAAATCGATTTTCAGTTCCCATCCCGGATTGGCGTTCAAGGCCAAATTTGCTTAGAAACCCATGGTTTAGCGCAAATTATTGATATCTCTAGATATTATATGTATAGACAAATGCAGTACTTTTTGCTATTATGTGTCTATGTCCTAATAGGATTTTAAAAGAGGTTTATATGTCCGCAGCCAAAAAGAAAAAACTAGAAAACCCCACAAAAGATGGGATGTTCACAATTAGAACGGCTCCTCAAGACAAAGAGCTTATTGAAAAAGCAGCAGAACACGCTGGTATCTCTATTAGCTCTTTTATGCTTCAATACGCACTTCGCGCAGCTCGTAGGGAGCTTTCTGAGATAGAAAAAACAACTTTGTCCGAGCGTGATGCAAGAGCTTTTTTTGAGACTATGACCAATCCTCCAGTTGCTAATCAAGCCTTGAAGAAAGCTTTTAAAGACTATTCAAAGCAAGGAAAGTAGCTTTTAACTAATGATCCTCTTTGAATTTCATCTTTTAGATAAAAGCTTTGATCGTGATTCCTTCGACTGTGGTATTCCAGAGTTAAATGACTTTTTGAAAGCTAAAGCTCGTCAAAACCAAAAGGCGGGCTTTAATAAAACCTTCGTAGCCATCCAAGCCGAAGATTCTGATAAAAAAGTTTTAGGCTTTTACAGTCTCAGCATGGGTGAAGTTGATCTTTCTTTGCTTCCTGAAGAGCTAAGAAAGAAACTCCCTAGACATCCTGTTCCTGTGGCTCGCCTTGGAAGGCTAGCAGTTGATGTCACTACGCAAGGGCAGGGCCTAGGAAAACTTCTTTTAGTCGATGCCATGATGAAAGTCCTCTCCGCTTCAGAGTCCGTCGGTGTGTACGCTCTTCTTGTTGATGCTAAAGATGAAACGGCCAAAAAGTTTTATCAAAAGTACGGATTCATCGCTTTTAAAGACGAACCTATGGCTCTGTTTTTGCCACTTGCTTCGTTTCCGAAGTGACAATTAAAAATATTATATTAATTTACCCCAAAAATGAAAATGGGGTAAATTAATAGACTAAGATCATATCTTAAAGTCTTGAGCCTACGTTGCTCCGGTACTGTTGGCCGAGCATTTGCGGCCGCCAGGTTTTCGTCGTCGATCAACAAAACTTAATCCTGAGCCCATGCAAGTTCCTCGGGGGATGGTGGTTCAAATTCCTTCAACCATAGATCAATTAAATCTGGATTAACATAACAGGCATCAGCAGGTAGATTACTGTTTCTATGGTGCAATCTTCTTTTCAACTCTTCAGGCGAAACATCCAAAAAATGTAACTTTGTTTGTGCGCCTACTGCGGCAGCCTGCCCTCTGTACGTCCACCGCTGTTGCCTGCTCCAAAAACCATTTTCCAAAACTACATTGAGACCAAGGCCAAGCGCTTTTCGACCAGCATCCCATTGCAATGCCTCAACAAGTTTGCGCTTCCCTTTTTTATGTCCGTCTTCATTCATGCGTTCTATCCACACATCGGGCGTAAATAGCAGTGCTGGTAACTCACGTTCAAGCCTCTTGTTATCCGACATTTAAATTTCGACATTTTTTCGGTTCGGCGCCAATTAAATTTGGCCAGTTGATGGGGACTGTGTAGAAGTTTTTTACACTGTTGTCAAGACGTCTGGTTTTGACTTTCTTTTTTTCGCAGTCTCCGCT
>JBGSNU010000013.1:0-66205 GCA_041739415.1 Bdellovibrionales bacterium | reverse complement strand
AGAGTACCAAGAACCGGAAAAAAGCCGCAAGCGACTTTCACAACCTCTTTGGCCAGGAGCGTCTGGCGAATCAACTGCTGACGATAACCAACTTCGGCAAGCAAGCCTTCGACTCACTTCATCATGACCTCGGACGGATGCTCGTTGAGTCGATTTTTTTAATCGAGCGAGAGAACATCACCGGGCCGGATCATGCGCCGCTGACGCCCGGCATTTTCAAATGGGGCAGCGAAGGTGGTTCAGTCTTCGTTGGTGATCAGAAAGTGCGTTGCGATAAACCGCGCATAGTCGGCCCTGACGGCGAGATCACACTGCCAACCTACCAGAAGCTCAAGCAGCGTGGTCAATTCTCTGACGAGCTCCTGGCGAGTTTAATGGCAGGCCTATCTGGCCGCCGCTATGAGGAAGTTGTGGTGAAGGCGGCGGACGCCTTCGGCGTCTCGCCGTCGTCGGTGTCGCGCCACTTCATCGAGGCATCAGCAAAAAAGCTAAAGGAATTTTCCGAGAGGTCCCTTGCGGACTTCAAACCATTCGCCATCATGCTCGACACTGTTCACCGTGGCGGTGTTGCGTTCATTGTCGCTCTGGGGATCGACATCTTGGGGAAGAAAAAGGTCTTGGGCTTTTGGGAAGGCGCGACCGAAAACGGCGAGATCACCATCGAGCTACTGGCTAAGCTTGAGGAGCGCGGGCTTCAGTTGACCTCTCGTTGCCTGTTCATCACCGATGGTGGCAAGGGTATCATCGCAGCCCTCAAGGCGAAGTTCGGGAAGAAGTTAATGCACCAACGATGCGTGCTTCACAAAGGGCGCAATATTCAAAAACACCTGGCGAAGAAATACCGTAAACGTGCACAAGAATTGTTTACTATTGCCCTTCATCATGCCAAGTATGATGACGCTCTTTGCGCGTTAACTGAGCTTGAGAAATGGCTCCGTGGAATTAATCCATCGGCCGCCAACTCACTGCTTGAAGCGTTGGAAGAGATACTGCTTCTTCACCGACTGAACGTTCCCGAAGAGCTTCGGCCGTCACTGAGAAGTACGAATGGAATCGAGAATTTATTCTCTGTCGTCCGCCACCGTGAGAAGAACGTGAAGAACTACAACCCCAACTACCGCGGCAAGCCTGCAAAGAATGGAATGTCACAGCGTTGGCTCGGCACTGTGCTACTCAATGCGGAGTCCAACTTCAGAGCCATTAACGGCGCAGAACATATTCCGACGGTGCTAAGAGAGATTGAAAAATTGCAAACAGAAACTATTGACAACAGAAAGGTGCATGCAGCATAACTCAAGAAATCAACCGGCGCTCTCGCCGACTTTCAACTGAAAATGAAATTTCACCTACGACACCGGGCATTGTTGAGCATTGGCTAGAGATCTATGCAAAGAGCACAAGTAGCGAGCTCCCAGCACTTGCCGGAAAAATGAAGTCGCTCACATCAGACATCGACACAAAAACAAGGCGAGTGCAAAATCTGATCTCTCGAATATCAGAGCTTCCACAAGAAATCCCGGCCGATCCATTCTTTGAACAGATCAAGGAATTAAACACAAGCCTCGCAGGACTCAAGTCGGTTAGGGCGGAGCTACAATCAAAGTCAGTTCAGTTCCAGATGAATGCAATAGACAGGCAAGCCCTGGTGAAAAAGATCGAGCGTACTATTGAGTCTCTAGAGACTACACCAGTGAAAAAACGCCGTCCTCTCTATGCAAACCTGATTCAATTTGCTGAGCTTCACCCAACCAAGATTAGGGTCGGACTGTTTGCGCCAGTTAAACCAACAAGCGTAGATGATCAGAACGGCCGACTGGCGGCCACCGGAACCGAAGCCAAAGACTTTTATAATTTTAAGGGAAAAGAGTCAAAAGAAGGGGCCATTCTACCATTCGCAACCGGAACCCGTGGGGGTTCGCCTACCGTTACGATTGGTGCTCGGGAAAGGACTTGAACCTTCACAGGCTTGCGCCCACAGGCTTCTGAGACCTGCGTGTCTACCAATTCCACCACCCGAGCGGGAAAGGACCTCGAAATTAATGGGCGCAGGCGCGGGCGTCAACATCGGAATTCAACTAAGCCCTAGTAAACTGCAAACGCACCTGGGTGCCTCCGCCGGGAGGTTCCGACAGGTCGATCCGAACGTTGTGCAGACTGGCAATCTCACCCGCAATCGATAGGCCCAAACCCGAACCAGGGATGACATTCGAAGGGTGCACTCGCGTGAACCGTTCAAATATCTTTTGTCGCAGCTCCTGCGGGATCCCCGGCCCAGCGTCTGTAACCAAAACCTCAATCGTCCCTTTGAGCACCTTCATGCTCAAATCCACAGTGCTTCCATTTGGCGAGTACTTGATCGCATTCTCAATGAAGTTTTCAAACATCGAATCGAGCAGCTCTTCATCGCCCTGCACTTGGCCATCCAGCTCACTCCCCGGCTGTTCCGCTGAAAACTGTGTTGTCACTGTCAAATCCTTCAGTCGTGCTAATTTTTGCATCCGTGCCACAACTCGCATTAAAATCTCATCGACCTGAACCATGGCAAACGGAATGGTATCGCGCCCCGCCTCTAAGCGCGCCAAGAGTAGTAAGTCTTGCACCAACTGAATCAAGCGATTGATTTCTCCACCGGCCGATTCAAGCCCCTCGCGAATGGCTTCAGAATTCGGATTGGATTTGCGCAAGAGATCCAACTCACCCTTTAAAATAGTGAGTGGGGTGCGCAGCTGATGTGAGGCATTGGCGATAAAGCGATCTTGACTGGCAAAGGCTTTGTTCATCCGGTCCAAAAGACTGTTGAAAGTCACCGCCAACTCTCGAATTTCATCTTCGGGCTCTGGCACCGGAATTCGCTCGTCTAGATTTCCAACACCCGAGATGCCGCGGGCCTTTAAGGTCATGTCGTGCACGGGGCGGAGCGCTCGCTGCGACATCCATATTCCCGCAACACCTGCAATCAGCAAAAAGAATGGAATACTGACGAAGAAGAACACCAAGAGGTCACGCTGCTCTCGCAGTGGAAGATCGAGGGGCACGGCCACCTGCAAAATCAAGGGCTCTGGCCAAGTCGAGTGCTGCGCGAGATAGGTCACAACCCGCAATTCAGACGAGGTCGATTTTACGCCAATCGCTACCGCCCGCACAGTTTGAAAGACATGCTTCTCTCGCAGCAGTCGACTCATTGTCATTGCATCTAACGGGAGATTGCGATCTTTGAGTGAGCGAGAGTGCCGAAGTGGCCGCCCCTCAACATCTCGAATCTCCAAAAAACTTTTACCCAAGTGAAATGGAAACAGTTTACCCGCATCCGCAACATTGGAGTTAATGACCACCAAGCGGCCGTACTGATCCATCTCTAAATTGCTACTGATATCGACCGCAAAATTGTATAAAGTGGTATCAAAGGCCAACAGCTGAACAGTTTTGAAATAAGAAAATAAAACCGTACAAAAAACACTTAAGCCAATTGCGAAAATACAAAGGTACAGCATCGCCATTCGCCACCGAATGCCCTGACGCCGAAATGCTGCAATCATTCGCTTATCTTTTCTCCGCGTCGCAAAACATAGCCGTAGCCGGTTAACGTTTGTAGTAGGCGAAAGGCAAAAGGCTCATCGATCTTTTTTCTTAAGTGACGAACGTACACATCGATTACGTTGCTCTCGTTGTCAAAATGCACATCCCAGACATTCTCGCCAATCTCGGTGCGAGTGAGCGGGCGATTGGCATTGCGCAGAAAGTACTCGAGTAAAGAAAATTCTTTTTGCGTCAGCGTGATCTCTTGATTGTCCCGTAGAACTCGCCGTTGCACCAAATCCATTTGCAAATCTTCAAATACCAACTTCGTCCGACCACCTTCACGGCGCCGAAACAAAGCGCGAATTCGAGCCAACAGCTCATCAAACTCAAATGGTTTAGACAAATAATCATCGGCACCGCTGTCAAGCCCCCGCACCTTATCGCGCGTCGAGTCCAGTGCCGTCAGCATCAGCACAAAACCCTTAAAGCCTTCGTTGCGCAATTGCCGAGCCACATCCATGCCGTTGCCGTCTGGCAGCATCACGTCGAGTACGACAAGGTCAAATTCGGAATTGGTCGACATAGTCAGCCCAGCGCTAGCGCTTTCAGCCACCTCAACAACGTAGCCGGCCTCTTGCAATCCCTTGCGAATAAACCCAGCCGTCTTTTTCTCATCTTCAATAATTAATACTCTCATGCGGATCAAACTACCCACAGATGTCCGCGCTCGCAATTGGAATTAACGTCTTTTAATTCCTCTTTCATTTGAACTTCAAACGGACGAGATAAGTTGCACCCAGAGATCGACAAAACCCCTTTGTTTTCTCAACCCCATCCTTAAGGGCGGGGAGGTTTGCTAGGCCTCCCCGCCCCCCTCCTTGACTCAACCTGACTTGAACCATTTAATTGAATTTTGAACCTGCGAACCTGGAGCACGTGGTGATCTTATGCTGTTAAAATGGTTACTTATGTTTAGCCTCTGTCTAGCCACGTCTATGTCGGCAGATGCAGAGACGCAAAGTCGACGCAAAAAAAAGAAGCGCGGCACGGCTCCCACTGTGCAATTCAAAAAGGTCGCCAGCTGCGAGAAGTCTGATTCGCCTCAGAAGGTTTTAATTCTTAAGCAGTGGCACCTGTCTCCCACGACTGTTACAAAGGGCTTCAAAGAGAAATACCCGCACGAACAGAACCAAGCCGCACTCTATAAATTTTTAGCCGAGGCCGTGCGCAGTCAAACGCTGCAGCTGGTGATTGGGGAAGGGTGCGAGGGTGAAATCAATGCGGATTTTAAGCCGGTTTTCAATGGCTGGGACTTCACTAGTCTCAAAGCCCAATCGCAACAAAAGAACTACAGCAAGATCGTCTCTCATGTGCCGCTGAAACTCGAAGCTCGTTTTGGCTCGCAAATTAACACTCAATGCGGTGACAACGAGGCCCTGATTCAAGAGGGGAATTTGCGAATTTCGAACCTCCGAGGTTGGATGGGGTTTTTGTCTCGCCTAAGTGAAGAGCAAAAAGATTTGGAGCGCAAGAAGCTTTATGTTGAGACCGCTGCGGATTTATTGAAGCTACCAAGAGACACAGCCGCTCCAAAGCTCATAGACGCCATCAAAGACCGGATTAAGCAAGACGTTGAGGCCTTTCGCAAGTCCTTGAGCGAACGCAACGAGTTTTTTGTAAAGGCCCTGGCGCCACATGAGTTCGAAACTGCAGCTATCGTTATTGGTGGGCTACATTGGCAGGACCTGAAAGATAAAATTCAAGCCGCTAAACTCAATTGCGAGGTCTATCAACCGCCTGGATATCAGGCTTCAGATGAGCGATTGCTGGAGGAGTTTCAAAAATCCCTGTAATGGTTTCTAGACTGGACGGAGGTTCAACCCCGTAGAATTGGTCTTGTCCAGCGATAGGGATGGGCTTCACAATTGTAGGATGAGTCAAACTCCGCCGCACACTCCGATCGTTAAAACCTTTATGAGCAAAAAAATGCAGTCACTGCCCCAGGCGACAACGCTCGAGGCAGCCGCCCAATTTTTTGCCGCCCATAAACTCACGACTGCACCGGTTATGAATGAAGCGGGTGATATCATAGGCGTCATCAGCGACTTTCAACTGCTCCGCTTGCTCCTTCGCGTGAGGCAAGAGGGTAACAAATTGGTCACACTCGATGAGATCAAGGGTGAACTCGATCCCGTGGTACTTGTGAATGAGACCGAGTCTATCGTAACAGCGTTTCAACTGATGATCGAGTCACCCAATCACCGAATTTATGCCACCCATGGTGGAAAGCTCAGCGGCGCATTGAGCCCTAAAGATCTGATTCTTTATTTGGCCGGAGTTAAGGGTGATGATCGTGAGGCGCTTGACTCCGTTTTGCAAAAGCAACTCAACTCCGCCGTACGAGAACTTTTGAATACGCGGCGCCAACTCACCGAATTTCAGAAAATGTTTTACGATTCTCCTTATCTCATGCACTCCGTCGACCGCACCGGAAAAATTATCAACGCCAATAAAATGATTCACTCCGTCCTAGGCTACGAGCCCGGAGAATTGGTGGGGAAGTCGCTGCGCCAGCTGTACCCTTCTGAAAATTACAAAGAGGCGATGGCCGGATTAGAAACAGTTTTTGCGCTGGGATTTCATCCCGTGGTGAACGTCACGATGTTGAAAAAAAATGGAGAGGCTGTACGTATCGACATCGCCTCCACTTTAAAGATAGACGAACAGGGTAGCCCCATCGGAACGATCACAGTCGGTCGCTTTGGTGACTCGCACCGCATGATCAATTATCTGCAAAAGGCCGCCCAAGCCTACGCTGGCAAAAAATTGGCGGATCGAAAATCCAGTTAGGGTAAATGCTGTAAGTGCTCCGACAAGTCGGGCCGAGATTGTGCCTCAGGAATCGACTGCGGTACACCGACCAGCAATGCCCCCTCAAGCTTCACCTGCTCAGGATCGACTTGCAAAATATCATAAGTCTTGGGGTGCATAGTGAAAGCTCCCGTACTCCACTTGGTGCCCACGCGACTTTCCCACAGACTTGTGCAGACGATTTGCATGCTGCAGGCGAGCGTGGCATAGTCTTCATGCATCTGCCCTATTGAGCTACGCTTTACGCCAATCATAATCATATGGGCGGGATTGAGAACCGAACCTTCAATCGCCTGCCGCTTGATTTCGCTCACCGGCGCTTTTGCACTTTTGAGATCAACTGCCAAGGTCGCCAACTGGAGTCTGCTCTCCGGACCAAGCCAATAATAAATCCACGGCCAAGTCAGGCGATGATTAGGCGCCCACAGCGAAAGCTTCAACGCGGTCTCAACCAATGACGCATCCACAGGCTCATGGGTGAAGTGCTGAATCGTACGTCGCGACTGAGTCAGTTCCTGAAAATTCATAGAAACTCCCCTCTTGCTGAGCTACATTGCCTACCATGCTGAAGCGCAAAGATAAACTGCAGTCTAAAATCAAATATGGAGTGACAGGTGAAGCGTGTGCTTTTTGTCTGTTTAGGAAATATCTGTAGGTCGCCTGCGGCTGAGGGCGTGTTTCGCAAAATGGTGCGCCATGCAGGACTTGAGGACCAGATCGAAATCGATTCGTGCGGCACGGGGGGCTGGCATGAGAACGAGCCACCCGACAACCGAATGATTCATCATGCCAAAGAGCGCGGTTACGATCTGAGTGATTTGCGCGCCCGACAAATCGTAGCTCCCGATGATTTTTACAAGTTTGATTACATTTTAACCATGGATGAGTCCAATAAACGGCAGGTGTTGAATTTGGACACGCAGCGTGCGCACCACGCCAAGGTCCGACCTCTACTTAGTTTTTGTCGTTTGCATCAAAATGTGACTGAAGTCCCTGATCCGTACTATAAGGAGGCCAGTGGATTTGACTACGTCCTCGATTTGCTCGAGGACGCATGTGCGGAGTTACTGAACCATCTACGACAGGAGATTCGATGAACCCATTTTGGGCATTACGCATGCACGCGGAAGGCGAGACGAGCTTTCCCATGCTCGAGCGCCTCACGCTCGACAACCTTACACCTGGCGAAGTGCTGATTGAAGTTCACTACTCGGGTATTAACTTCAAAGACGCACTGGCTGTCACAGCTCGAGGTAAAATTCTCAAATCCTTCCCCCTCAATCCGGGGATCGATGCGGCTGGCGTAGTCCTCAGTTCCCTAGATCCAAGGTACACCCCGGGACAAGAGGTGCTGGTCACCGGTTGTGGAATGGGCGAGATGGCGGATGGCGGCTTTAGTGAGGTGGTGCGTATGGGCGGCGATGCGGTTGTTCCTCTGCCGAGCGGCCTGAGCATGCGCGAATCGATGATTTTGGGTACCGCGGGCTTCACGGCCGCACTAGCGTTGCATCGTCTCGAGCAAAATGGACAGCGCCCTTCTCTTGGTCCGATGTTGGTCACCGGTGCGAGTGGTGGCGTGGGCAGCTTCGCCACGCAACTTTTTTCTCAAGCCGGGTATGAAGTGCACGCCGTGAGTGGCAAACACGAATCTCGTAACTACCTCACCCAACTGGGGGCTAAACAAATTTTATCACCAGATCAGTTGGACTTAGGAGCACGACCACTCGAGCGAGCTCGCTTTGGCGGAGCCATCGACAGTCTTGGCGGAGAATCGCTCGCCAAAGTGATGAGTCATGTACAAACGTGGGGCAATGTGGCCTGCGTTGGCTTGGCCGAAAGCGCCGAGCTTCACACGACCGTCATGCCGCTGATTTTGCGCGGCGTGAGTCTTGTTGGAATTAGCTCCAACAATTGCCCACGCGATCTCCGCCTCAGCCTATGGGAAAAACTGGCAACGACCTGGCGACCAAAAACCTTAGACGCTATTGTTAAACGTGTGGTGGGCCTTAAGGATGTCTCGTTGGCCTGTGATGAAGTGATGCATCGACAGGTGCAAGGGCGAATTCTCGTTGAGGTGCGAAAGTGATCGGAGCGCGCCTATCTTCTATCGAAAGCAATCGGCAGCTTTTGGACGGAGGCGCTATGTTTGGCAATGTGCCACGACCTGTCTGGGAGAAATGGATTTCACCTGATAACCTGGGGCGGATCCCATTGGCGTGTCGATGCTTACTGCTCGAAGTTGGCGGCAAAAAGATTCTTTGTGAAACGGGCATCGGCGCTTTCTTTGATCCAAAAATGGCCGACCGCTTTGGCGTGCAGTCCCCAACCACCCATTTGCTCCGAGACAACCTCCTGGCCGCGGGCCACGAGCTTGCCAGTATCGACTTTGTCATTCTATCGCACTTGCACTTTGATCATGCCGGCGGACTCCTACCCACTTTCACTGAATCCCAAGCCGGGCAAAAAGATCTGATCTTTCCAAAAGCCACCTTCGTCGTTGGGGCCGAGGCCTGGGACCGGGCACTCAACCCCCACCCCCGTGATCGCGCCTCCTTTATCCCCGGCCTAACTGATTTGCTGATTCAATCCGGCCGGCTGCTCATCGTTCCAAGAGACAAGACTTCAATCGCCGAGCTGGGTTCGCGTTTTGAATTTCTCACAACATCAGGTCACACTCCCGGGCAACTTCACACCCTGTTTCATGGCGAGCATCAAACGGTGTTCTTTTGCGGCGATCTCATTCCCGGAGGTCCCTGGGTACATGCGCCAGTCACCATGGGCTATGATCGCAATCCTGAGCTCTTGATCGATGAGAAGCTGAATCTTTATGACCGAGCCATCCGTGAAAACTGGCTGCTTTTCTTCACACATGACCCGACAATTTCAGGCGGACATATAAAAAAGATAGAGAGTGGCAAATTTCAAGTCACCGAAATGAGCGCCAGCTACAGCCAGGTTGCAGTCTAGCGAAGGCCAAAAAACGGCACCTCGCCTTTGCATTATTTTTTAGTGAATCAACTGAGGTTCGGTTATAATCCCTCAACGGCGACACCGCAGATTTTTGCACAATATTTTCAATTCTGCCGATTTTAGAGTGAGGCTCAGCTTGGGTATTGAAGATCGCGTTGAACGGGTGTTGACCAAACTTAAACTCAATAAGTTTAATCCGTTTCCGTTTGCGCGATCCGGGTTTTGGCAGACCGTGTATGGATCTCGCTGGCCTATACTCAAAGCTTCTAAGCCTGACAGTTATCATCATCTGCCCCTACCCGACGGTGACATCGTGGTGCTGGCAGAGAACCGGCCAGAGAACTGGCGCGAGGGCGATCGGATTTTGCTTTTGGTGCATGGCCTTACGGGCTCTTACCAATCGACTTACATGCAGCGCATGTGTCGGCGCATGTGCAAAAATGGCTATATGGTCATTCGGATGAATTTGCGCTTTTGCGGCCCCGGCTTAGGACTGGCGCGCAACCCTTATCATGCCGGTTTAAGTGAGGACACTCGCGCCGTACTCCGTTGGCTGAAGATCATGCATCCTCAGTCGCCCGTCACGCAGATGGGGTTCTCACTGGGTGGCAATATCACTTTAAAAATGGCCGGTGAAGACGGTTCACAGCCAACTGGCAATCTAGACAGTGTGGTCGCCGTCTCACCTCCGCTCGACCTAGCTCTAAGTGCACAGCGCATGGATTCAAAAGAAAATCGCTTTTTTGCTCAGCTGTTTTTAAAGGGCATGGTCAAAGATATCCAAAAGATGCAGGAGCTTTTTCCCGACTCAAATTCTTTTGTTCCACCCGCGCATCTAAGTGTCCACGAGTTCAATACGCTCTACATAGCTCCACGCGGAGGTTTTAAAGACGCCAACGATTATTACCGAAGGGCCAGCTCGATTCATTACCTTCCAGAAATTAAGATCCCATCTCTTATTTTGTCTGCCGCCGACGATCCCGTTGTTGACAGCCATTCGCTCGTGCATGCACCGGCCAATTCAAATCTGGATGTGATCTTAACTGAGCATGGCGGACATGTTGGCTTTTTAGGATGGGGCACCCAGTACGATGAAGTGCGATGGGCCGACCAAGCTGTAGCTAGATGGCTAGAAGACACAATGGCCAACTAGAGAGGTGCAGATTTTACTTTGTGCCAAAGCTGAAAGTACGCGGCGAGAAAGAACAGTCCACCAGAGATCGCCATGGGAAACAAAAACCCGCGAAACTCGTAAACCGAAAACAACCGCACGCCACTCATCGAGCCCAGAGTGAAAGACACAATAATCCCAAACCGCATGAGGTTGGCACGGCCCTCGTCATCGACTTTGCCAAACAGCCGCCCCTTGTTCAGGCTCCGCACAATACCTATCCCTAAATCCGTGGTAACCCCAGTCAGATGGGTTGTGCGCACCACGTTTTTTGACACCAAAGTGATCAACCCATTCTGGGCCCCGCAAATCAGACACAAGAGCGCCAACAGGGCATAGTCGCGCGGCATAAGCAGGGGCTCACCAAATTTGCCAAAGACGCCATTGAACCCGCCCGTCACGACCAACAACAGTAAGAGGAAGAGCGCCCCAAAAACGATGTAATACCGAGGTTGACGGTGAAGTTTGAGCTGCAGATCGACCAAAAAACCACTCAACATGGCCCCAGCCAGAAAAAAAATGGGGACGAGCAGCAACCCCACAGCTTGGCGAAAGCTGCCTAAGTCCGCCTCGACCGCAAAGAGCGTGGCGTATCCTGTCACGTGCGAAACAAAGCTGTGGCAGGCCAAAAGCCCACCCACATTTAACAACCCGGCCTGAAAAGCCAGAATCATCCAGATCGAGACATTGCCCCGATTGTACGCCGAGATTGACTCACTTCCAAAAAGCACCGTGCCCCCTGTTCAATTCCATCCTAAGAAATTGACCTTTGAAAGTAAATCGATCAGAAATAACCTATTAATCACCCTTGCCCGCAAAAACTGTCGAAGGCCCACATGCAAAACATTCGAAATATCTGTATCATTGCCCACGTCGATCACGGCAAAACCACACTGGTCGATCATCTCCTCCGCCAAAGCGGTACCTTCTCAGAGCGCGCGCAGCTCGAAGACCGAGTGATGGATTCCATGGATCTCGAACGAGAACGTGGAATCACCATCCAGGCCAAAAATGCCGCGATCCACTACAAAGACACTCGCATCAATATCGTCGATACCCCCGGGCACTCGGATTTTGGCGGAGAAGTCGAACGGATCCTTGGAATGGTAGATGGAGCTGTACTCCTGGTAGATGCCGCTGAAGGCCCGCTGCCACAGACTCGCTTCGTTTTAAAGAAGGCCCTGGAGCGAGGCCATCGCATTATTTTATGCATCAACAAAGTCGACCGACCTGAGTGCAGTGATGGCGTTCGCACCAAAGAGGTGGTGAATCAAGCATTTGACCTCTTTATTGACTTGGGTGCCAGCGAGCAACAGGCGGACTTTCCAATTGTTTACGCCTGTGCGCGGCAAGGCTGGTGCACGACCGTAGAAACCGATGTTCCCAAACTGATCTCGGGTGAAATGAAAGGCTCACTGCAGCCGCTGTTTGACCTCGTGGTTGCCAACATCACTCCGCCTGAAGTCATCGAATCGCAGCCCTTTCAACTCTGTGTTGCAAACCTCGGCTGGTCTGACTTTGTGGGTCGATTGGCCATCGGAAGAATTATGTCAGGCTCGCTGCAAGTGGGGCAAAAAGCCTACCGCTTGGGAGTGAATGATAAAGGCGAGCCCCTCAATCAAGCGTTTACCGTGACCAAACTGTTTCGATACTCTGGCTTGGCTCAAACTGAAGTGAAAGTTCTTGAGGCCGGCGACGTAGGCGTTATCGGTGGCTGCGAAGAGTTTCAAATCGGCGACACGGTAGGCGGTGAAGAGAACACTCCTCGCATGCCGCGTATTGAAGTGAACGTGCCCACTCTGGGGATGATCTTCTCAGTCAACACCTCACCGTTTTCAGGTCGCGATGGCGAGGCTGTGCAATCGCGAAAGTTGCGCGAGCGTCTCCTGCGTGAAGTTCGACACAACGTCGCCGTTCGCTTTGAAGAGACTGGCGCCATGGATCAGTTCCGTATCTTGGGTCGGGGCGAACTGCAGTTTGCAATTCTGATCGAGCAAATGCGCCGAGAGAATATGGAGTTTATGGTTGGCCGACCTGAAGTTCTTTTGAAAACAGAGAATGGGCAAAAGATGGAGCCGCTCGAGCGAGCAACACTTGATCTTCCCGAAGAATTTGCCAGTGATGTGACTCGAATGTTTCAAGAGCGAAAAGGGCTACTGCAGTCCTACGAAGCCGTTGGCATTCACTCTGGCCCTAACGGCAGTCAAAATCGAGTTCGACTTGAGTTTGATGTTCCCACTCGCGGATTGCTCGGGATGCGTACCAAATATCTTACAGCGACTAAGGGAGAAGGTCTGTTCAGCTCGCAGATGGTGGGCTACACCGAATGGAAAGGTGAAATGTTGCATCGCTTGAATGGTGCACTGATCTCAGATCGTGATGGCACAGCAGTCGAGTACGCTCTTTTGAATTTAGATGATCGTGGCGTGATGTTTATTAGCCCGGGTGTTGAAGTTTACGAAGGCATGATTATCGGTGAGTTTAACAAAGAAAATGATCTCAATGTGAACGCTTGCCGAGAGAAGAAGCTCACCAACGTTCGCGCCTCAGGGTCAGACCATTATCAAGCTCTCAAAGGTATTCGCGAGATGACCTTAGAGCGTTGCATCGAGTGGCTTGAGCAAGACGAATGGATTGAGGTCACGCCTAAAAACATCCGCATGCGTAAGAAAGTCTTAAAAATCAATCAGCGGAGCATTGTGCGTCGAACCGACGACTAAAACGCTCTATATTCGACATGAATTCATTTTACCGCGAGGCGCCTGAAGCTGAACTGGATTCAGGGCTCGTTTCATAGAAACTATTGTGCCTCTTGCACCGTGTGCGATAAACTACCCTCATTGATCTTGGCTTTGGTCGAACAGGGAAGCGAAGTGCATGGTGCCCTACGAGTTTGTCTCTGCTTCGATTGGCCAGGCAGAAGAGCTGATGTCACGAGACATCAGAAGGAGAGAGTTCTATGGGTAAGAAACTATATGTCGGCAACCTCCCTTATGGAGTGGACGATGCGCAACTGGAAAGCCAGTTCTCGGCCGTCGGCAAAGTAGAGTCGGCGCGCGTGATCACCGATCGCGACACGGGCCGAAGCAAGGGCTTCGGATTTGTAGAGATGGCCTCGGACGATGAGGCAAGCGATGCCATTGAGAAGCTCAATGGTCTGCCGATGGGAGGGCGCAATCTCACAGTATCTGAGGCTCGCCCCCAAGCTCCCCGTGAGGGTGGCGGCGGCGGAGGTCGAGGTGGATCCCGAGGTGGGTTCAGAGGCGGCGACCGCTACTAGTACTTAAATTATTTATTTGATTTTTTGAAAAGGGGCGCGATGCCCCTTTTTTTATGCCTTAGTCAGTGATGACTGTGACCTCGGGATGCTGCAAGATCCAAGCGATGGGTAAGCTTTGATCTGTCTTGGCTCGACTGAGAATGGCCTTCTTCTCTGGCCCACGCGCCAACACCAAGATTTTTTTGCAGCGAAGAAATGCGGCCACCCCATAGGTCACTCCCCAGGTCTCTTCTTCCAATTTCAACGACACACGAGTCTGGTTAGATAGGGGAATGCAGCCGGAGAAAAACTGGCGATCCACTCCAGGTTCATGAAAGGCTACATGGCCATTCAACCCGACTCCTAAAATAGCGATGTCTGCGACCTGATCTGCTTGGTCGATCCATTCAAATTGCCCAACAAACGAAGGCAATTCAGTTTTAAAAAACTGCCTAAAAAGACCTTGTTTAGGTCCAGTGAGAACGTCATCGATCTGAAGCAATTTTAGTGACTGCAGCAACTTCGTTGGTTCACTCACCCAGCGCTGATACAAAGGTCGGGGTGTATTGCCTGCCGGCACATAGACGCTCGACCCCGGCCCGACATTGTCATTGACCCACGTCCAGGCCAAACTCACCCAATCACTCTCATCTTTGCCAATTTCAGTCTGCATCATTAGAATTGTAGCAAGATAGTAAGGACGCCGATAATGAAAAAATACAATCTCTTAGTGGTCGCACACCCTGATGACGAAACCATATTCTTCGGCGGCCTATTGCAGGTCTATCGGCGTCGACCATGGCGAATCATTTGTGTCACCGATGGCAATGCAAATGGTGACGGTAAACTTCGAGCCACGCAGTTTTCAGAGACCTGCAAAATGTTGAACGTGAAGGATTTTGCGACCTGGGAGTTTCCGGATAGCTTCGATAGCCGGCTAGATGTGGAGCTGCTCACCGAAAAGTTATCTCAAGAAACTCCCTCTGAAATCTTCACGCACGGCGTGCTGGGGGAGTATGGCCACCCCCACCATCAAGATGTATGTCTAGCTGTGCATCGAGCGTTTCGGCCAAAGCTGCCGGTTTGGAGTGTGGCCTACAATTGCTTCTCGGATAAAACTTTTCGGCTCCCGCGCAAGGCCTTTGAAAAGAAGTGTAGGATTCTATCAGAGAACTACTTTGACCAAACAAAGAGCTTTGCTCGCTGGCTCCCGGTGCAGATGCATGAAGGCTTTGTTCAGGTGACTCCGGCTGAGGTCGAAAGTCTGCACGCCTATTTTGCAAAAAATAGCGTCTTGCGTGAGCAAGATCTACAGATATATAAGTGGTTTGTGCCGTACCTGGCCCACTACCGCGAGCAGATCCGAACCCGGCCTTTTTGAACCTTGGACAAACACACCCTTTTCGCTTTATATCGTTCGCATGTCTTTTATCAGTGAGAATGAAGCGATACGGTTGCTCGAACTAGGTGAGGTTGTAGCCCTACCTACCGAAACCGTTTATGGCCTTGCCGGTCGAATCGACTCTGAATCGGCATTGCAAAAAATCTTTGCCGTAAAGAAGCGCCCTTTTTTTGATCCGCTGATTGTCCATGTAGCAGACCGTAAGGCAGCTCAAAAATTATGGGCGGAGTGGCCAGAAGTCTTTGATCCACTGATTGATAAATTTTGGCCCGGCCCACTCACGCTCATTGCGCAAAAACAAACTCATGTTTCGTCATTGATCACTTCTGGCCTAGAGACAGTGGCCATTCGTTGTCCGATGCACCCACAGATGCGAGAAGTTTTGCGCCGACTGCAAGTGCCACTCGCGGCGCCCTCCGCCAATCTCTTTGGTCAGGTGAGCCCAACTCGAGCCCAGCATGTGGAGGATGAGTTCTCAGGGCAAGTTCCCATCGTAGACGGCGGTGACTGTGAGGTGGGTGTAGAAAGCACAGTGATCGCAGCGCAGGCACAGCCCGGCAACGGCTGGCGAATTCAGATCTTGCGTCCAGGCGGTGTGAGCCGCGAGAGTTTGACCGCACTATTTGCCGACCGACCCGAAGTGCAAGTGGAGCGACTGCATTCGGTCGCATCTCCTGGGCACCTCAAAGCCCATTATCAGCCCACCAACCCACTGATCATTTTGCAAAATGGCGGTTGGGATAACGCCATCCACACCCAAGTGGAGGCAGCCCTCAAGACTAAGATCGAGGCCGCGGTTGAGCTTGAGCTTGCGAGTTCACCGCAACTGGCGGCACGAGAGCTCTATCAAAGACTGCGAGATCTTTGCATCCAGAATCCCAACGCCGTTATTTATGTCCGCCGTCAGCAGGCTACAAGTACGAGCCCCTGGGAGGCGATCTGGGATCGTCTTGAACGAGCCGCGGCCATTTCACTGTAGATTTTGCTGTAAAAACCCGACCAACGGCTAGCTTCTGGGCAATTGTACCGCAGGACGGCAGCACCCTAACGTTGCACTAACCTACCGGTATCGTTTACGTATTTTTGAATTTTAAGAAATCATGAAATTTAAGATATTGAAATCACAGGTCTTTTAGAATTATACTTAGTTTAAGGAAGCTTGAACACTGGATGTTCGCTTCTCTATGGTTTTATCCGCGCAATGGTCTACCGCCGCACAAAATGGCGAAGTGGCCGATCGCAGCTAGAACCAAACCGCAGCCCATCAACCCGAGAGTCGTGTGTCGACTCAACAAATGAAGGAGTTCGCCGTATGGAACTACAATTGGAAGCGTTTTTAAAAGAGTTCGGAAAGCAACTGAAGACCACCCGTAAGAAAATGGGACTTTCACAAGTCGCCGCAGCTCAGGCTATGCACATCGACTACCGCCACTATCAAAACATTGAGGGTGGAAAGATCAATCTGCGCCTCGACACTTTGATCAAGCTGGTCAACTTCTACAAGTTGGACAAGGTGCAACGGCCTTTTAACGTCGACGCCTGTTTGGATATCTTAACTGGACTAGCAGGTGCCTCCCCACCACAGCCCGCGAAGGCGGATGATTGGGAGCAGCTCAAGGACTCATTTGTCCCGAACAATCATGCAGGTTTTGTGACCTTCAACATGGGGACGAAGGCCGTTGTCCAGGCCAATGCTAAGCTGGCTCAGACGTTAGGATTTCGTGCGCCACAGGATTTCATTGGTCGCCCGTTAAGTTCGCTGTTGGTTGCTGAAAGCATCGATGCACTTGAAGAGAGTGTGAGCACCCTCGAGGTCAGTCAGGCCACCTCAACCCCCTTCATTGTGACCTTTCGCGCTCAGCCCCCGGCCTATCCCATCCCTATGATGGCCGTGACCCACAAAGTGATCACCAGCGAGAGTGGTGATCGACTTGTGAGCGCCTTATTCTTTGATCGCAAAAGTTTAGACGAAGGCTCTGGCCAACTCAACGAATTGGTCAGTGGCTTTAAAACCTTCATGCAGCAGTATCCGCAGCTTAAAGCCGTGTAGAGACAAGCTCTTTAGACCAGTGTAGTGTGGGTTGCATGGCGCAACCCACGACTTGGGACAAAGAAGAATTGTTTGTCACTGGAGACACCTACTTTAAAGGTCTACTTACTGCTATCGCCCTGGCCCGGCACACCATTGAGTTTGAGACTTATATTTTTGAAAAAGGTCTCGCAGCCACTCGTGTCGCTGACGCCCTCACTGCTGCAGCTCAGCGGGGCGTAAAGGTCCGCATGGTCGTCGATGGTTGGGGCTCTCCTGACTTCTCACATGACTTTTTGCCTCGGCTTCAAGCCCACAAGGTGACGGTCAGGTTCTTTCGCGTCAGTCCGATGATCATTGAGCGATTGCCCGGAGATCCAAAGAGCTTAATCCAGCGACTCCTGCGGCGGTGGCAACAAGTGAATCGCGGCAACCACAGAAAATTTTGTCTTATTGATCGAACGCACCTGTGGGTTGGAAGCTTCAACGTGAGTGATGTGCACCTTGAGGAAGTCTTTGGCAAGGATGCGTGGAAGGACATGGGTGTGCATGTGCAAGGTGAGGCGACTCGTTACGCTTATCGAGCTTTCGAACGAGCAATTCGCGGTTGGACCGCAATAAATTTACCTAGACGCAGTCCAAGGCTGCTGCTGCTAAATGACTCTTACATTCACAAGCGCAGAGCTCGGCTGGAGATCGTCCAACGTCTCAAGCGTTCTAAAGAGAGAATGTGGTTGGCCACTCCCTATTTTTTACCGATCGGGGTGATTTTTCGAAATCTGGCCAAAAAAGCCCAGCAAGGAGTAGACGTTCGCCTCATCGTCCCTCGCAAAAATGATGTGTGGTTTATGACCTGGCTCGCCCAGCCTATGCTCTATGCCCTTGCCAACAAGGGCGTTAAAATATTCATCTATCAGCCACGTTTCGCGCACCAAAAGCTTTTTATCATCGATCAGTGGATTAGCATCGGCTCCACGAACCTCAACCACCGAAGCTTTTTACACGACCTTGAGATGGACGTTGTGATCACTCATCCCGAAAACAAAAAACTTATCGTCAAAAACTATTTACAAGACCAAAGTGCCTGTGTTGAGTACCATCCCGATGACTGGCATCGACTTCCGCTGTGGCAGCGCGCCTTAACTGCTCTGCTTTTATTGGGCAGAAACTGGGCTTAGGTCCTACGCCTCTGCAATTCTAGACCTGCTAAATTGAGATTTCTGCCGATCTAGAGACTGGATCAGGAGATCTTTATGAGAAAAATTATGCGAGCTTCACTCATTCTAACGACTCTGTTCATCACTGCCGCTTGCTCGGACGTGCGCTTTAGCAGCAAGAAAGACGGTGGAGGTGGTGGCGGCAAAGACCCCACTTGCAGCGGTTCTGCCTGCGGCCAAGCCACTTATTCGTGGTACCAGGGAGGTTTTGGCTCATGCTCAAAACCTTGTGGCGGCGGAACACAAACTCAAGTTGTTGAATGTCGCAACCAGAAGGACGTTGTTGTAGCCGACTCATCCTGCACAGGCCCGAAGCCCGCCAACAGTCGCTCCTGCAATGTTGAAGGATGTACATCAACGTACACATGGAACATCGGTGCCTACGGCACGTGCAGTAAAACCTGTGGCACAGGTGCTCGAACTCGTACGGTTGTTTGTCAAAACCAAAACGGGCAAACCGTGGCAGATTCAAGCTGTCCAAGTCCAAAACCAACTACGACATCACCTTGCAACACAGAACCCTGCCCGCCTGACGTTACCTATGCATGGCAAGTCACGCCTGGCATTTGTTCGAAGGAGTGTGGCGGAGGAACTGCGACAGACGTGGTTGTTTGCAAACGCAACGATGGCACAACTGCAAATGATTCTCTGTGCAATGCTGCGACTAAGCCTCCAACAAATCGAACCTGCAACACTCAAAATTGTCCCGTGGTGTACTCCTACCTATGGGAGCCCCAACCTTGGTCCGTCTGTTCAAAAACCTGTGGTGGCGGAACACAGTCGCGCAGCCTCGCGTGCCGACGAAACGATGGAGCGTACGTATCCACTACCTATTGCAACGCCGCCAACAAACCTGAAGCCACGCGGGCTTGCAACACTCAAACGTGCCCGACCAGTCGAACCGTCACGCAAGAGCTCTTTGTCACACCTGCACTTAATTCTGTGGATGTGATTCTCATCATCGATGACTCAAGCTCGATGAAGGAAGATCAAACTAAACTGGCCACACGGATGAATGGATTGATTGGCGACTTAGACGCTTTGAAAGTCGATTATCGAGTCTGTATCACCTCCACCGACATCACCTACTACAAAGGTAGCCCGATCAAGTGGGAAGGGCTGAACAGTGTGATCATGAGCAATGCGACTCCAAACAAGAGCAAAGTGTTTGTCGACACCATCAACTCGCTCGGCACCGAGTGGAGCTCGGATGAGCGTGGTATTGCGGCTCTTGGCTTAATGGTTCGAGACTACCGGGGAACTGGTTGCCTAAGACCTGAAGCGACACTCGCCGCGATTCTGATATCGGACGAGGATGAACGAAGTGTTGGCGGCATTCGAGCGCTCAGCTCTCAGCAATACAAGCCACTCGAGGCGATCGACTTGCCCGACACAATGCGGGCCAGTGTGAGTTCTGTTTACAATAAGCCTGGCTTTGTTAAACCATTCCTTTGGAACTCGATCATCGTAAAACCAGGTGATAATGCGTGTGAAAACGCCCAAGACGCTCAGTCGTCACCTGCCTTCCCCGGTCGCACCTACGCGGAGCTCTCAAACAAAACCGGTGGATATATTGGTAGCATCTGCGCCGCCGATTACACTGAGAACTTGCGCCTAATGAAGGACCGTTTGATCAACAGCATGCCCGGGATGAAACTCGAGTGCACGCCGATTGGCAACCCCACGGTCACCTTTGATCGACCGATCACAACGACTGTGACTCTTACCGGTGACGAGCTAAAGTTTTCACCTGTGATACCAGAAGGTGTGAAAATACGGGCTGTTTACAAGTGCCCTTGAGGTTTATATGACTAAGCGTTTGCTACAGGTTTTTATTTTGAGTTTCATTTTGCTCCAACCGGCACTGCAACGACGTGTGCAGCCAGGAGCACAGCCAGACGTTGTAGCCAGCCACGAGAACGAAGGTCAGACTCCAGTCTTTGAGCTGCCCGAGGAAGAAAGTGAAGCGGTTGAGGAAACCGATGCAACACCCCGCTCTCCCGCAGCCATCTCTTGCGTTATGATTCCGAAAGGGGAAATGCGCGATGTAATGGTCCGCAAAGCGCGCAATGGTGAGCCGGGTGGATGTAGTATCCCGAAGTGCAGTCAGATCATTTCACTAAACACCAGGAACAATGCCATTCGATCAGGCCTTTGTGAACCCGATGGAGCGTCGACGAAGTCGCTACCCGCGAGCCCTGGGCCTGCGGATCAAGCGGCTGGACCCACGCGTGTTCGCGATCAAGGTCAAGCAAATGCACCCTCAGGTAACCGAGGTGCCGGAAGCGCCAAGGCCATTCCACCACGGGTGATTCGATTGAAACAAGGCACTCGCCAAGCAAAAGCGTTTGTCGACACCTCCACGCCAATCACTGCCGACAATTGCATGACTCGCTATCAAGATTTAGGATCGCTCGCTTGCGTGGCCTGTGGGCTCCAGTTCTCCGGAGCGTCTAAGGTCAGTAAGTCTGAATCACTTTACAAATGGATTTCTCTGCTCGGCGCGGTGGCACGAAAGTATCAAAAAGTTGATCCGTCAAATAGACAAGCCTATCAAAAGCGCGTGGTTGAGATGGTCTCGACCTACGGCTATTGCACAGACTCCGAGTATCTAAACGGCCAAGGCAGTCACATCATCATGGGAGCAAGCCTCACTGAGCGCCAAGGTCATTCCCAAACCATCGGCCAAATGTCGGTGAGTCAGGACATAACCCAAAGAGACTTTCGAAAAATTTTTGGCGGTGGCTTTCTCGACGTGGGTTCGATTCCTGAGGCGCACTGGCGAATGCGCGCTTACGGCCATGCGGAGAACTTTGTGGATCGCGCCTTTGGCAAGTGCATGCAGGCTATCGGCACACGCAGCGAAACCAATCCCGCGTTTCGTATGTGTCAGAAGCCCTCCGCCCTGCCCGCCGATTTTCCTCGCATAGGAACAACGGCTGGCTCACTCGAAGGAATTCAGCCCGCTGAGAATGCCCAGCTCTATTCAGATCTGACTATTGGTTGTCGGCTGCCAAAAGAAGAACGTCGGGGCACCTGGGATTGTGCGGGACAATGCTGGGGCGGTGACGCCTATAAAAGTCGTTACCTCTGCAACAAGCGCGGTCGAGGCATCCCGCCGGGCACGCCCCGCAACGATGGAGACGAACCGAGTCGAAATCGTCCTGATAGACCCAAGCAGCTTGAGGAGCCTAGTCGCAATCGCCGGGGCTTTGAAGGCGCTAAAAACAAAGAGAATGAAAGCAACCGGCCGGAGAATAGGCGAGAAGAGCGTGAAAGTCAGCGCCGCGGCGAATTCGACGGCGCCAAATAGTTGTGCCTCCCTCAGCCTTAAGTTAGGTTGGGGGGCATGAAAAAATATCTGAAGTACTTCACAAGTTCATTCATTGTCACAGCGATCGGCTTAACATTCGGTGCGTGGGTCGGGTATTGGTACGACGACACTCTTAAGGGCGCTCTGACCGCGCTGTTCCTCACTTTCATTCTCAGTGTGCTCGAGATTTCGCTGTCGTTTGATAACGCTGTAGTAAATGCCTCCGTACTTCGAAAAATGACTCCCAAATGGCGCCACCGATTTATCACCTGGGGCATCTTGATTGCGGTGTTTGGAATGCGCATCGTATTTCCAATCGTTATTGTTTGCCTGGCGGCGCAGATTAACCCATGGGCCGCACTTGTTCTGGCAAGTACACAACCTGAGGAATACGCCAAGACGATGCTTTCGGCCCACCTCAACTTAGCCGGTTTTGGTGGCAGCTTTTTGTTAATGGTCTGCCTCAAATATTTTTTTGATGAAACCAAAGAGATTCACTGGGTGAGCTGGATCGAGCGCACGCTGACGAAAATGGGTAAAATAACAGCGGTTGAAGGCTCTATCTGTTTGCTCCTGGCCTACGCTGTTAGCCGGGCTTTGCCCACCACAGAAGAGCAGCTGAGCTTTCTATCAGCGGCCGTTTTTGGAGTTGTCACCTATGTGACTGTGGATGGAATAAGTGCGCTCCTCCATGTGCCCGAAGGCCAACAGCGCGACCTAGAAAAGGCCAGTGCAGCGATGTTCGTCTACCTTGAAATACTAGATGCATCCTTTAGTTTCGATGGAGTGATTGGCGCATTCGCACTGACTCACAATTTATTTATTATTGCTGCAGGTCTGGGCATCGGCGCGATGTTTGTGCGAAGCCTCACAATCATGTTGGTAGAAAATGAAACTCTTGAACAGTTTCGCTACCTAGAGCACGGGGCATTTTACGCTATCGGCGCTTTGGCCTCGATCATGTTTATTAATGTTTTTATGCATATTCCCGAAGTGGTCACCGGACTCATTGGAGCCATCATTATCGGAATCTCACTCGTCTCTTCAATTCGTTACGACCGCAGACATAGAAAGGCCGCTCATGTCTAAGCCAAGAAGTTCCGCTATTGATCCCGTAGTTGAGGCTATTCTCAACCAGGTGCAACCCACACCTATGGTCGACAACAATCTTTCGGACTGTGAAAAGGTTGAAAAAATCACTCACTGTTTTCGGCAAATTATGGAGACGCTCGGCCTCGATTTAACCGATGACAGCCTGAAGGACACACCACGACGGGTTGCCAGAATGTATGTCAACGAGGTGTTTTCTGGTTTAGATCCTGCCAACTTTCCGCGCATGACCAGTATAGATAACAAATTGAATTACAATGAGATGGTGACAGTTAAGAATGTGTCTATCATTTCAGTTTGTGAACATCACTTTGTGACCATCGATGGTCATGCGACGATCGCTTACATTCCAAAGAACCGGGTAATTGGACTGTCGAAGATCAATCGAGTGGCCAAGTTCTTCTCACGCCGCCCGCAGGTGCAAGAGCGTCTGACCAAACAAATTGCCGACTGTCTTTGTCAGGTTTTGGAGAGTGAGGATGTGGCTGTTTACATAGAAGCTCGGCACTACTGTGTCATTCAGCGAGGAGTTGAAGACGCGGCCTCAACAACGGTGACGAGCGACTTGCGTGGAGCCTTTCGTGAAGATCCCCGCACACGCTCAGAATTTTTATCCGTTGTCCAAAGTGGTAGGTAATTCTTATGTACACTGTTCGATTAGCAAAAGAGGCGTTTAAATTTTCGTGCTCACATTTCACCATTTTCTCCAGCACCAATGCTGAACGCCTGCATGGTCACAATTATGCAGTTGCAGTAGAAGTGGACTTTAGTAAGACCGATCCACATCTTGGGATTGCTGAAGACTTCAATGCCATCAAACCTCTCATTAAGAAAATTTGTGATGAGCTGGACGAGCGCATCTTGGTCCCGGCGAACTCCCCCTATGTTCAAATCGAATCTGACTCCGAAAATATGCGCGTCAGCTTCGGCACAAAAAAATACTCGTTTCCACTCGCCGACACGATGAGTCTGCCGTTGTTGAATATCTCGAGCGAGGAGTTGGCTCGACATGTGGCGGTGAACCTTCACAGCGCCTTGCAGGGCCTGAAGAACTGGACGCATTTACGCGTGCAAGTTGAAGAGACTCGGGGACAAAGCGTTACTGTCACACTCGCAAGGTAAATTTATGCAACGGCAAATCGAAGCAAGCACGGGAGTTTGTCACTTCCGCTGCACCAAACCGCAAAATCTTTTGCATCTTTTGCAGCGAGCCAACTACGATCCCCTACCTCACCCTTCTGAAGAACTGCTTGAGAACTGGCTCGAGCTGGGCGCGATTTACGTCAACGGCCGACGCCAACGCATCGACTTTCCATTGCAAGCGGGAGCGCTCATACGACTGCACAGTCGCCCCAAAAGTTTTGCCTGTGAGGATTTGGACAAGTTGTCCGATAGAATTGTGTATGATCATGCTGATTTTTTAGTCCTGGACAAACCAGCTGGACTGCCGACACATCCGACGCTCGATAACTTTAAGCAGAATGCAAAAATTGGCCTAGAAAAATCTCTTGGGCTTGAGGTTTACACCACTCATCGACTGGACATTCCCACACAAGGTCTAATCGTTTTTGCGAAAAATCCCGAAGCGCTCAAGCGCATAAACAAGGTGCTACGGTTGGGCTGGATGCAAAAAACCTATCGGGCCCTAAGCACCAAGGCCGCACCACTAGGACCACACACGCATTATATGGATCGCGACAGCCATGTTCCTCGTCAAATTCACACCGAGCCACTTGGTCCACACTGGTGCGCCTGTGAACTACGAGTCGACAAAGTTGAGGCGATAGGTGCTGAACTCTATCTCCACACGGTGACCTTGCTTACAGGTCGCACTCACCAAATACGGGCTCAAATGTCGTTTCTTGGAGCTCCCTTGATCGGTGACACAACCTACGGCGGGGCGGCCCTAGAATCTCTCCCCAAAACTCTCACGGACAGATCCCCGATTGCCATTGGCCTTGAATGCTTTCGCCTCGCGTTTCCCTATCAGTCGGAACTGATCAAAGTCACTCGCAGTCGCAGTTTGGTTAAGCATGACAGATGCTGAATCGACGGCCCGTTACATTTTGCAGCACGTGCACAGCCAATGTGGCAACGGCTGGCTGTCGGGCCCACGCAGCCACTCTCACGGCACTCAAACTGCCGTATCGCAAAACTCAAATTGGCTGAAGGAGCAATTCGACTTTCAACTTTCACGCCGGCAAAAGGAGCGGCTGAATAAAACTTTCGACATTCGACAACTTTTTCAGATGCACTATTTGCGTGGCATCGTGTTGGACTCACATGAAGGTCTGGTGGGGTGGCTAGAGGACCGTTACCCTTTGGTGCTAAGGCATGACATTCCTTTACCCGTTGAAATGCTCGAGGTTCAATGCGAAGGCAAACGAATTGTCACCGTATTCACAGAGCCGAAAGCCCAACTTCAGAGCTACGGTAGACATAAAAATGCGTGTGCCTTCACTCTGCATGACCTTGAACATGCCCACAAATTTTTTGGTGATATAAATAGCTTTAATGGACAACGTCGTTTCTTCAAATGTCTCAGACAGGCGCTGCCGACCCTGCTTGAGTGGGGGCAAGACGCGCAATATCGCCGCGAGCTGGAGTACCTCATGGCCGACATGAACTCCCATCCCCTACATCTTCTCAAATATCTCAAGGCGATTGTTCTATCAGCCAAGATTCGCCAAACGGCCGAAAGATTCCCCAATTTAGAAACTCAGTTTGCCACACTCTGGACCTTATGGGACATGCCGAGTGCCGTTGTTGAATCGGCTCAGCGCCTGAATCAACCCGAGCAAGAATCAGCAACCGACCGACAAACTCTGACCGATTTTTTTATGCGTCCATCCATCACCACTCGAGAGGTCCATTGCGTATGAGCTATAAAGTCGACTCACTCTTTCCCACGTTTTTTTATCGTGGCCACCTGACTCGGTCCCAAAAGTGGAATGTAGCCTTGGCCACCGAGGTGGCAAGTCTAGAGCAGATAGATCGGCACGGTCAGGTCTGGAGTCGATCGCATTTTAGCGGCGGCTACTCGAGCTACTCTTCCTATTTTCGTTTGCATCAAACTTCGCCCAACCTGGCCGAGCTGGAAAAGCGCCTGCGCCCGCATGTCAATCGCTACATCAAGGCCTTGAACTGGGATTTGATGCGACGAAAAATTGAGATGACCACATGCTGGGCAAATTCCATGGGATCGGCCACGTATCATACGTTGCACACCCACCCCGGCAGTGTGATCAGTGGAGTGTATTACGTGAAGGTCCCAAAGGAGGCTAGCCCATTCAAAATTGAGGACCCACGCCTCCCCTTGTTTATGGCAGCCCCGCCGCGCCAACGACAGGCCCCCAAAGCTCAGCAAAACTATTTGCAGTTGCAAGCCCAAGAGGGAGAATTTTACCTTTTTGAAAGTTGGCTAAGGCATGAAGTCCCGCCACATCGAAGTGACGAACGACGGGTGAGCATCAGCTTTAATTATGAGTGGATCTAACAGCTACCGTTCACCAAAGACTGAATCATATCGTAGTGTTGCTTGATGGTCTTCTCGTCTGCCGTGAAGTTGCCTCTAAATCTGAGCTGCCCCTTCTTATCGAAGACCAGTGCATACGGTACTCCCAGAAATTCTGGAAACAGAAGGCTCCCATCGGCTCCCTTCACCGCTTTCATTTCTGCACCCGTCATCTGCACATGGCGAAAATCAAAACGCTGAGCTTTCACACCGAGCTGGGCGAGCCCCTCCAACATAAACTTTTTTAATGTAGCCTCAGTCTCCAGCCGTGACTTAAAGACAACTAACAGCGTATCCAATTTGTCTTGATCGAGGGACGTGCCAAGCACATCGTTGAGCTGCTTCATGTCGCGCTTACAGTATGGACACCACGTGGCGAACAGCCGCACGGCGGTCACTTTGCCCTGTGGAATCGCCAGAGCCCGAGGTGCACCTGCAACCGCTCCGTCTCGAATGTCTTGCGACTGAAGCGCGCTCAAATAATTGGCGTCCTTCGACAAGACCGGCGGGCACTCCGCTCCCGCATTTCCGGCCGCAATCGTCATTGCCAATACTATCCAAACAGAGTTCAACATCATTTTACTCCTTCACGAAGAACCATAACAGGCACGGGCGAAGTTCGAACTAAACCTCGCGCCACACTTCCCAAAAGCACCGTACTTAGCGCACCCGATCGACTCAAGACCGTGATCATTCCAGCGTTACAAGTGTTTGCAGCCTTGATTATGCTAGGCAATAGACCCTCAGGTGACGAATCCACGGTATGATTACAGACCACACCCTCTCGTCGCATCTCGACCTCGTACTTCTCCATCACCTTCAAATAGCTGGCCATCTCAGTGTTGACGTAATCCTGCACGCTAATCCAACCACCACCTAAAGAGTAAACTCCCTGTTGCACAATCGGGTCGAGCAAGTCCGCTTGTTTATAAAACAAGGTGACTTCAGCCTTTAAGCTTTTTGCCAACTGGGTGACTGCACTGATGTATTCGTCACTAGGTTGAGACAGATCTAGCGGGACCAAAAGTTTTTGAATATTTACTGGAGCCTGCTGAAGGGGATTTAAAACCAACACAGACACAGGGCTTGCCAAAATAAGAGTCTCGGCAAAGCTCCCGAGCGCCATCCGCTCTAGGCCTTTGCGGGCATGCGTGCTTACAACAATTCCATTCACCTTTGATTTTTTTGCATACTCAACCAGCGTATGGACAGAGGCTCGAACGCCTGACTCCTGACATGTCAGCACAGTTCTCTTTGCATCCATACTCGGCAAGTACAACTCTAACTTCGCCCGCGCCATGGGCTGATATTTTTCAAACCAATTGCCATTGAAGTCGCCACTCCAATTGAAGCTTGCGGGCGCCAAAACATATGTGAGCTCGATTTGCGTAGGTGAGACCGCATTTCCAATTTTTTGCTCTAACGTCTGCACAATCTGCCGCACAATCACCTGATCCATATCTGAAAACGGATCAACCGCGACCAACCACCGAGGACTTGAGATACTGCTTGGCATTTGAGCCTCCTTCGACTTCAGAGCTTAGTCTAATGGCCGCCCCTTGGTTAAGCAAGCCGAGGGGCATTGTGGATCCACCGAATGGCGCCGAGCTAAGGGTTGGCTCTTAACTACTGGCAGAGCTGTAGTGTCGCAAGGCTCGATTCCAAAGTCGGTGCGATAGCCAGAGAAAGCCCGCAGCGACACATGGAGCGGCAGCCAACAGGCGCAGATCCACCCCCTCGATGAGGATACGAGCGGGCACACTCGAGGCAAAGGCAACCGGAATCAAAGTAAACACCAAGGCGCGCAATATTTTTGGATAAATTGGATCCGGCCGGGTGGATAGGCGATAGATTTGATGCCAAACAAATTGCATGTTGCCAGCGTCCTGCAGCACCACGGACAGCGTCGCAAAGAGAAAGCGACAAGAGTAGACAATAACTACGCCACACACCGCCAAAAGTAGATACCCACCAACCTGCGGGACGGTGACCGGCGTCGACAACCGATGGATGGCCCAAAATAAATAGACTAATATACATATTAAGTTTATAAAATAAGAGATCGAAACCTTGCGTAGGCTCAACATAAACTGCGAGTTCACCGGCTTAGTCAAATACAGATCTAGATCGCCTTTTTTTACCATGGCCGCGATGTTGTCCATATTTTCTGCAAATAAGATCATATAAACGACATCCGTTAAAAATAGTGTCCCCATGAAAACGCGCATGGAGTGCACATCCCACCCCGAAATACTTGTGGTGTGGGTGTAAAGAACCTCAAACACACTCAACTGCAAGGTGTACCAGCCAAACTCTCCGATCACGCGCGCGACGATATTCGTTCGATATTCTAGGTCGGCCATTGCGCTCATTTTTAAAAAACTGCACCAGAGTTTTAGGTAACGCATCATGCACCCGTCCCGGTGTAAACTCGTAGTCCGCGCAACCAGATCACGCGCGCCAAGAGCCCTGTTACGACCAGGCCAATGGTGATGCCAGTGAAGCTCTGCAGAAACGCCTCGGTGCCAATCCGTCCAGTGAGATAACTGACGGGATAGTAGACTCCGGCCGCAAACGGCGACAGCAAAAGCCAACTGCGGATAGGCTCTGGATACAGATCGAGCGGAATCAACTCTCCCGCTAGCACCCAGATCAAAAGATTTTTAATTGGAGTGAAGGAGTAGATGCGGTTGAGGAAAAACGCCATGCAGGCCACAGTGAACGAAAGTGTGTGAACGAATACTAAGAAATAAAGCAACATCAAAAGAACCAGTGGCAAGCGGTCTAAGTGGAGTGGCGCCGAAAAGATCCAGCAGGCGAGTATCGGCAGTCCAAGTGAAAAAACAATGCAAATCAGTTTATAACCCATAAATTGTGACAGATAAAACTCATAAAAAGAGATGGGTCGCGTGAGCAATCCATTGATACGCCCTGTATCGATTTGTTCCATCATCTGAAACTCGTACATCCAAGAGGTCGTGATGCGGCCAATGAAGGTTGCCCAAAGCGCGTAGGCCAAATAGGACTCCCGCCCAAATCCTCCGAGAGTCTCAAGCCCCATTCCCGAGAGAAGGGCCATCCAAATTGTCACTTCAATTGCCGTAGAGACCATGGGCTGAATAACGACATCGACGGCAAAATTGAAGCGGTACTCAGTTTGAGATAGGATGGCGATTTTGGCCGCCGCCAGATTCCTTCTCAAAAAATTTGTGAATAACCTCTTCAAAATTAGTTTCCTCGCTCTTGATATCCAAATTGAGTTGCAGCTCAGCGTAACGGACGAATTCACTCAAGGCGCCATCGAATACCAGTGTTCCTTGGCTGATCAGCAAGAGTCGATTGGCCAGCTGAGAAATATCGTCCATGTAGTGACTCGTTAAAATAATCGTCGGTCGATATTCGTTCACATACTCCGTTAAAAAATTTCGGATGGTTTTTTGTGCCAGCACATCTAAACCTATGGTGGGTTCGTCTAAAAATAAAACCCGAGGTCGATGCAACAAACTGCCGATGATCTCCATTTTCATTCGCTCGCCTAAAGAGAGTCTCCGCAACTGCGTGTGCAGCTGATCTGTGCATCGCAGCCGCTCAGCCAAGCTCAGCCAATCTTTCTTGGCTTGAGCCTTGTCCAAACCGTAAATGCTCGCGAGCAGATTGAAGCTGTCCGCGGCAGGGAGATCCCACCAGAGTTGGGCCTTTTGCCCTAATAATATGGAGATCTGTCTCAGAAAATCGGCTTTGCGATCAAACGGATTGAAACCCAAGACTTTGACTTCTCCTCCCGTTGGACAAATCAGTCCTGAGAGAATTTTTAGCAAAGTGGTTTTTCCAGCCCCGTTCGCTCCGACCAGACCGACAATTTGTCCCGCTTCAATGGCAAGGTCAGTGGGCTTCAGGGCATACTTGACTTGGACCTGCCGGTTGAAAAATCCCTTAACCACATTCCAGCCACCCTCTTGCCGTTGATAGGTCTCATACGAGCGAGAAAGTTTTTGCGTCTGGATAACAATTGACATGAATTCTTGTCGCAAGAATGGTGTAGCTCGTCAACTGTCGCGAGGGTCGACGCTTGACACATTCTTCCTCCCAACATAACACGAACACCTAAACTCTGAATTTTGGGAGACTCTCGATCATGCAAGCATCGCTATTTTTTAGCCGACTCGTTGTCATCTCCAGTCTATGCCTCTCTGCCTGGAACGCACTGGCCCAGACACCCACTTTGCCTCCGCCTGTGCCTACACCTGCCGCAGCGCCCACGTTGCGTGATCCAGCTCAAACCGATGCTCCGCCTGTCATGGGCTGGTCAAAGACGGCGATTCTGGGCGTGAATTTGGCGCTGAGTTCAAGTGAATCCGTAGTAGGACAAACAGATGGCTCGAGCCACACCTACGGGACAAACTTAAAAGGAACACTCAACCATCTGTCAGAGCGAGACGAGTGGCGCAACGCTTTGACTTTGCTCGGCGCGACGACTCGCACTCCAAGTATTCCGCGCTACATCAAGTCAAATGATGAAGCCAAACTTGAGTCCATCTATTTGTTCCCTATCCCCAGCTTCCCAACCCTGGCTCCGTATGTTCGCGGCGAAGCGTCCGCTCCCATCTTTAAGGGCGAAGACGTGCGGGCAACCTCGTCAGTCTATCGGTTGACCAACCGCCCCGCCGGAGCACAGCTCGTCACAGGTACAAGCCTGCGGCTCACCGATGGCTTTCGACCGCTGACCACTAAAGAGGGGGTCGGTGTCCTTTGGAAAGCCGTCAATGATCCTCGCCTTAAGATTGAAGCGCGCTCAGGTTTTGGTGCTCTGCAAGTCGCTGCGAATAGACAGCTATCGGTACAGGAAACCAATGCTGCCGGTGAAATCGTCGTCGTAGAACTCACCGACGTCAATCAAGCGGGTCTGGAGTTGGGTCTCTCTGCAAAGGGTAAGATCCAGGAGCAATCGTCGTATGAAATCGGTGTTGAGACTCTCACTCCCTTCATCAACAACAAGCAAACATTTGATGATCGCGATGCCATTGGGCTTACGAACGTCGACGGCTACGCCAAACTGTCATCGAAAATCAATGACTGGGCGTCGTTGGGCTATGACTACAAACTCAAAATTCAGCCACAGCTCCAGGTACCAGCCCAGCAAATCCACATGATGGTGCTCAACATTAATCAAACGCTGTTATAGCTCGGCAAAACTCCCTGACAGAAAAGAGTCTATATGAATGTGATTAGAGAATTCAGAGATTTTGCAATGAAGGGCAATGTGGTCGATCTGGCCGTTGGGGTTATTATCGGCGCAGCATTTGGTAAAATTGTCGCCTCTTTGGTGGACAATATTCTTATGCCTCCGATTGGACTCATCATCGGTGGAGTGGATTTTTCTGAACTCAAATTAGTGATTCAAGCCGCTGGCGCCGACGGCAAAGGTGAAGTCGCCATTGGGTATGGATTGTTTTTGCAAAACACAGTGAACTTTATCATCGTTGCCTGGGCCCTATTTGTGGTGATTCAGGCCATGAATCGGCTCAAGCGAAAGCCCGATGCTGCCCCTGCCCCTGCAGCTACTGCTGAAGACATTTTGCTGCTCAGAGAAATTCGCGACTCGCTTCGCTCCAATCGATAGCGGTTGACGGCATACTAAGAAGATCCAACAATCAGGTTCACACGTAGGAGTTTATATGAAAAAAATTGTCGTTAAAAACCCGGTTGTTGAGCTCGATGGCGACGAAATGACACGGATCATTTGGCAGTTCATCAAAGACAAATTGATCCTGCCGTATTTAGAAATAGATCTGAAATATTATGATTTAGGAATTGAGTATCGAGACAAGACTGAAGACAAGGTCACCATAGATGCCGCCGAAGCCATCCGTAAATACGGGGTGGGCGTAAAGTGTGCCACGATCACGCCGGATGAAGAGCGCGTGAAAGAGTTCAAACTCAAGCAGATGTGGAAGTCACCAAATGGAACCATCCGAAACATTTTGGACGGGACAGTGTTTCGTGAGCCCATTTTGTGCAAAAATATTCCCCGCTTGGTTCCGGGTTGGACAAAGCCTATTTGTATTGGCCGGCACGCCTTCGGAGATCAATACCGAGCCACTGACTTCGTCACCAAAGGCAAAGGCAAGCTGACAATCACTTACACGCCAGACAGCGGCGAGCCTCAGTCCTTTGAAGTGTACAACTTCAAGGGCGACGGCGTGGCCATGGCCATGTACAATACCGACGAATCTATCACTGGCTTTGCCCGTAGCTGCTTCAATGTCGCCTTAATGAAGAAGTGGCCGCTCTACCTCTCCACTAAGAACACCATTCTCAAAAAATACGATGGACGCTTTAAAGACATCTTTCACGAAATATATGAAACGGAATTCAAAACAAAATACCAAGAGGCTGGAATCACCTATGAGCATCGGTTAATCGATGACATGGTCGCATCCGCCCTCAAGTGGAGTGGTGACTTTGTTTGGGCCTGCAAAAACTACGATGGTGACGTTCAATCCGATACCGTCGCCCAAGGGTTTGGCTCCCTCGGTTTAATGACATCCGTGCTGATCACGCCCGATGGAAAAACCATGGAATCTGAAGCCGCTCATGGAACAGTGACACGCCACTTTCGACAACATCAAAAAGGGCAACGCACTTCGACCAACCCCATTGCATCTATTTTTGCCTGGACCCGAGGTCTCGCATTCCGCGGCAAATTGGACGCAAATCCTGATTTAATTCGCTTTGCAGAAACTCTTGAGAGTGTTTGTGTGGCGACCGTCGAGAGCGGCAAGATGACGAAAGATTTGGCGATGCTCGCTTTTGGCAGTCACGTCAAAGAGTCGCAGTATTTATTTACCGAGGACTTCCTTGACGCAATTGACAGAAATTTAAAAGAGCGTTGGAAAACTTAGAACCAACGCTTGACCACTGCACTTGCGGTTAACGAGTCAGCTTTTTCGCCGCTGATAAACAGGTAGGTGGCGTTCGCACCCAAGGTGTATGCGCCCTCTAAAGCTCCAATAGGAATATCGAATCCTAGTTGTGGACCGGCACCCAATTCAACCGAGCTCTGGCTGTTGATATTGTCCCAAACAGGACCAAGCGCTCCGCCGACATAGCTATTGCGTATAACCGGCAAAGTTCCGCCGAAGTTGTACATGCCCTTCGCGAGCAGCATTGTTCGAGTGAGAGGCGCCTGCAACCCTTTACCCTCATTCACTTGCCCACTCAGCTCGGCTCCAAGACCAAATGGCAAATACGGCTGGTAAGCCGCCTCAACACCGTACCCTAAGCCAGAGTTGAAACTGCCCTCTGGATTGGCCATCCCGAGTTTCACTCCCACCGATGGTTTGTAGTCAGACGTTGCGCGTGGTTCGACAAATGGAGATTCCGAAGTTCCCACTTCATCTTGCGCCACTGCATTCAGCGACATGCCAAATATTGCGGCAATAAGTAATTTATGAGTCATAGTTTTACCCTCCCAGGCTGATTGATTGCACTTATACATCTCCCTAACTTTGCAAGATCGTCGCCAAGGTAAAATGTAAGGAGAACGTACAACAGAGCAACCGTGGAGTAGCCAATCGGTCAAATTCACCGCGTAGCTCCCAAAAATCCCCGCAAACTACGAGGCAGAGTTTAAGGGCGCTGAGCCAACTGAAAACTTTTGGCTTTGCGAAACTCTTCCAAAATCTGAAACAACAGCATTTCATCTTGTTTGAGTTGTGCCATTTCGGCGGCTTGGCCCAAATGGAGGAGAGCCGAGCTCATTTTATTCCACTGAACATAAACTCGGCCCAACTGAAAATGTAAAAATGGCGATAGCTCTGGACGACTGGTCAAAGCTCGATGCAAAAGCTCCTCAGCCCCTTCAAAGTCTTGCGACTCCAAAAGTGCTCCGAGTTCATCGGCTAATCCTTTAAGAGTGAACGGAGCATCCACGCGGTCTTCTCATGCAATTGGATTCTTTGAGTGAGCAGATCCAAAGTCGCCTCGTCGCCTGCGTCATCTGCCACGGGGAACACACTCCGAGCCGTACGAGCAACAGCTTCATTGCCATCAAGCAGTTGTGCGATCATCTCTTGGGCCTGGACGACGCCACCTTTGGCTTCAGCTATTGATGTGAGCTTAGCAAACTCGCCGTAACTGCCTGGCGCAATTTCATCCAAGGTGCGAATCCGTTCAGCCACCAAATCAACAGCCAATGCGAGCTCTGTGTACTGCGTCTCAAACATGACATGTAGAGTGTTGAACATCGGACCCGTGACGTTCCAATGAAAATTATGGGTCTTGAGATAGAGCGTGTATGTGTCCGCAAGAAGTCGCGACAACCCTTTGGCTATCTGCTCGCGCGCGGGCTCATCAATACCAATATTAATTTTTGGGTTCATGCTCGGCCTCCCGGTGTGATTCCGTAGGCTTTATTCTCACGCAGAATAGGGTCCAGCTCAAATCAATTGTGAGAACTCTTAGTTTGTGGGATTCAAATTCGGCTGGGAATAGGCGGAGATTTGGATACTGGCTGCAAACGGCAAATAGATTCCCACGAGTTTATAGCCCCGTTTGGTTGCCGCACTCACTCCTGTGACCGGATGCTCAGTGCAGTGATCACTACAATAGAGATTGGGGTTTACTCGAACTTCAATATGGCCATAGCGATGCCCAACTCCCCCAACATAAGTCAAAATTGAACCAAGTGGAGCCGAACTCTCGTCGTACTTCCAAATCATATTGACGAAGCCCGCCTTCTCCAACAGGCCCTTCTTTTGCAAATTGTAGGCATTCTCCGCTAAGAACTGACCATCAACGCCCGATCGCTCACAGGCTTGTCGAACAGCTGCCGAGCATTTGCCCTTGCTGAATCGATGGTTGTCATCTCGAAACAATCGGCAGGAGTCCGAGGCAATTTTACGACGAACCTTCATCCGACGTCGCTTAAAGCTGGCTAGCGGTCGGCATTTAGACGCTTCAACAAGAATTTCTTCACGCAACCTAGTGCAAATGAAGTCTTGGCAAACCTCCACGTCCTCAGCTTCGTCTTCTAATATGGCTGAAAGCGGGAACTCTTGCGCTTGAACAGACGTCGAATACGACCACGAAAGACAAATAAACACTGCTGCAACTAAGGTGTGGACGGGACTTTTTAACATTCTCTAAGGATAACCGGAAACCGCCAATGACTCGTAGAGCAAAAATTGCAATTCCTGAACAGTTGCCACAATTTGAGAACTTTCTGCACCAAACTGAGACAATGCAGTTTTCACGAGGCTTTAAACTGGTCCTAAGGTCAGTTTAAGGGGTCACCCCTCCGTTACCTGCGGTAAAAGTTTTTCAAACTCATGCAATTCAGGTCCACAGTTCGACTGAACCTGACATATTTAGTCGCAACTCGTCCTACCGACGAAAGGAAGTTTAATTATGTTCAAGCAAACTCAAGCCCTTGCCCTCAGCCTGTTGGCTTTTGCACTACCCTCCGCTCAAGCTGAAATCACTGAAGTTGAAGTGGCGGCAGGCAAAAATCTTCAAGCCATCTATTGCCTCATGCCCAATTCAACCCCGATTGACCTGCGCGACCGCGTAAAGGACGTCATCATTAAGCGCGTGAGCACGGCGGGCGCAATTAAATATGAAATCTACACGCATCACACTCGAGAGCTGATCGCCGCCTGTGACGGGTTTGCACTTAAGTAACTGCTAGGTGGACCCAGTCCTTCCAAGTGCATGGGACCTATGTTAGATCTCCCTCTCACGTATGCGTCGCAAAGAGCTGATTCGACTTATTTCGGGCTTTCGCCGGTTCAAAGAGAAGTACTTTGAGCCGGAAAACTCTTTCTATCGCAATCTGGCCACCGGCCAATCTCCAAAAACTCTGATTGTCGGCTGCAGCGACTCGCGGGTTGATCCTGCAATAATTACCTCAGCCGCGCCGGGTGAACTCTTTGTTGTTCGCAATGTCGCAAACCTTGTCCCACCCTATGAGGGCCCTTCGCTAGGTCTGCATGGGGTGAGCGCGGCCATTGAATTTGCTGTGGTAAATTTGAAGGTTGAAAATATTGTGGTGCTGGGTCATCGGCAATGCGGTGGTATTCGCGTTTTGATGAGCAGTGATCACGTCAACACCTCGAGCTTTGTCGATCAATGGATGCGCATTGCTCAACCCGCAAAGGAACGCGTACTTCAGCGTGAAGGTGCCGCAACTCCACTTGATCAACTCAGTCAGCACTGTGAGTTTGAATCCATAATTGAGTCCATTTCTAACCTCCGCACTTTTCCATTTGTCATCGACGCGATTCGTGAGCGCGACCTCAGCTTGATCGGCGCTTATTTTGACCTCGAGTCCGGTCGGCTCTACGAGTTGGCTGAAGATCACTCTGGCTTTGTGCTCATCGATTTGTAAAACTATGAACTTTGAAACCATCACCAGTGAAGTCGTCATCATCGCGATTCGAAGTCGCGGACCAGGTGGGCAGAACGTCAACAAAGTTTCTTCAGCCGCACAGTTGTTTTGGCACTTCTTAGAATCCAAAGGACTTAGCCCCGATGAAAAGGCGCGCATTCAGGAAAAACTGGTAAACCGTATCAACAACGAAAATCAAATTTATCTGAGGTCTGACGAGTATCGGGATTTGGAACGGAACAAGGCTCGGGTGATTGAAAAACTTCGGGACTTCTTAACCACGGCTCTAGCTCGCCCAAAAGCTCGTCGCGCCACCCGTCCCACCCGCTCCTCAATCAAAAAACGCCGTGAAGGAAAGTCGCAGCGGGCTGAGGTCAAACAAACCCGGCGTCGAGTCAACTGGGACTGAATTTAAGCCTGTGACTGCATAGCCGTTGCCAAAACCATTCGGTTGACGCAGAAATTGTGGATGCAACTGAAACACCTATTAGAGTCAGCGGAGTGAGCACTTGGGAATTCTGATTGGCGTTAATCGCATCACAAAATCGTTTTCCTCCAGAACGCTGTTCAAAGATCTGTCGTTCTCTGTGGAAAGCGGCCAGCGCATTGGTCTAATCGGTCCAAACGGGGCCGGCAAATCCACCTTATTAAAAATTCTTGCCGGGAGTGTGACTCCAGACGACGGAACGGTTTCCACCCAGCGCGGTTTGCGCATTGGCTATCTCGAGCAGGTGCCTCAGTTCAATTCTGACCATACAATTCATTCGGCAATCATGGAGGCCAGTCGAGACGCCGATGACTGGCAAGAGATGATTCGTGCCGATCGCATCATCTCTAACTTATCGCTAAATGAGGCGGCGGAGGGTGCAGAGACTGCCGTGCGCGAGCTGAGCGGTGGTTGGAAGAAGCGAGTTGCCCTCGCCCGCGAGTTGATGCGAGAGCCAGATTTACTGCTGCTCGATGAACCCACGAACCATTTAGACGTGCAAAGCATCATTTGGCTCGAAGACCTTTTAGCGACCTCTAGTTTTGCGACCATCACCATTACGCATGACCGGGTTTTTTTGCAGCGGGTCTCTAATCAGATCTTGGAGCTCGATCGTCGACATAAAGACGGCTTGCTGCGGGTGAACGGCGACTACGCAGACTACCTCGAGGTGCGCGCCCAGTCGATCACCACGCAAGAACTACATGAAACCAAACTCCGCAACACCCTTAGACGTGAAACGGAATGGTTGCGTCGAGGCGCTCAGGCTCGCCAAAAGAAAAGCTCGGCCCGAACCAATCAGCATCAAGAGCTCACGCAAGAGGTGGATTCTCTCAATAGTCGCAATCAAGTGTCGAAGGTCCGAATGGATTTTCACAACGTTGAAAAAAGCGCAAAAAAGCTCATTTATGCCGAAGGCATTCAAAAGAGTTACGGTGACAAACTGATCGTACCAAAGATGGATCTGTTGATCTCACCCAAAAGTCGAATTGGCTTACTCGGTACCAACGGCTGTGGAAAATCCACTCTCATCCGTATGTTGGTGGGGACAGAGACGCCAGACAGCGGCAAAGTTGAACATGCCGAATCCCTCAAAGTCTCCTACTTTGAACAGAACCGCGAGTCCCTTGATCCCAACACGACTGTGCAAAATTCTGTTTGTCCACTTGGTGACTACGTTGATTACGCCGGCACCAAAGTTCATGTTCGCAGCTACCTCACGCGCTTTTTGTTTCAAGGTGAGCAGATGGATATGCCTGTTGGAAAGCTCTCGGGGGGAGAACAGAGCCGGTTGCTCCTTGCACGTTTGATGCTCAACACGGCCAATGTGTTGATACTGGATGAGCCGACCAATGACCTAGATATGGCCACGCTAGATATGTTGCAAGATGTGTTGGTGGACTTTCACGGCGCCGTTATTTTGGTGACACATGATCGTTACTTTTTAGATCAGGTCACCAATAAGATTTTGGCCTTTGATATCAATGCCCAAGGCGAAAAAATTATTGAGACCTTCGCCGAACTCTCGCAGTGGGAGACCTGGGTGAGCGAGATTGAAAAACAACGCGAAAAAGCCAAGCGAGCCGGCGCCGATTCACCTGCCGCCAAAGCACCAGCCGCAACCGCTGCTCCGCCGGCAGCAGCGACTAAAAAATCTCGCAAGCTCAGTTTTAATGAGCAACGAGAATGGGATAGCATGGAGAAGAATATCCAAGCAGCAGAGGCGGAGCTGGCCGAGTTGGTCAAACAAAGTCAAGACCCAGCCAACATGTCGAATCCAACGCGTCTGCAACAACTCGCACAGAATTTAGCCTCGGCCCAGGCGAAAGTAGATAGCCTTTACCGACGCTGGGAAGAACTGGATCCGAACGCCTAACGTCGGCCGACTGAAACTCAGTTCAACAACTTGCGTTTGCTTGCGCCAATTTTGTGCCACCCCAAGCGAATCTCCTCACTATTCATGGGCAACGGTTCAAGGGGCCAGGAGGCCGTGGCCTCTTTGATTTTTCCATGGGCAAAAACCAGGTCATGACTTTGCGAAAACAGCTTTCGATAATGTGAATTGAACGACGTGACATCTTGATTGTCGCTGAAAAATAAAAAGTTGATCTGGTGATGCAAGATCGATAGGTCAGCCGAACTGATTTTTCGTTGCTCAGACAGCGCATCGACATCACTGAGCAGAGTGTTTAGTGGCTTCACCCAAGCGTATTCAGGAGCACCCAATAAAACTTGAAACCACTCCGTCGGGGCCATCACCCGACCCGAGGTCTGGTCGCGATCAGTCTTTAGGAGACTCAATAGTAATCGATGCAGTTCGATTAGTGGCGCACGTAGAGCCTGTAGAAATTCGCTTGGATTTGGCATCTGAAAAATCCCCAGTTCAAAAAGAGAATGGGGAGCCTAAGACTCCCCATTCTCTTTTTAATCAGAAATTTAGCCGCGGTCTAGAGATCAAAAAAGGTAAACGTCTGCAGCGGTGCGAGTTCAAACACCTGACCGTCTAAATCTGTAGAAATGGGAGTAGAAACGCCATTCTCCAAGCGAAATAGCTGCTGCGCACCGGTCAAACCAACAACCTGATCGCCCGATCGATAGAGACGTTTAAACGGTTGATCTAGAACCAAGGCAGAAGCTCTAACAAAAGCAGTTCGAGCTTGGTCACAACCCACCTCAAGCACAGATCCAGATTCTGTGATCAAGTGCACCTCCTGAGCGGCGCGATCTACGCCATTTGGATACAGCAGGGATACGGGAGAACTTGGCAAGCTGAGCTCTTGCGTCTTAGTCGATTTTGGATCGCAGGCTAAAATCACACGATTGCGGTAGACCTTTGCACCCCATAAAACAGAGATGTGCCAGTCCACAAGCTCCGCACGTTCTGTGGGAGACTTCTCATTGTACTCTTTGGCATAATCGTGGGGCTGCTGATCGATCTCACCCTGATTTTGCGCGAATACAAAACGTGAATCTTCGTTGCGATCCTCAGGGATAAGAATCATGTGGTTGGCTCGCATCACGATATGTCCGAGGGCTGGGGTACGACCCAATTGAGTCAACGTGCCAGCGCCGGTCACATCCATTTGATAAAAGTCGCCTTGTTCAGACATCAACAAAAACTGACTCTGACGATCGACGGTGGCCGGGATTTCAAAGGTTTCGTGCGCATAAACTACAGCTGTTGAGCGCGCATAGGCTCGCAGGGCCGGGTGTAAATCTGTCGCGTATTTTGCAAGCTGAGCGTAGGTTTCAACCGTGACGGCGTAAGATCCACCGGCAGAAATTTGGCGATCGCAAGCTCCCTGCAGGCCGGCGCGCGGCCCCTGTTTACACGTTACGTGGGGGAAACCATCCAAGTGTCGAGCCTCATGCATAAAGACACTGGCCCGATCCATTGACGTGAACAACTTCGTTAGAGCTGTTGAGCACACAAACATAGTGTCGCCACCAAACGCGTAGACGTAAGCCACTACGCCCTTGGGGCAGCCTGTGTCGATTCGAATGTTACCGACTCGCCCGATGAAGTAGCCCCACCAGTCGTTGGCAAACTTTCCAGAGAAGAGCTCATCGACACTCTTTGGCATCGACGTTTCAAAGACTGTGCTTCGCATGAACATAAAAGACTCAAGCAGAGCGGAGGTTTCGCTGTCATCATAGCAGTACTCTTTCCCCGCCAAAGACTCGTACTGGACAAAGTGGGCTGCAATTTCAGTCATATCAGAGGCCGAGATACAGCCTGCTTTTACGCTTTCGGCGGCAGCAACTTTGACTACCCCAAGCAAAATTAACCCAATCGAAGCGACTTTAACTGCACGCATGCTAGCGGCTATGTTCATTCTAATGCCCCCTGCCTTTAAATAAAAATATTTAGACCCAAAGTGGAACCACTTATTCTCCCGTCAGACTATCTATTTGTGTGATGCAATAGATTTTAATGCGCCGCAATGTCACGGAGTCGCTGTTCGGCAAGCGTGCGGAGCGCTGAATCTGGAGCTGTCTGAGCAATCTTTTCCAACGCGGCTCTCGCCCTTAAATCCGTCTTGGCCCGAGTGGCTAAGCCTTCAATAGCCATAACCCGCATGGACCGCTCCTGCGTGTTTCGAACTTCTGTCGCCGAGTGAGCCACAGAGGCCCCGTGCGTCGGGACAGGAGAGAGCAAAAGCTCGGTCATTTCAGGCAGCGTTCGCTCGCCCCCCTCAATCAATAGATAAACTGAAAGTATTTTGGCACCCGCGCTCGCCGTGGAGCTGCGAATGGTCTCAAGTAAGACGCGTGAACGCTCGGGAGTAAGCGCTTGTACAGCGGCCTGCATTTTCTGCTGGGCCTGTTCGACATCGACCTTTGGACGGTTGACCTCAACCGCCTCATCCTCTAACCACTTTTTAAACTCGGCGAGGGCCCTGGCTTGAGCCGCAGCCGCAATCACAACCGGATCATCACTATTTGCCAGGGCCTCTGCCTCAATCGCCAACTGAGCAGCCCGCGCCTTCTCTTCCGCCGCAACCTGCCGGCGCGTGGTTTCATAATTGGCCAACCACCAGCCAGCCCAAACTCCAAACCCCAAAAGAATGGCGAGACGCAGAGGTTTTTTCATTTCAAAACTTTAAAATGAGGGAGCCGCTCGTGAGTCCAGCACCAAATGCTGCAAACAAGACGGTGTCACCACGTTTAACTTTTCCATTCCGGACCGATTGGTCTAACAAAATGGGAATAGAAGCTGAGGAGGTGTTGCCCGTCTCGCGAATATTGACGAGCAGCTTCTCGGGAGGAATTTCCAAAGTGTGAGCTACGGCCTCAATGATTCGTATGTTGGCCTGGTGGACGATAACCCAATCCAGATCAGCCACTTGTAGGGAGTTGGCCCTAAGGGCCTCGCGCGAGCGATCGACCAACGCTCGCACTGCGGCCTTAAACACTTCGCGGCCCTTCATTTGCACCAAGTGCAGCTTTTGATCCAATATCTCTTGCGAAAATGGCAGGCGCGAACCTCCACCAGTCAGAGTCAAAACGTCGCCCAAATCCCCTTGCGCACCCAGATGAGCTGAGAGAATTCGCCCAGCGTTCGAAGTTTGAGATCGCCCAACCACGGCCGCACCAGCACCATCGCCAAAAAGAATACAGGTTTGACGATCCTCATAATTGACAATTCTGGAGAGTGTTTCGGCGCCAATAACCAAGACGTTCTTGTACATTCCCGATTTGATGAACTGGTCCGCGATACTCAAACCATAAACAAAACCTGAGCAGGCCGCAGAGATATCTAACGCCATAATGGATCGACAGCCCAAACGCGACTGCAGCACACAGGCCGTGCTCGGCATGAGTTGATCCCCAGTCACCGTGGCGACTAAAATCGCATCTAGATCTTGGGCACTGACTTGGGCGGCCTCGAGCGCTTGAAATGCCGCTGCATAAGCCAAATCAGAAGTAGCCTGCTGAGGCGCAGCAATGTGCCGAGAGGCGATTCCCGTTCTTTCCAAAATCCAAGCGTCATTTGTGTCGACGGTCTGCTCAAGCTGTTGATTGGTGAGCAAACCCTCAGGCAAATAGGAGCCTGTTCCTAAAATAGCAGATGAAAAACTCATTGAAGTTCTCCCTCCCCATGTGACGCTTCAATTGAGGGCGTAGTTTGGCATAGCCACTGGTTAGAATCACGATTAATTTAACTGAACTCTAACCGCACCAAACCCAGCCGGAGGCTCCCGTGCGCCTCTTACCTTTACCAATGGAGTCCGCATGTCCAGCAATCAAACCTTTGACTATCCTCTTGTGATTCGCGAGCAACACTTAGATACCTTTGGACACGTGAACAACGCGACCTACCTACAACTCTTTGAGGAAGCTCGGTGGGAGATGATCACGCGTAACGGCTACGGCTTAGAGGTCGTGCGTTCCACGCAACGCGGTCCGGTAATTTTAGATTTACAAATGCAGTTTAAAATTGAACTGCGCTTGCGTGAGGCCGTCATTATCCGCACGCAGCTTATGAGCTACGACGGGAAGATTGGCAAGTTAGCGCAATCCATTTTGACTCAGGACGGGCGCTCCTGTTGCGAAATGACTATGACGGTTGGACTGTTTGATTTGACGAACCGCCGACTCATCCTTCCCACTCCGGCTTGGCTCAAGGCGGTAGGCCTAGCTTAAAGGGTCACTCCCGACGTTAGTCCAGTTCAACGCGCGGTAACTTTTAGATTTGGAGAGATGCCGCTAGCGTTAGAGTCCAGCTTACCAAGGGGGATAAATGTTTCGTCTGATTTTAATGGCTCTAGCAGCTACCGTTTCGCTCCAGGCCTATTCACTTCCGCTACCTAGACTTGGTCCACAGTCTACTGAAATTCCGTCCAGCTTCACGGCCAACTACGACTTTGAGGGTATCGTGGCCCTTGATAATTGCTCGGGCAGCCTCGTCCGCTACGTTAACTCTAAAGATCAAGACAAGGCGATGGTGCTCACGAACGGTCATTGCTATGAGCGTGGATTTATTCGCAGTGGAACCTACCTCGCAAATATTCCGTCCAATCGCAGCTTCAATGTCCTAAATGCCAACGGCAATTCAGTGGGGAGAGTGCGAGCGACGCGTCTTCTCTACGGCACTATGACTAAAACCGATATGGCGCTCTATGAGGTTGCTCTGTCATTCGCTGAAATCCAGTCGCAGTATGGAGTGCGCGCCCTAACTCTGGCGGACACGCAGCCGAGTGTTGGGTTGGCCATTGAAGTCATTTCTGGCTATTGGAATCGTGGCTATCGATGCCAGGTGGAGTCGATAGTGCCCGAGCTGCGTGAAGACAGCTGGACCTGGGTGGATGCCATTCGATACTCCAGACCCGGCTGTGAAGTTATTGGCGGCACATCAGGCTCACCCATCGTCGCCTCAGGCTCACGCACTGTCGTTGGGGTGAACAACACAGGCAACGAAAGCGGCGGCAAATGCACACGCAACAACCCTTGTGAAGTGGACGAAGCTGGCAATATCTTTTATAAAAAGGGATACTCCTACGGCGAACAAACATACTGGGTTTACAGCTGCCTCAATTCCGACAATCAAATTGATTTGACTCTATCGGGCTGTCAGCTCTTTCGCTAGGTCTGCCCTAGGATACGCCGAGCTCTACGGCGTGTCCTCATCCTGTAAGCGTGAGCGCAAGTAGAACATAAAATATAAAAACCCAGTGAGCGCTCCTCCCAAATGAGCGCCGTGACCAATAGGCAGCCCACCACCCCGGGACTGTGCAATTAGACCAAAAATATCGATAGCGACGAAGGCTAAGGCACCCACTAGTGCGGGCAAAGGTATCAAGCCAAACAGTAAAATTTTCTCTTTCGGGAACATCAGTGCGAACACCAGCACTAAACCCGCTATGGCGCCTGAGGCTCCAAGTGCCGCCACCTCAGGCTGATTTAAAAAAAAGGCGGAGACAAATATGTGAGTCAATGAGCTCACGATGCCGGCTGTAAGGTAAAACATAAGAAACTGCGCTCGACCCAAAATCTGCTCAACCAATGAACCAAAACTATTTAGCACAAACATATTGATCAAAATATGAATGAGTAAATTGTGCGAAAATACGGACGTCAATACAGTCCACCAGCGCCCCTCACTGACCCCAATCCAACTCACTAAAAAATTATCCATTAATAGCTTGAGTTGCTCAGGCTCCGCCAGTGACCAAAAAGCAAAAACGCCAATGTTGAGAGCAACAATTAGGGGGACCAAGATGGGGCGAGGCATCCGTTTCGACATATCTTAACTTAAACGCAGCATCGGCATTTGTCTATCGAGAGGCCAAGTCAGGCGCTTGCTCAACCTTGGTCGGACCAGTTTTTTTCAATTCAATAAAAAAAGTTATATTAGCTATCGAATCCACCGATAGGCCTTTATCTGAATCGCAGCCCCGCGATTCTCTTTTTTCAGGAGGCCCAAGAATGACTCAAAGAAACTACAAGTACGGAAAATACACCTGCAAAGCTTATAAAAAGCCAGCTGGCAAAGGTTGGGAAGTTGGATTTACTTATGCAGGACAACAAATTTTTGTTGGCAACTTTATTCACGCCAAAGAGGCAAATGCATGGTGGACCCTCATGAACAAAGAGGCCCATAAATTTTCAAAAAAATATGCAGCTGTTCCCACTGCGCCCACGTCTTGGACGACCAAGTTCATGTCTAACTACATGTACAAGTCCTATTACAGCTTTCTCGATCGTGAGTTCACTAAGTATCAGCGCGGCTTCACGCACGCCGTTAAACAAGACGAGCGCCGCTACACGAACTTCAAACGTTCGCACCCTTCAGCTCCACCAGCACCCCTGCGCCGCGCTTCCTAAAATTCTGGATTGAGCTCGCAAAAGCACCAGGCCACTCTCAACAGAGTGGCTTTTTTATCCGCCCAGCGGCAACTCCCAAGAATCTAAAGCCCTCCAGAGCGTATCGACGACGTTGAGTTGTCTTGCAGTCCCAGCTAGGTCACAATGGAGTCCATATGACCGACGCCCTCCAAGATCCATCATCTCTGCTTTTGCAAAAACATTTTGGTTTGACTGAGTTTCGGCGCGGCCAAAAAGAGATCCTGCGTTCTGTTCTCAACGGCCGTGACGCCTTGGCTGTGTTGCCGACAGGTGGCGGCAAATCCCTTTGCTATCAGTATCCAGCGATGGTTCGAGGCGAGCTGGTTGTGGTGATCTCACCGCTGATTGCCCTGATGCGAGACCAAGTCGCATCGATGCAACGCTTATCAATTCCAGCCGGCTGCTTACATTCACAACAGACCATCGCCGAAAAGCGAGAGGTCTTTCGCGCGATTGAGCGAGGCGGTCCATATCTGCTCTATGTTTCACCGGAGCGAACACAAAAAGACGGTTTTCAGACCTGGATTCAAAAGGTTAAAATCGCCCTGTTTGCGATTGATGAAGCTCACTGTGTCTCTCAATGGGGGCACGACTTTCGCGAGGAGTACTCGCAGCTCGACCGGCTCAAGTCGCTTTGCCCAGATGTTCCCGTGTTGGCACTGACAGCCTCAGCCACGCCTACGGTCTTGCGAGACATTGCCCGGCAACTCAAACTCAAATCTCCGGCCCGGCATGTGCACGGGTTTTACCGTCCCAATCTCTACTATCAGGTGGAGACCTGTGAAAACGAAGATGAAAAACTACAGATTGTGGTGCAGGCCCTGCGACAGTTTCAATCGGGGCGTGTCATTATTTACTGTGGCACCCGTAAGTCTACAGAATCTATCGCCAGCACGCTCAGGCAAGAGTTTGCCAATGTCGAATCTTATCACGCGGGAATGTCAGCCGAGGCTAGGTCCCAGGTGCAAGAGGACTTTGCTCAAGGGGCCACCCGAGTGCTGGTGGCAACCAATGCCTTCGGTATGGGAATCGATCAAGCGGACGTGCGGCTTGTTGTGCATTTTCATATGCCGGCCAATATCGATTCTCTCTATCAAGAGATGGGCCGAGCCGGGCGGGACTCACAGCCTAGCACCTGCCTGCTCCTCTACTCCCGCAAAGATCGAGGTCTGCAGTCGTTTTTTATTCAAAGTTCAAAGGCGAATCGGTCGGTCCTAGACGCGCGTTGGCGAGCATTGGACACTCTCGTGGCTTACTCAGAAGGAGGCGAATGTCGTCATGCTGAAATCTTAACGTACTATCAAGACTCACAGCGCATCGATAAATGTGGGCACTGTGATGTCTGCGAGCCCACTTCATTGCGCCGAGTGTTTAAGCCGCTGCATCCGACTGAACTTAAAAAGTCTCCTCAGGTGCGTATCGCTTCACGAACTCTGCGCAAACGCTCAAGTGATAAATCAGCTAGCTTGAGCGGAGTCAAAGACCTTAACTCGGCCGATCGGCTCGTCTTTGAATCGTTGCGCCAGTGGCGTAAGGAAAAGGCCAAGGAGTTGGATGTTCCAGCGTTCGTGATTTTGACAGATCGCAGTTTGTGCCACCTAGCCGAGAAGCGGCCGTCAAACAAAAGTGAATTGGCTGAAATCTATGGTTTTGGCGAGGCCAAAGTTGAGCGCTTTGGCACTGAGCTCTTGCGTATTCTATAATTGCGCTTGCTGCACATGCGATTTAGACTCGTGCTGGCTTGTGAAGCCAGGGAGCTCGAATGATCCAGTTGATTGTTGAAAAGTCCAATCGCCGACCGCTGGGAACTGGATTCGTCATTTTGATTTTTTTGTACCTCATGTTGTTTATTCCATTCTGGAAGCCCGTTGTCTTAGGTGTATTGTTTGCTGCCGCCTGTGGTCCACTTGAACGTCGCTTGCGTGAAGTTTTGCACTCTCGACGAAAACCCGTGGCCTATGGCGTTTTAGCCACCGTTTCGATTGTTGCATCCGTGCTTCTGGTGATTATAGGTGTGCAAACGTATGCGCTACTCTTTGAGGCCTTTGGGGACACCAATATGATCTCAAATCTTGGACAACGCTTCGCTGAGCTCCGAGGTCAAATCTGGGCACGGCTTGAATCGTATGAGCTCTTCGTCTCGATGGAATGGCATAAACAACTTGAGCGTATAATCAATTCTACTTTAGTCTCAACCCGCGACACCTTGCTCGCAGGGGCGAGTGCTTTTTTTGCTGCAACTCCCGAGATCTTACTTAATCTTTTTATCTTCACTCTGGCTTTTGCAGCGTTCCTGCTGATGGGCAGCAAGCCCTACCTTGCGGTGGCTCAACTATTGAGTTTCAATGGTGACTCAGCCGAGCAGTTCCGCCGCTTTGAACGTGTTTGCTTTATCTCGCTCGGCTCGGTGCTCCTAACGGGCGTGCTGCAATCGTCAATCGTTGTGGTGGGTGCGTGGATTTGTGGCCTTAGCAATTACTTCCTGATCTTTGCCGTGACCTTTATTTTTTCAATGATACCCTTGTTGGGTGCGGGCCTCGTCGCAGCGGCATTTGCGCTAGTGGCTCTTTTTCAAGGCGACATGTTTGTCGCGCTGACTATGGGAATTACGGCTGGAGTGACCGGCGTTGCTGATAACTTGCTCAAGGCCTGGCTCTTCTCTAAGGCTGCAAAAACAAATGCGGTGATTTCATTGATAAGCCTACTGGGTGGCATTGCCTTACTGGGGTTTGCTGGACTGTTTATTGCGCCCACAATAGAACAATTGGTCATGGCGGAATACCACCGACGCAAATCACTTAGCTCTTAGGCGAATCATTCTGGCGATTGAGTTGGCGTGCTTTAGAGTAAGCGAGGCCCCAACGTCTCGAGCCTGGGAGCAACGCAAATAAAATAGGAAGCAGTAGTCGTCGAGGCAGAAGCCTCCGCAAATAGTAAAAAAACACGGCATCGAGTGTTGCTGGAACCCAGAGCGGTGGATTCTCTTTGCCAATCACCCACAGAATTCGCCGCGCTACACTTTGCGGCGTCGACGGACTGAGATTCATCAGACGCTCTATAAACGGTGCCATCGTGGCATAAAAATCCATATACAGCCGAGCGCTCGGGCCCGCCTGAGGAGCCGATTTTTTGGTGTGGTACACTCGCTTAAAGGAGTTGGAACGGACAAAGCCGGGCTGAATCAAGGTGACGTTAATTCCGAGTGGTCGAACTTCATACCACAGGGCTTCGCTCGCTCCTTCGAGCGCATATTTAGAAGCACTGTAGGAAGCCATAGTCGGCATGGCCAACATTCCACTCACTGAGGAGACATTGATAATTTTGCCGCGCCCGACTTTGCGCATCCCCGGTAGCACCTGTCGAATCAACGCCACTGGCCCTAGGTAGTTCGTGCCCATCTGCTTTCGCTCGTCAGCTTCGGTCATATGCTCCAATACAGACCGATAGGCGATTCCCGCATTGTTGACCAAAATGTTCACGCGCACCCAGCGCGCCCGCACCTCTTGTAGAAGGCGTCTTCGAGACTCTCTATCGGTGACATCTAGCTCGCGAATCATTATCCGCTCACTTTCAACCACTTGCTCGCGCAAAATTGGGAGTGAGCTCACACGAGCCGTCAGCACCAGTCGGTAATCGGTTTCTCGCTCAAGCAGCTGCGCCAACGCCAAGCCAATGCCCGAGCCACAACCCGTTACCAAAACAACAGGTCTAAAATTTTGTGGTGCTTTGCGCTTTAAGCGACTCAGCCAACTCACGGTTAAACCTCAAAGAAACGTCAAATCTTGAGCAATTGCATAGACATTTTCTACTGATCTCGATAACAATCGTGCCATGCCTCTCCTACTTTTGTCTTTCCTTTTATTTTTCACATTCGAGCCTGCTGGAGCCACAAATATGCCAAAATCATTTTACGATTTCAGTGTTAAAACTCCTGAAGACACCACTCGCAGCCTAGCCGATTTTAAGGGCAAGGTTGTGTTGATAGTCAACGTGGCGAGTAAGTGTGGGTTCACTCCTCAATACACTGAGCTTGAGGAACTTTATCAAAAGTACAAAGATAAAAATTTTGTCGTACTGGGCTTTCCCTGCAATCAGTTCGGCGGCCAGGAGCCAGGGTCAAACCCTGAGATCCAAAAGTTCTGCAAACTGAATTATGGAGTGACCTTTCCTATTTTTGCGAGAGTCGATGTCAATGGGTCTTCTGCCGACCCACTCTTTCAATGGCTGAAGGCGAGCGCGCCGGGACTCGCGGGCACAGAGGCGATCAAATGGAATTTCACAAAATTTTTAGTCGATAGCGAGGGAAAGGTCATTCATCGCTACGCTCCGCAAACCAGCCCAAAGAGTTTAACTAAGGACATTGAGAAAGTTCTCAAATAGTCCCAAGCTCATTCACTAAGGCTTCGCGACTTCATGTCCTCACGCTCGACGGAATGTATTTTGAAACCGACGTCAGCAGATCGCTCCGGTTAATTGGCTTGGTCAAGTGATCATTGCACCCGGCCTCCATGCAACGAGCCCGCTCTTCCTTAAGCGCACAGGCCGTTAACGCCAAGATGGGCTTCACAAATGCACGATTACGCAACTCACGGGTGGCTCGATATCCATCCAAGATGGGCATTTGAATGTCCATAAGAATCAAATCAAAATCAGTGGTGAGAGCCTTTTGCACTCCATCCTGTCCGTTATCAGCCACCTCGACATTTGCTCCCGCACCCGCCAGAAAGTGCTTAAGCAAAAATTGGTTTTCTGGCGCGTCGTCGACAATTAAAATGTGCACTCCATCCAAGATGCGATTTTCACTCGGACCACTCCGCCGCACTTGCGCTGGCAATTCGAGATTGTCGGTGAGTGCAACCCCAGACAAGTCTCCCACTCCAATGGTGATTGCGAAGGTACTCCCCTTTCCTCCAGGTTCGGTTTTGACCAATACGACATCTCCATCCAGTTGTCGCGCCAACCTACGCGACAAAGATAGACCGAGCCCTGTCCCACCATACTTGCGAGTCGTCGAACTGTCCGCTTGAATAAAGGGCTGAAAGAGCCGCTGCCCTTGCTCCTCGGTTATACCCAGGCCCTGATCAATTACGTATATTTTGAGCACATCACATCCGCTAACTTCACATTCAAAGTCCACCCGAATTGTGACGTCGCCACTCTCAGTAAACTTAATCGCATTGGAGACGATGTTGAAGAAAATCTGCCGAAGCCGCATGGGGTCTGAACAAATTGTCTCCGGAATAGGCCGACTAACCATGGTTTTCAACACCACGTTCTTTTCATTGGCTTGATTGCGAAATGAATCAATAGCGGTGCGCAAAAAATCTGGCAAAGAGAACACGACCTTCTCAACATCTAGATATCCGGCCTCAATTTTCGACAAATCTAAAATATCTCCAATCAGCCGCGACAACAGCTCACCGTTGCGCTTTACATTTTCTAAGTACTCCTGCCGGAGAACTTCAGGAGTGCCAGAGTCCGCCAACAGATCTGCATAGCCTAAGACTATTCCCAAAGGGGTTCGAATTTCATGACTCATATTCGCGAGGAAGGCGCTCTTGGCCTGGCTTGCGGCTGCAGAGACTTGGTTGGCCTTGACCAACGCCTCTTCAATCTTCTTGCGATCTTCTATATTCGTGTTGGTCACAATCCAAGACAGAGCCTCACCCGAGCTCGAGCGCTCGGGTACAGCCCGTAAAATATGCCACTGATAGGATTGAGAGCACGCCTCCATGAGCCGACACTCGGTTTCAAATCCCTCATTGGCATCGCTAACGGGCTTTAGCAACTTTAACAGACGACCAAGATCTACTGGATGCACTAGCTTCTGCCAGCCCAAATCCGCGCTTTGCTCCAATGTCAAACACGAATAGTTTATCCATTGGCGATTGCAATACTCCAAAGATCCATTGGTTTGTAGCTTCCAGATAATGTGAGGGACGGCATCGGCCAGATGACGGTAGCGATTGAAGCTCTCAAGCTGTAGAACCGCCAACTGCTGACTACGTTCATGCACACCGTCAAGGTCCTTACTGCGTCGACGTTGTTGGACTCTATCGGTCCCATTTTGCTTCTTTTGGTGAATTGGCACAAAAACCTCGCAAATTGTTCTTTGTTTAGTAAACCCAAATGTCATTTAGCCGGGTAGACCTCAACGTGGAGATCATAATGTCTAATGACAATAAATCAAAGTCTGGAAACTGGGTTCTCACTGTGATAGCCTGTTCACGCAAACTTTGGTTTTTGCCTTGTGCACTCGCTTGGCTTTCACAAGAACCCGCTTGAGCTCACAGAGGAGTGTCATCTGGACGGACAAATTGCCGCTCTTATAAAATCCCTAACTTGCAATCCCCATTTTGACGCCAAAGCCTGTCGTCAGTTGGTGGACGATACGGACGCTGAGACTGTGCTCGCCATTCTCGCTCTCTTCACCAAAAATTTAAATAGCTCCTATATGGCGCTAAATATAAATAATGTAAGTTCGCGATCTGACGAGGTACAAAAAATTGCTCACCGCATTGCGGGCACAGCTGAGTTACTAGGCTTTCGAGCACTAGGTGCCCTGGCACGTGAGCTGCAGTTTGAATTTAAGATGAATCCTCTCCCCGAGGATGCCGGAGACAAGCTCAACAAATTTAAGACATATATGGATGAGACCATTCGAACAGTTCAGACCAGCTGCCCTAGTTTAGACTGCAGTCCTTAAGCACGGCTTTATAACCTGCAGACAGAACCGTTTCGATACCGACAGAACTTTGCGAGAGCTTGCGCCGCAAATGGCTTATATGTGCGTCAATCGTTCGAAAGGTGACGTATTTGCCTATGCCCCAGATCCGCTCCACAATGTGCTCTCGAGAGAAAACCTGCCCTGGCCGAGCCATTAAGAGGCGCAAGATTTTGAATTCACACGGCGTCAAATCCAAGGATTTCGAGTTGCCATCAACATTCATCTGAACGGCCATTTGTTCTATATCCAACTGTAAGTTCCCCATTGCCACACGGTTCCGATTTGCTGTTTGTAGGCGAGACCACCGCAGACGGGCTTCAATTCGCGCCCTTAGCTCACTCGAGTTGGGGGGCTTACTAATGTAGTCGTCTGCACCCACGCCAAACGCCGCTACTTTAGTCAGCACATCACTGTCACCGCTGATAACTACGATTGGAATGGGACGATCCCCAAAAAATTCATTCAACTGGGGCAGAGCCCGCATCCCATTGCCATCGGGCAAAGAAATATCCAGGATAATGAGATCAAAAGAGTCATGACTTACCTCCGCTAAACGTAGGGCCTCACGAATGGAGGTTGAGTACACTAAGTTGTGCTCACGCAAGACACCACCCAAATACAACTGAAACTCTTTACTATCTTCTACACACAGAATTTTAGCCATACCTGCTGCCCATTCTTCGATGTTGCGAAATCTTCACAGAGGTTCAACACCAACTTCAACTTGAAGTGCGACGATAGTGGAGCAGTCGGGGATCGTCAATAAGGGGGGATTATCAGTGCCAAAATCGCAAGATCTGAGCGTGCCGCAGTATTATGAAATGGCGCCTACGCTCCGAGAAAGTGTGGCTCGAGTGTTAGTGGTTGAAGACGATCTTTCGCTCCACCCATTTTGGCAAAAAATATTCTCACTGAGCCCTCACCCTGTCCGGGTGGATTGGACAAATCGAGCCGAAGATGCCGAAAATTTAATACGGCTACGCTACCGCAATGGCCAACCCTTTTATCTTGTGATTGTAGATATATTTCTCGATGGGCCAGCGACCGGAGTGGATCTATGGAATCGATATGGTGAAGAAACGCAAAATTTCATTTTTGCGAGCACCATGCCGGCCGGACATTACAAATCACTCATGGCAAAAAGCCACGGATGCCCGATTTTTCTACAAAAGCCACTGTCACTGTCCAACTGCTTTGGGATTGTCGATACCATTTTAGAAAAACAATTTATGGGAAATACCAACAAGGGGGAACAATGATTGTGTCAGATACAGTCCGACTCAATATCGGCCGTGAGATTCTAAGTTTGAACGAGGGACAGGAATTGACCAAATCGATTCAAGACGGACTTGAGAGCCTGCTTGAACGTGCACCGTCAGACTGCTTTGTTGCGTTGGATGTGCTTCGCACAGACGGTTATTTTCATGTCGACGTTAGCCTCGCCTCAGGTGTGCTGAGTTTCATGTTGCGTGCTAAAGCGCACAGTCCATTTGTTGCGCTTGAGCGAGTGCTCACTTTGGCTTGGGATAAAGTTCAAGTGTGGTCCATCAGTAAACAACTCTAACAAAGGAGAGCAAGGTGAAAATTCTAACGCACTTTCATCATCTACGAGTTTCAAAGGACTTTGACAGCCGATTAAAAAAATGGATTTCAGTAAAACTTAGCCCTTGGGTCAAAACTGAAAATCTGACGATAGAAGCCTACGTCCAAACCTCGGTGCCAAGAAAAGATCTGCGCGGTGCAATTTACGAATGTCACCTCACCGCTAGCGCTCCCTGGCTCCCGCGAAAAATTGTCGTTAGGGAATCAGGGCCCGATTTTTGGACCATGCTTTACGACTGCATGCACATCGCACGGCGACAGTTGCGTAAATTGAAATCTGTCCAAAAATCAAGGCGGCGACGATTCAGATTGAACCAGAATATGATTTCAGTTTAGTTTCAGCCGACATATAGCCGCCTAGGAGCTGCCCATGGAGTGGACAAAGGAGCGCATTTTGATTGTGGAGGACGATTTGTCGCTTCAGCCCTTTTGGTCGTTGGTGCTTAGACGTTGTCTAAATGAGGCCCAGGTGGATTGGACAGTGAGCTGCGAGCGGGCCCGCGTGCTTGTGACTGAAGGTCGCAAAGATGGTCGACCTTATAGTATGATCATCACCGATATTTTTTTGGCAGGCTCAGACACTGGCCTAGATCTGCTAAATTCTCCCGAGGTGCAAGAGTCTCGCGCGATGAAGCTTTTAGTCACAGCTGCGGATGAAGGCGAGATCTACAACCATTTCGACTGGCCAGAGCATTCTATCGCAGTTCTTGCCAAGCCGTTTTCAGTGCCAAAGTGCGAACGTGTGCTAGAAGATATGCTGCGCCATCGATCGGTCCGACAAAATGTGGAATGAACTGATAGTGCCCGAAGTCGGAACAAAGTTTGTAGTGATGGTCACAGGCTGTGGTTCTGGCATTGGTCAAGCGCTTGCGGAAGAGCTGTATTCACAAAACGATATTTGCGTAGTTATCACAGCAAGAAAGCACGCAATTCCAGCGCTCGAAAAGAAGTTCCCGCAAAGTGATCGCTTTATTATTCGCGAGCTCGACTTGCAGTTTGATTCAGATATTTACCCAATTGTAAACGAGGTCTGCGGCCGATGGGGACGCGTGGATGTACTTATAAACAATGCAGCTGTGTGCTACCGCGGCGTGGTTGAACATATGGATGTAGAGTCTGAAATGGTTCAACTCAAAACCAATTATCTAGGGCCAATGGCTCTTACCCGAGCTGTATTGCCTATCATGCGAGAGCAAAAATCGGGTTATATAATAAATGTTTCCTCAGTGTCAGGCATGATGGCCATGCCCACAATGGGCTCCTATAGCGCATCAAAACATGCCCTAGAGGGTGCGAGTGAGGCGCTCTGGTACGAAACCAAGCCGTTCGGCATTCGAGTCAGCCTCATTGAGTTGGGCTTTGTCAGATCCGAGTCTTATCGCAACGTGGTGATGTCGAAAAAGGCCAAAATGAGCAAGCTCCTTCGAGGCCCCCACTCAGAGTATTACGACTCGATGACTCCTCTGATTGAGCGACTAATGGGGTATTCACCAACGTCTCCAGAACGTATTGCGAAGCGCATCTTGAAGCTGCTGAAACGCAGAGATCCACCCCTAAGAGTCGCAGTTACCATCGACGCCTTCATTTTTGGCGTCGTTCGGCGACTTATTCCATCCCGGTTTTTTCATAAGCTGTTGTTTTATTTTTTGCCCGGCTCAAACACATGGGGAAAGCCGCCCTTGCGACTGCGACGATAAAACTCTCTACTGGCCCGCCATGTTGGTGATCCACTCGGCAATCGTATCGATCTCGGTGCTCGTCATCGAACCATTGAGAGGCATATCGTGGCGCCCAACGCCAGTCGACCCAATTAACGCCGTAAAAAGAGTCGAAGACTCTGGAAAGCCGGGTACAACTACCCCTTGCTCCAGCAAAGACGCCTCGTCTTCTGCATACCCCTGGTGACATTGAGCGCACTTGTTTTTTAAAACCGAATTGGCCGCCTTAAACAGCTCACTGCCGTCCACGGTCTCGACGTCGTCGACCGAAGAAGAGTTTTCGGTTTGCAAGCAACCGGATAATCCCAGCAAACAAACCGTCAGCACGACGACAAAATTTTTGTAGGTGTTTTTACTGTTTGTACTTCTGTAAGTGGCGCTCATGCCGATATCTCCATCAGGTCTATCCAATTATGGAGCCGCTTTCGCGGGGACCACAATCGTAACTACTATTTGATCTTTTACACCAACTCCCATGTAACGAACATCCTTAATGTCGAGCTCGGCCAGCGACATGGGAAACTCTGATACCAAGGAATTGCCCTCGATCTTATAAGTGCCTGACACCTTTTTCTGCTTACCCATCACTTCAATAGTAGCCTCACCTTTGCCATCTTTGCCCTTGGCCTCAAGCAGTTTTGCAGTGGGGAACTTATCGGCCTTTAAGCGTTCTTTGGTGTGCTTGTCACGTAGACCTATCCCCGTCTTTAAAGTGCTCAGGTCGACAATGATCTCTTTAGCCGTCACGCTACCATCTTTGTGCTTGAGCGCCGTGCCCTTTACTGAGGGCGTCTCAGCCTTATAGCTTCCAGCGGGGCTTAGCGTGACAGCGATCGAGGCGCCGGTCGATTTGGCTTGGGCAAGTGGTAAACACAAACCAAACAGACCTACACACAACAGACTTTGAATTTTCATTGGTGGCTCCATAAACTTCGATAATTTTGTCTGACAAGGTTGTAATCCCTCCCCAATTCTAGCTAGAATTCCAGGACATGGCACGAATTTGTCTTATCAGTCTCATTTTTGCGCAGTTTTTTGTCGCTGAATTTGCTGCAGCCTATCCGCAGTTTATCGGTTACAAATATGCGTCTTGCGTAACATGTCATTACAACGGACAGGGCAATGGCCCGATCAACGACTATGGTCGAGCTCTTTGGGCATCTGAAATTGCCGGGCGCGCCTTTGCAGGTAGCCGGTCAGATGAACAGCTGGGTGAAGCGTCGGGGTTTCTCGGGTCAACACAGTTGCCATGGTGGGTGCGCCCTGGATTCAAGGCACGCCAACTACAAATGCAGAACAATCCCGGGACTCTCAGACCAGTTAACCGACGCATTTTCATGCAGGCCGACGCAAGTCTGGCTCTTTTTGCCGACAGAGACCAAAAGTACGCCTTTGTTGGATCGATCGGCTACGTCCCCGACCCCCGTCGGCTGGCCGATTCCAATGGTGAGAATCCCGACAATTTCATTTCACGTGAGCACTATCTGCGCTGGCAAAAGTCGGATGCGCTGTGGCTTTACGCCGGAATGATGGACAAGGTCTACGGCATTCGCCATGTCAATCACTACGCGTTTAGCCGCTCTTTGACTGGCCTTGCACAAAACGATCAGTCGCACGGAGTTGTCGCGCACTACATTCAGCCTCAATGGGAGCTGACGGGCAACGTCTTCATGGGCAACCTCTTTCAAGAGCAAAAGCTCAGGCAGGTTGGCGCATCTGCCCTTTTTGAATATGAAGTGAAAGAGGCCTGGCGACTCGGCGCCTCAGTATTGAAATCGGAAAACGATGTTGTGAAGAACGAACGCATGGGTGTGCAATCGCGGGCCGGCTACGGAAACGGCTCTGCCCTTATCTTTGAAACCGGACTTATTCGAAACAAACCCGCAACGGGTGAGACTAAACAGGGCTACTACGTCTATTCTGAAGCGATTCAACGCGTTGTTCGCGGCTATCATCTGTTTATTTCCGGTGAAGCCTACAAGCAGGAGCTAAAGCACACGGAGGACGACTCGGTCCGTATGGGTTTAGGACTATTGGCGTTTCCCATGCAGCGCTTAGAATTTCGGTTTGAAGGATTGCACAGTATCAAAATGCCGGTGAACGCCCAAGTCGCACAAGATAGCTGGACATTCTTGGGACAAATTCACTTGTCGCTGTAGGAGATCTCGATTGTGTTGAATGCCAGAAACTTAATATGCACTTTAATTATGGCCCCCCTAGTGGGCACCATTGAGCTCGCTCTTGCGCAAGATACAACGAGCAAAGTCAAAGCTAAAGCTCCGAGCCCACTCTCACGCCCCTATCACGAGCTAGAGACTCAGTACGGTTTTTCCCAAGAGGTGCTAGACACAAGCGCCGGTGCCATCAAAGGCAAAATGCGGACGCATTTACAAGGGATCAACCTCCGGTATGTGTACAACAGACCGACAAAAAACCTTCGCTACGTTCGCACCTATGGAGTTGATTTTGGCTATGGAAATCTCCGAGGAAAGGCCGTTGCTCCGGTCGAGGATGAGGTCAAGGGGCAATCGTGGATGTCGCTCACGCTAACCCCTGGTTTGGAGTACAGAAGCACCAGCCAAACTCGTGTTGGAGCCGTACTGCCCATCACCTATCGTTCGATCAGCTGGAAGGTCAAAGCTCCCTTTGAAGTTGAGGACAAGCCCTTTTCTATCGGCGCTGGAATTCTAATGACCCAACAGGTGGGCAGTCGCTCGGGCTTTATAGTTTCAGTCACACGACAACATCACTGGACTTCAACAGTCTGGGCATTTGGCTGGCAATATCGTCTCTAATCTTAAAACTCAATCCACCCGGTTGAGAAGAACTTGAGTTTCGTCTATCCAAGTTTGAAAGTCTAAAATAATACCAGGCCCGTCATTCATCAGTTCCTCTGCGCTAAGTTTATCCATTCGTTTAGCGATTGCTTCGAGGTTTGGATATCCATACGTTCGCGCCGAGCCTAAGATCCGATGACCAATCTGATGGAACTCCTGAATCGACCGGTTTTCGAGTGCCGCTACTAGCGCGGCACGGTCAATGGTCCGACGGCTCCAATAGGCTTCGAGCGCAGATTTTTCTAAAACAAAGTCATCGGCTTCATGGCCTAAATTATTTTGAGCTTCAATATCCATTTAGTGCGCCGAACTTTTATTGGTTTCTTGATTTTGTAGCCGTCGATACAAAGTCTTACGGTCTATCCCGATCTCTTTGGCGGTTCTATCCTTCGCCCCACCGTTAAAGGTCACGGCAAATTCAATGTATTTTTCAATAATACTATCGAGAGAAGGCAGGCCGCCTTCGAATGGCATTTCAAAGCGCTCAGACTTTGAGCGAGATCCATTTAAAAACTGCTCAGACGAGCCGTCACTTTTCAGACTCTCCATTGAAATGCTCGTGAATTCCATAAGCGAAACTTCAGCTTCGGTCGCCAAAACCACGGCTCGTTCAACTGCGTTTTCTAACTCACGCACGTTTCCTGGCCAGCGATGCTCCAGCAGATACTTGATGGCGTCTTTCGACAATGTCTTGGCGGGAGACCCATTTTCAATTGCAAATCTCTTCATGAAGCTCTCAGCCAATGGCAAAATATCGTCCACACGCTCTCGCAAGGGCGGAATGCGCAGAGGAATCACGCTCAAACGATAAAATAAATCATCGCGAAACCTTTCAGCTTTGATTTCTTCTGCCAAGTTCTTATGGGTTGCCGAGATGATTCTGGCATTGATCGGACGAAACTGGTTCTCCCCCACACGTTTGATCTTCTTCTCTTGCAGAACTCGAAGCAACTTCGCCTGCAGGCTCAAACTCAAATCGCCGATTTCGTCCAAAAAGAGCGTGCCATTTTGCGACTCCTCAAACAGACCAATCTTCTTTTCGTAGGCACCGGTAAAAGATCCACGCGCATGCCCGAACAACTCCGACTCCAATAAATTCTCAGGTATTGCCGAGCAGTTGATTGCTATAAAAGGTCCCTTGGCCCGATTGCTCTCACTGTGGATGTAACGCGCAAAAACCTCTTTGCCCGTTCCACTTTCACCTGAAATAAAAATATGCGCGTTGCTTTTGGCCACTCGGCGCGCAATCTCCAATGCCTCAACAAACTTCCGACTGCGCCCAATCACTCCATGTGGCGCCAGGTAGCTCGATTTTACTCTTTCACGTAAATTAGAAATATCTACGTTGAGAGTCTTTAGATGCAACGCTCGCTCAACCGACAAAAGCAGCTGCGGAAAATAGATCGGCTTCACAATAAAATCATAGGCACCTTTCCGAATCACATCTACCGCCGTCTTTGCGGACTTTGAAACTGTGATTAAGATGATTGGAAGATCTGGCTTAATTTTCTTTACCTTCTCAGTGAATGTTGCCCCTGACATATTGGGCAAATTGAGATCACTCAAGAGAGCGTCCCAGCTGTCTCCACTGCGCATACACTCTTCAAGTGCAGTCTCAGCATCGATAAATGTTGTAACTTTGAAACCTTTGTCTACAAAAAATGTTTGTATTGCCGCCTGAACGTCTAAATCATCATCGACGACAACAATGTGGGACTGGCTCGCTTGTGTACTCAAATAGGCCTCCTGAGAGATTTTCTCCCCATACAATTAGCATTGGTTCAAATTTTACTCAACATAACGTACTGATTTTGTACTTTTGCGGTTGCGTGCGCCATAAGGCGACTCCAGCTCAAACTTAGGCGACATCTGGCATTGGCCTCAACCTTGCTATTACTAATGGTATAGAGGAGGCAGTCCGATGAAACGCGACCATTTGGCACCACATGCCGCCTCAGAACCCCTTCGTGGGCCCCGCGCGCTTGATTGTGCTTTTTTGTCCCGTCTAATCCCCTTCACTAACCTCACGCCGCCTAGTTGGATTGCGTGACGGATCCCCGATGGGCCAGAGGTTTTACCGAAAGGTAATGCTTCTGCGCCCATTTCTATTTCAATTGTTTGAACTTAGGCTTTCCGTGGATCGTAGGCTGTGCGCACACCCTCACCAATAAAGGTTAGAGCGGTAAGTGAAATCACAATAGCCAGCGATGGATACACGGCCAACCACCAGGCAATTGTAAAGTAGTTTTGTGCTTGCTGTAGCAACTCGCCCCAGCTTGGTGTTGGGATCGGCAATCCCATCCCTAGATAATCTAAGATCGCCAAGGTGTAGATGTTGGCCGCAATATCTGTGGGAGAAAAGGTAATGATTGGTCCAAGTCCGTTGGGCAGAATATGGCGGAACAAAGTGCGGAATGTGCCAGCCCCTTGTGCCCGGGCTGCTTCAACAAACTCTCGCTTGCGTAGTTTTAAAAATTCCGCACGCATATAGCTGGAGATTCGCATCCATCCCAACACAACTGAGAACGTTACCAATAAAGTCATGCTCGCCCCGAGCAGAGCGATGAGAGTCAGCAACATCAGAAGGTATGGCAAAGAATCAAATATCTCAACCACGCGCTGACCAAACAAATCAACGCGACCACCCCAGTAGCCCATGATCGCACCGGCAATCACTCCCACCGTAAACGAGAAGAACCACACCAGCACCGCAAAGCCAACGCTGTAGCGAAAACCATAGACCAATCGAGACAACACATCGCGCCCGCGATCATCGGTCCCCAATAGATTGTCGCCAGAAGGAGGCGCAGGATAGGTTTCTAAAGTCGTATTGGTTTCAAACGGATCCCATTTGATGATTGGCCATACAGCCCAATTGCCCTCAGAGGCCAAGCCTAGGGTTCGGTAATCCGTGATGTGCCCCTCTTGCTCAAAAACACTCGGATGATAAGTCTTAAGCACCGGAAAATAAATCGAGCCCTTGTGGCTCATCACCAGTGGCTTGTTGTTTGACCAAATTTCGGCGGTGAAGCTCACGATGAGCAAAAACACCATTAACCAAAGCGACCAAACGGCTCGCTTTACCGACTTGAATCGGCGAAACCGCTTAAGCGAGAGTTCGTTTTTAAAAAATCGCTCCATCATTGAAAATCAATCCTTGGGTCAACCAGTACATACGCGATGTCAGACACCAGCCGCCCCAACATCGACAGCACACTTTGAATAAAAATGAGCGCCATAATGACATTGTAATCACGCGTGAGAATAGAATTGTAACTGAGCAGTCCCATACCATCCAAATTGAACACTTGCTCAATAACAATCGAACCTGCAAAAAATACGGTCAAAAAGCTACCAAGGCCGGTCACGATTGGGATCAAGGCATTCCGCAGCGCATGTTTGTAAATCACGGTCTTCTCATCTAGACCCTTGGCGCGAGCCGTGCGCACATAGTCCAGTCGGATCTCCTCAAGCAGCGAGTTTTTCATCAAAAACACCAGCACTGTAAAACCATTCACCACATAACAAGTCAGAGGCATGATGAAATGCAACGTACGATCCCAAACCTTTCCCCAAAAGGAAAGGTCCATATAATTGTCGGAGTAGAGTTCACCCAGCGGGAGAATATCCAAGAACTGCCCACCCGCGAGATACACCCGCATGAGAATCCCCAAAATCAGGGGCGGGATCGAGTAAGCCACCAGCAACAAAACGCTACTCCAAAGATCAAAATGAGTGCCGTCTCGCACGGCCTTAGAAATCCCCAGAGGCACACTGATCATATAAATCAAAATCAACGACAAAATCCCAAATTGCAGCGACACCTGCAACTTATCGACAATCACATCCAGCACAGGTCGCCGGTTGGTGAAGCTCTCACCAAAATCCAAAGTCACAATGTTCTTTAACCAAATGACGTACCGAACATGAAGAGGCTGATCAAAACCATACTGCTTTTTGATCGCATCAATAACTTCCTGCGAGACCCCTTGGCCAGACGAGCTCCCCTGAAGCCCCGTCCGCATTTTGCTCAGTGCTTGCTCCACCGGCCCACCCGGCGCCAAGTTGATCACCACAAAGCAAATAAGGGTGATACCGAACAATGTCGGTATCATCCAAAGCATACGCTGCAGAACATATTTCAGCACAACCGCACCTCTTAAGCCTCAGCCCTACTTCGCCAAGTAAAAATACTGATGACTCAAATCATAGGTGTACGTGGGCTTATCAAACCCAACTCGGGAATTTAACAAATACAGATCATATTTTGGATTAAACAAAAATGTGTATGGAGCATCATCGGCAATGGCTTTTGTGACTTTCTGCCATAAGACTGTGCGTTTTTTGAGATCCATCTCTTCACGAGCCTGATCGATCCACTTGTCCACTTGTGGATTCGAATAACCAATAAAGTTCGATCCTCCGCCTCGCGCACTCTCTGAATGCCAAATCTGCTTAAGATCAGTTTCGGGCGAGCCTCCACCCCAGGCCAGGGTTACGGCTTCAAACTTTTGCTCAGTTAAGAGTCGCTCAAAGGCGCTCCATTCCATTAGCTGGATCTTCATATCAATCCCAGCTTTTTTCAGATCCTCTTTGTAGATGGTGAAGTACTTCTCCACATCACGATTGGGCAAAAGCAAAGTGAAGCGAAACTCGGTGGTCTTGCCGCCAATGTCTTTTTGGAGAACTCCCGTTTTGGCTTTGTCACTCCAGCCCGCCTTAGCAAGGAGCGCTTTGGCTTTTTCTGGGTTAAACGCAACCGGCTTAACTGAGGGGTGCATAAAGGGGCTCGTGTAATACGCAGGACCTCGTGCCTCCACGGAATGGCCAAAGGCAAATTTTTCGATCAATAGGGGTCGATTCAGGAGGTGAGACAGGGCCAAGCGAACATCTTTATCCTTAAACAACGGGTTCCGGTTGTTCCAACCAATAAATCCATAAGATTTAGGACGCTTGTTTTCTGCCTGGACTTTTAGAACTGTCTTACCAAAGGGGTCCCCAACGGCCTTCTTCTCATAGCTTTCCGCGCGAATATCGTGAAGAAAGTCGATCTGACCTTTTTTGACCATTTCAAGCTGTAAATTTTCTTCTTTTACAAAACGAAAACTGATGCGGTCGAATTTGGCCATGCCCTTTAAGCCCGCGACCTCGTTGCCCCACCACTCCGGGTTACGCACCAAAATGATGTTTTTACCTCGATTGTAGGCCTCAACTTTATAGGGACCCGTTCCAAACAGCGGGTTGCCCGAGAATTTCTTATTGGGGTCACCGTAGATCTTTTTCGACAAAATCGGCGTGAATCCACCACTGCCTAGCACCATGAGATTCAGAAAATACTTCTTTTTCATTTTGATCTGCACTGTGCTCGGATCAACAACCGTCACGCTGTCTATATCTTGATAGTAGGGCAAGCGATGCGCCGCTTTGTATGCAGGGTCCTTCACCAGATCGAATGAGAACTTCACGTCCTCTGCGGTCAGTGGAGTGCCATCCGAAAACTTCACGCCCTTGCGGAGCTTGAAGGTGAACGTTAAATGGTCCTTTGAAACTTCATAGCTTTCAGCGAGTGACGGCTCCCATTCGTAGGTATCTGGATTCATCGACAGCAGACCTTCTGTTACGTAGGCATCTGCAACCGTGGAAGTCACATGCTCTTGGCTGTTCATCGGATTAAAGCTTTGCGGTTCAGAGCTCAAATTTCTGTAGAGTGTGCCACCGACTTTTGCGTCGGGCTTGCCGAGTGGGGTGATTTTCATTGGCGGGACTGCCGCAACGGCGGGCAATCCAAGTTGTAAGCTGACCAGCAACACGAGTGTTCGTAGAGTCCCAACCATGGAATTTTCTCCTCTGGATATAACTAGGCAGGCGGATAAACCCGCTTGCATTTATGACGCATCAATTTATACAACTACTTTGAATTATCAAGATTTCATTTCCCACCCCAGCGAGAGGTGTAGCGTGATCAAGACAAATCAAGAAGGTACAGCGTCACATAAAGACGGACTTTTTGGAATCAGTACTTCTTTAGATTCAGCTCGCATCGTCATTATCCCAGTGCCTTGGGAAGTGACGACGTCTTACGGAAGCGGCGCGGCTCAAGGGCCCGAATGTGTACTACACGCCTCCCCACAAATTGATTTGTTCGATCTCGAAACCGGCAAAGCCTTTGAGCAAGGTTACCATCTGTTGCCCATTCCAGAGCCACTGCTGGCACTGAACAATGAACTCAAGCCCAAGGCGCTCGCAGTTAGAGCTCATTTGGAAGAGCATGGTCAACTGAACCCGCCTCTTGAAAAGACTCGCGAAGACATCAATCGCGGTTGCCAGACCATGACGGACTGGGTGTTTGAACAAGCGCAAACCATTCTCAAGCGCGGGCAAATTCCCGCAGTCCTAGGTGGCGATCACTCCTCGCCAGAAGGGAACATTCGGGCGATTTCAGAGGCGCATAACGGCAACTTCGGTGTGCTACACATTGATGCCCACGCGGATTTGCGCAAAAGCTATCAAGGATTTACTCGCAGCCACGCTTCCATCATGAACAACGTTATGACTGCCAGTTGGCGCCCCAGCAAGTTGGTGCAAGTGGCGATTCGAGATTTTTGTCAGGAAGAGTATGAACTGATTCAGCGGACCGAGGCGATTCAAACTTTTTTTGATCTCAACCTTAAGCGCGCTTTATTTGAAGGCGAATCATGGGCCTCGATCTGCGGGCGAATCGTCGCCGACTTGCCAGAAAAAGTGTATATCAGTTTTGATATCGATGGACTTAGCCCTGAGTACTGTCCATCAACCGGAACACCAGTCCCGGGTGGGCTGACCTTTGATCAAGCGAACTATCTTATCCGCACTCTTGTTGAGAGCGGACGTCAGGTGATTGGGTTTGATCTGAACGAAGTCGCACCTAGTGAAAATGCGACCGATGAATGGGACGGGAACGTAGGCGCCCGTCTGCTTTATAAACTCTGTGGCTGGACCGTCAAAAGTCAGAGCTAGCGTTTGTTAACGCCGCTACTTTAGCGAGCGTATTTTTTGCCGATGCTTTCGCGGATTTCTGCGCCTTCGATACTCAGGCGAGTCCAAGGAATGGCAAGTAAACGATCGGCCTCGATGGGCTCCTCTGTCTCCTCACAAATGCCGTAGAGGCCCTTGTCGATTCGAGCCAACGCCGACTCGATTTCCATCAGCTGCTTGCGCAACCGTTCGTGCATGCTGAGAAACTCACTCTCGGCCAAAGCGCGGAGCGTCTGATCCCCCTCATCGCCACCTTTATTGTCATCTGCGTTATTTAAGTCCTGCCGCGACTCTCGCACTCGGTTGAGTAGATCCGCTTTGGCTTGGACCAACTTGCCTTTGCACTTCTCGATCAAGTCCCTAGTTAGAGCTGACATGTTTGTTTCCCCCCTCACATGCTTGCTCGCACAGGCTAAGCCTGTACATTTTTTGTTCCAATTACCCTATAGGTGCCAATTTGGAACTGAACTATTTACACATTAGCGGTGGGGCATTGCAAGTAGATTTCTTAAACCATCTTACAATTTCCCAGAACTGGCCCCCTAACCTGTTGGTTTTAGGGGCCTCTGCCCCTGGGGACCGAGGCCAGGGCTGGCCAGAATCTTGCCCTGTAGGGTCTGAATGTCACCCTCCTGCCCCAATAGTTTATGCTCCAGCTCAAAGGCGTCCGATTCAGCTGCGGTCGCTCGCTATGGCTCGTTCTACCGCA
>JBGSNU010000004.1:0-7142 GCA_041739415.1 Bdellovibrionales bacterium | reverse complement strand
GACTACATCGCCCGGAGCGAAGCTCGATGTTAATGGTGATGTGAAGTTCGGATCGAGCGGAACAGTAGTGAGTAATATGGGAGTTTGCACGGTTGCGTCCTATACTCCGACAAGCACGACTACGAACCAGACATGTACGGGCATCCCCGCATCCACAGCCGTCGCTGTGACCCTCAAGTGCATGTGGATGGAGTAGAATTCCAAACTCGGATAGCTCATTCTGAGACATTTAATGGCCTATTGGTGAGGAGTCGCGACCCGACTTACGAAAGATTTTTGGGAACCCCTCGGGGAAGGCCAAAAAATCGCCGTTTTTGCCGCTGACGGTTTAAATTTCGAGTTTAGAAACAAATGCTTACAGGAGGAGGGTCATAAAAAGTGATTCAAACGGCCGCATTTTTAACAATCACCACGCCGCAAACGACGCCCGAAAAATTTTCGCATCCGAAAGATTCTAAACCTTAGAGTAACTTACCACTCTCGACACGACATACATTCCATAATAAGACCGCCAATGTGGCACCTTTTTTCGGTGTTTCAAGGTGGGCCAAATATTCCTTTTTCGAAACGCCCATTCGACGAACGACTGCTTAGCGAATAATCCTGCACAACTTGGGCGGTAATTCCACATTACTAATGTAGAAAATGCTTCTATTTCCACATTAACATGATAGGATTTGCCATGATCAAAAGGATTCTGCCGCTCCCGACCAAAACATTTCTACTCTTTGGCCCACGGGGTACAGGAAAATCAACTTGGTTGAGACAATCCTTGCCGAAGGCGCTTTACATCGATCTCTTAGACTCTCGTCGCTTTCTCGAGCTGAGTCAGGACCCCGCCAAACTCAGGGAGCTTACTGCGGCCAAGTCGCGTGGAGATTGGATTATCATTGATGAGATTCAACGGATCCCAGCACTTCTGTCGGAAGTCCATGCTCTCTATGAAGAAAGGCGTCTACAATTTGCTTTGAGTGGATCGAGCGCTCGAAAAATCAAACGCGGTGGAGCTGATTTACTGGCGGGACGAGCACTACAAACTTTTCTATTTCCGATGGTTCATGCGGAGTACAGTAAGCATTACTCTTTGGCGGATGCACTGGAGTGGGGCACTCTTCCTTTGGTGATCACGGCGCCCGACCACCGACCTCAAACTCTTGCTACTTATGTCGAAACTTATCTTCGCGAGGAACTTGTGGCCGAGGCCTTGATTCGGAAATTGGAGCCCTTTATCCGATTTTTAAGAACTGCCGGGCTCTACAACTGCCAGATTCTCAATATTGAAAACATAGCCCGTCAGTCGACAGTCAAAAGGACGACGGTTGACCGATATTTCGAAATTCTTGAGGACACGCTGATTGGGTCGAGGCTCCCTGCCTACCGCGCCGGCATTAAAACCAAAGAGACGACGCATCCAAAATTCTATTTTTTTGACGTGGGTGTAGCACGGGCCGCTGCCGGATTGGTTGAAGAATCCGTGGATTCCATGTGGCGCGGTTTCGCACTGGAGTCGTTGATGCTCAATGAACTGCGTGCATACAATAAATATTTCGGCCGGAATCGGGACATCTCCCATTACTCGGTTGCCGGCAGTTACGATATTGATTTTGTAATTGAGACAAGGCGAAAGACATTAAGTAAACCCGCGGAATTGATACTTATTGAAGTTAAGCTCGGTCGTCGTTGGGATTCCGCGTGGGCAAAGCCGCTGAATGACTTCAGCACTCAAGTCACAAGCAAAGTCGCGCGAAGGATCTGCGTCTACCTTGGCGACGACCACCGCCGTGTGGGGGACGTCGAGGTTTTTCCTGCAGTGGCCTTCCTAGAGGAACTCTCTAAAGGAAAAATATTTTGATACCCGTGGCAACGTTGGCATCGGGACAACGACGCCTGCAGCTACACTCACAGTTAATGGACCGATTGCACTCAAAGGTCCAAGTACAATAAACGCATCTACTTATACGGTTGCGGCGACTGATTCATCGCTCATCTTCACAACTACCAATTGTACAATCACCCTTCCAGCGGCCAGTAGTTTTCCAGGGCGAATCCTCTACATAAAGAATATCTCTGCAAATTCTGTCACTTCGGCATCTTCAAATGTCGTACCGCTGGCTGAGTCAACCGCTGGCACGGCGGTCTTAGCTGCAACAGCAGGCAAGTTCGAAGATCCAGAGAGCGCTCATCATACTCGGGGCTGAGAAGGCGCGGGATGTCTTCCCGTGAATTCTTGACTCCCACTTGAGCTTGTAGAATTGTGTCGGGATGCAAATCACCGATATCAGTAGCACTCTGCAGTTGCCCAAAACAGATTTTCCAATGAAAGCCAATTTGGCGCAAGCCGAACCTGCCCGTATTGCGGCCTGGAAGACCATGGGGCTGTATGAAAAAATCATGGCAAGACCTGCACCCAAAGGACGATTTGTATTGCCGGATGGACCGCCATACGCCAACGGATTTTTGCATGTTGGCCATGCGCTGAACAAGATCTTAAAGGACATGATTCTTAAGCATCGCAATATGTCGGGGTATCATGCGGCGTTCGTACCAGGCTGGGATTGCCATGGTTTGCCGATAGAACTGAATGTCACCAAAAAGCTTGGACCAAAACGCAAAGACATGTCCCCCGCTGAAGTTCGAGGGCTCTGTCGCGAAGAGGCGCTCAGTTGGGTGGCTAAACAAAAAACACAGTTTGAACGCTTGGGTGTACTGGCCGATTGGGAAAACCCCTGGCTAACACTCACGCCCGAATATGAAGCCGATGAAATACGAGTGTTAGCAAAAATTTTAGCAAACGGCATTTTTTATCGCGGCGACAAGCCCGTGTATTGGTGCCCAACTTTGCAGACTGCCCTTGCCGCTGCAGAAGTTGAATACCGCATGCACAAGAGCCTATCGATATTTGTTAAGTTTCCGTTTAATGGTGCAGTGGGAAATCTAAAATTGCCCGCAGATAAACCGGTGGCTTTTTTGATCTGGACAACCACTCCATGGACCTTGCCCGCCAACTATGGCGTCGCTCTGAATCCCTCATTGTCCTACGGAATTTATGACGTAGGCAGTGAGCTGTTGATATTGGCTGAGGACTTAAGTGAATCTGTTGCTAAAGAGACCGGCTTGGATCTCAAGCTCATCGGAACTCTTAAAGGCGAACAGTTTGATCGCGAAAAGGCCGAGCATCCATTTTTGCCGCGAGAGTCTCTGGTGGTGCTTGGCGATCACGTGACGTTAGAGGCCGGCAGTGGAGTGGTGCACACCGCTCCTGGGCATGGGCTCGATGATTATGTCGTGGGCATGCGCTATGGTCTGCCCGTGCATAGTCCGGTGAATGAAGCCGGTCGTTACACCGATGCCGTCAGTGAATTTGCAGGACAAAGCATTTGGGAAGCCAATCCAAAGATTGTCGAAAAACTGCGAAGTCTCGGCCAGCTGGTCAGCGTGAAGGAGATCGAGCATCAGTACCCGCACAATCCTCGCTCGAAGACGCCGCTTATTTTTCGAGCCACACCGCAGTGGTTTATTCGAATGGATGACGAACAGTACCCGCTCCGCGACAAGTGCCTTGAGGTTGCAGAAAAGGACATCACGTATGTTCCGAAGTGGGGGGCGCAACGGCTGCACGCCATGCTTGCCAATTCTCCCGATTGGTGTGTGAGTCGGCAGCGCACGTGGGGCGTGCCCGTCCCGGTATTCTACTGCGAAAAGTGCAAAGCGCCCTTAGCCAATGTCGATGTCATGAACCGCCTCGCCGATAAAATGGAATCTTCCAAGCTGGGGATCGAGGCCTACCACAGCCTGCCCCCAAAAGACTTCACACAGAATGAGACTTGTGCCGAATGTGGTCACTCGGAGTTTACCCGTGGACAAGATATTTTAGATGTCTGGTTTGACTCAGGCGTTGCCCACATGGGCCTACAGCGACGGCACAAAGATCTAGGCTTCCCCGCTGATGTGTACCTTGAGGGCAGCGATCAACACCGTGGTTGGTTTCAAACCAGCCTTGTCTCAGCCATGGCCTCTGAGGGCAAGCCGCCCTTCAAAGCTCTGATCACGCACAACTTTGTCAACGATGCCAAGGGTTACAAAATGTCCAAGAGTTTGGGCAACACGGTAGATCCTGAGGAGATCATCAAAGAGAGTGGGGCTGAAATTCTGCGCCTTTGGGTTTCACATGAGGACTACGGGCAAGATCTCACCATCAGCAAAGAGATGATTGCGCGCATCAGCGACACCTATCGCAGGTTTCGCAACACAATTCGATTTATGTTGGGCAACTTGAATGATTTTGATCCGGTGAAGGACCGCGTCGAGGTTAAGGCTATGACGCCACTGGATCAATGGATTTTGCACGAGCTGAATGAGTTGGTGGAAAAATGTGGCAAGGCGTTTGAGACCTATGAGTTCTTTAAGGCCTACCACGCGATGAACAATTTTTTTGCGCATCAACTTTCGGCCACCTATCTCGACATTTTAAAAGATCGTCTCTACACCGGCAAAGCCACTGGACCAAAACGCCGGGCCGCTCAGACGGCCATTTATGACATTGTCAGCACCCTTTGTGGATTGATGGCGCCGATCGCTTCTTTCTTAGCGGAGGAAACTTACGCCTATCTGCCTGGGCCGAAGCTTGAGAGTGTGTTCCTGACTAACTTTCCTCAACCACGAGGCGAATGGATCAATGCAAGCGTGCAAGCTGATTTTGCGAAACTGTTAGAGGTGCGAGCGCACATGAGCAAAGAGCTTGAGGAGTTGCGGCGGCAAAAAGTTATTGGTTCAAGCCTCGATGCCGAGGTGACCATTCAAGCGCCAGCTGAGACTTGTGCCGCACTCGAGCAGTACACGCCGCATTTGCGTGAATTTTTGATGGTTTCGGCTTTTCAGATCAAGCGAGGCGAATCATTAGAAATCAAAGCCAGCAAAGCCGGGGGTGAAAAGTGCCCGCGCTGCTGGCACTATGACACAATAACTGGATCAAACCCCGACCTCCCTGGAGTTTGTCCCAAATGCGTAGAGGCCTTATCATGAAGATAGACAGAAAGTATTTAACTCTGGCGACAATTGCAGGACTGATCATCGCCCTGGATCAGTTGACAAAACTTTACATTCACTCGAGCTTTGCTCTTGGTGAATCGATTCCGGTGATTCCGCATATTTTCAATATCACCTATGTGCGAAATTTAGGTGCGGCCTTTGGAATTTTTCGAGATCATTCGGAGACCTTTCGAACGGTGTTCTTTTTGACGATGCCGCCCATCGCTTTAATCATTATTTTATTTATGTTGAAAGGTGTTGAAACCAGCGACAAGTGGCAGGTGCTGTCTCTCTCCTTGATTTTTGGAGGAGCTATTGGCAACTACATCGATCGCATTCGCTTTGGCTATGTGATTGATTTTTTAGATTTTCATATTCAAGAGCGATGGTCGTTTCCGGCATTCAATGTTGCCGATTCAGCCATTGTGGTGGGAGTGAGTCTTTTGCTGCTCATCACCACGGTGCGTGAACGAGCCATGAAACGCGCGCAACAGCAGCAGAAGGCATAGACTTATGCAGCCCGAGATCCTGCTTGGCTCGGGAGTTTCTTTACCGACATATTACCTCGTGGTCAGCTTAAGTGCCTTGGCCGGCTGCCTCTGGTTTTTGCGCCGAGCAGAGCACAAGCGCATGCCACGCCTTATTGCGATCGATCTCACACTTATTGTTTTGGTCGCGGGCTTTGTGGGAGCCAGATTGCTGCACGTGACCTTTGAAGAGCCCGAGTATTACCGACAAGCGCCCGCACAAATCTTTGCCATTTGGAATGGTGGGTTTGTATTTTTAGGTGGACTGATTGCTGCAGCACTAGGCGCCGCATTCTTCTGCGACTGGAAGCGCGAGCCCTTTTGGCTTTGGGCGGATCTTGCAGCACCTGCGGCGGCCCTTGCCTATGCTTTTGGACGCGTGGGTTGTTTTTTAAACGGCTGTTGCTACGGCTCTGAGTGCCTCTTGCCTTGGGCCGTTTTCATGGGTGGAGCCAGTCGACATCCCACTCAACTTTACGCCAGCGCGTGGGAGCTCTTCACGCTTTTCGTGTTGTTGACCGTGGAGCGCATTGCCCGCCGAGACAAGCTGCCGATCGCTCCCGGCTCATTTTTTGCGATTTGGCTGGTCTTTCACGGGATGGGCCGTCTCATTATGGAACACTTTCGCGTAGATCCCCGCGGCGATGAAATCTGGGGTTTGAGCCTCTCCAGCTGGCTCAGCCTTATTTTGTTGGGGTCGGGACTGGCCCTCTTGTTGCAATTCTTAAAAGTGAGATCCAATCCTTTAAGGAGATAACTGCCATGATCAATACAATGTGTTCAGCCAAGAGTTCTGCGCGCCTGGCTGCCGCGGTTCTGCTTATACTTTCGACAGTTGCAAAACCAATTTGGGCACAAGACGATACGGCCACCTCACGCGTTGCTGTCGAAGACGATGGCGGACCGGCGCGCCTATCCGACCTGGGCACCCATATCAACCCACAGCTCGGAGTGTCTTCGTTTGAATACTCTGGCGTGCGTGGGGGCTCTAAACAGAAGTTGTCTGGTGGCGCAACAGTTGAATTTGGTGAGGGTATGCGACGCTTGGAGACCGGCTTACTTTTTGTGCAGTCGGGGGGCAGAGCGGAGCTTGAAGATGGCTCTAAGGTAGTTGTGAGTTCATCGTATATCGCTCTACCCATGCTTGCGAAAATTCGTGTCGCTCAGCTTAAGTCGCAGAGTTGGTTTTTAAAGACAGGTTTTCTGACGGCCTTCGAAGCCTCGAGCAGCAACAATTCCCTCACCAACAATATTGACGTGTTGGGATCGCTTGGAGCCTCTGGAAGATTCGTCTTTACCAAGCAGAGTGATTTTATAGTTGAGGCCACTTACAACCGTGGCTTTATGGAAGCCGTGCGCAGTTCAAGCAGCCGCAGTGATTACAATCAAGGCATTTTAGTAATGGCTGGCGTCAGCTTCAAGCTTTAGATCCTGATCAACACCTCTGTGGCAAAATTTGAGACATCGCCGGCACGGCGATAACGGATTTGAGGGATTTTTTCTCTTCCCCCTCCACCCACGCAAGATATCGGTCGACCATGGTGATGCGCTTAGGTTTTTTAGTTTTTCTGGTCGGAAGTGCCGCAG
>JBGSNU010000003.1:0-57485 GCA_041739415.1 Bdellovibrionales bacterium | reverse complement strand
TCCAATTGACTGACAGTGTTTAAATTGGTGATCTTCATTTGGGCTCCTTTTCTCATTTTGAGAAGAATTTAGTCGTTCCAAGAGGTTAACTCTTGGGGAGCCCGACTTTCAAACCCTAACGGAGACTGGGACTAACCCTTGGTGGCCCCGGGGAGAATCGAACTCCCACACCCTTGCGAGTACTGGATTTTGAGTCCAGCGCGTCTACCAATTCCACCACAGGGCCTTTGCAAGTTGTGCGACAGCCTAATCCAAGAGGTGGGTGAGTCTCAACTAAAACCTTAGGAATCATTTTGGTGTTTTTACATGGATCGTCAGAAACCTAAGCAGGTTGGTCACAACAGCGCGTCCTTCCGACTGCCAGCAAAACCCCCGTCAAACCGCAAGTATCTGAATAAATTCAGCTGATTAATCCAGCACTGGAGCTATAGTGCGCTCTGCGGCATGGGGCTTGCTTTATCAGGCCTCGAAACGATTTTTCGTTTAACTCAACCAGAGGGGTTAGAACATGAAGTTCAGTCGGTTTGTCGCGATTATCGCGGTTATCAGCATGGCAGCGAGTGCCTACGCTGAAGAGGATGGAGGACGTCTCCGTCGCAATGTGGATGTGGCAGAGTCCGATATGAACGACTCTCTCAACTCCAACGGTGTGGTGATATTGAACACCAACACCAATTCCAACAACAGCTCCGCCGAAGCCGAGTCAACGGCAAAGCAGGGGCAAAAAACAACAGTTGAGGCGGAGGCCATTGCGCAACCTACGACAATCGTCGAAGCTTCGCCCGTTGTTGAATCCAAAGCGGAGATCTTGCGTAAGCAACGGATCGACGCGGAGATCAACACCGAGCAAAAAATTGTCGAGAAGCTCGAAGACTCTCGGCTACAAGAAGAGCGTGCCCGAGCGGAGCGTTTGTTTGGCAACAAGTTTGAAAGCAATCAAACAATAGTTGTTGAAGAGCAAAAGCAGCACCACACGCCTCCCGTTGTCATTATTGAAGAAGAAAAGCACAAGATTGATCGACCCACCCAGGTGACGATTGAGAAGGTGGAAATTATACATCCTGAGACTGACAAGTCTGAGGTTGTGATCGAAACACGGCACAAGCCACACCATCACGAAGAAGAAAAGCCGGTTGAGAAGAATCGATTCTTTGTGGCCGGTCAGTTTGGAAATTTGAGCTATGATGCCTCGAATATGAAGAGCAACTATGGTCTTGGAGTGTCGGCCGGTACTATTGTCGACAACCGTTGGGCGCTTGAACTCGGGTATTTTTACTCCGAGCACAGCGTAGACACATGGTGGGTCTTTCCGTTGTACAGCAAACTCGATCAGCATGATCTTTCTGCCTCAGCCAAGTACTACGTACTGCCAGGTAAATTGAAGCCCTACATTGGAGGATCTGCGACTTACATTTCGCGGACCTACAACGAGCGGTCAAAATATGAAGAGTATTGGTACCGCAACCAGAATGAAGACGAATCCACTTCAGCCGTGAACTTAGGAGTTTTAGGCGGAGTAGATTTCTTCATCACCGACAACTTCAGCATTGGTGGCGGGTTAGAGTACAGCTTCAACGTTATGAACAACAACCCTGTCGACTGGGGCAATGACTACGGCTTGCCTGAGGATGCAAAAGATCTAGAAGAAATTAACTTCTATGTCTTTAAATTGGGCGTAAAGTACGCGTTCTAAATCCAAGTTTGAACGACCTTAAAATGATAAGAGATTCAGGTGACTGTGTTCCTGTTCCCTCTGTAAGCCGGGCCTTAGTTAGGGTCCGGCTTTTTTATTTGTAGTCCTAGTGCTCGGCATGACAAACTGCCAGCTATGTCACTCACTCACTTTGGTCTTCGCCTCTGCATGACCCTATCCTATCTCCCCATCCTGCTGGCCAATACCTCAGCCACAGCCGAGATTGTCTCGACGGGAGTAGGCGTGGTTCGCGGCACTCTAGTCACCAGTCGACAGGTGCAAATTTATCAACTGGTCGAGGTTGCGAGCCAGCCTGCCACAGACGTTTCTGGTAAGTTCAAAATCTTGCCCTTGGATTCCAGAGCATTTGCGCGCGCCACCAGCCAGGCGCTACTCCAAATGGTGCTTTCACTCGAAGCTCAAAATTTCAATGCCGTTCAGATCGATGAGGCTGACCTGAGCGCTGCCCAAGGTAAGGTTCTGGCACAATTGGCTTCACTCTCGGTGTGGAAGGGTCTGCAGGTTCAGCCTAAGGAGCTTTCTCTAGCTTTGCGCACACACCTTTTAGCAAAAAAGTTCACCAAGTTTCGCTCAGATTCATCGGTATTGCCTGTGACAGACAGTGAGGCGCTGAAGTACTTCAACGACAATAAAATTAAATTTGGCACTTTGCCCTTCGATAATTTCAAGGAGAATATAAAGTCCTTCTTGAGCAAATCACAGGTCGAACAGCGCATGCAGGATTGGTATGAGGTTCTGCTCGTAAAATACCAGGTGAAGAATTTAATTGCCGAGATTTGACAAAGCTGCGATGCGCCTAGCGAAGTTCAATTGCAATTTCATATTTGAAGTGAGAGACGTTTCTGCCCATGGAAAACCTAGAAGACTCTGCTGAAATTGAAATCCTCACTTTGCGTCATTTGCCGGCTTTAGCGGGTGTGATGGAGCAAGTTTATCAGCGCACACAAAATCCCATCGGCGGGATCTGGACGCGCGACCTCTTAAAGCAAGAGTTAGAAATTGGGCAGGGCCTGGCGTTGATGGTGGAGGGTTTTGGGCTCGCGGCGTTCGTGTTGTTTCGGATGTACGAACAGCACCGTGAGATCACGGTTCTAGCCACACACCCAGACCGGCAGCGCAAGGGCGACATGGGATTTTTATTTTCCTACACTCTTGAACGACGGTCTCCGAGTGAAAAGGTTTGGCTCGAAGTGCATGCCCTCAATCAGCCAGCGTTGGCGTTCTACCAAAGCTTGGGATTTACCGAAGTTGGGCGCCGTCCCAAATACTATCGCGATGGTGGCGATGCGGTTCTTATGACCTTGACCTCTACCTAGCGTGCATTAGGGCTTGCCACCGATGCGTAAAGCTTGTTACAAGTGGCGTCGAAGAGGGCGAGAGCCCTCTTTTTTTGTATCCATTTTGCGTCGAGGGGCCGTTTTTGCTGTCTAACAGCCAACTTGCACAAGTTCGTACCGTTGCAGAAGAAGTGATTCTTCGCGAGGGTTGTTTATTGTACGATCTTGAGTTTCTAGAAGGCCCCACCCGAGCTCTCCGGGTCTATATTGACAAGTCTGAAGGGGGCGTGAGTATCGACGACTGTGCGAACGTCTCGCGCGGCCTGAATCTTCGGCTGGATGTCGAAGATTTGATTTCCGGAGCTTACGATCTGGAAGTGTCTTCGCCCGGCTTAGATCGTAAACTCACTCAGTTGTGGCATTACGAAAAGGCAGTCGAGAAGACGCTACGGCTACAATATCGCGACGAATCCGGTCAGGTTAAACCCTACGAGGGTCAACTGATGGGAGTGAAGGGCACCGAGCTGACTTTGGAGAACAAAAAGGGACTGTTTAGTTTGGAATTTAACTCAGTGATTAAAGCACGAATTCATTTGGGTGAGGCTTTTGCGAAAAAACCAATGCCTGGAAAAACCAAGAAGAGGTAAGCGATCATGGCAGAGAATGTATTTTCAGATTTGGGTCGATTAATTGAACAATTAGGTAAAGAAAAGGGCATTGACCGTTCGGTTGTGATCGAGGCGATCGAACAAGGGATGGAGCTGGCCGCTCGCAAAAAGTTTGGCACCTATCGGGAAATCGAAGCCAAGTACAACGAAGAAGTTGGCGAAGTTGAACTCTTTGAATTCAAAGAGGTTGTGAACGATCAAGACTTTATTGATGAAGAAGTTGAAATCCAACTGACGAAAGCCTTGGAACTCGATCCGGAAGCTCAGCTCAATGACTCTATTGGGCAAAAGTTAGAGGGCGGCGACCTTGGGCGAATCGCGGCGCAGACGGCAAAGCAAATCATCATGCAGAAGGTGCGCGAGGCTGAGCGTGACATAATCTTTGCTGAATTTGAGCAGCGCAAAGGTGAAATTGCTTCAGGTATTGCCCGCCGAGTTGAGCGAGGGGCGATCGTTGTCGATTTGGGTCGCACAGAAGCCTACATTCCACCGCGCGAGCAGATTCCCGGAGAAGTCTACAAACCTGGAGACCGAATTCAGGGTTATATCGCCGACGTACGGGCTTCAACTCGTGGTCCGCAGATCATTATGTCTCGTGCAGACGAACGGTATTTGATGAAGCTTTTTGAAGTCGAAGTTCCTGAAATTTATGATGGGATTGTCGAAATCGTCGCCGCGGCCAGGGAGCCCGGCCAACGCGCTAAGATCGCCGTGCGCAGCAAAGATTCCGCGGTTGATCCAGTCGGCGCCTGCGTGGGCATGAAAGGTAGCCGCGTGCAGAACATCGTGCAGGAGTTGCGCGGTGAAAAAATTGATATCGTTAATTTTGATGACGACAACGCCCGCTTTGTTTGCAACGCCTTAGCTCCAGCTGAGATCTCTAAGGTCTTTATCGACGAAGGCAACCGTGAGATGGAAGTGGTTGTACCAGATACGCAGCTGAGTCTCGCCATCGGTAAAAAAGGCCAGAACGTTCGCCTTGCAGCCAAGCTCTCGGGCTGGAAGCTCGACATCATGAGCGAGTCCAACCTCGCGTCGAAAACGGCTCAGGCAATTCTCAATCTGATGTTGATTCCTGGCATGACTGAGACCATGGCACAAAATATTTATCAGTCGGGTTTCTCATCGGTGCAAGCTTTGGCTGAGGTGGATGCAGAGGCTTTGGCCGTGGTCCCAGGATATGACGATGCTGTGAAAGCCCAAAAATTGCTGGATGATGTGCACGCTTTGGTGGCCCAGTACAAAGCCGAGGGCAAAGTATTGCCAACCGTATCTGCCAAAGGGGCGGATGTGGGAGCACCACGAGCGGCCCAAGCCTCACAAGATGCCAAGAGCCAAGCTGATGCGCGGCTGCGCCTAGAGATGGCTCAGCTCACGAAGAAGGAGAATGAGTGAATCAATTGAAGGTATTTGAATTCGCCAAGGAGATTGGCGTTGAGACGCTAGTTCTTATGGATAAAATTCGCGAGTGGAAGTTGCCCGTGCGTAGCCACATGGCCACCCTGGATGAAGCCATGATGAGCGAGATCAAGTCGCGCTTGGACGAATCGGGATCCAGTGATGCCGCCAAGGGCAAGAAGAAAACGGTTCGCAAGAAGGTTGCACCTGAGGCAACCGTTGCGGCAGGCCCTGTACGGGCCACTCCGTCGAAGACTGCTGTGGTTAAAAAAGAAGCTGCTGCCGTTGTTTCGGCAAAAACCACGGTTAAGGCGACCCCTTCCGCACCTGCAAAAAAGACTGTCGTGAAAAAGCCAACGACCAAAGCGTCGGTCGCAGCAGCTGCTGCCGCTGAACTTGAGAAGTCGGCACCGGCTAGGTCGACCGTGATCCGGCGGAAAGCTGGCGAAGCCGAATTAAAGGCTGAAGCCGCAGCCGCGGCGGCGGCTGCTGAGGCCGCGCTACTCGAAGCCGCAGCCTTGCAGAGCGCTGAAGTCGGAGGTGAAAACCTCGAAGCGACTGGATCGATAGTCGTCCCTGGAGTTGTGGGTGCAGTGGATGCGCCCCGGCCTGAAGAACCGGCGCGCCGTCGCAACATAGTTGGCCGAATGGACTTGCGCCGAGTGGCCAATATTCCCAGTAACACCTCTGGTGCGGCAGGTGCTGGCGCTGCAGGCCAGGCGCGTCCTTCACGAACGGCACCACGAAACATTCGTCCTGGATTTTTTCCCGCTGAAAACAGCGCACCTGCACCTGCCTTCCCACCGACCGATGGTCGAGTAGATGTTCGCGGAGGCGATGACAAGAATAAGAAGCGTCCAGGCGTTGGTGGCAGCGGCGGTGGACGTGAAGAAGAAGTCAAAATTTTCACGGCGACCGAGTTTCGAAAGCGCGAGGTTATCTTTCAGCCGAAGAAGAAGAAGGTCATCTCTGGCCGAGATGCCAAGAAGACTCAACTCACCACTCCGGCTGCGCATAAACGTATCGTTCGGGTCGACAGCACCATTAGCTTGCAGTCTCTCGCAAGTGAGCTGGGAGTAAAGGTTCCTGCCCTTATGAAGAAATTGATAGCCGAGGGGGTGCAAGCGGGCATACACACCGAGCTAGATTTTGACACCGTGGCCCTAATTGTACCCGAGTTCGGCTTTGAAGCCCAAAACACCCATCGTTCTGAGGCTGAACTGCTGACCTCAACGGCCTTTGGCGATATGCTTGCCGCTCCCGTGTTGCGTCCACCAGTTGTGACCGTGATGGGTCATGTCGATCATGGCAAGACAACACTGCTTGATGCCATCCGCAACGCTCGCGTTGCGGCCGGTGAGGCCGGTGGAATCACTCAGCACATTGGCGCCTATTCTGTCGACCTTGAAACTGGGCAAAAGGTTACGTTCATTGATACTCCCGGTCACGAAGCCTTCACAGCGATGCGAGCCAGGGGTGCGAACGTCACGGATATCGCAATCATTGTAGTTGCGGCCGATGACGGCATGATGCCGCAGACAGCGGAGGCGATCAATCACGCCAAAGCGGCAAAGGTCCCGATCATTGTCGCAGTAAACAAAATGGATAAGCCCGGTGCGAATCCTGATAAAATTAAACAACAGTTAACTGAATTTGAATTGGTACCAGAAGAGTGGGGCGGCACGACTATTTATTGTCCCGTATCTGCACTTAAGGGCACCGGCATTAAAGAGCTGTTGGAGCAAATCGTTTTGGTGGCAGAAATGGCAGAACTCAAGGCCAACCCCAAGCGGTCTGGCACAGGTATAGTCATTGAATCTCGAATGGAAAAGGGCCGTGGTTGTGTTGCCACTTTACTCGTGCAAGACGGAACCGTAGGCGTTGGGCAAGTGATCGTTGCGGGCGCAGTGCCTGGACGAGTGCGCTCGATGTTGGATGACAAGGGCAAGAATGTGAAAGAGATCGGCCCCGGTATGCCGGTTGAAATCCTGGGACTACCCATGACACCAGTTGCGGGCGATCGATTTGATATCGTTCCCGATGATGAAGCCGCTCGCAGGATTGCTCAGCAGCGAGTCGTGGCTATCAAGCAAGAAGAAATGCCCCACTCCAAAATGTCCCTTGATCAACTTTTTGCGCGCGTTAAGTCTGGCGATGTGAAAGAGCTGGCACTGGTGTTGAAAGCCGATGTCTCTGGAAGCCTTGAGGCTGTCAAAGGCATGCTCGACAAAATTGGCAACGAAGAAGTTAAACTCAAACTGATTCACTCCGCCGTTGGTGGGATCACCGAGAGCGACGTTTTGCTCTGCGGTTCAGCAAGAGGTGTAGTCGTTGGCTTTAACGTTCGTCCCGACGCGGGTGCAACCCGAATGGCGAAAGAAAAGGGCGTTGAGATCAAGTCCTATTCGATCATCTACGAACTCGTAGACGAGTTGAAGAAGGCTTTGGTGGGACTCCTCTCGCCAGATGTGGTTGAGAAGTCCATGGCGCGAGCTGAAGTTCGCAACGTGTTCACCGTACCCAAGATGGGAACCATTGCAGGGTGTTTCATCACCGAAGGAAAAATCACGCGCAACTACATGCTTCGACTCGTTCGTGACAGTAAAATTGTTTACGAAGGCAAAGTCGGCAGCCTCAAGCGCTTTAAGGACGATGTGAAGGAAGTTGCATCGGGCTTTGAGTGCGGGATTGGGATTGAGAACTTCAATGACATCAAAGTCGGCGACGTTATCGAGGCTTTTGTAAAAGAAGAGCAAGCGCGGGAGATTTAATTCGTCAATGACGGGCCAAACCAACCGAGTTCGAAGAGTTGAACGTCAGCTCTTGGAGCTCCTCACGCATTTTATGCATAATGGTTTGGGCATCCAGCTCCCTTGCTATGCCACCGTGACTGCGGTGGATATGTCCGTCAACCTGCGACACGCCAGAGTGTTTTTTCGCCTGGTGGGTGAAGCCGCTGTGGCCAAAGCGACGGAAGAGCTGTTGACGGCCAACCGTGGTCGCTTTCAAAAGCACGTGGCGAGCCAGTTAAATATTAAATTTTGTCCTGTTTTGAAGTTTGAATTTGGCCACGTTGAGCGACGTGACGAGATCGACATCTTGCTAGAGAACTTGCATAAACCAAAAACTTTTGGAGATTAATTTGTCTGCTCCGATGGAACGAAGCGGAATTCTGTTGATTGATAAGCCATCGGATATGACCAGCCACGATGTGGTGGGTAAGGTGCGTAAAATTTTGCGGCAAACCAGCATCGGCCACACCGGCACGCTCGACCCCATGGCAACGGGCTTAATGGTTTTGGTGTTGGGCGAAGCCACTAAGCTCTCAGACTATCTGGTGAGCGCGGATAAAACTTACCTGGCGAAGGTTCGCCTGGGAGTCACCACCGATTCTCTTGATCGTACGGGTCGCGTTTTGACGGAGGTCGAATGCGATCTTTCACCTGAGCACGTGCAAGGCGCAAGCTTGAATTTACAGGGTGAATTTGAGTGGCCTGTTCCCGTGTTTTCGGCGATGAAAGTGGATGGTCGACGTTTGTACGAGCATGGCCACAAAGGTGAGATCGTCGAGACACCAAATAAACTGATGCGATTTTGGGATATTGAAGTGCAAGAGGTCGACAATCGAGGCGTGGCAGTCGTCTTGACCTGTTCGAAAGGGAGCTTTATCCGCAGCTGGGCCTCGCAGCTCGGAGCCAACCTGGGTGTTGGTGGAGTACTTGAGGATTTGCGCCGACTGCGAGTGGGAAGCTGGGACCTGAAATCAGCCACCACACTCGCTGCGCTAGCGGGTTCCCCAGAAGACTTAGGGGCGGCGTTTGTCCCGCTGGCTCAGGCCCTACCGAAGTGGAAGCCCATGTTGGCATCTGCAAAAGAGGCCAAGCTGATGCGCAATGGTCAGATCCCGAAAGACATGGCCAACCGCCTGGTGTTTGAACAGAAGCAGGCCTTTTCTAGCGGGGCGCCGGTGTTGATTAAGGTGGTATCTGAGATGGGTGACCTGCTGGCGATTTTAGCGGCCGAACCCGGTCAAGGTCTTAAAATTCGAAGGGTTTTTCGATCAATCGCTTGACCACTTGCCTCGCCAGTCACTACACCTAAGGTCTATAGAAAAACACTCAAGGGCCCGAAAGCCAAAACGACCCGAGGGTATTAAAAACCACCGTTATCCATTGGAGGATACAAAATATGGCGTTACAGAAGACAGATAAAGAAGCAGTGATAAAAAAGTTCCGCACGTCCGAACTCGATACGGGTTCATGTGAAGTGCAGGTGGCTTTGTTGACCACTCGAATTCAGGATCTAACAGGTCACTTCAAAGGAAACAAAAACGACGTTCACTCGCAACGTGGTTTGGTGAAGATGGTCAATCGTCGACGCAAATTGCTCTCCTACCTCAAAAGAACCAACAATGATCGCTACGTAAAACTCATCAACGATCTCGGATTGAGAAAGTAAGACATGAATAAACAAATAGTAACGGGCCGAGTCGGCGACAGCGTGATCTCCATTGAGACAGGCCGTCTAGCGAAGCAAGCAGATGGTTCAGTGTTGGTGACTTGCGGAAGCAACATGGTTTTGGTCACTGCAGTTTCTGCACGTGAGCCCAAAGATGTAGATTTTTTTCCTCTAACTGTTGAGTATCAAGAAAAGTTCTACGCCACTGGCAAGATTCCAGGTGGGTACTTTAAACGTGAAGGCCGCCCGACCAACAATGCGACCTTGACGGCGCGATTGATCGATCGTCCGATTCGTCCCTGCTTTCCAGAAGGTTATCGCTATGAGACGCAAGTCGTAGCGACGACGTTGAGTTTTGATGGGACTTTCCCGATCGATATTCTGGCGGGACTTGGAGCTTCGGCGGCCCTCCACATCAGCAACATTCCGTTCAATGGCCCCACGGCGTCCCTGCAAGTGGCTCGAATCAACGGTCAGTTTAAGGCGAACCCAAGCCTCACAGACCTTGAAAAATCTGACATCAACATCACCGTAGCAGGTACCCGCAATGGACTGCTTATGGTCGAAGGTGAGACGCAGTTTATTTCTGAAGCTGATGTTTTAGAAGCACTGAAGTTCGCACATAAGTCCATGGCGCCTCTCTTTGATATGCAAGATGAGCTGCGGCAGAAAGTGGGATCACCCGCTAAACGCGCTTTTGTCGCGCCCACGATCGAGGCGGCGTTTTCTCAGTCAGTGCGTGAGTTTTTGACGCCAAAAATTCAGGCTGCACTTCGACAACGAGAGAAGAACGCACGCTATGAAGCCTATGCCGTTGCGAAAGATGAAGCGAAGGCTAAGTTTGTTGCCACAATCACCGACGAAAAACTCCAGGGCAAACGAGGCAAAGAGCTGTCCACAATTATCGAAGATTTGAAATATCAGTTCAGCCGTGAGTTGGTACTTTCTGAAAAGGTTCGTATCGACGGGCGCAGCACCACAGATATTCGACAGATCACCTGCGAGACGGCTCTTTTGCCTCGCGCACACGGATCAGGTCTCTTCACTCGCGGAGAAACTCAGGTCTTGGGGACGGTCACTCTTGGGACTGGTGATGATGAACAGATGATAGATGATTTGGCCGGCATGAATAAAAAGAAGTTCATGTTGCACTACAACTTCCCCCCGTTCTCGGTAGGTGAAGTCGGTCGTCTCGGTGGACAGAGTCGGCGTGAAATTGGCCACGGGTTTTTGGCTGAGCGAGCGATCAAAGCGATTTTGCCAGACTTCGAAAAGTTCCCCTACACGATTCGAATTGTCTCCGAGGTCTTGGAATCCAATGGATCGAGCAGTATGGGAACGGTTTGCTCTGGCACTTTGGCTTTGTTGGATGCCGGCGTTCCAATTAAGGGCAACGTTGCAGGTATTGCGATGGGTCTAATTCAAGAGGGTGATCGCTTCGCAGTCCTTTCAGATATTTTGGGTGATGAAGATCACTTGGGAGATATGGACTTCAAGGTGGCTGGTACGCGCCAGGGTGTGACGTCCCTGCAAATGGACATTAAGATCGACAGCATCAGTTTTGAAGTTATGGAGCAGGCGCTGAAGCAGGCCTTCGATGGTCGCAATCACATTCTGAATGAAATGGAGAAAGTGATTACGCAGCCACGGGGTGAGATTTCTGAATTCGCTCCTCGCATTGAGACGATCAAGATCAAGCCAGATAAAGTGCGCGAAGTGATCGGTGCTGGCGGTAAGGTCATCAAGGGAATCATTGAAGAGACTGGCGTTAAGATCGACATTGAAGACGACGGCACGATTCATATCGCTTCGGCTGATCCAATTGCTGCAAAACGCGCGATCGAGATTATCCAAGGCATTTGTGCCGAGGCAGAAGTCGGTAAGGTTTATAAAGGCAAAGTCGTGAAGATCATGGACTTTGGCGCATTTGTTGAAATTTTCCCGAACAATAGCGGGTTGTTGCATATCTCTGAAATCGCGCATGAGCGGATCCGAAATGTCACAGATGTTTTGAATGAAGGTGATTCGATTGACGTGAAGGTCATGGATATTGATCGCGCCGGTCGAATCAAACTTTCTCGCAAGGCACTTTTAGGTCCTCCGCCGCCACAGCAATAGTGAAAGCTTATTCGTATAAGCCCATCTTCAATCGGACCACCCTTACCAATGGAGTGAGGGTGGTGACTGAGAGCCACCCGTTCACCAGAGCCGTGAGTGTGGGGATCTTTGTGAATGTGGGCACTCGCGATGAGCCGCTTCCAAAAGCTGGTGTCTCGCACTTTCTTGAACATTTGGTTTTTAAGGGCACTCGTAAACGTTCGGGCTATGAGTTGGCACGCGTGCTGGATGCCGTCGGTGGTGAACTTAACGCTTTTACTAGCAAAGAGTACACGTGCTTTCATGCAACCTCCTTGAAGGAGCATCTCGAGCTTGCACTGGATGTTGTATTGGACCTTGTGACCGGGCCAAAACTGGGCGCGGGAGATTTTAAAAAAGAGCGCGAAGTGATCTTGCAAGAGATCCAAATGTCGAAGGACTCCCTCGAGGAGTACATTCTAGACGAATATCTCGAGAAAATTTTTGCCGGCCATCCGCTGGCGACGCCCATACTAGGCACTGAGGAGACGCTCGCCAACCTCAGTCGTAGCGATGTCGTGCATCACTATGAGAGCTTTTACCGAGGGCCGCGACTGATTGTGAGCGTCGCGGGGCCGGTTGAACATGATCAAGTGGTTGAATACGTCGAGCGAGTGCTGGGTCGACTGCCTAAACGAGATAAGTTGACCCAAAGGCGGGCGCCGAGGCAGCGTCGAGTGGAGGAGTTCATCCATCGGCCGGCCGAGCAGGTGCATTTATTGGTGGGATTGCCGTCGTGTTCATTCAACTCTAAACTTCGATTTGAAGCCTATGTCGTCAACGATATCTTAGGTGGCGGCGTGACGTCTCGATTTTATCAAAAGGTACGTGAAGACAAAGCCTTGGCCTATGGTGTGAACAGTTTTCTGCAGGCCTTTGTCGACTCAGGTTTGTTTTTAACCTATGCCAGCACCGGACCAGAGAATGCCTTGGCAGTGCTACAAGAGATAAGCCGAGAGCTTTCGCGCTTCGTAAAGACGGGAGTGCGAGCGGGTGAGCTAAAGATGTTTAAGACTCAGGTCAAAGGTCAGTTGCTCCTCGGTGCCGAGGATATGGATAACCGCATGAATTCGCTGGGTGTGAATGAACTGATATTTGGACGCTATCGTCCTGTAGATGAGGTCATTGAAGACATTGAAGGCGTGAGTCTGAACTCCGTCGGAGAGTATGTAGATAAATATTTTGATTTAGAGAAGTTGTCTCTTATGGTGATGGGCGACTTGCAGCCCGATGCAGCTTTGCACTTAATGAACAATTGGAAGTAGAAAATAAACTTTAAATGTAAGGAGGCTTGATGGAACTGAGTCAGATTAAACGGTCGGTAAGTGAAATCGCTAAAGTGGTCGGCGCGATCGTCGAAGAAAAGCTAGGGGATCGCTCACAGATTGAGGACCAAGTTCGTCAAACTATGCGCAACGTAGAAAAGTTGGTCGCTGAGAACATATGGCCAAGGCAAGCCCACTCGGTGAAGTTGCGCGTGCGCCGGTTGCCCCATTTTCATGGTGAGCTGCCCACCTATGCAACGTCGGGTGCCTCTGGCCTTGATGTTCGAGCCTGTTTAGAAGGGCCGGTAACATTGAAGCCCCTTGAGCGGACGTTGATCCCTACAGGATTGTCGGTGGAAGTTCCTGCGGGTTATGAGATTCAAGTCCGGCCACGGAGTGGACTCGCGATCAAGCAAGGAGTGTCATTGGTCAATACTCCTGGCACAGTCGATGCCGACTATCGAGGCGAGGTGAAGATTATTGTCATCAATCTCGGACAAGAGGCCATTCAAATTGCGGATCAGGACCGGATTGCCCAATGGGTGGTGTGTCCGATCGTGCATGCGGAGATTGAAGAGGTCACTGAACTAACTGAGACCGACCGCGATGCGGGTGGATTTGGTAGCACAGGTGTGGGAGCGGAAGCGCCGACGGTTCCCTAAGCCCTAATTTGATTTCAATTCGCGCTCGAGGATATCCAGGGACTCGGGCGTGGCGCGTAGTCGCATAGATTTGTGGCTCCTTGTGTTGTTGATCAACACCAGCAGCCAGTACACTGTGTAAATCGCTAGGAGTGCCGCGATGACGTTTCGCACATGTTTTTCTGGCAGCTTAAAATTAGCGACAAAGCCAATGTAAAGCAACGCAGCCGATGCGATCGCGCCAATGATCATGGCTGGCGGCAGCAAGTGAGCGATGACCGTGACCACCATCAGTGGGATCGACGCAAACAATAAGTGCATATAGATAAGACGAAACGACAGATCACGGTGACTAGCAAATTTGAAGAGATAAAAAAAGAATGCTGTCCCGACAGTGCTAAAAACCAGAGCTGTGAGCGGACTGATGAAAATGCCAGTGATGAGGCCCAAAAGATCGCGCTGCAGAAGATTGGCCAAAGTTGAGCAGCTGATAACAAAAATTGCCTGAAGAATTAGAATCTCAGACCATTGCCAATCGGGTAGGGAACGCATGCCTTGCACAGGATTTTTAAAGAAATTGGGAAGGGTGAGTGCGGCTTCCTTCAACTGCAGTTTTAATCGGTCCCAGTCAATGTGGATGCGCCGTTCATTCATAGATGCACTCTCAATCTCAATCGACGCCTTACTGTTTAGAGCGTCATGTTTTAGAACGTCGCATTTAGGCGGAGTACGCCATCCCATGCCGACTTATCAAATGTATCTGAGATTAAAGCCGAGCGGTAGGAGAGATCGGGGCCAACTGAGACGTTTTTACTCAATTTGTGTTCAATCCCGAGTAAAAAAAGTGATGAAGGAGTTGAAGCAGTGATGTCTGGTTCACCGGTGACTTTGAGATCCATGTACCTTGCACTAAGCCCGGCTCCCATGCGCAAGAGTATTTTGCGACCGAGGTCGGGCAGCAGTATTAGACGCAGTTCAAACTCCTTGAGATCGGCGCGCATGCGGCGGCTCAATGGTTCCGAACCGTAACTGGTGAAGACCCCTTCCGCCCGAGCGAAAGTGGTAAATAAATTTACGCCAAAGCCAAGATGGATTCCCTTTAACACTCCCGAACCCGATGCACCGCCCGGTGAGACCACGGACACCAGGGATGTCCCGAGGCCGATGTTGCCGTGAATTGCGACATCATCCCATTCGTTAGACTGAACCTCTGCGGGTCGCACTGTGGTCGGAGACTCCAGTTTGAGTTCGTTTATTATGGAGTCGTAATTTACAAACGACTCGTCTGTTTCAGCCCCGACATTGGCCGAGCTCACAAGCAAAGTGATTAGAAAGAGCAGATTGCGATTGATTGTCATTTTTCACCCCGTAGTTTCATTCTACCAAAACTCGCCTTTCAGAAAAGGGGCGATCGAGTAGAATAGGACTATATGTTGATTCATTTTAGACTGCGTGAACGCTGTTACTGTGCTTTTTGTAAAACTCCCCGGTGGGTTTATGCGAAAAAGCATGTGGATCTGACCAACGTCGTGCTGACTGGAGTTGCGGCATGGTTGGCGACCCTTGCGGTATGGGCAGAGTTGGAGCCACGTGGGTTGATGTTTTTTGTCGTCGCTTTGATGGGCAGTGAGATTTTCATTTATTTGCGCTGGCGGATGAACCTGATGTGCCAGTTGTGTGGATTTGACCCGATCGTCTATAAAAAATCGCCCGCGAAAGCTTGTGCTCAAGTTCGAGAGTTTTTTAATGAGCAAGTTAAAAACCCCGAGTTCTGGCTGACTCGATCGCCGCTTCTGCAGGTGCAGCGGCAAATTTTGGTGCAAGAGCGCAAGGCTTGGGATCAGCAGGTTCTGGCCAATCGCACTCGCTCTTCTGCCTTGGCCCCAACTCGTACACCGTGATAGGCTCCTCGCAAGCGCATCCCCCTATGCAAGAGAAGGCCTATGAAAACCCTGGTTGTGATCCCCACGTACAATGAATTGGAAAATATTGCGGCAATTGTTCCGGCTATCTTTCAGGTCGTGCCTGAGGTTGAGATTTTAGTTGTGGATGACAATTCGCCTGATGGAACAGGAGCTGTGGTAAAGGATCTTCAGCGTCAGTACCCTGCGCTGCATCTGCTGTCTCGCGCCGGCAAAGAGGGGCTGGGCAAGGCCTATGTGGCGGGCTTTCGTTGGGGACTTGAGCGAGGCTATCATGCAGTGGTCCAAATGGACGCCGACTTTTCGCACCGACCCATTGATCTTAAGGCGCTGTTGCAGGCGCTCCCGCAAATGGATTTTGCCTTGGGCTCTCGTTGGGTAAGTGGCGGGCAAACCGTGAACTGGGGGATAATTCGTAAAATTGTCAGCCTCGGTGGATCGTTTTACGCGCGGCAAATCCTGGGGTTTCCCATTCGGGATTGGACAGGTGGCTTCAATGCTTGGAAGGCAGAAACTTTGTCGAAGATAGGCTTGGAATTCATAGGGTCCGAGGGCTATAGTTTCCAAATTGAGCTTAAATATAGGGCGATGAAATTTGGTTTTCGAGGTCAAGAGGTCCCCATTGTGTTTGAAGATCGTCGAGTCGGTCAGAGTAAAATGTCGGCGCGTATTGTCGTCGAAGCTTTGTATCGTGTTTGGGGCTTGCGCGCTTCTGCTGAGTCTCACAAGCCAAGCTCAGTCCGCTAAAGAAATTATCAAATCACCCAATTGGACCAAAGCTTCTGTTGTCACAGATGGTGGTGCTGTTTACACGTCAACTGATTTTGATTCGCCGGTGAAAGAGTATTTGGCGCACGGTACAGTGGTCTGGTTGATGAAAAAATCTGTGCATGGCCGCGGCGGCCTTGGGATTTTCCATAAGGTTCGCTACAAAACAAAATCTGGTTACATGGCAGACACGGATATTCGAATTTTGCCAGGTAAAGGCGGCCTAGCGGGTGCAGGCAGCAAAGCGCCGCAAAAAACCAGTTCACCTCCTGCGGTAGATGCACCCACATCCATGGCTTGGGAGAGGGAAGAGCAAGAGGAGGCTCGCAAAGGTCCACAAGGGCTATTTTTCACTCGCTATGTAGGTGGAGCTCTTGGCCTGATTCAACACACCGAGAAGTTCTCGGGCAAAAAACTTTCCAGCAGTGTGCCCATGGTTGGGCTCCGAATGTCGGGGCCGGGCGTACTTTTTGATGGTCCACCCTTAGACGTGAACATCCTCTTCACGCCACAAACTCCAGGTTACTACTCTCGAGTGACCGACCAATCTGTGAATGGTTTTATGTTTTTGGGAGATGTGATGGCCATATTGCCATTTCTGCACAAGAAGAACAGTCTCTTTTACTATGGTTTAGGGCTCATGTGGACCTACTCCAGTTACAAAGTGTCTATTGCAGAACGACAGTTGGATTCACAGGATTTACGGATTGGAGCTGAATTTGGCCTAGGCTACGTGCATCGGCTAGGGCGAACAATGGCCGTCCGGTTGGACGGCCGATATTTTTATGAGAAGACCCAATATTTTGGCCTGATCACCAGTTTGCAGACGGAGTTTTAAGATGAAAATTCAAGTTCTCCCTCCCGATGTGGTCAGTCAAATTGCCGCTGGAGAAGTGTTGGATCGCCCTGCAAATCTAGTGAAGGAGCTTGTCGAGAATAGTCTGGATGCTGGCGCGACTGAAATTGAAGTGGAGTACGCCAAGGGCGGACGTGAAGTGAGCGTGCGTGACAATGGGTTTGGAATCGTCGCGGATGAGATGCCCCTCGCTCTCCAACCACATGCGACTAGCAAGATTTTAACCACAGCGGATCTATACAGTTTGAATAGTTTTGGCTTTCGAGGTGAGGCCTTAGCCAGTGTGGCGGCCGTGAGTCAGTTGACGATGACCTCGCGTCGAGTTGAAGCCTCAACTGGCTATAGACTGCAGTGCGATTTTGGTAAGCAAGAAGCCCCGGTCGAGGTCTCGGCTCGATTAGGCACTGAAATGCGAGTGCGTGAGCTCTTTTCGAACGTTCCAGCGCGACTGAAGTTTCTTCGCTCTGAAGCCGCAGAGCACGGTCAGATCAAGAGCACGTTGAAAGCTTTGGCATTGGCTAACCCTACGGTGGGATTTAGTGTTCGCTCTTCAACCTCACTTGTTTATCATTGGCCGGCCGGTGCGACTGCACTAAAACGGGCTCAACAGGTGCTTGAGTCCGACGCTCTTTATTTTGGCGAGTCGGAGAAAGATGGAGTGCGCGTTGAAGTCATCGTCGGGTCGCCACAAGATGCAGCCCAGGTGAACCGAAACATGTGGTTTTTTGCTCAAGGCCGATGGATTCAGGATCGAAGTTTAACGGCTGCCGTAATGGAGAGTTATCGCAATTTGCTGATGCACGGTGAATATCCTGCTGCAGTGGTCAAGGTGACTGTGCCCGCGGAAGCAATTGATGTGAACGTGCATCCGACCAAGTCGTCGGTAAAATTTAAGGACCCGCAGTCCGTATTTCGCGCCGTCAATCACACCATTCGCCAAGTCTTAGAGAAATCTCCCTGGCTCAGTTCGTCTGAACTGCAAGTCACAACAAACGGCGGCGAGTCTCGGCACCCGTCTCAATCCGCACCGCCGATACAAGAAAATCTCAAATTTGGTGGGGCGGATTTTGAACGCACACATTACAACACAAAGGTGTTTCCACTGGCGGAAGTGCGTGAAGCTTTGACCAGATACTCGCCGCAAAGTGCGGAAGTAGAAATTGCGCCACAAATGCCAGCGGCAACGCCGCAGGAGTTTCGCTGGGCCGACCTGCAAGCAGTTGGACAGGTGAACCACACCTACATCGTCGCGCAGTCGCAAGAGGCTTTGTATTTAGTGGATCAACACGCGGCGCACGAGCGAGTTGTTTTTGAACGGCTGATGGAGTCTTTCCGCTTGGGCCGGATAGAGGTGCAAAATCTTTTTTTGCCTATCGTGCTCGATCTTTCTGCAGCTGAGGTAGAGGCCTTAATCGGAGCTCGCCCTTCGCTTGAAAGTATGGGTGTGAGTTTGGAACAAATGGGGCCAGAGCGAGTGGCTGTCCAAGCGATTCCCACTCTTGCCTCCGATCGAGCGGTCACCCATGCTCTGACAAAATTGGCGTCGGACCTTTGCCAGCAGACGGGGGAGCGAGTTTTTGAACGGATGTTGGGTGATATTTTTGCTTCAATGGCGTGTCACTCGGTGGTTCGAGCCGGGCAAGCACTGAGTGTGGCCGAGATGCAAAGCCTACTGGAGCAAATGGATCAGTATCCGCTTTCAAGCTTTTGTCCACATGGTCGTCCGGTGTTTACCAAGCGGAAGTTCACTGAAATCGAGCGCGAGTTCGGTCGAATCGTGTGAGCACTGTTCACCCGTTCATTCTGGTGGTTGGACCAACAGGCTCTGGAAAATCGGCACTCGCCTTGGAGCTAGCAAGCGAGTTCAAGGGTGTAGTTTTGAACTGCGACAGTGTTCAAGCCTGTCAGCGGCTCGACATCGGATCGGCCAAACCCACACAAGATGAACAGCAAAGGGTTCCCCACTTTTTGTTTGATATTGTTCCACCAGGACAAGTCATAACTGCCGGAGACTTTCGAGCGTTGGCGCTCGAGACCTTGGCAAAGACCTTACCGACACAGCTGGCTTTTGGCGTCGGTGGAAGTGGCTTTTACATTCAGGCGCTTGAGAAGGGAATGTTTGATGTGCCCAAGCCAGACGCCAAAGTGGAGGCTGAGATCCGCACACGCTTCATTGGGCAAACGCCCTTGCAACTGCATGAGCACCTCAAATCGCTCGATCCTGACTGCGCACTTGAACTGAATCCCAATGACTCTTACCGAGTGCTCCGAGCTTTAATTGTGATTCATAGCACGGGTCGAAAACTGAGTGACCTCAAGCGCGAATTTAAACCGCAAACGTTGCCGTTTCCGCTCTTTAAACTGGGGCTCTCACCCACGCGCGAGGAGCTCTTACCTAGGCTGAAGCGACGCACCCGTTTGATGCTGGAGCGTGGCTGGTTGACTGAAGTGGAACAGCTGCGCACAGAGGGATTTTCTGGATGGCCGGCACTGCAGAGTGTGGGGTATCGGCAGTGCATGGAGTACTTAGACGGGCACATTTCTCGAGAGCAATTGGAGCCACTGATTGTAGAAAAAACCATGCAGCTCGCCAAGCGCCAACGGACTTGGTTTAAGCGAGACACCTCCATTTATTGGTTGCCGACCGTCGATCCGTTGCCTCGGGCCAAAGCGTTGATCAAAGAATGGCAGGTGCTCCAAGTTGACAGAAAACTGAGTTCTGATCCATCATAGGCCAAATTTTTAAGTCGTAAAAAAATGGGGTGTGAATGAGGAGCATGACGGGTTATGGCGCTAGCCTAGATAAGAGCCGTCAGCTTGAACTTGAGGTGCACGTGAAATCGGTGAACGGGCGGTTTCTCGAGACGCGGTTCCATTTGCCGAAAGAGTACGCTCCCTTTGAAAATGAGCTGCGGCAAATGTTTGGGTCAAGTTGGGTTCGAGGGAGCATTGATGTGTATGTGCACCGTCGACTTGGGCAAGAGCAGCGTTTGCGGACAGTGCAGATTCGGCATGAGACAGCCGCCCATTGGACCCGAGAGTTAAAACAACTCCAAGTGAAGCTGGGGCTAAAGTCAGAGGTCACCTTGCGCGATGTTTTGCAAATGCCGTTGGTGATGGAACATCAGGATCGGGTGAGCCTCCTGCCGGGAGAGCTGAAGCGGGTGCAGACGCAAATCAAACTTGCCGCCCAAAAGTGTCTGAAATTTCGAGTGCGTGAGGGAAAATCCCTCAAGCAAGAACTGCTGCAGCAATTGAATGACCTCGAAAAATGCACAGTCAAAATGAACGCTCTCAGAAAGGGCGCGCAGGTGCAGTTTGAGCAAAGACTCAAGTCTAGATTGGCGACTCTAAATGTAGAGAATATGGAGCCTGCGCGTTTAGCATTGGAATCTGCTCTGATCATAGACAAAATGGATGTGCATGAGGAGATGGTGCGCTTAGGTGAGCACATCAAGGCCTGCCGAATCTTAATCCAAGATCGCGGGACGGCCGGTAAGGGCAAGCAGTTGGATTTTTACTGCCAAGAGCTTTTGCGAGAGGTGAACACCATCGGATCAAAATCGCAGTTTGCAGGTTTGACTCAGACTGTGGTGAGCGCAAAATCAGTGATCGAAAAGTTTCGTGAGCAGGTACAAAATGTGGAGTGAATGGACAGAATGAATCCTCAGGTGCTTTTAATCATTGGTCCTACCGCCGTTGGCAAGTCGAGTCTGCTCGAGCGCGCATTACGGGATTTTCCACAATTGGTCGATATCGTCACCTACACAACGCGGCCCATGCGGGCAGGCGAAGAGGAGGGGCGTCCCTATCACTTTGTCACCGAAGAGAAATTCAAAGAGTTGGTGAGTGGGGATTTTTTTGTCGAATGGGCGCATGTGCATGGCAAAATGTATGGCACTCCACGCGATCAGATCAAAAGGGCCGGCTCCGAGGGGCGCCCTGTGATCATCGACATTGACGTTCAAGGCGCCAAAGCTTTGATGCGGGAATTTCGGGATGTGGTGACCGTGTTTCTTATTCCACCCTCGGTAGATGCTCTGCGTCAGAGATTTGTAAAACGTGGGATTACCAGTGACGAGGACCTTGAGCGCCGACTGCAGAGTGCTCAGGTGGAGATGAGTCAGGCCTCTTATTTTGATCATGTCCTGATCAACGACAACTTTGAGCTCACCTATGTGCTCTTAAGAAAAATCGTTGAAAATCTGCTGAAAAATCAATAGGGTAGGGGTTAAATGTTCGAGTGGCTATTGACCGGGAGTTGAAGCGTGGCACGTATTACCGTCGAAGACTGTTTAGACAAAGTTCACAATCGATTTGCTCTAGTGCTTTTGGTGGCCAAGAGAGCCAAACAGTTGATGAAGGGTGACGAGTGTCTCGTTCCAGGACGCAACAACAAGAATGTCGTGAATGCATTGCGCGAGGTCGCATCGGGTGCAGTTTACTTCGATACAACTGATGCGGCTGGCTTTACGCCGGATCAGCAGATTCAGCGAGATCTTTCTCACTAATCGCGCGATTTACTCTCGAGTTCGGATCAAATTCTTCCGTCTAAGGAATAGGGAGAATTTTGAGAGGGATGATTAAATGAGTGATGCGGTCCAGGAGTTTAAACCGACAGAGGTCGGGCCGCAGAACTTGGATGAACTCCTAGAAATTATTCGCAGCTATTTTCCCAACGCCAACTTAGACATTATCCGTTCAGCCTACGCCATTTCGGAGAAGGCCCACTCAGGTCAGTTTCGGCGCAGCGGCGATCCCTACATTTTGCATCCGTTGGGCGTGGCCGCAATATTGGCCGAGCTGCATCTCGACCTCCCGACGATCGCCACAGGGCTCTTGCACGACACAGTCGAGGATACGCAGGTCACACTAGCCGATATCGAAAAAACTTTCGGCCCAACCGTGGCTCGCCTAGTGGATGGTGTGACAAAAATTTCCTTGATGAAGTTTCGCAACACTCATGAAAAACAGGGTGAGAACATTCGCAAGATGATCGTGGCCATGGGTAAAGATGTGCGAGTGGTACTGGTCAAGCTCGCCGATCGCTTGCACAACATGCGCACGCTCAATCACATGCCGCCCGACAAACAGGCCCGGATCGCCACTGAAACTTTAGACATCTATGCGCCTCTCGCGAGTCGGTTAGGGATTAATGCGATCAAGATTGAACTCGAAGACCTGTCGTTTCGCTACAGTTACCCAGAGGCCTACTACGCTCTTGCACAAAAAGTGGCGCATAAAAAACGCGAGCGAGAGAAGTACATCGACGATGTGAAAAAGCTTTTGGCGTCAGAGTTAGAGAAGCGAACAAAGATAAAATTTGAGGTTCAAGGGCGTCCCAAGCACCTTTGGTCGATCTATAAAAAAATGCAGGCGAGCAATATTGACTACGAACAAGTTTACGATGTTTTGGCGTTTCGACTCAACGTCAACTCTATCGCCGAATGTTACGAGGCCCTTGGACTTGTACATTCTCTGTGGAAGCCGATCCCTGGTCGCTTCAAAGATTTTATAGCCATGCCCAAGAACAACAATTACCAGTCCTTGCACACGACGGTGATCGGTCCTCAGGCCGAGCGGATTGAAGTGCAAATTCGAACCTTTGAAATGCACTTGATCAATGAGAAAGGGATTGCGGCCCATTGGCAGTACAAAGAGTCAGGCGATAGCGGCGATATCGATATGGAGAATATCAAACGCTTTGAAGGCCTGCGTGAGCTTATTCGCGAACATCAGCAGACATCTAACTCCGATGAGTTTTTAGAAAATTTTAAATCGGATTTGTTTGATAGCGAAATCTACGTCTTTACTCCCAAGGGAGAAGTGAAGGAGTTTCCAGACGGAGCGACGCCTATAGACTTTGCTTACGCAGTTCACACGGATGTTGGCAATCGCATCGTCTCCGCCCGGGTGAACGGCAAAATGGTGGCACTCAAGCATCGGCTAAAGAGTGGCGACACAGTGGAGGTTGTAACCTCCAAGACTCAGACGCCCTCAAAAGATTGGTTGAAGATTTGTGTCACGACGCGCGCGATTTCGAAAATCCGACAGTTTGTGAAAACAGAAGAGAGGCGCCGAGCGCACGACTTGGGTCGCGGGATGCTAGATCGCCACTTTCGTAAAGTGGGAGTCAGTTTGGCGCGCGCCATAGAGCGGCCCGAGTTTGTACAATATGCCAGTGATCAAGGTTGTGCAGCGGCCGATGATCTTTATGTGAAGGTTGGGTATGGCACATTAACGCCTCAAGATGTGCTGCTCGGATTAAAGGTTGAGTTGCCCTCGCAAAAAGATGCACCGATGAAGGCTGAAGAGCCAAGCTACCTCAAGCGGGCATTTCAAGCGGCAATAGGCAAAAAAAAGCAGACGGCCTCATTGGTCCGCGTCGATGGTATGAACGATGTGTTGGTGCGTTTTGCTAAGTGTTGCACGGCGATTCCAGGGGATTCTATTATCGGGTTCATCACCCTTGGGCGCGGGATCGTGATCCACCGCGCGGATTGTTCGAAGGCTTTTGAACTGGATCCCGACCGTCGGATCGAAGTCGAATGGAGTGGAACGCAATCGCAAGAGAGCGGTCGAACCGTCACGGTGCGAGTGCTGAGTCATGATAACCCCGGATTGCTGAAGGGCATGAGCGAAGTGTTTTCAATTCACGGAGTCAATATTCTCACGGCCCAAGCTCGCACCACCAAAGATCTCAAAGCGATCTGCACGTTTGAGGTCAGTGTGAAAGACACTCACCAACTTGCCCTGGTGATGAGCGACCTCAGCAAACTCAAAGGTGTGATCGGTGTGACCCGAATTTCTTCAATCAATTAGATTGATAGTCGAAACGAACTTAGAGATGAGCACTCTAGTAGGGGACGGCAAAGCCGATACGCACTTGAATCCATGTGGCATCCACTTGGTCGGACGGCGGGAACAAGCCGTACTCTAAGCTTATGGGAATGTAAAGGCGTGGACTTACATGATAGTCCAAGCCGCCACCCAAGATACCCATCCAGGTGCTTCCGACACTTGCGGGATCCAAGGCAGTGCCGGAGGCCGAAACTGGGAACAGCAGACTGAGACCCAGCCCAGCCCAGGGTCGAAACTTCTCTTTCATAAAGATGTAGCGAGCCATGGCATCCGCCGTTAGGTAAACAATTTCAGTGATACAAACCTGGTTGTTGCCGGTGCCACAAGAACTGACACCCGAGGCATTGTACGTCTCAATACCGCTCAATGCCCTCACTGTGAATGAGCCCATATCGTAATCAAACAGGCCTTTGGCGCTGTAGCCCGTGCCCGTCAGCGACGCCACTTCTTTTTGATCACCTTTTGCTCGACCGGTAGCAGCGTCTGCTGACTGCCATAAAACTTTTACCTTCATCGAGTCCATCGAATAGCCGCCGAGCACGCCCCAGTGGTGTGGCGTCTTGGACTGAGTTCGAAGCGGTCGGCTGTTGGGTTTGCTGCCGGCACTGACTTTCACTTTGTCTGAGAGGGTCATACCCACATTGGCTTTACCTCGAGCCAGTCGACCAATCGCCTTGTCTCCGGTGATCTTACGGATGACGATGAGACCCGATTTTTTGCCGCTGGAGTTGAGCGTGTAATACTGATCACCCACACTGGCCGCTTCACCTTTGAGATCCACCAATACACTTCGTCCCTTAGTTTTTATCACGTCCGCGGCATACACAACATTTGCGGTGGCGAGTAGACAACCTAAAATGAATCGAGAGATGTGCGACATAGGTGTGGGCTCCTGAATTTAAGCTATAAATAGATTAAGTGATTTGCAGAGTTTTGCCAAACTGAGTTGCAGGGATACCCTGGACTTTGGTGAGTGTCGTGGTCGCCCTCTGTGGAGTCGTCGACTCCGTCACGGCTGCTGGTAGTTCAGCCGGCGATCGTGAATAGTGCTCCAATCCTCTACGAGCAATTGGGCAAGGGTGTGCTCGCGCGCAGCTTGTAAGCGTTCATACATGTCTTGCGCCGAACTGAATGTGTAATAGCAGCTGAAGCTCTCGTCCTCGGTGGCGGTCACACGTAGAGCAAACGTTTGGCTTTCAGAGGAGTACAGTCGAGTGTCGGCATGATTTTCAAGCAGACTCCAGTCGTGCTGGGGGAGGTCATGATTGCAACCAGTAAATTGGGCTTGAACGGTCACGCCAATGGAACTCAAATTCCGCTCGAGAATTTTACGGCCATCTGACTGATAAACTGAGCAGCCGGTCCAAAAGTAAACGGCTGCAAACAGAGTCAGTGAATGGATGAGTCGACCGCGCACGACATTGCTCCTTTGCTCAGTTCAGGTCAGCAACTAGTTTAGCGATCGAGGCAGAGTTCTGTCTACGTGATTGTGGTTTAGATTTGGTCGAGGCCTAAGCCGAGCATCTCACACCAAGGCCTTTAGAATCCGAGTGCTGAGTTTTGCGACTAAAAAGGAATATCATCCGAGTTGTCAAAGCTAGGCTCGGGACCAAACTCTTGGGAAGAAAAATCTCCGCCCTGGGATTGGCCTGCTCCGGCGTTGGGGCTACCACCACCTAAGAATTGCACAGTGTTGGCGACAATTTCAGTGGCGTAGCGTTTTTGCCCTTGTTGATCTTCCCATGAGCGAGTTTGCAGGCGGCCTTCGACATACACTTGGCGACCTTTGCTCAGAAATTTGCCACAGAGTTCAGCTAATTTCCCCCAAACGACCACTCGGTGCCACTCGGTTCGCTCTTGTTTTTGCCCTTGTTTGTCTGTCCAGTTTTCGCTTGTCGCAATCGATAGACGAGCCACACTGTTGCCGCCTGTGACCGTTTTGACTTCTGGATCCGTGCCGAGACGGCCAACGACAATCACCTTATTTACGCCTGACATATATCCCCCTTAGCTCCACCAACAAAATTTAGACCTCAGATAGACCGCGTTCACGGGGCGGGAGTCAAGCCGGATTGGCTCGTCTAGAAGCTATTGATGCGGCTTATCGTCGCCAGCGTCCCAACGCCTTGACCTTGTGCACGAAAAAGGTAGCGCGAGCCCGTCGGGGTGGGTGTCTTGGCCGACTCAAACAGAATAAAAGCGATCCCAATGTCTTTTTCAATTTGCTTGGAGGTGTTGAGATCTACGGTCAAATTGTACTGTCCTAAAATCGGTTGAATCTGATTGCCAACGGGCTGTAGGCGTAGCGCCATCTGCCCTTTTATGCGGCCAAATATGGGGTCTTGGCTTTTGCCAAAACTGCCTTCTTCGAGCACCAAGCTGCCGCCCACGAGGCGTCCTTTAAATGTAACATTGGCTAGAGTTAAAGTTGGCAGATTCAGTGGCATGCGTGCGCCATTCATCGGCACCATCACAGTGCTTGCAGGCATGTTGAATTTGGAGACGCGCAGTTCAAATTCGCCCTCGGGTTGCTCCGCAAAACCAGGTGTGAACTGCATCACTGTGACCAAATCGGCTTGCCCCTGCACGGACATCGGCAAACTCGCCCACTTGCCGACCTCCCCTAAGCTGAGCTGATCGATTTCAAGTGAAACTTTGGAACGTGGACTGCCACCCTCACCCTTGCTCCCTTGCCCTAACTGAAGATCGACGTCGGCACCAAACACTCCCTCCGCATCAATCGAGGCGCCCAGCCGACTCTGCGCCAGTGCTGCCGCCTCAGGATCGCCTGCGAGGGCTCGCTTCAAAGTAAAGATATTAAACAAAACATCTAACAGGTTGGGTGCAACCTTGAGCCAAGCCGCTTGGACAGGTTCCATAGCTGGAGTCTCAATTGAGACTTTTTGGGCGGAGACAGCAGGGACGGGTAGGAGATGAAGATCAATAGATTCGAATTGTAAATAAATTTGGTTGTTCGTGCTGCGTGCGACTATTGACGTGACCATGTCTGATAGATCGGTGAAGGGAAACATCGACACAAAAAACAAAACCGCGGCACAAAGGGTTACGCCAATGATTTTCCAGTTGGACCAAATCGAACCCAAAAATGCCCAAAAGTATTTCACTCCAGTCCCTCATCATCTTCAGCTCGAGATGGAGGAGCGCGCGGCCGGCTGCGTGAACCGGTGTCGGAGGGGCCAGCCTCAAAAGTCATTTGTGGCAGCGAGAACATCACAATTCGCGCCACGATGTCATAGTAGTGCGTTTGCCCGGCGGATTGAATCACGTCTAAACCAATTAATTTTGTGCCAAGGCCGATGTTTTGAAACGCCACATTTAAAGCGACTATTTGATTAAGGTTGAGATTCTTTAGTTGCACGGCGAGGCCACTTTGTTTGACGACAGGGGGCGCGAGGTCGCGAACGTAGCCTTCGGGGAGCGGCTGCATTTCACCAACCTGCTCGGGCACCAGTTGAAACTCTTTGGTGATGCTCGTGACCTGCGCGCGCAAGGTCTCAGTGCTTCCGTCGGCCGGCAGAGGCGAGGGTTCTTTGGCCGCACGGGAGGCTCGAAGCAACCCTTGAATCAACTGCCGATTCTCTTCGAAAATAACCATATTGTCATTCGAGGTGCTGATGTACCCCATTGGAAAACTCAACATAATAAGCACAAAAAACAAACATCCGCCTACGAGCAACGCCTTTTGCACAACGGGAGTTTGGCTTTCATAAGTTTCTCTTAGGCTATTAAACGCCGAACTCTCTTGAATTTTGGCGGTTAAATCGGCTACCTGCTCACGAAGTTTTTCTTGTAGTCCCTCAAATGCCAAAGCCTAACCTCCGGCCAATCTTTGCACGTTAAATTTGCAAGCAAAGGGAACTTTTCCAGAAGGGGTTTTGATCTGCGGCGTGATGCTTTGAATCTTTCCGTCCGCAGCCGCCTTCTTCAGCTCCTGCAGCACACGTTGGCTTTCGGCCTGACTGTTGGCGTATCCATGCACCTCTGCTGTTTTGTTCTCGATACTTATGCGTTTGATCTCGATGCTGGAGCGTGTTCGCGCCGGCACCACAGCACTAATTCGGTTTAAGATGTCCAAGGCTGAGTTGATATTGGTCACTTTTTGAGCGGCCCGGCGATTCGTGGCTTCTTTTTCAACATTGCGTAGGAACTTATTGACGTTGTTGGGGCTAGCCTTTGAGCCCTTCAACCCGGCGACGGCACCGGCCTGGGTGCGAAGAGCGACATCTGACTCCTCCACCAACCGAATAGCCAGGGATTCGCGCATCACGCCGTAGATCATGAGAATCACAAAAGCCGTAGCCGCCAATTGCGCCGTGTACTTCCATCTGTCCCACAGCGCCTCTAGCACATGACTTTGCCTGGCAAACTCGCCTTTTAAAAAATTGCTGGGCGGGTTGCGCGGACGTTTAAGACCTTCAATCGCTAGACCGATGGCGGTCGCGGACACGGCCTCTATTTGTGGGCCAGTTTCAAATGTCACAGCCGGATGTCGATCAAACTGTTTGAGTTTATTGAAAGGAATCTCAAAGGCTTGGGTCAGTAGGGCATTGAGGTTGCGCAGTTGAGAAGCCCCGCCCACGGTCATACCTCGAATCCAGAGCAAATTAAACTCGCTCTGAATTTCAAGCATCTTGAGTCGCATCAAACCAATGAACTCTTGCAGTGAAGTTTCAATCACTTGCGAAAATGCGACTTGCTCTTTAGTACCCTGGCTCTTCTCCAAGAGAATTGTGCCCTTGAGCTGGAGCTCGCGCATGCCCTGAAGTGAGTTCAAACCGTACTTTGCGCCAATGGCGTCCGCCATGTTCTTAGCGCCCCAATCCACACTTCGAACACTCAACAAAATTCCGTCGGAATACACCAGCAACTGAGAGTTGGTGTGCCCGAGATTGACTAAGATCTCAGCATTCCGCGCAGGTAAGTCTGCTTCAACCGCGAGCGACTCGGGTGGAGGGTCTTGCCACTTGTCCAGCACATTGCTGAGAGCCAAGCTTTCACTGGCGATCAGGGCGGGCTCAACCCCACAGTCGTGCGCGAGATTGAGAATTTCAGCGATTCGATCCTTCGGCACAGCCTGCGCCAAAACCTCAGCGCCTTTGCCAACGAAGCGGACGATCTTAGTGTCGAAGATGGCGTCTTCTTGCGAGAACGGTAGGTCATCCTCGAGCTGCATGGCTACGGCTTTTTGCACTTTAAAGCGCTCGCGAAACGGAAAGTTCACCAAGCGCATCGACACTGATTTTTGCGGGACAGAAAACACAAACTGCGTCTTCTCTCGATCGACCTGTGTAAACAGCGTTCGAAGTGTATCGATGATTTCAATTTTTTTATCTTTGGTCAGATCGAGCGAGAGCGGAAACTCTTGTAGACGGCGAATGGCGTAGGATTTTGAGGTGGATTCCACCTCGGCAACTTTGATGCTGAATGTTCCAATATCGACGCCGATGCTTAACATACGAATACGGTATCAGTTCTCTTCCCAATACACCACAGTTGGTCGGGCCTTTGTCGCTTCAATTTTTGCTTTGGTTTCCACCGGTTTTTTGTCGTCACCGGCTGGCTTTCCGGTATCCTGTGGATCGGTCTTTTTATCCTCACCGGCAGGACCTTTGTCGGGCTCTTCTTTGTCCAGCATTTCTGCCAATCGCGTTTTTAAATTCGGAAAGTCATAGGTGATGGCCGTAATTTCGCGTTTGACGTTGCCGGAGATCCCCGTCGAGACAATGCGAAAGTTGTATTCCATATCAAACAGCAAGGGGATCTTCGAGTCTTCAATCGCCTTGACGTTTACCCCGAGGGGCTGGGCATAGGCAAAAAAATCTTTGTCATCTTTGTACGGACCACCCAGGTTGGGGTCATCACGGCGAGCCATGATCTTTCCAACCGCTTCATCCGTCATATTGATGTCGAGAGCTTTGATCATCTCGCGCCCGGCGTAGTTGAGATTGATTCCTTTAGAGCCAAACACGGTGATGCGGGGAGCGAGGATGGCATAAAACTCGTCGGTCATGCCGGCCACTTGGTGCAGTTCATCGACAGTGCGGAGGCCTCGATTGGGGGGCATCACAATGTCTTTGTCTTCCAAATCGCGATACGGCGCCCGCTCATCACCGCCGTTGAGACTCTCTTGATCTTCATCAATGTAGTCGGCGATGTTGTTGACCAACTCTTCAAAGCGAACGCCTGCGTGCCGCCTGCGGAACGCATCGTTGTTCTGCACTTCCGCTTGAAAGATCTTCAGCACCTGCGCCATAATCGCTTCGCGAAAACTTTTGATTTCTGAGCCAAGGTCATTGATGTCGAGTCGACCGCTCTCGGCCGATATCGTTGTCGCATATTGCGCCTTCATCAACGCCTCTCCCACGGCGGCCTTCATCGCGTCTTTGTCAGTCTCCATCAGATCATCGGTCCCCGCAGCTGTGGGCGGCCACATAAACGGAAAATTCCAGATCGGATCGAGCATGGACTTGTTTTCACCGAGGCTATCACCCACTTGAGCCATGACCTGTTTGTAAAGCATGATGCGCAAAAGGCTAAGTTCCACGCCCGATTTTGCGGCATAGTAGGCGCGAATCCGGTTCACCTGTTGTGAGGCCACAACATAATCCACGCTAGTGTCGTAGCTCACTTCGACAGCAATAAACGTCATGAGTGTCATAGCCATCAACGCGATCAGAAGGGCGACACCCCGTTGCGAGCGAAGAATGGAGAAGGGATTGAAGCGGGAGTAGGCCTTCATAGTGCGGGCTCTTCTTCCGTTGGAGTAGCTGGTAGGGCGGCGGCGTCCTCTGGTTTTTGCTCGACGGGATTGTTGGGGTTGCGGATCGCAGCGACCGTCGTCATTCGCAGCAATTTGTCTTTCGCTTTTGGCGATTCGTCTTTCACGGCGATGGTGATTTCAACAGCATAAGGAAATTTACCCTTAGAGATGTCATCGCCTCGATCGTTAGAATACCACTGCTGCACCCATTCTTCACCTCGACCGGGGCCGAGATAACGCAATTTAAATTCCACCACATTCTCTAGCAGCACGGTCTCTTGGCCGTATCGGGTGATATCCTCATGGATGTAATTTGAAGTGCGGCGCCAAAGGCACTTCGATGAGGCCTCCTGCGTGCTTCGCCTGCGGCAGGGTTTGATTTTGTAGCCGATTTCAGCCTGACTTGAAATGGGTGAATCTTCAGTCATCCGCACGTTCGACAGAGTTGTTAGATCAATGGACTCGCTCTCACCAATGAATTGGCTTGTGACCTTCACGGGCTTAAGTTTGAACTTGTCGTTGGTGTCAACGGCCTCAGGTGGCGGCTCAGTCGTTGGATCTTTTGGTTTGTTTGCGCCTTCGGCGGCGGCCTTTCGATAGGCTTGCGTTTGATTGTAGAGCTCCACCGAGACATCTCTATAATTGAACGCCGAGTTAATGTCGCGTTCCATAATGCGGAGAGCATCCCGAACATTTGAGTTTTTGTCGATTTGCCCTTGCACTTTGCGCTTGGTTTGTAAGGCCCGTTGAATCGCCTCAACTGTGAAGAGTGAAAGAAATGACAGAATCAACATAGCCACAATCACTTCAACCAAAGTGAATCCCTGCGACTTTGAGGGCTTAATTTTCATTTTGTCCCCCCAGTGGGAGCCGGAGCGGCTGGTGCTGCACCGCCACCTCCCAGTCCAGTGAACTCTTTGCGGTAATCTATAAAATATTGGACGGCCGAAAACTCGACCTCGCGACCGTTGGCGCCCTTAGCAAAGACCGACACCTTGACCTCTTTGATTGTCGAGTTGAGGTATTCGGTCATCTGTTTGACCATTGTTAGGAGCTCTTCTTTTGCTCCACCTTCTTTGCTGGTGAGGAGCGGAGATATATCTGGGAATTCAAGGTCTTTGCTTTTGATTTCCCAACGGTACTGTTTATAGTCATCACCAAAACTATCTTTTTCTTCCTCAGGGATCTCACTTAGCTGTTTGTCTTTGTACTTGGCTTCGGTCTCGAGCATTTTTCGCTCTAACAAGGTTGCCACATCATTGAACATCGTGGCCTTACGGATGCGCAAAAAGTTTCCCGACCAGGCAGTTGAGATCACGATAATTGAGCCCGTGATAATGAACAGGGCGACCAACACCTCTATTAGAGTGAAACCCAAATTGCGCTTGCTCACTGCGAGGTGATCTCCTTGAGAGAGATGGGTTTTGCAATCAGCTCAGCCCGACCGGTGAGCGGGTGAATGGCAATCGTCCAGACCTGCTTTTTTTCACCTTTGATGTGAATCGCGGCTTCATCGGCGAGGCCTTGTGGCATAAAATGAATGTAAGCTTTACCCCGACGTATCGGATCTTTGGCGCGCGCCAATTCCACTTTGTCGATACGCATACCACTGGGCAATTCGCGCGGTTCACGAATGGTCGAGGTGTCAGGTTCAAAACCTCTGGGGTCTGAGCGCTTCTCCGCATCGGCCTCCTGCGCTCGAAGGAGAGCGGACTCCTCTTCATTTGGTTTTATGACGCTCGAGCCGTTGGATTTCTCAACCCAGTAGGTCTGCGGCACATTGGAATCACTACCGCCAGATTCGCTGCCGGCCAAATCGAGCACCATGCGAAACACAACGCCCTGCAGTTTGGCTTTGGTATGAAGCTCGCGCGACAGAATAGTAAACTCACGTAAAAACTTTTTGTTTTGTGAATTGCGATTGGAAATATAGGGCATTGATAGAGCAACCACTGCTGCCATGATCGCCAAAACGATCATGATTTCAATCAGAGTGAAGGCTTTTTCATTTCGAATTAATCGAACTGATCGAAGTGTTTTTTGCAATGGCATCCATTCCCACCACAAAACGCGATCAATGCGTTTTGTAGGGGAAAGTTTAGCATAGGTTATTGCTCAGAGGAAACATCAGCCGCATCACCCGTACCACCCTCACGGCGGTCCGAACCGAGGGCTCGTAAAACGTAATTGTTGCCGGTGGACTCATAGACAAATTCTCCACCCCAAGGGTCTTTGTTGACCTTTTTGAGGTAGGGATCAGGACCCCAGCTGGTGCAGCTTGCGGGAGCCGTCACAAGAGCTTCTAGACCTTCTTCAGCACTCGGGTACTGGTTGCAATCGGTGAAGTACATGTCGAGGGCTTTGCCGTACTCAGCGATTTGGATCTTGGCCGATTTTATCTTCGACGACTTTAAGCGCCCTTGGACCTGGGTGGCGAGAATCGCTACGAGTCCACCTAAGATCACCAACACGATCATAATCTCGAGCAGAGTCATACCTCTTGAGTCTCGAAGTTTTTTGGGGACGTTGAAGGAAAGCAAATTTTTATAAAACTGAATCGACATGCAAAGCTCCTTTGAAACTGAGACTTAGTTTAAATCTACGATCCCATGCTCGACAATTGAAACATGGGAATCATGATCGCAAATACGATGATTCCGATAACGCAACCCATCACTATGATCATAATGGGCTCGAGTAAGGACGTTAGGCCTGAGATGGAAGTCTTCACCTGAAAGTCATAGGCCTCGCTCACTTGCAAGAGCATGTTCTCAAGATCACCTGTCTTCTCACCAATGCTAATCATGTGAATCACGATGGGTGGAAACTGGCCTGATTTTTTGAGCGGGCCGGCAATCGATTCCCCTTCAGAAATATTTAAGCGCCCGGAGTCGATCGCCTCTGCAATCACCTCGTTGTCCACCACATTGCGAACAATTCCCATAGCCGAGAGCATCGGGACGCCACCGGTCAGCAGGGTCGAGAGAGTCCGCGTGAATCGGCTCACAGCGACAATGCGGGAGAGCTTGCCTAAGACTGGGATCTGCAAAAAGATTCGGTCCCATTGGGCTCGACCATTGGGCGTGTTCTTCCAGTTGTTAAACAAAAAGTATCCGACGATGGTGGAGATGATCAACACATGCCAGTAATTCACTAAGAAGCCCGAGATATCGATCACGATGAGAGTGTACCACGGCAGCTTGAGCTCGGGCGTCGATTCAAACACGGCTACAATCTGCGGAATCACATAAACAAACAGCACACCCAGCAACAACGCGGTAAAACTCAGCATCAACAACGGGTAGAGCATGGCCGACTTCACTTTTGAGCCGAGTTCGTTTTGGGCCTCTTTGAATTCGGCCAAGCGCAGGAGGATCACGTCGAGTGTGCCGGACATCTCGCCGGCCTCACACATGCTCACATACATTTTATCAAAGACGCGCGGGTACTTCCCCAACGCCTTGTTGAGCGAGCCCCCCTCGTTCACCGCATTTTTGACGTCCGACATGACTTCAGACAAAAACTCATTCTCGACTTGCTCAGCTACGGCCCCAAGTGAGTCCACCAGGGGAATGTTCGCGCGGAGCAACGTCGCCAATTGGCGCGTCATCATGGAGAGGTCTGTCACATTGACGCTTTTTTGGCTGCCGGTTTTTTTGCCTTTGGCTTTGCGCGCGGCGGCCGTCTTGCCTTTGTCTTTTATGTCCGTGATGAAATAGCCATCTTTGCGCAAGCGCAACTTGGCCGTGCGAAGATTGTCTGCGTCTGTCGTGCCACGGATGCTGCGGCCATTTTTATCTAAGCCACGATATTCAAAAATCGGCATTACGCATCCATTTGTGTGCTGGTAAGCACTTCTTCAATGGTGGTGATGCCACTTAAGACTTTTTGAATGCCGTGGTCACGAAACGTGATCATACCCTGCCGAATGGCCTCTTTTTTTATCGAGTTGCCGTCTTTACGCTGCATGATCATCGATCTTATTTCATCGTTAATTAACAGCAACTCCTGAATCACGCTTCGACCCAGATAGCCCTTTTGGTTGCAATGGTTGCAGCCCACGGCGCGAAACACGGTGGCATCTTTCACTTGCTCCCGTGTCAGCTCGAGGGAGCGCAATTCGACATCTGTCGGAATATGCGCCTCTTTGCAATGCGGGCAGAGCACGCGCACCAAACGCTGGGCGATAACTCCCATGATAGAGGTCGCAATTAAAAACGGTTCACAACCCATGTCGATGAGTCGGGGAAACGCCCCGGCCGAATCATTGGTGTGAATGGTCGAGAGCACCAAGTGACCCGTAAGCGAGGCATTGATTGCAATTTCCGCAGTCTCTAAATCTCGAATCTCCCCAATCATCACGACGTCTGGATCTTGCCGCAAAATCGACCGCAGCCCGCTGGCAAAGGTCAGACCAATCTTTGAGTTCACTTGAATCTGTCCAATCCCGTGGATCCGTTGTTCCACGGGATCTTCAACCGTGATGATGTTCACATCACTTTTGTTTATCTTGGAGATACCGGCGTAGAGCGTCGTCGATTTTCCAGAGCCCGTGGGCCCCGTGACCAAGACGATCCCATAGGTTTTTGCCAAAAGATCATCGAGTTTAACCAACGTGTCTGGCGAAAATCCAAGCTGCACGAGTTCGAGCACCACATTCGATCGATCCTGCAACCGCATCACTAGGCGTTCACCATGGGCGGTCGGGACTGAGCTGAGTCGCACGTCGATGTCTTTGCCCGCAAGCTTCAGCGGGATTCGCCCGTCCTGAGGCAATCGCTTTTCAGCGATGTTTAAATTGCCCATCACTTTGATCCGAGAGGTGATGGCGTTTTGCAGCTTTTTCGGTGGCTTAAAAATATCAAAGAGCACACCGTCAATACGGAACCGTACGACCATATCTCGCTCATACGGTTCGACGTGAATATCAGAGGCTTTTTCCTTCACGGCGCGAAACAACAGCGTGTTGACCAACTTGATCACCGGCGCATCGTCGTCACCGCTATCGAGCAAATCGATCACGGGGTCGTCGAGGTCGACCTCTTCACTTTCGATATCGTCCATGCCCTCGAGTGCAGCAGTGGATTTTTCATAGACGCGATTGATAGCATCTTGAATGCGACTCGAGGTGGTGACCATAGGATAAATGCGCTTGTTGAATTTGACTCGTAAGTCTTCAAGCGCCTTGTGATTTACTGGATTGGTGGTGAGGACGGTGACTCGATCGGCTTCTTCTTTAAACGGTAAGACCTCTTGGGTTTTGGCATAGTTGATCGGAATCCCGCGCACCAAATCGACTGGGATATCATTGATCGGAATATCTTTGATATACTCCACACCCAAATGCTTGCACAGTTCAGCCATGGCTTCTTCGGGCGTGCTGAAAGTCATCTTACTAAACACATGGGCTAGAGTTTCGCCCTTGCGATCTGTGGCGCTGAGCAAGGTGCGCAGTTGCTCCTCGGTAACGCTGGTGCCTTTTTTTATCAGGACTTCAAAAGAAGGTGATGCCATCAGTGTTAAGCCTATCGGATGGAAACTAGCTGAACAAGGCAGCAGATTCCATCGTCTAGGCCTAGGTCGGGTGCAACGTTAATTATTAAATTAACGATTAAATTAATTATTAAAATGTCTCCACGGCCGGCGACTCAGCCTCCACCTTCGGCTTTGCCGTCTTTTTACGAAGCAGTCCGTCAATGTAATGTCCGTGAGGATCTTTGCCATTCATATTGCGCTGAACAAAGTCGATCCGCTCGTTGATCTTCTCATCCAAGATGGCCGCCGAGGCCGCTTGGTCTCGAATGATCCGAGGCGTGATGAACACGAGCAAATTGGTTTTGTCTTTATTTTTGGTTTGAGATTTAAACAACCAACCTAGTATTGGAATATCACCTAGTATGGGGACCTTGACCACGGCATCTTTATCTTGGTCCCGCATAAGTCCGCCGAGCACGGCAGTGTCCCCACTGTTCATAACAATTTGTGTTTTAATCTTTCGTTTGGTGGTTGCGAGTGAGTTTTTGGCGAGCTCGGATGCTGCCCCCAGCTGCGAAACTGTTGTAAGTCCTTTGACGTCCTGATCAATTTTCATTTTTATCGAATCCGTATCTGGCGAAATGTAAGGCGTGATGGTGAGTTTGGTGGTGACATCCTCACGCGTGATGGAGGAGGTCGTCGTACCTCCGGCACCAACGGAATCATTTTTAGACACGGGCACAACCTCTCCCACTTCGATGATGGCCTCCTCATTGTTGAGCGCTATCACCTGTGGGGTGGAGAGGACGTTGGTGCGGTCGTCGACTTTGAGCAAGTTGATAAAAGCGGTCAATGAGGGCACTGAGACTTTGCCAACGGTGGGGATATCGAGCTCGACAAGGCTGCCGTTTCCAAAGCCCAGGATCCCTCCTCTGTCACCCGCGGGGTTGAGGATGCTTTGAATGTTTTCTGAACCCCGAAAGCCAACTCGGCCCACGCCATTTGTATCCGAGGCGAATTTGTAGACGTTGATATTCCACGTGTCCGCGACAGTCGAGGACATTTCCATAATTATGGCTTTAATAAACACTTGGTCTTTGGCGATGTCGAGTTTGGTGATAAGGCCGCGCACGGTTTCATAGTCGGGTTTGCTCGCGACGATCACCAAGCTATTGGTACTTTTGTCGGCGGAGATCTTCACTTCACCGCCGAAAATGGCGGTGGCGGGGGCACCGGTTTGCAACAAGCCACCGGGTCCAACGGAAGGGTTCAATCCCGCCCTAGGTTGGGCGGCGGTGTCTTGGGCTTTTTTAGATTCAGCGGCGATTCCATTGAGGATGTTGGCCAACGGCTCAGCTTCTGCATGGCGCAAGTGGTACACATGAAAGCCCCCCATTTCATCGGGGCGCATGGGATAATCGAGGCGTGCCACCAACTTTCGAATCTTCTCAATGCCGGCTTTGTTGCCGACGACGATAATCGAATTGGTGCGCTCGTCGGGTGCAACCACCGAATACACTTCAGCGCCACTCGAGCCACCAGAGTCTGTGCCGGCCGGGCGAAAGCGGGGCACGCCACCAAAGTTGCCCTGCTTTTTTTCACCCTTGTTGATGATCGTGTCGACTAGCTCTGAAATATCTTTAGCGCGCGCAAATTTAACTCGAATCACTTCCATCTGCTCTTCAAAACCCTGCACATCCAGTTGACCCAAGATCTTCATAATTCGATCCATGTTGGCGCCGTAATCTGAAACGATCAAAGAGTTGGTGGGAGTGTAGGGCACGAGCTCACCATTTACTGATGTCAATATTCGCAGCTGTTTGTTGACCTCTTCGGCACTGATGTATTTGAGTTTGATAATTCGAGTGATCATCTGATCGGCCGTGGGATAATAGGCGCCAGAGAACGTATCAATGCTGTCGCGTTGAGCCGCTCGGGCTTGGCGAATTTTATAAAATCCGTCGCCGGGTACAACGGCAAGAGCATTGATTGCCAGGGCAGACAAGAAAGCCTTGTACGCCTCGGCCACAGTGATGCGCGAGGGTGCAATGATGCTGATTTTGCCATTGACTGCAGGGTCGATAATAAAATTTTTGCCTGTGAGTTCAGAGATGGCTTTTACAACATCGGCGATCTCTGCATTTGGGTAATCAAATGACTCAATAAAATCGGGAAAGTTTTCATTGGTGATGTCTTCAATCTCCGACTTCGCCATGGACTTGCCAGTTTTTTTGGAGACGAACCCAGTTGAGCCATCGGCATTTCGGGTCTCGGTGGAGGGATTTGCGCCCTCCGCTTGAGCGGGTCGTCGGCCAGAATCCGCAGGTGAGCGAAAGCTGGGTCTGGTCTGCGCACTTGCAGCGTCGCTCACCAATACAAAAAACCACGCCGCAAGCAACCGCGACACAACCTTATTTCGATTCATAAACCCCTCCTTGGGTCACTCGTCTCGTCAGCTAATCCGGAATGTCATAATTAAATGTCTCATCTCGGCCATTGCGTTCGACTGTGATTTTGATTCGATTGTCGTTCTTCAGAGAATTGTACATCTCCATGGCCTTGGTCGGACTCGAGACGTCCTCGCCATTCACGGACTTGATGATATCCATCGGTTTGAAACCCAGTTTTGAATAAATGCTGTCGGGCTGAATGGCCACAAATTTAAAACCGTTCACGCGGCCGCCAGAGCCGGGGACTATGTTCGGCACCATCCGAGCCTGCTGCAATATGCTGCCGAGGTCAGCCGTGTACTTGGCGATGTCGGCCCGACGCATGGTGAAGTCAAATTCACCTTTTTTAATTACCTCTTCGTTTCCAACTCGGGGATCTTTCAAGCCAAAAGTAAAGGCGGAGTTTTGCGGTATATCGATAAACTCAAGCCGTTGATTATTGAGATTGCGAAAGATCACCTTGCGTCGCTCAATTTTAGTGACTCGTGCCATGTTGTCGATCTCTTCGTCGACCATGTACGGCTTAGACTGATTTGTCCCTTTCGACGCAATCGTGGCGACGGATCTCGCGGGATTGGCGTGCACCAGCGTCCCTTGCAACGCCAGTGGTAACTGCGAGGGGACAGGTGGAGCATCGTCCTGAGGCGAGGATCCATCAGAGGTGATCGGTGGGGGAATCTTTCCATCCTGATTGAAAATATTTCGGTCGGTGGTTTGTTGAAACTGATCGATGGCCGCAAAATTTTGCCGGGGCTGTGAACTGGGACGGCTGGGAGGAGGTTGCGTCGGCAACATCGACGGCCGAACATACAAAACTGTAAGATCTGCAAGCCAGTAGCCAACAAGCAATGCCAAAAGGTAAACATACAGCCCTTCAAAGGGCGGTCTATTTTTGGAAGACTGGTTCCACGCGCTGGTGAAGTTGTTTCGGCTAAATAGGCTCATCGCCCTAAGTTTAGCAAATTGCTAGCACAAGTCGTCAATTACAACGGACTGAAACTTCTTCATAGACGATAGTCGAGCAAAAAGGTGTCAAAAACTCCGTGTTGCGAATGAATGAATTTTAAGGAGGGCACGCGAATTGCTTTAGAGTCATGTCACGGAGTCAGTTTCACGCTGACCGAAACCTCGGGGGGATATGTGCGAGAGTTGCTAGTTTTCAATGCCGAATCGAATTTGGATTTTCAAGACATTCGCGCCAATGTGATTCGCATTCCTGAGGTCGCGGCCCGACTGCGGGAGACTCAAGAAATTTGGGATGCCAAATCGTCTGTCGCCCTTGATGTGAGCAACTTTACCGGAGCCGAGGATGCGGTGTTCTTAGCTAATATTAGGCTCAAAAACTTTGTGACGGCAGTGGTGCAGGTTGGACTCTTAGACAGATATCTTAAAAAACACCTCATGCCGCAGTTTCTTCTAGGCTCCATCAACGGCGATTCACCCGTGAAGGTGGCAACAGGTCGACTAACATTTTCAGAGATGGTCAGTCGAAGCAGTGCGCTGATCGGGCCTCAGTCCGCTCGCGGTTCGCTAACGTCTTTATCAGGTTTTACGGCAGTGGCTGAAGCGCCGGTCCTGGCTGGTATCCAGCTCGCCGAATACGGAGCGTTTCAAGCCAGTGCTGAGGGCGGCTATCAGCCTCTTCCGTTGGATCCCACTGAGATTGACACGTTAGTGCTTAAAGTTGTGGAAGGCTTTCAGGTTGGCAAAGTCGTGGTGATTGGTCCTGGACACTCGTTGGGTGGTAAGGCGAGTTTAGATATGGCCGATCGTGATGTGCAGTTGCTCGACAGCATTGATCTGGATCCGATGCTATCGTGGTTTTGGGCGCGCTCCAGTGAAAATCGACCGACGGCCACTGCGAACTGAGCTGTTGCGAGTTCGTTAGTCTTTGCTCCACTCAATATCGCGTGCGTTCAAGCGCACGTTGAGCAAGCGGCTCAGGACAAACAGCCAGTCGCTCAGGCGGTTGAGATAAATCAAGTGCTGTGGGTTCAGGCGGGCTGCACCCTCGCTTGCCAAAACATCATTCAAGGCCAAACACAGGCGTTCAGCCCTGCGGCACACGGTGCGAGCGAGATGAGTGAATGCGGCGGCACGAGAGCCACCAGGTAAAATAAAAGTCCTAAGTGGCGGAAGTTGCGCCTCCCACTGGTCCATGTCTGACTCAAGCGCTGGCAATCGCTCTTGGTGCAGGTCAGGTAGCTGCGCGCGGAGCTGCTCATTTTCGCAGGCAAAATGGCTGCCCATATTAAACAGACTGTTTTGAATGTCTTGAATGCGTGAATCCACATCGCTCATGCCAGAGGCCGAGCCGAGCTCGGAGCGAACCATCCCCAGGCAAGAGTTCAACTCATCTAGTGTTCCATAGGCCTCAAGGCGCACATGAGTTTTTGCCACCCGTGTTCCCCCCACCAGAGAAGTTTGACCTTGATCGCCTGTCTTCGTGTAGATTTGTGCCTTCATTAAACTCCTTTAGTTTTCAGTGCTCTGCGACATTCGTTGCAACGTAGGCATATTCCCAAACTCGCGCTCATGCTATCGTGGATACAAAGCATAGTAGCAGAAACGAGAGTGATTCTCAATGCAAGACGCTCGCGCGACAAAGGCATTTTTTATCTCTATTCCTCACTCTGGGGAGCGCATACCTCCTGAAGTCACATGGCTGAACCATTTGCCAGAGTCTGTTTTAATGTGTGATGTGGATCGGTACGTGGATCGATTGTACCATCCCGTAATTGAGCAATTGCAATTGCTATCGCTTAAAACCGAGTGGCATCGCTATGTGGTGGACCTCAATCGTTTGCCCGGAGATGTCGATGTGGATTCGGTTGAGGGCAGTCAAAATCCAACCGGCCAATTCACCACGGGCTTGCATTGGGTTCAAACCACCCGGGGGCAGCGGCTATTGCCAAAGCCCATGCGGCTGCAGCTTCATCAAAGTTTGGTGGCGCAATACTATGAGCCTTTTCATCAATCCATTCTGCAGACCTATGCCGATTTCAAAAGCCAAGGGGCAGCTCAGGTCTATCATATAGATGCGCATTCCATGCCGAGCTTAGGGACTGTCGCGCACCGAGACCCAGGGCAAACTCGCGCATCAATTGTGATCTCAGATGGCGAAGGCAAGAGCTGTGATCCGTGGTTTAAGGATTTGGTGATTGAAGGTTACACCAAGGCTGGCCTGCAGGTGGCTTACAATTGGCCCTATCTCGGTGGTCGTGTGACGCAAGTCTACGGTCGACCCCAGCTGGGGCAACACGCCATTCAGGTCGAGATCAATCGCTCTTTATATATGGACGAAGAATCAAAAGCTTGGTTGCCAGCGCGAGCCGCCAACTTATCCGATAAGCTTGCGCAAGCGATCCACTACATTTACGATCGGCTGCCTTCGATCACACAATGAGGTTGCAAAGAGTATGTTGCCAAAAAAACTAAAATGGCTGGCTTCACTTCGGCTTGCCATATTTGTGATTCTTTCTCTGGCTGTCGTCTCTGGTGTCGGTACGATTATGGAGGCCCGGTACGACGCTGAAGTGGCGCAGCGGTTGGTTTATCACTCCATTTATATGTACGCCGTTATTGTGCTCCTGTGCATAAATCTGACGGCTGTTATGGCAGACCGCTGGCCATGGCGTCAGCATCACATGGGATTCGTGCTCGCGCATATTGGAATCATCATTTTGTTTATTGGTTCGTGGCTGACTCAGCGCTATGGGATCGATGGCTCGATCGCCTTTGCCATTGGTGAAGAGCGAAAGACCGTCGTGGTGCGAGAGCGTGAACTCAAGGTGTTCTCAACGATGGATGGCACTAGTTTTCGTGAAGTGTATTCAAAGCCAGTGGAGTTTTTAACGAAGCCACCAACCGCCAGCGAGCCCTATCGCATTCAGATGGCCGGTGACGAAATTGTTTTGAATGGCTACGAGCATTTCGCCTTTCGTGAAGCTGAGATTAAGCCTGGTGTCGCCGACTTTGATGGTCCCGCGATCCGCTTTCAATTAGAAAACCCAAATGTAAATGTCACCGAATGGTTGCGCCGAGAGATTCGGCGAGAAAAGGCAGAGTTAGATCTCGGTCCAGCAAAAGTGATTTTGGCGACGCAGGCTCTTCGCCCCGAAGGTAAAAACGCAATTGTATTGGTGAGCCAACCGGATCAAGAGAGTTTGGACGTTTGGATTCACGGCAAAGACAACAGCGTTCGTCCCATGGGTCGAGTTCGGCAGGGAGAGACCATTGAAACTGGGTGGATGGGACTGAAGTTTCGCCTGTTGCGGTATTTGCCGAAGTCGCGAGAGGTTGTGAATTATGCGCCAAGTCCGACTGCTAGTCCGCTCTCCACCTCGGCTGTTAAGCTGACATTTGACGGCAACGATTACTGGCTTGGTCTCAACTCGGTGCTGCGACTCTACAAGGCAGACCGCATGTACATTCTCAGCTACGGGTTTCGGCAGATTGACCTGACGTTTCCGCTGCGGCTTCTGCAATTCGAGGTCGGTACCTATGAGGGTACGGAACGGGCAGCCAGCTACGAGAGTCTGGTGGAGGTCCCAGGGCGCGGGCCGGTGAAAATCTCGATGAACGAGCCACTGTACTTTCAAGGATTTACTTTTTATCAGAGCTCATTTGAGAAAGATGCTTCGGGCAAAGCCACCACCTCTATTCTATCGGTCAATTATGATCCGGGGCGCTGGATTAAATATGTGGGTTCAATGTTGATGGTGATAGGCTCGGTTGTGCTATTTTATTTTCGACGAGTGCAATGGCTCGGGTCGCTCAAACAGTGGAAGGAAAAGTCATGATCTGCATGTTGGTGTCTCGAGGTTACTGGTTGCGTGCCCTGATCGTTAGTTTGGGCCTGTTGCTCCCTCTGAGTTTGGCTCAGGCGCAGGTCGGTAAACCACTTGAGCAGTTGCCGATGCAAGACAATGGTCGAGTGAAGCCCTTTGACACATTTGCCCGTGAAACTTTGCAGCTGGTGTATGGCAAGCGGAGCTTCGACAAGCGCTCAGCTAGCGAAGTCGTCTTCACCTGGCTATTGGTTCCAGATCATTGGATGAACACGCCTCTCGTTGAAATTCGCCATAAGGGTTTGAGAGAGGCCCTTAAGATCACGTCAAATGAAAAGCACTTTACCCCGGCCAGCTTGTTTGCAAACGAACGGATTCCCTTGTTGCTACAAGAGTTGCAGTCGCTGCGCGAACGGCAAGAGAAGTTCAATCCCTACTTTCAAGCGGTGAGTCGGCTCGAAAACCAGCTGGGCTTGTTTCAAGCCATTCGTTCAGGTCAGGGGATGCGCTTTGTGCCAAACCCCAACAGTGACAAGTGGCTAGCGGTGGTGGAGCTCGACGGTGAGATGCGCTTGGCTTTTCAAAAAATCACCGAGAGTTTTGCCAGTGCGGTCGCCAAAATTGAGGAAAATGGCGGTAAGCCCGGCCCTGAGTTGGCCACAGCTGTTTCGGAATTTATGGAGAAGGCTCGGGCGCAGGCGCCAGAAAAATACGCAGAGCACCTTCGTATTCAAACAGAACTGCACCTGAATCACTTTCATCCCTTTCAATGGGCTTGGGTTGCCTACTTGTTGGGCTTGATCTTCTTATTTTTGGCGACTCAAGTTGGGCAGCGATGGGCGATGCCGATGCATTGGCTGCTTTTGGGCGTTGGACTTTTCCTACACACCTACGGCATGGCTCTTCGTACCTATTTGGCGGGACGGCCCCCGGTCTCGAATATGTACGAAACTGTGGTTTGGGTTCCCTATGGCTCCATTTTGTTTGGGCTGTTGCTCTATCACTTCCAAAAGTCGAAGTTGCTGCTCACTTGTGCATCGGCTGTAGCCGTATTCTGTCTAATTTTGACAGATCTTGCTCCGACGGTTCTGGATGGAAGCTTGCATCCCCTAGAGCCTGTTTTACGCTCCACTTTTTGGCTGACGACCCACGTGTTGATCATCACGATCAGCTACGCCGCGTTCTTTTTGGCGTTCGCGATCGGAGACGTGCTGCTTTACTGTTTTTTGCGTGGAGAAGAAAAATACGCCGAGCTCATTCGCTCCGGCGCTCAGTCGATCTATCGGTGCATCCAAATCGGCGTGGTCTTGCTTGCCTTCGGCATTATTCTTGGTGGGATTTGGGCGGATTACTCCTGGGGCCGCTTTTGGGGATGGGACCCCAAAGAGACGTGGGCTTTGATTGCGCTGCTGGCCTACGTGGCTGTGTTACATGGGCGAATCATCGGTTGGATCAAAAACTTTGAGCTTGCCGCGACCGCCGTTGTGAGTTTTTCGCTGGTCATTATGGCCTGGTACGGGGTCAACTTTGTCTTGGGTGCGGGCCTGCACTCCTATGGCTTCGGTGCTGGAGGAGTTGAATACGTGACGGCATTTGTGGTGGTCCATCTTTTGGCAGTCGCTTACGTATCAACAGTGCGTTATGGTCGACTGAAAAAATAAGGCATTCGGTGACAGACGTTGATCGATACTTAATTATTGAATAGAAATTGAGAATTACAAGTGAGTGCGCGTGGAGTTTGGCCAGGGGTTCGTGTTTTTAAGTGCTTGCCTTGACGCGATCTAAATTGATGACAACTTGACTGACAAAAGTAAGGTCTTGCCATGGGAAAAAAGATTTTCGGTGCAGTGGTTCTTTTAGGTCTTCTGGGCTTATCGGTATTTGTGTGGGCCCTGGTGAATAATAAAGTGGTGATTGGCTACAACAAGGGCTACATGCCCGATCAGCCGATCCCCTTCTCACACGAACAGCATGCCGGGCAATATCAGATGGATTGCCGCTACTGTCACACCGGCGTCGACAAGTCTCGTCATGCTTCGGTGCCCAGTCTGAATATCTGCATGAACTGTCATATCGTTGTGAAAACCGACAGTCCTTATATTCAAAAACTGGCAGAGGCCTACAACACCGGCAAATCTGTGGCGTGGGAGAAAGTTCACCTCTTGCCTGATCACGTAAAGTTCAATCACGCGGCTCACGTCAAGGCTGGCAAAGAATGCACGACCTGCCATGGACCCGTCCAAGAGATGCCAAAAGTGCTTCAGCACTCCAGCATGTCGATGGGCTGGTGCGTGAACTGTCACCGACTGCCTGAGAACAACGCCCCAATCAATTGCTCCACCTGTCACTATTAGACCTGCGAAAAGACTAAAGACATGAGACGAGGCCACCATGGACATCACTGAACAGACACCACCAACGCCCAAATATTGGATGAGTCTTGAGCAATGGCGACAAGACCCTGACTTTAAAAAGTTTGCGGAGAGTGAGTTTCGCACCAGCCCCATGCAAGAGGGGGATAGCGAAGACGGTTGGGCTCGCCGAGAGTTCTTAAAGCTTATGGGTGCCTCACTGGCCCTGACTTCGTTTGGTTGTGTCCGTCGGCCTGCGCAGAAGATCATACCTTACGCCAAACAACCGGCCCATCTTGTGCACGGCATTGCCGATCACTACGCCTCGTCTTATGTCGACGGGCTAGAGGGTTTTGGTGTTTTGATAACGACTCGAGATGGTCGACCGATAAAGGTCGAGGGCAATCCGGATCACCCAGGGCACGAAGGCGGCATGTCCGCTCGCGCGCATGCGCATATCTTGCGTCTGTACGATCCCGATCGGAACACTTCAGCAAAACGCAATTTGCAAAATGACAAGCGTACCAATCGCGAGACCATTGGAATTGCTTGGGAGAAGCTCGATGAAGAGGTGAGTGCACAGTTGAAGAAGGGCAAAGTTGCCGTTCTAACGAACACCTTGATGTCCCCTAGTACGCGCAAACTGGTCAATGAATTCACGACAGGCTTCTCGGCTAAACACTATGTGTATGATGACATCGGTTTTGAAAGCATCATCGAAGGTCAGCAAAGAGCTTATGGGCAGGCGAGCCTCCCGCGCCTTCGAGTCGATCGCGCTCGGTACATTTTGTCGGTCAACTGCGACTTCCTAGGGACTTGGCTCACTCCCACGACCTTCCAGCGGCAATTTGCGAAAGGCCGAAAAGCCAGTGCTGAAATGAACAAGCTGGTTGTGGTCGAGCCGCTCATGACTCTCACGGGTTCAAACGCGGATGAAAGACATCGAATTCGTCCTTCACAGACTCTCGATGTCTTGATGGCGTTGCTGCACGAACTGTTAGTGGTGAAGAAGCACTCGAGCTATGCCTCGAACTCAGGCGTGCTCCAGGCGATTGCGCCTTTTTCTAAGAGTAAAACTGACCTGGCGATTCCCGTTGCCGAAATTGCCCAGTCTCTGTGGAACAACCGTGGTCAGTCGCTGGTGTTGGCCGGTGGACTTTCCGCTGGCACCGAGAACTCCGCAGCGATCCAAATGGCGTTGAACCTTCTCAATTCTGTATTGGAAAACGAAGGTAAAACTATCGAAGCTGGTGGTGCAGCAGTCTTGGGCTCAGCTCAAGCGGGTGCGGCTGGCTTCAATGAACTGCTGAACGCCTTGAACAAAAAAGAAGTTACGACTCTTATCATTCATGGCTGCAATCCGATGTACTCGGCTCCTCGGACTGCAAAATTCGTTGAGGCATTAGGCAATCTTGAAGTTATTATTTACACGGGCGATCGCAATGATGAGACCGGTCGATTGGCAGATTACGTCGCCACCGATCATCACTCTATGGAGAACTGGGGCGACCTTGAGGCTTTTGGTGGAGTTCTGAGCATTCAGCAACCCACGATTCGCCCCTTGCATGACACTCGCGCCTTCCAAGACGGGTTGCTCAACTGGTTGCGTGCGGCTGAAAAGGGTTCAGCTCGCGTGAAAAACTCGGCCACTTGGTATGATTATCTGCGGAGCAACTGGCAAGAGGAGTTTTATCCTGCCAATCGCGGTGGAAAGTCTTTTGAGGAGTTTTGGACAGATCTTTTGCAAAAAGGTGTGGTTCAAGTCAGTCGGTCTGGCGGCGCTAGTCGCTCTCTAGCCACAGCTTCACTCAGTGGTGTTAAGTCTAGCGCTCGCAACTCGGGTTTTGAACTCGCACTCTATTCAACCGTTGGTTTGGGTGATGGACAACTGGCCAATGTCAGTTGGTTGCAAGAGTTCCCTGATCCCGTCAGCAAAATCTGCTGGGACAATTATGCGAGTTTTTCTCTCAAAGACGCCAAACAGTTGAACCTCAAAGAGGGACAATTTGTTAAGCTTATGGTGGGTGAATCCTCATTAGAAGTTCCCGCACACATTCAGCCTGGTCAAGCCGATGGTGTGATTGGCTTGGCGGTTGGGTACGGCCGCGAAGGCGCAGGCGAGATTGCCAAAGGCGTAGGAGTTAATGCCTTTGCCCTTTCGCAATGGAAGGGTGGCGAACGCATCACTGCGGGACTCGAGACAAAGGTGACTGTGCTCGCTCGGAACAACACCTTTGCTTGCACTCAGGACCATCATTCAATGGAAGGTCGGCAGATCGTTGTTGAAGAGACCCTCAAAGATCATTTGAAAAACCCCGGCGGTCAGGTGCACCGGCACAAAATGACCACGATGTGGGCTGAGCACAAGTACACTGGCAACAAATGGGGCATGGTTATTGACCTCAACACGTGCAACGGTTGCGGCGCGTGTGTCATTGCTTGCCAGAGCGAGAACAACATTCCCGCGGTCGGCAAAAAATATGTGATTAGCGGTCGAGAGATGCATTGGATCCGAGTGGATCGCTACTACACCGGTGACCCAGAAAACCCAGGCGTAGTGAATCAACCTTTGCCCTGTATGCATTGTGACAATGCGCCTTGCGAGACGGTTTGTCCCGTGGCCGCAACTGTTCACAGTGATGAAGGCACGAACGACATGATTTACAACCGTTGCGTGGGAACTCGGTACTGCGCCAACAATTGCCCCTACAAAGTGCGTCGGTTCAACTGGTTCAATTACACGCAACTCAAGGCTCCGTTAAATCTCGCGCTGAACCCAGAGGTCACTCAACGGTTCCGAGGGGTGATGGAGAAGTGCACCTTCTGTATTCACCGGATTCGAGACAAAAAATCCAATGCCAAACTGCTCGATCAAGCGCTGAAAGACGGCGACGTAAAAACGGCATGTCAGCAGTCTTGCCCCACTCAGGCCATCACCTTTGGGGATGTGAACAACGCCAACAGTGCCGTGGCAAAGGCCTATCAGCAGCCGCAAAGTTACATTTTGCTTGAGGAACTCAACACGAAGCCGGCCGTACGCTATCAAGTGAAAGTGCGCAATACAGCTGAGCTCAAAGGTGGCAGTCCACACCACGGGGATTCACACCAAAAAGAAGGGCAGCACGTATGATCCGGCGCAATCCTCTTATCTTGGGTCACAAGACCTACGAGACGATCACTAAAGATATTTGTGGATTGGTCGAGCGTATGCCTGGCCCTTCATTCTTCGCAGGCCTTGCGGGGGCGCAGTTCTTGCTCTTCATCTTCTTGTTCGCGCAGGGGATGATTGTTTGGTACGGCATGGGAATGATGGGCGTGAATCATCCCGTGGGATGGGGCACAGACATCATCACCTTCGTTTTTTGGATCGGGATCGGCCATGCGGGCACCTTGATCTCAGCCATTCTCTTTTTGTTTAGACAGAAATGGCGAACATCTATCGCTCGAAGTGCAGAAGCGATGACGGTGTTTGCGGTGATGACAGCGGGCTTGTTTCCCATTCTACACACCGGCCGTCCTTGGTTGGGTTACTGGCTTCTTCCTTATCCCAACCAGCGCGGACCACTTTGGGTGAATTTCCGCTCGCCTCTAGTTTGGGACGTTTTTGCCGTCTCGACTTATGCTACGGTGTCAGCCGTGTTTTGGTACATTGGTATGGTGCCGGATTTAGCGACGATTCGCGATCGCGCCCAGAACAAATGGCGTAAGCGCATTTATGGCGCTTTGTCATTGGGATGGCGTGGAACGGCTCGCAACTGGAATCACTACGAGACCGTTTACATGCTGCTTTGTGGTCTCTCGACTCCGCTCGTTTTGTCGGTGCACTCGATCGTCAGTTTTGACTTTGCCGTGGCGACTCTACCGGGATGGCACACCACGATCTTTCCGCCTTACTTCGTAGCCGGTGCGATCTTCTCAGGTTTTGCGATGGTCATCACCCTGATGGCGATCATCCGAGAGCTTGTCCCAGTCTTCAAAGACTACATCACTTTGGATCACATGGAGGCGATGAACAAAATCATTATGACCACTGGTCTAATGGTTGGATACGCCTACGGGTCTGAGTTCTTTATCGCCTGGTACTCTGGCGTTGAATACGAGAAGTTTATCTTCTTGAATCGCGCCTTCGGTCCTTACGGCTGGTCTTATTGGATTATGGTGACTTGTAACGTGGTCATTCCCCAGCTGTTTTGGTTCCGTTACTTCCGGCGCAATATTCCTTGGATGTTTGTGATCTCAATCTTTGTGAACATTGGTATGTGGTTTGAGCGGTTTGTGATTACGGTCACTTCTCTGCATCGAGACTTCTTGCCATCGAACTGGGGTATGTGGATTCCAACATTTTACGATTTCGCAGCGCTGTTTGGCAGCTTCGGTTTATTTTTCACGCTCTTTTTGATTTATATCCGTTTGCTCCCCGCGATCTCTATTGCGGAAGTTAAGCCAGTGCTTGGAGTGGGACGCGATGGAGGTAAACATGGACATCATTGATCGAGTCATCCAGAGCCTGCGCCCAAAAGGCAAGGCAGGCATTGCTGGAATTTGGGATGATGAGCACGTTCTTGTCGATGCCGCACGCCAGGTGAGAGCCAGCGGTTTTAAGAAATTTGAAGCGATCACTCCGTTTCCAGTGCATGGGATCGACGACGCCATGGGAATTCCCTTCTCCTGGATCCCTTGGGTAACGTTTATTTTTGGGCTGCTGGGATTTAGTTTTGGCGTTTGGTTCACCTGGTGGACGTCAGCTGTCGATTGGCCTTTGATTATTGGTGGTAAGCCGATGTGGTCCTTGCCCGCGTTTATCCCGGTTATTTTTGAGTGCACGATTTTGTTTGGCGCTTTGAGTTCTGTTGGCGCGTTGATTTACGTGTGTGGCTTGCCACAAGTCGAGCCACCGATCATTGATCCAACTTTGACCAGCCATCGTTTTGCACTTTTTATCCCCGAAGATGACCACGGCTTCAATGCAACGGCTGTTGAGAAAATGTTGAAGGATCTGGGCGCAGCCGAGGTCAAACGGACGGAGTTCTAAATGAAGCATCAGTTAAAATTTGTAACGGTTGCCCTTTCTGCCACTGTTGGCTTAGTGGGTTGCAACGGTGGCAAGAACCAAACCAATATTGAGCTCATTCAAAACATGATGGATCAAGAGTCCATCAAATCCCAGGACTGGGATCCAAAAATGGGAGATCAAGTGCAGATGCGGCTCCCGCCTGAAGGCACAGTGGCGATTGGTAAGACTCCCTACGAATTTCAAAATGACCCTGCGGGAGCTGAACGCCAAGTCAATCCATTGAGTGGTGATATGTCGGCAGAGACACTCGCTCTAGGTAAGAAGTCCTACGAAGTCTATTGCAAAGTCTGTCACAGCGCCGATGGCAACTCGACGACTCCCGTTGCTGACAAAATGGCGGTAAAACCGCGGCTACTTGCCACCGGCGACGTTTTGACTTACTCAGACGGCCGGATTTACCACGCGATCACCGCGGGTAAAGGGGTTATGGGTAGCTACCAGGGGCAGATCCCCAATGCCAAAGAGCGTTGGGCCATAGTTAACTACGTCCGCAGTTTGCAAAAGAAGTGAGGTAATTTTTCATGAGTGACACAGCCGTTCGGACCGCACCAGGAACCTTTGTGGTGTCTTCGAAAATGAAAATGATTTGTTTCGGTCTCATGTTTTTGGGTTTAGCTGCATTTGTAGTGACCCTTACTCAAGACAAAGATCGCGCTTGGCACGCTTTCCTCACCGGATATTTTTATGTCTTTATTTTGGCCATTGGCGGGTTGTTTTTCGCGAGCATTCAGCATCTCACGAAGGCCGGCTGGAGTGTCAACGTTCGTCGGTTTTGCGAAGCCTTTGCTTCCTATTTGCCCTTTGCAGCCGTTGGCGCTCTCATTTTGCTCTTCGGCGCTCCGACTTTGTACGAGTGGTATGATAAAACAATCGTCGCCAACGACTATCTCATCGCCAAAAAATCCAGTTACCTCAATCCGACGTTTTTTGTAGTGCGGATTGTTTTTTTCTTTGCCCTTTGGTTGATGTTCGCCTCAAAGCTTGTGGGCTTTTCCTTGAAGCAAGACAAGACAGGCGATGAGCAGTTGACCCATAAGACAGTGCCTTGGTCGATTGCGTTCTTGTTGACGTTTGCTTTGTCGTTCTCTTTGTTCGGCGTGGATTTGCTGATGAGCCTGCAGCCCCATTGGTTCAGTACAATCTACGGCGTTTACCTGTTTGCGGGACTCTTTCAGTCGACCATTGCCATGATGATCCTCCTCATTCAGTACAGCCAGCGCAAAGGCTGGTTAAACGGGTATGTGGATGAGAACCATATGCACGATCTGGGCAAGTTCTTGTTCGCCTTCACTATTTTTTGGGCCTACATCGCGTACTCGCAGTACATGCTGATTTGGTATGCCAACATGCCAGAGGAGACGATGTTCTATTTGCCTCGCGTAAAAGGCGAGTGGATGATCATGTCTGCGCTGCTCTTATTTTTTAAGTTTATCGTACCCTTCTTCGCCCTGTTGTCTCGTCGGTCCAAGCGCAACCCGGCAATTCTCGCCTCAGTGGCGATTCTTTTGCTCGTTATGCAGTACGTGGATTTGCACTGGCTGATTTACCCCAACCTGAATGCTGATAAGGTGCTTCTAGGACTGCCGGAACTGCTGATCTGGCTGGGCTTTGTTGGATCCTTTTTGTTTGTCGTCACTCGCTTTTTAAGTCGAAACTCTCTGGTGCCCGTTAAAGATCCGCGCATCCAGGAGTCGATGCATCACCACGTGGTTTACTAGGCCGACACTGGCCCAAAGGGCTCTCGCCCCGCTGAGAGCCCAGATATTGCCTCTCCTGCGCCAAATCCCACCTAATCGATTGACTTGAAGCAGGGCGCACCTTAAACATTTAAATAATGCGGGCTCACTCGACCTCACGTCTAATTTCTCTGCTGATGACCACAATTTAATCATGGCGTCGGTCCGTATTTTCCTCCCTGACAATTCTGTTAAGACATTTGACCACCAGCCCACGGTGCTAGAGGTGGCTAATAGAATTGGTCCACGTTTGGCAAAAGACACCTTAGGCGCCCAGTTAAATGGGGAGAGTGATGTCGTAGATCTGCGTACCCTGTTGCCGGATGGTTCTAAGATAAAGATCATCACAATTAAGGACGCGGAGTCTCTGCAGGTGATTCGTCACTCTGCCGCCCATTTGATGGCGCAGGCTGTGCAAGAGCTGTGGCCCGAGGTCAAAGTCACGATCGGTCCGGTAATAGACGCAGGCTTTTACTATGATTTTGACAGCGCGCGCCCCTTCACCCCAGACGATCTCCCAAAAATTGAAAAGAAGATGCAAGAGATCTTGGCCCGTAACGAAGACGTCGTGCGCGAGGACTGGCCGATCGACAAGGCCATTGAAACCTTTGAAAAAATGGGTGAGCGCTTTAAGGCGGAGCTCATCCGCGATCTCGCCGCTAAAGGTGAAACTACGGTTGGTATTTATAAACAAGGACTTGTGTGGTTTGACCTGTGCCGCGGCCCACATGTGCAGCGGATGGGCCAAATCAAAGCGGTTAAAGTTCTAAGCCTTGCGGGCTCCTACTGGCGCGGCGATGAGAAGAACGCCCAGTTGCAGCGCGTGTATGCGACGGCCTTCAATGATAAAAAAGAATTAGACGAGCATCTTAAGAATCTCGAAGAAGCCAAAAAGCGCGATCATCGCAAACTCGGCAAAGAGCTTGGCCTATTTTACTTTCACCAGCTCTCTCCTGGGGGGCCATTTTTTGCCCCTAAGGGCGCTTTGATCTACAATGAATTGCAAAGTTTTATCCGCGAGAAGTACCGCGAATATCAATACCAAGAGGTCATCACTCCGCAGATCTTTGACGTGGATTTGTTTCATCAGTCGGGTCACTACGACAATTACCGTGAGAACATGTATTTCACTAAAGTCGATGATCGCGATTTTTCATTCAAACCCATGAATTGTCCCGGCCATTGTCTGCTCTATCAGGCTGAGCGTAAGTCCTATCGTGAACTGCCGTGGCGAGTGGCGGATTTTGGTCGGTTACATCGCTATGAGCGCAGTGGAGTGATGCACGGTTTGAACCGCGTCCGCACCTTTTGCCAAGACGACGCCCATATTTTCTGCCGCATGGACCAACTGCAGGCGGAGATTTCACAGTTCGTCACGATGCTCAATGATGTCTACCACACGCTGGGTATGGACAATTATTTGATCTATCTCTCCACGCGTCCTGAAAAGCGTATGGGAAGTGACGAGGTTTGGGATCAAGCAGAGGCCGCGCTAGCCGATGCCTTAACGGCTTTGAACTTGCCGTTTAAAATCAATGCCGGTGACGGCGCGTTTTATGGACCTAAGCTCGACATTATGTTTGTCGATGCCATCAAGCGGCCCTGGCAGCTCGGCACCTTACAGTGCGATTTCAATTTGCCTAGAGCCTTTGACCTAAACTACGTCGGCGATGACAACAAAGAGCATCGTCCCGTGATGTTGCATCGGGCGATTTTGGGATCCCTCGAGCGCTTTATCGGCGTTTACCTCGAGCACACGGCAGGGCACCTACCGCTTTGGCTCAGTCCTGTGCAGATCGAGTTGCTGACTGTAACTGATCGTCAGTTGGATTTTGCCCGCGAGCTGGCCTCAAAGTTCAACGCCCACGGTCTGCGGGTGCATATTGATGAACGGGGCGAGAAGTTAGGCTATAAAATTCGCGAAGCGCAGCTGCAAAAAATCCCCTACATGTTAATTCTAGGCGATAAAGAGCTGGAGTCGAAACGGATCTCAGTTCGTCTCAGCAGCGGCAAAGTGATCGAATCATTGGATATTGAAACCTTCACGCAAGATGTTTTGCGTGAAATCAACGAGCGTCGACTGACAAGTTTTTTGCAGCCGACGCCAACCAACACAAACCAGGAGGCTCACAATTCGTCCACCATTTAGAGGTCCCCCCCCAAGCGGCGGCGGCGGCGGTTCGCGCGATCGATTCGGAGACAACAAGTTTCGTAAGGGCAAGCGCGATGACGGCGGCCTAAGAGTCAACGGCGAGATTTACGCCCAACAGATCCGCTTGATCGATGAGAATGGAACGATGGTTGGTGTTATGACCCCTCGGGAAGCGCTAGGCATTGCCAGCTCCCGTGGCCTGGATTTGATCGAGATTGCGCCGACGGCATCTCCTCCCACTTGCAAAATCATGGATTACGGCAAATGGAAGTACGAGAACAAAAAGAAAGAAAAAGAAGCCAAAAAGAAGCAGACCGTAATCACAGTCAAAGAGATTCAAGTTCGCCCGCGCACCGATGACCATGACATTGATGTAAAGGTTCGCCATGCCCGCCGATTTCTACTTGAGGGTGACAAAGTGAAGGTCAACCTTCGATTCATGGGCCGAGAGTTGGCGCATCAGTCGTTCGGAATGGCCACACTCAAGCGGGTCGAGTCGATGCTGATCGATATCGCCCTTGTGGAAACACCGCCAAGACTCGAGGGCAAGCAGGCCTTTTTGCTGTTAGCTCCAGATCCCATCAAGGTCCGCGATTACCTCAAGGCCCATCCCAAGCCCGAACCCCCAGCTCAGCCCGTGGACATCGGTGATGCCCCAGACACCGATGATGACGACGCCGTTGAGGACACAAAAGAGTAGAGTTCGCTAGTTTATCGCCTCTGCTCACATGTCCTTCTAGTCCAAGGGCGACTCCCCCTAAGCTGCCGCACGGGGGAGCGCGCTCTCACTCAGGTTTACACTTAAAAACAACTAAGCTAGCGCAGAGTAGGCGGCGGCAACAGCCTCCGTCAGTTCGCCCTCAGCTTGGTCCGCATGAACCAGTTTGAACGTGTGAGCCCATTTGCTTTTCGAAACAGCAACCACCTTGTGAAAGCTCCCGATTTTTTCTGCCTGAGGAAGCATAACAACCACCTCGAGGTAGCTCTTTTTAGGTCGAACGAAAAAGTAACAGACATCTCGTGAAAACATAATCGCTTTACCCGAGGCGTAACTTCGCTGTGGTCCTAACTCCAGGGCAAACTCTTTCAGTTTATGGAAGGCGTCGATCAAATCCTCATGGAGCCCATCGAGCAATGAGGCTTGGGATATTGCGCCGGATTCCGCCTGTTTCTTCGACTTGCATTTTTTTGCCATATTGGGGTCAGTGATATCGCAAGAGCCCGCTCGAGTGAAGTCGTGACGGATTGCAAATTGCGGTTGACCCTAGAAGATACTCCGTAGGTCGGCCACCCTGGCCTTTTTGGGGAATGAATTTAGCTCATGACGATGGTTCCGAGTTTCCCTGCTCGGTCTAAGGGCGACTGGCGTCTCTTTTGCCACGATTTTTCTGGACTTGTATTAAAATACTAGTTATAGTCTAGGTAGAGTTGAACTGGAAAGTCGACTACTCCCCAGAGGTAAAAGATCAAATAAACTCCCAGCTTAGAGCGGGTGACTTAACGTCTTCTGACATCGCCGCGCTCAAACGATGGGTCGAACTGATAGAGCAGCGCGGTTTAGTGATTGTTCAGAATCAGCGGTGGCATGATCATCCACTTGAGGCTGAGTGGACTGGCTTTCGATCAGCCGCATTTTCTCCAGCTGGGCGGGTGATTTACTCGGTGGTGAATAATCGCCTAATTGTATATGTAGTGCGCGTTACGGCGACTCATGATTATAGGAAGTAGAGGAGGATTATGGCGAGTCTAAGAAAATTGCTAGAGGAGCTTTCGCCGAAGGACCCTTCTCCCGGCGAAATGATTCGGACGTTTCGCAAGCGAGTCGGAATGACTCTGAAGGACATGGAAAACATAACTCATATCCAAGAGTCAAATTTAAGCAAAATCGAGAAGGGGAAGATCGGCGTTACTCAACATTATGCTGAAATTTTCGCTGCTGTATTCGACGTTAGCCCTATGGTATTTTTATATCCAAATGGCGAGTTTAAAAAATCTAAAGAGATCGTTGAAGTTGAGCGCCGGGCAAAGCAGTTTAAAAAGCACGGCTGATCCCAGGGCCGCACTTCAGCTTATCTGTGTCTGCCTGGGGCTCCATCCACTTGAGTGACCTGTATCACTAGCGCAACGGTCCAGTTCGCGCTTCAGCTGAACCATTCGCTGCGCCCCATCGGCAATTCTTGATCAGATTGGTTCATCCAACCCTATAAACATTTTACGTTGAACGGCGGTCGGACTTGGTTTGTCCAATTCGTTGGTCATTTTCTCCTCGCCAGAGGCGTTGGTTTGCAAGGGCTAGACGCCGAACCGTCTCATTGGTGGGACAAGATCCGATTGGTCGTCCAATCCATCCGACTTATCTCCACACCGTAGCTGGACGTGTTCACACTGAGGAAGATGTTAAGACTAAAATTTCAGCTCAAAGCTTATCTAAACAAATTTAATTTGAGCGCCTCTGAGCTGTCTAGAAAAGCAGACGTGCCCAAACAAACACTATCGTTTTGGCTGGCTGGCGGCGAACCCCGGAAGCTCGAGCACCTGCGCCGAGTCTCAAGGGTTTTTGGTTGCTCAGTCGCCCCAGCTGTCAGGATAGTTGTCGCCCCAGAAATTTAAATGTAGCAGGGGCGAAAAGGTTAGTGACAAATGGCACAAAGGTATTCGGCTGAATTTAAGAAGTCTGCGGTAGAGAAGCTCCTTGCCCGCGGATCCCGTCCC
>JBGSNU010000002.1:0-65828 GCA_041739415.1 Bdellovibrionales bacterium | reverse complement strand
GGGACGGGATCCGCGGGCAAGGAGCTTCTCTACCGCAGACTTCTTAAATTCAGCCGAATACCTTTGTGCCATTTGTCACTAACCTTTTCGCCCCTGCTACATTTAAATTTCTGGGGCGACAACTATCCTGACAGCTGGGGTTGGCTGCAGTCCTAACAATTGTTCTCGTCGCAGTCGTAGGCGTCGGAATTGTTTCTCAAATCGAGACCTCCGTGTTCGGCATAAGCATATTCACTTGGGCGATTGTTGGCATTTATTTTTATGGTTTGAGACTTATCTACCTTGAAGGGAAATTCACGGCCACTGTGGATAAACCAAACTCCGCCCCAAAAGCCAATGGTATCACCAAATACAAAGCTCTTTTTAAGGCGTTTTCTGGCTATACATTGGCGGCGATCGCAATTTTACTGGCGGCTCCGCACCTCGTACAAGCAGCAGATCAACTGGCTACGAAGTCTGGCATGGGCCATACTTTTATTGGAACCACTCTCGTTGCGCTAGCCACTTCTTTGCCAGAACTTGTGGCTACCCTGGTGGCCTTTAGGATGGGTGTACCCGATCTGGCACTGGGCAATATCTTTGGCAGCAATGCATTTAATATTCTCTTGTTTGCGCCCCTCGACATTTTGTACTCAAAAAATCTCTTCACCTCGGTAAAGATGGTGCATGCAGTTACTGCGTTTGGCGTCGTTGTTGCCACTGGCATCGCTGTCATGGGACAGCTCTACAGAAAAAAAGAACGGACTCGATTTGCCGAGCCAAGTTCGGAAACAGTGGTGGTTGTGATTGTACTTTTCTTATTTCTGCTTTATCGAATTAAGTAGATAAAATTTGGCATGTTACCAATAGAGGACCTTATGCAAGAGAAGTTGACGCCCATAGCTCGAATCAGCAAGCCCTTCTATCGATTTTTTCAAATTGAAGCCGCTGGTGGAATTGCACTTTTACTATGCACAATTATTGCCTTGATCATGGCAAACTCCCCCTGGTCTGAAGACTATCTGAAATTTTGGAAAATACCGATCGCCATTAGCATCGCAGATCTGAGTCTCAGCCTATCGATTGGTCACTGGATTAATGACGGGCTGATGACCATCTTCTTTTTTGTGGTCGGACTTGAAATCAAACGTGAATTGGTCTCGGGCGAATTAAAAAATAGACAGGCCGCTATGCTACCACTCATGGGAGCTGCCGGAGGAATGCTCGTGCCTGCCGCTATCTATTTGTACACGCTGGGTGGAAATGAAGGGTCGGCTGGATGGGGCATTCCGATGGCGACAGACATTGCGTTTGTTGTCGGATTCTTATCGTTGTTTGGCAAGCGAGTGCCGCACGGGCTAAAGATCTTTATCTTGTCTCTTGCAATCGTCGATGATCTTGGCGCCATACTTGTGATTGCGGCAGTTTATAGCACAAATATCTCACTTGGAGCTTTGGGCCTTGGCTTTTTAGGTCTAGTGGCCATTGCGCTGCTGAACCGGCTAGGAATTCGTCAGGTTCCAGTTTACATTTTTTTTGGTACCCTCATTTGGTTTGCGTTCTTAGCCTCCGGCGTCCACCCGACAATTGCGGGGGTTATGTTGGGTCTGTTGACTCCTTCGAGTGCTTGGATTGGCGACCGCGCCTTCTTAGAGGTTGTGGGTTCTATCCCAAAGTTGTGGCAATCTAAGAACCCGACCCAACTTGGTCTGAACAAGCAGGTCAATCATTTAATTGCGACGGCGCGCGAGGCCGTTTCGCCATTAGAAAGACTGGAGACTGCACTTCACCCGTGGGTTGCTTTTTTAATAATGCCAGTTTTTGCACTCGCAAATGCGGGAGTCCCGTTGGCAATCGATGCACTAACCGCTCCAGTATCAGTTGCCGTCGCTCTGGGCTTGTTTCTTGGCAAGCCAATAGGTATTATTTTATTTAGTTGGCTCGCCGTTGCTGCTCTTGGCGCTCGCCTTCCGGATCAGGTGAGATGGGGAACAATGCTCGGGGCCGCCTTTTTGGCGGGGATAGGATTCACGATGTCGATATTTATCGCTGGTCTGGCGCTAGAGGGCGACTTCCTCACCCAGGGCAAAGTGGGGACGATGTTGGGCTCTTTGTTGAGCGCAGTATTTGGACTTGGAATTCTCTACTACTCCCTGCCACGCGCGAAGCTTGAACCGCGCGCGGCAAGGTGACCGAAGCCCCGATCTAGCTATGCCGCGTCTTTTTTGGTCTGATTGGTGGCGACTAATTTTTTATTTCTATTGATCGGAATGACGTTGTTGGGAAGGTCGGCGGTTTGCTGTGCTTGCTTTTGCGCCTTCGCCTCCTCAATGAGTCTTTGATTTTCTCTGTGAAAGTACACTTCTTCTGTGTTGTAGCCTGCGTTCTTAATCACGTTACTCACGCTTTATTTCTCCTCTCACGTGTTTGCCAAAAACTATTATGACTTAGGTCTAGGTGGAAAAAAAGCAGAATGCCCTGCCTGTTGCGTTCTGAGAGGGCATGACTTCACAGTCTCATTCACTGTCTCATTCTGCGACGCAGATTGGGGTGGAGATATGCCCCAGCTCAAAACAAAAAGGAGAAAATTTAGAACGACGCAAATGCGTAAAATTGCTGAGACGCTGTTAGGTTGTCTCACACGGCATGGCACCCCCCTTGCAGTTAAGTCAATTTGAGCGAAGCTTCGCAACGCCTTAAAATTGAAAGAGGATAACTGCATGATAAACACGAAACTTATACCTATGCGTCTGATTGCAACGGCTGTAACCACAATGGCTATTTCAATTCCGGTATTTGGCGCAGGGGACGAGTCAAAAGCTGACAACACTGCGGCAAACAAGGCCATCACCCACACCGCTCAAGATCAGAGCAACGCACAATCAGACCTCAACACGACTGCAAAAATTCGGCAAGAGGTGGTTCGGCAAAAGGACTTCTCCATTTCGGCGAAGAATATCAAAATCATCACGGCTGGTGGCCGAGTGACATTGGTTGGTCCCGTGAAAAATGCGGCTGAGAAACTTCAGGTGGAACAGATTGCAAAATCTGTGGCCGGAGCGGCGCAAGTCACCAGCCAAATTGAAATCGCTCGATAACAGTTTTTATAAAACAAATTAACCAACAACAAAAAGAGGACATATATGAGCATTCTCAACAATAAAGATGAAGACAATAAAAAGGCCGTATTTGGAATTTACCCAAGCCGTTCTGCAGTTGAAATGGCTGTTGACCGCCTGAAGCTCGATGGCTTCACAGCGCACGACATCTCCGTACTGATGCCCGATGCTCAAGGTTCAGATCAGTTCGCCCATGAAAAAGGGACCAAAGCTCCAGAAGGTGCCACCTCCGGTGCAGGCGCTGGCCTCGTCGCTGGTGGAGCCCTCGGATGGTTGGTGGGCATTGGCGCACTGGCGATTCCTGGTTTTGGTCCGTTGATCGCGGCAGGCCCAATCGTGGGTTTACTCGCCGGTGCGGGTACAGGCGCGGCGCTTGGAGGAGTTGCCGGTGGCTTAGTCGGAATGGGTATCCCTGAGTACGAAGCCAAACGCTACGAAGGTATCGTCAAGGACGGCGGCATTTTACTGTCAGTGCACACCGGCACCGATGATATGATGAAGAGAGCAAAGACGGCACTGGAGCAGACTGGCGCACGCGATATCGCTTCAACCAGTGAAGTGACATCGTCCCCCCGGCGCGATCGTCCCACGGACACCACGCGTTCAACTACGACTTACTAATAGGTCCGGTGTAAAAATTTGAAGATTTGAGTCGGCTCGTGGACTCCGACAAGGGCTGCGTTTTAAAACGCGGCCCTTGCCTTATTTAATAGTCGCAGTTTTTTACGACTGGATCGACACCCACGCAATGGCTGCGAGCCGAGGGCGCATTGAGTTTGGTTGAATCCGACCACTTGCCATTGGCGTCGCAGCGGCTGCGAATGCAAGAGACCTCCGCCAAATCGGTGCGACAACGGGTGTCTTTGCTAGGATTGCCCACACATCGCCAAACGCATTGGTCCAAGAACGCCTTTGGCGTATCACAGATGGGGATATCTGCTCTTGGAATCTTCGAAGTGGCCAACCGGTCCGCTCGACTGTCTCGATCTAACACCTTCAGTTGTTCATCGGAAATCTTCACTACGTCGCTAAACATACCTGAGCGTATACCGCCGGACGCCAAAGGGTCTTGTAAACCAGGATCATTTATCTCAGAAAAAAAGCTACCGGCCTGTCCTCGGCGAATGGTCAGGGCGGCCCCGGTGTCTTGCCGACTCAGATCCACTCGACCATTTAGGGTTTCTACGCGCGTTTCAGCCCGAGCTTTTTCATTGTAAGTGACGACAAAGTCAGTGCCGCGCACTCCGGCCACTGCACCCCTTGTTGTTACCCGGTAGTAGCTCGTGGTGCCATTGTATTTCTGTTCAACCTGACTGCGAACCTTACCCTTTATTAAATGCAACAAAGCGCGCCGAGACGCCTCTTCACCAGGAGCCTGATATTCACGCACTTCGATTTTTGTCTCCGGCAACACGTGCAGCTTGTTTCCCCCGGCAAAGTCGACAATCGCAGAACTTGCTTTGCCCGATTCCAATCGATCTTTCTCAAAAACATCAGCGGTCGCAACGACGGTGCGCTTTTTGCCATCCGCCCCAACAATAACCACCGAACCGTTCAACACCTTAATTTTACCCGCGCTCGGGATTCCTGCAACCGGCTCTATTGCAGTCGGTGCGGGGGCCACTGCCGTATCGGTCAATGCTGCTCCCTTCGTATCCGACTCTGGCAACTGTGGGCAGGCCGCTGTTGGATAAGTGAGTGGCACACACGTGGGCTTAGCGCAGCTTCGCACCTGCGTGTTTCCGGGCCCGCACTTTTCAGAATAAAAGGTGGTGCCTTTGTTCAAGCTGCACGCATCGCACTTGAGCTGCGGACATTCACAAGACACTTCACCCAGAGCTGCTCCACTAAATAAAAGCAGTATAACTAAAAATAAACTCTTTATTCCGTCCATGGTTTTGCTCTCTCCGCTTCCCAAAGTTTGGCCCATCGTAAAAAAATTGAATACCCAGCTCCAACGGCAATGACAAAACCCGGCACACCATCTAAAAATCCACGTTTCCAAAAGTAAGTTTCTACAAACTTCACCCACGGCTTCGTGATAAGAAAAAAGAGTGAGAACCGCTGACCCCGAGCTCGGAGCTGCTCGGCTCCTAGGGTGGAGTAATGGTTGTTGGTTTGCACTTGATCTTTGAGATCGTGAAACACCCAGTGCAAGATAGGTGAGTTGAGTCGCGCGCTTGTCTTGTGCTCAACTTTCTCGTGTAAGGAATCTTCACTCCAGTTGGCATGCCGCCGATCAAACAGCCGAGTCTGCCAATCGGGATACCAACCCCCATGCCGAATCCACCGACCCATGTGAAAGCTCAAGCGTGGAAAGGCGTAGGCCTCCACATTCAGCCCACCCCGGAGCAGGCTCTTGAGCTCGTCTTGTGCCTCTGGACCAAGCGCTTCATCGGCATCTAGGCTCAGTATCCAGTCGCAGTTTGCCAGCTCAACAGCGCGGCGCTTTTGTGGACCAAATCCACGCCACTCTTCAACCACCACACGAGCCCCTAGCTGCCGGGCGATTTCACAAGTGCGATCGGTGCTGCCGCTATCCACGACCACCACTTCAGAAGCAAACGGAACCGACTTGATACATCGAGCTATGTGAGCTTCCGCATTTAGAGTGATAACGGCAAGGGAGAGAGGCGTCATGAGTCATCAGGATTGAAGAGATGGCTTTTCTTGTCAAACCAATTCCGGTCCACTATCTTCGGTCTCACGACGAGAGGAATGACATGAAAAAATCCACCACGCTACTGGCCCTATTCACGCTCACCATGGTTTTGTTAACAAGCCTCAACACTTGGGCCTACCATGCTGTTTTAGACAACGCCGAGGTGTTAGAGCCTGGACACTTTAAAGCCACCGGTGCTCTTCAGGCGATCACTGACAACGGCGGACTCAACGCGAGTGGCATTTTCGATGCGGGCATTCAACAGGACTTCGGCCTACGTGGCGTCGCTGGGTTTGGTGAGACTGACTACTATGTCGGTGGTTTTGTGAAATGGGTGCCAATCCCTGACGTCGACAATCAGCCCGCAGTCGGACTAAATGCTGGCATTACCTACGCCAAGTGGATGCGCGATGTGAAAGACACAGTGTTTCGCTTTGAACCCTTGGTCTCTAAGCGCTTTGCAGTGGAAACGGCCAATGTGACTCCCTATGCCTCTTTGCCTCTAGGGATTCGGATGCGCAGCTCCAATTACAGCAACGATAGCACCCGGCTCGAAGTGCAACTCGCCGTGGGTGGCCAATTGCAACTCGAGCAGTGGAAGAATCTGCAGTTTATAGCTGAAATTGGTTTAGACCTAGACGAAGCCTTCTCCTACGTGACCGCAGGCGCGATCATGTATTTTGATACGGAAAACGGCTTCTCGCTAAATTAAAACAGATTGATTGTGGCAGAGAGAGCGACGTTCGTTCGCTCGCTCTTTAAATCCTGCCACAAGAACTGAACATTTGGATAAAGGTAAATGTCGCGCGAGACGGCATACCCGACACCAAATGACTGCGTGCCATTTTCATGCAGCAACGAATTCTCTTTAGAGCCAAGAAGATGAAACCATGAGGTGTAGCGAGCTACAGTTCTCAACGACATTTTGTCAGTGAGTGCGTATTCTGCCATCGGGTAAAGGCCGATGTCGTACTCCGTCCTGGCATCGCCTCCATAGGAATTAGTAGTAAATTTTTTGTTTTCGCCGGCTGACGTTGAGTAGTAGCTGTAGACGTAGCTTGCAGAAATTCCCATGCTCAAACGGTTCTTAAAGTCCTTCATCAACGTGTAGCCAACACTTGGGCTCACCACTCGATCCATGTCAGAGGCAATCGTGTCCGTTCCGATGTTTACGCCGGCAGAGAAAATATTCTGTAAGCCCCAGGCTTGAAACACTCGACTGTACGCCACAGAAGGATTTTTAACTCTAAACTGGTTCTTGCCGTCGTTGCCGTCCACATCACCTTGAAGCGGCGTGATCATGCCGAGACCCACACCTAAAGTGAAGCTATTGTTTTTATCTAAGCGGTACCGGGTAGAAACCGAACCATCCAATGCCGAAAATTGCTCTGAACCCGCAGCTGCATAGAGGTTTGGTCGATCTGCAGCCAAAGGCTCCTGTAAGCTCGAACCTTGATAGTTCACGCCAAAGCTCATGCTAATTTTGGATTTTGAACCACTCTCGGCTCGGAGTTTGGGGTTGGTGATCTCTTGGTCAATGTCCCCGTCGACTTTGTTTCGCTTGGGGTCGGTGTTGTCCATTTTTAAGGTCGATCGGCTCGTGTTCTGCGCCACTAACCGCTTTTGTTTAGTGGAGCTTGATGTCGCGGCATGCACATTGGGCAGCGCGAGAAGGAAGGCGAGTGGAAGGATGTTCAAGCTTTTCATAGAGCAGACCTCATTTGGTTAGGAGACCTCGGGCCACCTTGGTTATGCACTGCGTTAGTAAAAAGGTCAAGGTGGCGAGTCCCTTTACTGCCCCGGGCGTGTAATCTTTTCGTGCACAGGCGCTTCAGAGGCTGCGTGGGCCCTCGCCTTTTGCGAGTGGTCCGAGGTCGGCAAATCAACCCTCGGATGCCAGTGGGTTGAAATTGAAATCGAAGGAAAGGCACAGCGGGCGTACTTTTGCTTATTTCGGACCAGTCACCAAATGCAGAGCCCAAAGGAGACCCCTGATGTCCAAGCGATCCGTCCGACCCCTCACGCAAGATGAACGCGACCGCTTGAACCTGGTGAAATTGCATCTGTGCCAGCAGATCCGGCGGAGCATGGCCAGGCAGCGTAACTATTCGGCAACCGTCGTTGCGATAAAACTGGGGACGTCGAGAGCCTGTGTGAGTCGAGTGCAAAGGGGTGTGGTGGAGGAGCTGACTTTTAATCAGTTGTTTGGCTACCTAGTGAAATTAGAGCCACATTTTACGCTGCTGGTGGGGATTTGAAGTTACAAAAAGGCCGCGACCGAATCTATGTCAGTCGCGGCAAAATCTTCGATTAGTTTACGTCTTTGAAATCGGCGTCGATCACATCGTCGTTTTTAGCTCCAGCTGTGTCTTGCCCGTTAGACCCTGCAGCTCCGCTCGCTCCTGCACCAGCGCCTGCGCCCGCAGCACCGGCATCAGCGCCCTTAGTCTTCTCGTACAACTTGGCGCTCACCGCGTGAGACGCTGTGGTCAACGTATCGAGCGAAGACTTAAGCTCCTCTGCGGTCGCTGAGGTGTTGGCCAAGACGGTCTTCGAAGCCGCGACTGCATCCTCTACCGGCTTGAGGTCGTCCTCACCGAGCTTGTCTTTGTTGTCTTTGATCAACTTCTCAGTTTGGTAAACCATGTTGTCGAGGTTGTTCTTCTGCGCAATGGCTTCGCGCTTCTTTTTGTCCTCTTCAGCATGGAGCTCGGCCTCTTTGACCATTCGCTTTACTTCGTCTTCGCTTAAGCCCGACTTCGCGGTGATCTTGATTTGCTGCTCTTTGCCTGAACCGAGGTCCTTGGCCGTCACATTCAAAATACCATTGGCATCGATGTCGAAGGTCACTTCCACTTGCGGAACACCTCGAGGAGATGGAGGAATGCCCACGAGCTCAAAGCGACCGAGAGATTTGTTGTCGGTCGCCATCTCGCGCTCACCTTGCAGCACATGAATGTCGACGCTGCTTTGGTTGTCAGCGGCAGTTGAGAACACCTGTGACTTACGCGAAGGAATAGTCGTGTTGCGCTCGATCAACTTGGTCATAACAGAGCCCAAAGTCTCAATCCCAAGAGAAAGAGGCGTCACATCCAAGAGCAGAACGTCTTTCACCTCACCGCCCAAAACTCCACCTTGAACTGCAGCACCCAGTGCCACAACTTCATCGGGATTCACGGAGCGATTGGGCTCTTTGCCAAAGAAGTCTTTGACTGCTTTTTGAATGATCGGCACTCGCGTCGAACCACCCACCAACACAACTTCGTTGATATCAGAGGGCTTAAGACCCGCATCGGCTAAGCATTTTCGGCAAGGCTCGATCGAGCGCTGAACCAAATCGTCAATCAATTGCTCGAACTTCGCGCGAGTGAGCTTCATTGCCAAATGTTTAGGACCTGACTGATCGGCCGTGACGAAGGGCAAGTTGATGTCGGTCTCAACAGCAGAGCTCAATTCAATCTTGGCTTTTTCTGCGGCCTCTTTCAGTCGTTGTAAGGCCATCTTGTCGCCTTTGAGGTCGATGCCCTGATCTTTTTTAAATTCATCGATCATCCACACCAAAATGCGCTCATCAAAGTTGTCTCCACCGAGGTGGGTATCGCCGTTGGTGGCGCGAACCTCTACGACATTGTCGCCGACTTCAAGCACGGAGATATCAAACGTACCTCCCCCGAAATCGTAGATGACAATTTTCTGATCGCCTTTTTTATCTAAACCGTAAGCGAGCGCTGCAGCCGTGGGCTCGTTGATGATACGCTTAACGTCGAGACCGGCAATACGACCGGCATCTTTTGTCGCCTGTCTTTGCGCATCGTTGAAGTAGGCGGGAACAGTGATGACCGCTTCAGTCACCTCTTGGCCCAAATAATCTTCTGCAACTTTTTTAAGCTTACCGAGGACCAGGGCGGAGATTTCTTCTGGAGTTACCGTTTTGCCACGCACTTCGAAGGCTGAGTCATTGCCCTTTTGGACAACTTTGTAAGGGACAAACTGCAACTCGCTTTTGACTTCCTCAACCCGGCGACCGATGAAGCGCTTGGCCGAGTAGATGGTGTTTTCAGGGTTGGTGACTGCTTGGCGCTTGGCGATTTGTCCAACAAGCTTTTCGCCATCTTTGGTGAAAGCCACAACTGAGGGCGTTGTGCGGGCGCCTTCTTCGTTGACGAGCACTTTGGGGGCTCCACCCTCCATGACTGCCACGACCGAATTTGTGGTTCCTAAATCGATTCCAATAATTTTACCCATATTGATTCGCTCCAATTGTAAAGAGGGTGAGGTTTGAGTTCACACTCGTGTCTATTTCAAGTTTCAATCTGGGTCAGAAATGGAATTCGTCAAGGTCAGCGGGCGCTTAAAGTTACGTAATGCCACGTATTAGAAGCTAAAAAACCCGCTTTTGTCTTTTGTGCCGCCCTTGGACTGCACAATCTGCTGCAGCAGCTTCTCTTCTTCTTTGGAGATTTTTTTAGGGATGGTCACCTTTAAAAGATAAATGAGGTCACCGACACGAGAGCCCCTTAACGATGGCATCCCCTCGCCTGTGAGTTTGACCTTTTGGCCGTATTGGCTGGATTTGGAAATGGTGAGGGTCTTCTTGCCGCGCAGGGTTTCGACTTCCATCTCGTCGCCAAGGATGGCCTGGAGGTAGCTGACTTCGAGTTCGGCATAGAGGTCATCGCCGTTTCGCTCAAAGCGCTCGTGTTGCCGCACGCGAAGCTCGACGTAAAGGTCACCGCGGCTGCCGCCACGGACGCCCGTCTCACCTTCACCGGTTAACCGGAGCTGCGTGCCGTTGTCCACTCCTGCTGGAACTTTCACCAGGAGCTTTCGCTCCACCATTTTGCGACCTTGGCCGCGGCATCCCTTACAAGGGGATTTGATCATCTGCCCTTGACCGCGACATTGGGGACAGGTGGTTGCCATGGAGAAAAACCCTTGGGAGCGCACGACCTGGCCACGTCCACCGCAGGCCGAACAGGTCTCGACGCTTGATCCCGCCTGGGCTCCGGTCCCTTGGCAATCCGTGCAGCTGTCTTCGCATTCAAATTGGATGGGCTTTTCTATTCCCGTGAGTACGTCTTGGAGTTCGATCTCCATCACATAGCGGAGGTCGGCTCCCCGGGTTGCACTTTGCCCGCGCCGCTGGCCACCCCGTCGGGCTCCGCCACCCGCTGCAGCCCCGCCAAATAGGTCGCCGAAAATATCGCCGAAAGCCTCAAAAATATCGTTGGCATCTTGAAAGTGGGGGCCACCGCCGCCCCGGCCCGCGCCCCCGTCCACACCTTGGTGGCCAAACCGGTCGTAACGAGCCCTGGTGTCAGCATTGCTCAAGACCTCATAGGCTCGAGCGGCCTCTTTAAACTTGTCCTCGGCCTCTTTGTTGCCCGGATTTTTATCGGGGTGAAACTGCATAGCCTTTTGCCGATAGGCCTTCTTAATGACCTCAGGCGTGGCGTCCTTGGCAACTTCCAAAATCTCGTAAAAATCCCGCTTCATGGTCTGGCTTGCTCCGATGTCGTTTGACCCATCAGTATGAGACGCCAACCACAAACGTCAAGGTCCATCACCAGAGCTCTGCTGCTGCACCCGCAACTTTTGCTGAAGGTCAGCTATGCGCTCATCGACACGCTTAAGCGCCTCGGGGTTATCCTTAATGCCTTCTCGATAAGTGATCAGGTTCGCCAGACCCAATTCAATTTGCCCAGCTTTGGAGTAGAGGCGTGAAGCCAGAAGCTTGAGCCAATCCGGCGCCCCATGTTCAGCCGCCTGAGTCAGCAGTTCAGCCGCCCGAGGCAGATCGTTGCGATCATACAAATAGTGATAGGCGGCGCGGTAGAGCAGAGTCCAGTCCGTTGGGTAAACCTTCACACCTCGATCAAATATAAGCTTAGCCCCCTCGTAGTCCTCGGTCAGAACAGAGAGAGTAATCGCCCCGGCCTCATAGGGCATTTTGAACTTAGGCGAAACACGCGTTACCGCATCGAGCATTTTAAAGGACCAAGAGTTGTCACAAACCTTATGCCGAGGATTGGCAAACTCACCGGTGTTCGGAGGGAGCGGGTTGAGGCTCTTCGCCCCAGCATATTGCTGACAAACATCGTTGTCTTGAATCCACCGAATCCAAAGCGAATCGGCAACAGACTCCGAAAAACCAAACGTGAAATACTCAATTTGTTCTGGGGGTGGGGCGAGATACAGCGTTTTTTTTTCATTGATCGCGGGCTCTAGGTTTCCGAGTATCAGGGTTAACGAAAAAAACAAACCTAGCACCAACAAAGAGCAAATCCAGTCGAATTTTCGCCTATACATAATCACACTATAAAAAAAAAAGGGTAGCATAGCTACCCTTTTTGTTCAGCGACTAACTAGGTACCGATTAAGGTAGCCCGTCGTTGGTGTTGACGACAGCTTTGTCTTGGTTGATCGTCCAACGATCTATATCCGCGGCTGCCGCATTGCCGATGTGGGCACCAGCTCCAGCGACAAAAATCACAGCGGTTGGAGTGCCTGCACCAGCTGTTGCTGCTGTACCGGGAGCGATGGGCGCTGCTTCAACTGCGCACGCATTTGCCGCTACAGCACAAAAAGCCGCAGTGTTGATCAGAGCGTCAGCGGCAGGACCCGTGTAGCCGCCAGGTAGGGCTGGACCTGCACCCGCAAAACCGTGTTCATATCTCATTCGACCAGTGGGCTTGTAACCTACAACGGAAAAACTTCCGTGGTACATCTGCCACTCACTGTGGAAAGCGCGTTCTGCCGAGTAAATTGCAGCTAGTGCCGCCTTCGCCTCCGACTGCTTTGCCTTCGCGGTGAAGCGTTGGAAGTTGGGAATGGCGATTGCTGCGAGGATACCTATGATGGATACAACCACCATAAGCTCGACGAGCGAGAAACCTTTTTGACTCTTCATTGAAACGTTCATGTACAAGTACCCCCGAATTTAGTTAACGGACTGTGTTTAGTTATCGTGCCTCTTCCTATCGGATTTGCAATTCCCAGACTTTAGGACTTTCAAAAATTGACTTAAGTAGAGGTCACTAGCGTCTCATTCTGAGCGACCAACTCTACCTAGACCTATTTATCCGAGATGGTGAGGTAGACCATCGTTTGGTTGAGCAGGTGGCTCTAGGGGGCCTACGAAACTTTTAACAACAAATGATGCTTTGGGTAGATTTTAGCCAACATCTCAACCAACTTATCCGTTGAAAATCTCGAGTGTCGATAGCGAAGGACTTTGCTCATCAAACTTTCATCAACGCCAACAACTTTTGCGAGCTCTTTGGACTTCAAGTCGTGCTCTCTAGCGTAGATCACAAATTGCCTACAGATCTCATATCTCAGCTTCTCTAATGGCGTAGCATTAGATGCTAAAACTATTGCACCCTCAGCCTTCTCAAGCTTTTTTCTAACCTTGGCCAACTCTTTTTGACTCGGAAACTTCATGACCTTCTCCTGTAGGCATTTACGACGCCCAAATAAAGTGAATTCTTTTCCAGCAGCCATACCAAACGATACTTTTTGCCTCTTAAAACCAAATCATCGGCCGTATAGTATTCAAAACCATTACTCACGGTTTCAGGAAAGAAATCTCCCCCATCCAAAAGACCTACCAACTCAATCACCAAAGCGTCCGACATTGAATCCGAATGCTTCAACTCATAATGCGGGTCGATCACCAGAGTGGTAAGGTTCCGCTGATTCACCGTGATATCTATCTTAAAGGTTCGCCGAGTCATCTCCACTACATTACCACAAAATGGGCAAATTTGTCCATATTTTTTCGATTTAAATTTGACTGTTTTAAAACCGGATTTCTTTTTGGATGAACACGTTGCTTTGTCCGTCTTCATTGCCTTCGCCTGGTAGGTAGGACGTTACGATGACCCAGGTGTCAGCCAAATGTTTACGAAAACTCAAACTGTTGACTCGCTCCCAGTCTGTTCCGATGTTGAGTCGCACACCGCCCGGTAGCGCAATTTGCGCGGAGTAAATCTCTTGCGCTGGATCGTAGCTCACAGACTCAATGGGTGTTGAGGCAAAAGCCCAGATGCTTAAGAGCCCCAGAGTTTTGTCGGCAATCGCGGCCTCGGTTCCGCCGACACTTTCTTTTTGGAAGGATGTGATGTCGGTGGCTAGGCGATTGTACAACAGCAGCGAGATGATGTTCTCTCGAGAGAGCGTAGGTTGGCTCTCGAGCACCAACTCGGGTTTGTCTAAGGTGCCCACGACGTTGAGAAAGATGTCGTAGCCAGAGGCTTTGTACAAAAAGCGGGCGCGAAAGGGCGGATCTTTCAATAGGTGCCCATCGGATAGGTGAAGATATTGAAGGGTGATGCTTCGCTTGAGGTAATTGAGTTGAGCGTTCTGACTCTCGTTTTGAATATAGAACCCAGACTCCCGCCCCAGGCTCGCGTTGAGGTCTAAATTTAAATACGGTGAAAACAAATAGTAGTAGATTCTAATCGCGTCGGGTTGCAGAGATTTGATCCGCAGTTGGTAGGTGAAGCGACGCTTTTTTTCATCGGGTCTTGGTGTGGGCTTCTGTAACTTTTTGGTGATTCGGCGGTCTGCGACCAAGCGAGGAATTCCTCGGATGGGATCGACTTTGGGGAGATGAAGAAACAAACGAGCGATTAGGAGGTCCACGTTAAGGTGGGACACTCCCCTACTGTTGGTGTTGTGCAGGTACATGCCAGTGGCTTGAAGTTTTATTTTGTTTGCAGCGGCTCCGTCTAGATTGACGTTCAATTCGGCAGGTATCTGATATTCACCTTCTTTGTATTGAACCAAAGCACTGGACTCTAACCGAACAGAACCCTTAAGGGTGTTGAATGGGGCTGGCACCGACAGAGCCGTTCGCTCAAGGGCTTTTACAACTTTGGTGAAGTTTGGAATGGCAAAGTTCCAACTGAGGGCGTTGGGCTCAATGTCGATCTGCCCCGCGCGAGCCACCAACTTAAGATCTGAGTCTAACGAAAAATCCCACAACTCCCCTTGCTTATCCTCTCCCGAAATCTGCAGATGGGCGAGTGGACGCCCGTCTTGTGACAAGTCGATGGTCTCAGGAACCTGCGCCTTTAAATTGAACACGACACCGAGGGGTGAATCTTGGATCTGGCGGTAAGAGCCCTGCATTAGTTTTTGAATGGAGGAGTTGACGACTAAGTTTTTACATTCGACATCCACACTTTGTCGAAGCTCATCCAGTGGAATCCTCAACTGACAAACATCTAAGGTCAAACTCGATAAATGCCGTCGAAATAAGACTGTTGCCTTGCGGAAATTGAACTCCAAGGCTGATCGATTCACTCGCGCGTCCGCTTGAAAGCGCACACGGGGCGAGGCCAGCAGCTCAAGCGACTTTGGAACTTTTGTTAGAGTCAAAAGTACGTTGAACTTTCCATGGAGTAGCCAGTCCTCGGGCAGATCAAAGCGAGTGTTCAGATTGAGCTTGAACTCCGGCGTCGTTAAGCTCATTTGGCCTGCAAAAAAAGACTTTGGCGCCCCCATGCCCTCGCGCTTTAAGTCCACTGTCGCAACCAAAGGGTGCATTTTGACTGTGGCGAATATCCGCTGCCGATTGGACTCAGCTCGGATCTCAATGGGCTGGTCTCCCCGGATGAGCCTGGTGTTAGTGATCTTCACAGAAAAAATCTCAGGCAGCTGCAGCTTCGCAAAGTCTAGCCAAAAAACTATGCTCTGGGCAATCGCATTTAGCGACACGGACGCATCTGTCGGTGTGGATTTTGGATCAGGCAAATGAAAGATGATTTCTTTATCGGTGAGCTGAAGCTCCTTTAAGGCAAAGCTGGGGTTTGAAAAAAGTCGCACCTCGCCTTCGACCACCAGCTTTTCTAAACATATCTTATTCTTTTCAAACTCAAGGCAGGCATCCTCCACAACAACCCGAATGGATTTATCCAGTAACCGTGAAGACGAAAAGTCCAGATTTATTTTGTTCCATTCGACTTTGTATTCTGGAAAATACTGTCGATTGACCCAGGCCAGAGTGCGGGTATTGAGGACACTCTCAGGGTAGATCACAACGAAGACAATGGAACCCATGATAAGTAGCAAAAACAGTAGGAGTGAATATAGAATTCGCCACACCCACCGCATGCTAAAACTCCCGGCCATAACTCAGAAAATAGGTCCAACTGGTGTCAACACCCTCAACCAATTTTGTAGATCTCTCCACCAAACCTCGGCTGGCAGTGGCTCGAAGCACTCCGACTGGGCTTTGCCATCTTAGGCCAAGACCCGGTGAATACAGCAGCACTTCATCCCAAGCGAAGGGCGTCAATCCCACCTTTGCAAAGTCCAAGAGGAGGTAAGGCTGCAATTGATAGGGCAACACTCCCACGAGACGTCCCTCAAAACCAAGGTATGACGTTGTCAAAAAACCCTCGTTGAAATTGTTGATAGAATTTCGGCCGAAGCCACGAATGTTTTGGTCGCCCCCGAGGTAGAGTCGGAAGGACTGCGGGGTAGCTCCCAAATTGTTTACATGCAACGTCGAAGCTTGAACGCGAACGCCCAAAACCACAATTGGAGGATCGTATTTTCCGATGTTCCACAGGTAAGTGCCCGCCAAGTGGTATTGATTGCCTGAGAAATTCGAGCCCAAACCTTCTGACTGCGTCATCCATTGGAGGTTTACCTGGTAGCCGGTCCTGGGCGAGGTCTGAAAATATTCAAAGTAGTGGCTCATCACGTCGATTTTTGAAACCAATGACAGGTAGCGCGATTTGGCCGGCCCCGCCCCCTCAAGCGTATCCTCAAATGTGTAAGTGGGGGACGATGTGAGCACAATCTGTTCGGTGGAGGTGTCAAAAATGTATCCAGTGCCAAAGGCGACTTCTGTTCGTAAAATTTTAAATACGCTCTCGGAGAGCCGCTCGGTCTTGAGTGATGGGAGAAGAAAAAAGCGGGGCGTGTTCTCCAGTAGATAGTACCGAATGTCACTGGAGAGAGTTTGCCGCCGCGGCGACAAATACAGTTGCGCTTGGGCACTCGAGGCGCGGTCGTCAATGTCGGAGTACTTCCAAGCCGCAGTCAGAATCGGAAATTCTTCAGTGGAGGCCCCCGCTGCTAAGATCAACGACTGAGGCTTTGTCAAAAAAACCTTTTGCTGAAAGTGGCCCCACTCAGATTCGTCTTGCTCGCAGGAGTCCTTGAAGTAAGCGTAATTAGCGATTCCAGAGGCGATCAACCGGCGCGAGGTCAGCGCCATAAAATCACCATTGTAAAAATCGCCCAGACTAAAAGCATCATAGCGTTGCAATACGCCTGGCTTTAACCCCTCACCTGTCTCGCGTCGAATGTTGACGACCTTCTGGCGTGAACCGGGGTAAAGCTCGACAACAGCCGTTTCACTTTCATAGGCCGCCCGCACCTCGACCCGGGGGCAGGGGTACCCCAGGGCCTTGAGCCGCGACAAACTCCAGGCTCGAACCTCACTCAAGAGGTCGGAGTTTAAAACTCGGCCTTTGATTGGAATAAACGTCATCTCCCCAAATTCGGGCGGCTGATTTCGAAATTCAATTTTGCCCACTTCGGCTCGCTCGCCCAGCTCGACAAAGATTTTATCTCCCTCGGGCTTAAACTCAGCCTTAAAATAGCCTCGACTTCGTAAAAATGTAGAAAGATGCAAGCGCGCCTGAGTGTCAGGTATATTCTCCCACCCAGGAGTGGTACCGCCACAAACGAATATAAGTTCATTGCTCGTGAAGCGTAAGTTTGAGTGGATGGCTTTACTTCGAAAATAGTATTTGCCACAGATCAGACGTGGCTCGCTGGCCAAAGCTAAGATCGGAAAAAAGAGCGCAAGCGCCAAAAGACAAAAATTCATGCAGGCGGAGGAAGACCGGGAGATCTGATTTTGACAAAAACTTTGTTAAGGTCGGCGCCAATTACCAACATCAGCCCCACGAGATAAAGCCAGAGCAGCAGCACCACAGCTGCCGCAAAATTACCATACACTTCATCATAATTGGCGATTTCTCGGATATAAATTTCAAAGACCTTCGCCAGCAAGGCCAAAGTGACTGCGCCAAACAGGCTGCCAGGCAAAAGATCAAAGAACCGTTGCCGCAAATTGGGACCAAAAAAGTAAATAAATAAAAATCCACCACAGATCCACGACACCAGGATCAAAAAGCGAAAGGCAGTAAAGAGACCGAGGACTAAAGGTCCCCACTCCTGCGCTTGGTAGAACTCCGACAAAAGCAAATCGCGCAAAAAATAAAGCAGCAAAGGCGCGAGTGCAAACACCCCAAGGCCACAGGCTAAGAACGTGGCAAGTAGTCGCACGTGAACTAGGCTGCGCGTCTCTTGGACCTGATATCCTTTATTCAACTGGCGCACCACCGCGGCAGTCCCATTGCCTGAAACCCAAAGAGCCAATAAAAAGCCCACTGAAAAAAGCTTGGCATCCGCCGCCCCTGCCACATCGATCAATATAGAGCGAGTCAATTTTTCAATGGAATGAGGAGCATACTGCAGCCAAGAGACCGAGGACTCATTGCTTATCCACTCCGAGGGAATGAACGACAAAACCGAAAACAGGGCCACAAGCCCAGGAAACAGCGACAATGCAAAATAAAACGACAACACCGCAGCTGCATCGAAGAGGCGATCGACATCGAGGTTCTGCCAGAATAAAGAGCCGAATTTCCTCAAAGTCCCTGCTTGCATGGGCTCTAAAGAACTTAAAGTGACGCGATTGAAAACAAATTTCTTTGCAGATTTAAAAAAAAATCTAGCAACGAGGAGTTTTGCCCCACTGGCGCAGCTTCTCGACCTTTCCCTGGACCATAGCCGCACTTACTGTGGGCATCACACGGCACGGCTTTATCGCCTGCGTACAGCCGTGTAATCTATCGACATATGGTGCCCCATGACTCAGCCGATTCTGACGAGCAGGTAATAACACGCGAGAAGGTCAAGGCGCAGCGGCCTTCACTGTACCGAGTGCTGCTGCTCAACGACGACTTCACTCCCATGGAGTTTGTGATTCTCGTCCTGAAGAAATTCTTTTTAAAGAGCGACGTCGAGGCTGAGCGGATTATGTTACAGGTGCATGAGCAAGGGGCTGGAGTCGCGGGGGTCTACACCCACGAGATTGCTGAGACGAAGGTCTACTCGGTAAATGAGCTTTCTCGAAGACAAAAACACCCACTCAAGTGTACAATGGAGAAAGAATAACTCGCACTGAGGAGGGTCTCACATGCTTGATCCAAGACTCGAACGCATCCTCAACCAGCTGCTCGAGACAGCGAAGATTAAACGCTATGAATTTATCAGCCTAGAGCACATTCTCCTCACTTTAATTACCAAAGATGAAGAGACCAGAGAAATTCTCGAAGCGTGTGGCGGTGATTTAAAGCCGCTCGTGCGCAAGCTTGAGGACTTTATTCAAGATCAGGTGCCGCTGGTGCCGGAGTCTATTATTGCGAACGATCCGAGTTGGCATCCCGAGTTGACGATGGCGTTTCATCGATTGTTGCAACGGGCGGCCATTCAGGTGCAAAGTTCGGGCAAAAAAATTGTAGGCAGTGGCAATCTGCTGGTGGCGTTGTTTCACGAGACAGATTCATTCGCTCGATTTTTTTTAGAAGAGCAAAACATCTCGCAGTTTGACATCATTGAGTACATTTCACATGGGTCAAATAAAATGCCCTCGCGTGAAGGCGAGCTGGCGATAGACGGCCTGCCAAAAGAAAAGGCCAACGCCAATGCTTCAGCCCTCGCCACCTACTGTGTGAATCTCAATGAGAAAGCTCGAGCCGGCAAAATTGATCCGCTGGTGGGGCGACAAGAGGTGCTCGAACGGATGATGCAGGTCCTGTCGCGCCGAACTAAAAATAATCCACTCTTAATCGGTGAATCGGGAGTGGGCAAGACCGCCCTAGCCGACGGCTTAGCTCTCAGAATCACGCAAGGTGAGGTGCCGGCAAAATTGCTCGACCGAGTGATCTACTCGCTCGATATGGGGTCATTGCTGGCGGGAACTAAGTATCGTGGCGATTTTGAAGAGCGACTAAAGAATGTGGTGAAAGAAATCAAGGCGCACAAAGCGGCAGTGCTATTTATCGACGAGATTCACACGCTCGTCGGTGCCGGTGGAACCTCCGGCGGCTCGATGGATGCATCGAATCTTTTGAAGCCGGCGCTGACCGACGGCTCGTTGAGTGTGATTGGCTCCACTACATTTAGGGAGTATCGCACTCACTTTGAAAAGGACCGAGCCCTAGCCCGACGCTTTCAAGTGATTGATGTGCGTGAACCCACCATCGACCAAACGGTAGAAATTCTCAAAGGCTTGCGCAGCCGGTACGAAGAGTACCATCACGTCACCTACTCCGATGAGTCACTCAAGGCCGCGGCTGAGCTGTCGGCAAAGCACATCCAGCAGCGCCACTTGCCTGACAAAGCCATCGATGTGCTAGATGAAGCCGGCGCTCGTGCCAGAACCTTTGCCGATAAGCCGGATGTGATCGCCCTAGATGTAGAGCAAATTGAAGCGACCATCGCCCACATGGCTCATATCCCTGTGAAGTCCGTATCGTCGTCGGATCGAAATAAACTCAAAGATTTAGACAAGCAATTGCGCTCCGTGATTTTTGGGCAAGACAAAGCCATTCAAAAGGTGGTGGCGTCGATCAAGATGGCCCGCACGGGACTCGGTCGAGAGCAAAAACCAATTGGATCATTTTTGTTTGCGGGTCCGACGGGCGTCGGCAAAACAGAAGTTTCAAAGCAACTGGCCGAGCTCTTGGGGATCGGATTTTTGCGCTTTGATATGAGCGAGTACATGGAGAAGCACGCCGTCTCTCGCCTAGTTGGGGCACCTCCTGGATATGTGGGCTATGAAGAGGGTGGGCTGCTCACCGACTCTGTCACTAAAACTCCCCATTGTGTTTTGTTGATCGATGAGATTGAAAAGGCGCATCCGGATTTAGTGAATATCTTGCTGCAGGTGATGGACTCTGGCCGGCTCACCGACTCAAACGGCCGCACGGCTGATTTTCAAAATGTGATTCTCATTATGACGTCAAACGCTGGCGCCTTTGAAGCGGCAAAAGGCGGGATTGGTCTGATTCCAGATAAAAGCTCGACTCTCTCAATGGATGCCTTGAAGCGGACGTTTAAGCCTGAGTTTATCAACCGGATCGATGCCATTGTGGAGTTCCAAAGTCTCGACAAGCCGCTGCTGCTTCAAGTTATCCGCAAGTTTGTGTCTGAGCTTGAGGCCCAGTTGCTGAAGAAGACTATCTCAATGGAAGTTTATCCAGCCGCTATCGAATGGTTGTTTGATCGAGGCTTTGAACCAGCGTACGGCGCCAGACCCTTTGCGCGCATCATAGACGAGCACATCAAACGGCCGCTGGTGGATGATATACTTTTTGGCAAATTGCAAAATGGTGGAAGAGTTACAGTCAGCGTGCACCAAGGTCAGCTCAACATCGAGTGCATGAGCCTTGAAGAAATGCAAAAGCCGCGCTCGTTAGGCGGCCGCAAGGTCCCCGCTCTGTCCGGCAAGAGCTGAGAAGGTGTGAGCTTGACCGCGCTCGAGCGGTCTTTGCCAACTCGGGCCGTAACTCGCCCAATTGTTCGAGTTTAAAAACGCCCCCATGGGGATCGTTGGATACAGCTCTTCATAGGTCTTCACGACTCCGTTAGACATGCGTCGATTCACATGCAAGCGTTGCACTTGGTGCGGTTGATCTAAGCCGAGTGCGCCCAACAGCTCGACAAACTGCTGCACGGTGCCGTGTTGAAATCGGTAGACACGCTCCGATTTGCTCGGCACATGCAGACCGCGAATCAATTCGGGGTTGCTCGTCGCAACACCAGTGGGACATTCATTGGTGTTGCACTTGAGCGCTTGAATACAACCCATGGCCAGCATCATCCCGCGGGCGCAGTTCACGGTGTCTGCGCCGAGGGCAATTCGGGTCAGGATGTTAAACGAGGTCAACACTTTGCCAGCCGCAATAACCCGAATGTCGTCTCTGAGGCCAAAGCCACGTAGAGCATCCACGACGAACGTGAGACCATCCTCAAGCGGACTGCCCACGTGATTGGCAAACTCCAGCGGAGCTGCACCGGTCCCACCCTCCCCGCCATCGACGGTGATAAAATCGGGCCGAACTCCGGTTTGCAGCATGGCTTTGCAGATCGCGATAAATTCATGTTTTAGACCCACACACAGTTTAAACCCGATAGGTTTACCTTCACTCAGCTCTCGCAACTGCTGCACAAACTCCAGCATTTCAATGGGATTCGCAAAGGCTTTGTGACCTGCGGGTGAGATCACGTCTTGCCCTTCCGGCACCAAGCGAATTTTCGCCACCTCGGCATTGACCTTGGCTGCAGGTAGGATTCCACCCTTGCCCGGCTTTGCCCCTTGCGAGAGCTTGATTTCAATCATTTTCACATTGGGGAGTAGCGCTCGCTCACGAAAAGCTGCAGGACTGAAATCCCCCGCAGGTGTGCGACAGCCAAAGTAGCCCGTGCCGATTTGCCAAACCACATCGCCGCCGAGCAGATGATAGGGGCTTAGCCCGCCTTCTCCGGTGTTGTGAAAAAATCCGCCTTTTTTAGCACCCAGGTTGAGTGCAGAGACAGCCGCGGAGCTCAGAGATCCGTAGCTCATGGCCGAGACATTCATCAAACTCGCCAGATAGGGCTGCCGACAATCCTTGCCGCCAATTTGCACGCGCACATCTTGCGCCAATACGGCTTTTGGAACCATCGAATGATTGACCCATTCATAATGCTCTTGGTGCACGTCGAGCTGAGTGCCGAACGGCTGCGACTCAGTTTGTCCTTTGGCGCGCTGGTAGACAACTGAGCGGAGTTCACGTGGGATCGGCCGCCCACTTTGATTGGACTCAACAAAGTACTGCTGGAGTTCAGGGCGGACCAACTCAAAGAGATAGCGCAAATTGCCGAGTATCGGAAAGTTTCTGCGAATCGAATGCCGAGTCTGCCACACATCCAGCAGACCCATCAGAAAAATGGGGCAAAGAAGCAAAAATCCCCACGCCACTTGTGGCCAAAATAATGCGGCTACGCCGACCCCGGAAAACAAAACAAATGACACAAAGAAAAACTCTCGACGCATGCGTGGGCACTCCTTGACAGTTGCACAGACCAGTCCTTAGTGTTTTCGGCATACGGTACAAAGGAATAAACTCCAATTGAGCGAGCCTACAACGAACCCGACCAAAGATAGCTCAGCCATGGTCTACGTTTGAGCACTCGAGCGATTGGCCTTTGGATGGCCACGGCAACAGCCCTAAGTTGGGCCGTCTTGGCGATTGCATTGAAGTTTGCCCTTCACACATTTAGCTCCGGCACGATTGTTTGGATTCGACTTTCACTGGCCTTTGGGTTGCTGCTGGCCTTCGCCCTAGTTAAAAGGCCGGGGTGGCTCTCCATCCTCAAACGCCCCCCCGTGCTGGGTTTGGCAGCTGGGGCCTTCATCGCCGGCAATTACTTCGGCTTTATGAAAGGTATTGAACTCACCACAGCTAGCCATGCTCAAATCTTAATCCAGCTCGCGCCGCTGTCATTTGCGGTTCTGAGTGTGATTCTCTACGGTGAGATCCCGAGTTTGATCCAGAAAATAGGCATGGCGGTTGCGCTGCTGGGCTTTGGCTTTTTTTACTGGGACCAACTGCTGCTTTCTTGGGACAAAGTGGCACAGTTTCAAGAGGGAAATCTGTGGCTGATATTTGCCGCTATTCTCTGGACACTTTTTGCTCTGATTCAAAAGCGGCTATTGCACGCTTACAGGCCACAGCAGTTCAATTTGTTGATCTACGGACTTTCGGCACTGATTCTCCTCCCTACAGCTAACTTTCAGGAGTTTAGCACTGCCGGCGTAGGAGACTGGTTGTTGGTGCTTTTCTTAAGCCTGAATACCATTGTGGCGTACGGAGCTCTCAGCGAGGCGCTGCTCAGGATTCCATCCAGTCATGTTAGCATGATCATCTCCGTCAATCCGCTGCTGACGATTTTTCTTATGACCATCCTCACCCAGATGGAGGTCGGGTGGATTGCAGGAGAGCCCATCGGTTGGCGTGGACTTACAGGAGCTCTCCTGGTGGTTATCGGCGTTATTTCGACGGTCTATACACCACGTCACTTGCGTAAGCCTCGAGTCATCCCGTAAAATTTTAAGATGTCTGTTCAACGACTTCTCTCTTATTTTGGCAGCTGCATCTTGCTGATGGCCATTGGTTGTCATTCGGTGCCTTTGCCCTCGCCCAATGTGGGTAGCGAAACTGAGATGGCTTGGCAAAAAAATTACAACTGGGCTCGCACCAATGCCACTGCCAACCTCGATCGCGCCTGCTCTATTTTTAAAGAGCTTGCAGCGGATTTGCGCTTCCCCGGTCATCACTTGGCACAAATTCGGGCCTATGAAATATGCACAGGCACAGAGGAGCCGACGCTTGATCCAAAGCTTATGCCTGCTTATGTGCAACCTCTCTTAATTGACGTCATGCTTAAGGTGGCGGATCGACGCAAAGATGCAGCTTTAGAAATGCAGCTTGCGGCTGAAAAGTCTAAACAGAATTTGCCACAGGCCGAGAAGGTCAAGTGGATGCAGCTGGCTATCCGTCGAGCGCGTGACTTGAAGGATGTGGAAACTGAGGCGCAGCTAGAGAAACGTTTATACACGCTAGCACCACGGCTCAACCCAGCACCGAAGAGTACGGAGTATTTAAGAATTGCAACGGATCTCAGGATGGCACGGCAATTTTCAAAAGCCCGGAGCTTTTATGAGCGTGTTCTGAAGAGCTCTGCCTACAACATGCATCAAAAAATTCAAGCGCTGAAAGGCCTTCGGCTTTCAAATAAAAATGTACGGGACGATGAGGCTCACATCGAGAGCTCCATGCGTTTGGTAAAGTTTATGCGTAAGCTTTATAAAGCCCAGTCTAAATCAGGTTACGTGCGGGACGCTTTGTATGATGCCGAAGTTTATTATGGTCGGGCCGTTTGGACGCTGGGACGAGCTAGTGAGGCCCTCGAAGTATTTAAAAATCTCGAAAAAAACCTAAAAGGTAAAATGCCACTGGCCGAACTGTATTGGTTGAAAGGCCGAATGGCCGAGGAGCGGGGCGATCTGGATCAAGTGTCGTTTCTCCTCACCAAAGCTAGTCTTGAAAAAAATCGGGATCTTGAGCTGCGTGATAAAATACTTTGGTATCAAGCGTGGAATGAGCGACGACGCGGAAATTTACCAATGGCCATTGGGGTGTTGCAAAGAATTGATGAGGCCACGGAGTCGGAGTTTACCCGGGCTCGCGCCCTGTATTGGCTTGGCAAATCTCTGATTGAAAACAAACAAGTCGACACAGGTCGAGAGATGTTTCAAAAGCTACGCAAGCAAGACCCTTTGGGTTATTACGGTTTGCTAGCGCATCACGAACTCAACGAACCCATCGTCGCACAAAAGACCAAAACAGTGAGCGAGCCGGATCATAACGTGCCTGTCGATTCTGTCACAGCCCAGTGGCTAGCCATATTAAATGAACACGAGGCTTTGACCAGTCTGCTGGATATTTCTGCCAAGGCTTACCAGCGGCAAAAGAGCCAGTCCGATGAGGGTTGGGTTTACCTGTTTCAGCACTATGCTCGAGCCGGCCTCTACATGAACATGTACGAAAAGCTCAGCCTTTTGACGGCGGACCAAAGGCGTAATGTTTTTGTTTACCACCCCGAGCTGCTGTTTCCACAACCTTGGCTCGATGAAGCACAAAAGGCAGCGGCTCAATTCGGTATCTCTGAGGATTTAATCTATTCAATCATTCGACAAGAGTCGGCGTTCAACATGCATGCTCGCAGTGGCGCGGATGCTTTTGGAGTCATGCAGCTTTTGCCCGAGGTCGCAGAGCAGCTGAGCGAGAGATATAAAATTCCATACACTCAAATGGATGACCTCTATCATCCGCGCACCAATATGTTACTTGGAGCGGCCCATTTAAAAGAGCTCTTTGCGCGGCAGAAGGGGCGTTTCATTTTGGCTGTGGCCTCGTACAATGCCAGTGAAAAGGCCATCGACAACTGGATGAAGACACGCTTTCGCGGCAACACCTTAGAATTTATCGAGGATATCCCGTACGAAGAAACCAGAGCCTATGTGCGTTTGGTGATTCGAAATTTCACCTTCTACAACCTATTGAATTCTAAAGGTTCTAAAATCGACTTCCCAGCATGGGTCCTCCGCCTTGAGGATGGATCTGTCTAAACTCTAGACAACACCCCAACACTTCCGCAGCAAAACCATCGTCTCAAATTAGTAAATTCTTGTGAATTTAAGGGTTTAGGATGCGGCATCGACCTTGCTCTTAAGACCTGTAGGAGCGGAGGTTCTTTTCATGAAGTTACAACGGGGTCAGCTGCTAATTCTGGGGTTGTTTGCCACTTTAAGCACTCAGTGGATTGTTGAATACGGCTCCACATCTTTCTTTGAGAACTCACTCTCATTTGCCAGCAAAAATGGTCGCAATCGCTCCACTCAATTGGGTAAGCCTATCCCCACTAAAAACAAGCCTGAATCTGAAATGGAAGTGATTCTAAATGATCCGGCGATCTCCTCAGGCTGGGGCTTGAAGATGACCAACGTGCAAAACGCCTGGCGCATTTCGCAAGGCAGCCGCGACATTAAAGTCTGCGTGATTGATACCGGCGCGCAAATTAAACATCCCGATTTGAAAAACAATCTCTGGAGCAATCCTGGCGAAGTCGGCCTTGACGACAAAGGTCGCGACAAATCCACAAATAAAATCGATGACGATGGCAATGGCTTTGTTGACGACGTCCACGGCTGGAACTTTGTAAACAACAACAATGATCTCAACGATGATCATGGCCATGGCACTCACATTGCCGGCATTATTGGTGCCGAGGGTGGCAATGGCATTGGAATCAGCGGCGTGTCCCCTAAAGTGAGTTTGGTGATTTTGAAATATTACGACGCCAAGGGCAACGACACCAACAACTTAATCAACACTGTGAAGTCTATCAACTACGCCGTCGATATGAACTGTAACATTATCAATTACTCGGGTGGTGGCACAGCTCCTAGCAGCGAAGAGCGAGCCGCCATTGAACGCGCCAACAAAAAGGGCATTCTCTTTGTTGCAGCTGCGGGCAATGAACGCTCCAACTCAGATGTTCGAAAATACTATCCGGCGGATTATGGTCTCCCCAATATTTTGTCGGTAACCGCCATCGATCGATTTAAGAACATTCTGCCGTCGAGCAACTTTGGCGAACAGACCGTCGACATCGCAGCACCCGGCAACGACATCATCTCAACTTTGCCAAACGGTCAGTATGGCTACATGACCGGCACCTCGCAAGCCACGGCCTTTGCAACCGGTGTAGCCGCTCTGATCATGGCCAACAACACCCAATTGCGAACCGCTGCCAACATTCGAAAATATATGACCCAAACTGGCGACACCGATGAAAAACTCATCGGCAAAACCCGCTGGCGCAAACGCCTGAACTCGTACCGAGCCTTGGCGATTCAAGATTCCGACCTAAACCTCACGGGAATGAAAGTTGAAAACACCATGGGTTTAGGGAAAGGTGACTTCGCCGCGGGGGTCGGCGCAGACTCTGACGAGAACGCCCCGAGTCCTTTGGGCGGTGACGCTCGAATGTCAGCACTGGCTAAGAAAATCCAAACGCATTTGGACAAACAAGCCCTGCCCGTCATCCAAGCCGACACAGCAAATAACTAAACCCACAGGTCAAAAAAACATTTGAATTTGAAATTCCGGATGGATGGACATTCGGCTGTCGTAGCTAGCGAACTTACGCGCCCGGGCTTTTGGAAAACTCGGTGCAAAGGTTGAACTTAAGCCAAATTGAAACAAGAAGCGACTGGTCTGTAGCGCCAGCGAAGTCCCTGCATGGTAATAAGGCGTATGATAATTTAAACCCCAAAACCCACCCTCAAGCTGAAAAAATAAACTCTCCCGCAGTCGCAGCTCGTGCAACGACGTTAAGCTTATGGCGTAGCGATCGCTATTTTGGGGATCCATTCGAAATGAAAATGGACGATCATCGTTAAAGTAATGAAAATAGCCAGTGCTGACGTTGAGTCGATACCACTCATAAATAATTTTATTATAGGTTACTCGGCCTGCCATAGCTTCCATTTCGTAGCTCTGAAAGTTGAGGTCGCGACCAGAGCTACCTCTGCAGTAAGTCGAGCGCGAGGTGCTGCAGCCCTCACGCCATTTGTAGTCTCGATCTGGGCCCGAGCCATAGGTTTTAAAATAGGCCCAGTCAAAACCTAGACGCTCATCCCACGACAGGTCGTAAACAAGCCGCGATAGCACGCTTAACATTTCGTAGCCTAGGAGCAAAAAAGGGCTCGTGCCGATAGTCCACTTGTCGGTCACACCTGTGGCGAGATACAAACTCCCAATACTGTAATCTCCGGCGGGAAGAGTGACGTTATTTGGAGTGAGCAGATGCCCCGTGGACCGGCTACCAAACTCGTCGATCTGTTCGATCTGTTCAGCCTGTTCTGACGGCGCAGCCTGCTCCTCTGCTCGGGCAAAAGGCAACGCTAAAACCATGGCTATGATCAAACCGAAGGGTCGCATCGTCATGGATTGGAGTTCAAGAGCCCTGACGGAGCTGAAATTTAAGCGCAAGTGCTATAAAAAATACGGCGGCGCCGACACCCACCATATTGCGAAACACCGGCAAAAAGATTCCCACCAAAATCATGATCACGGCTGCTGCCAATGGCACTTGCCAAACGCGCGGGTACAACCCCTGCCGAGCGGCACGCTCGCGCGTGGGAAACACGAGGGTCGATAGCGCCTGAATCTCACGGATGTGCCGCCGGGTGGTTTCATCTGCGGGCATCAAAGAACTAAGCTGGCTGTATTGACCAGCGGCGTAGGCGAGAAAGCCCTCTCGGTGGGCCGCCTGAATAAAACTCACATGCACGGATTCGTTGCCATAGTCGGCGATCACCTTCTGCCAAGCCTCAGCCAGGGCCGGTGAATGGGGTGGCAAATTCTCTCGTATCGCCAACTCCTGCAGACGACCGATCAAAACCCCACAGTGTGGACACTCTGCCGTTCGCAGTTGCACCAGCTTAAAACACTTTGGACACGGCTGCATCTCACGCTTGGGTTGAAATGTTGGCTTTCTCTGAGGTTCGGCCTGCGAGCCGACTCTCGACTCAGACGAAGGTCCAGTGAGCGGAAAATTTGGAGAAGTCACAGGGTGAGGCGCCGCAAGCAGTCCAATGACCTCGCCATTATGATCCAAGTCAAAGTCGGCCATATTTACGAAGAAGCGACTGTTACACTGCACGCACTCAAAGCGCGGCCTGTCTTCGCGAATGTCAGCCACTTGTACGAGGTAGAGCTTTCGACAATGGGGGCAACGCACCCGCATAGAGTCTGACGGATATGGCTTCCGTTCCAAATCGCTTGTCATCATGTTATTTTCTTTCGTTGTTTGCATCGGCTAGGTGACTCCCGTGTGAGGATAAATTAGCCTTCATTTATGCTAAACATAAACCGTGCGTTCCTCATGAAGCACGCCTACTCCTCCATACTAGCAGGAATCATCATTGGCACAAGCTATATTCCTTTTCCGCCGTGGGGGATTTTTTTTGGCTTTGTGCCACTCTGGCTTGTTTGGTTAGGTGAGAAAAATTCTTACAAGCAAATTTTCTGGAGTGGCTGGCTCACGCAATTTGTATTTACCTTTATTGGCTTCAACTGGGTCTCATACACCCTCAAAGAATTTGGCCACTTCCCCTGGCCGTTGGCCGTTTTTGTCCTGATGTTGTTTTGTGCTATCGCCAACCTTTATGTGCCGGTCGTTGGAGTCGTGTGGGCCTTTGTTGCCCGGCGGTTAAACCTCAATCGCCCAGGGCAGATTCTCGCACTCGTGATTCTGCTGTCCGTGGGTGAGCGGATCTCCCCGATGATTTTTGATTGGCACATGGGTTACACCTGGCTGTGGGCGAAATTTCCGGCTTTTCATTTGGCAGATGTGATTGGCTTTATTGGTTTAGCCAATATCGGACTCGCCTTTAATGGACTCCTGCTGGTGGCAGTTTTGCGACAACGGCAGCGCCAACCCTGGATCGCCTCGGCGCTCTGTGTTCCAGTTTTATTTTTAGTGCTGAATGTGATTGGACTCATCCATGGTCGGACCACTCCCCCACCCGACGCTCTAGCTCGAATTTTATTGGTGCAGGCCAATATCGACAATCAAGAAAAACTTGCGGCTAAGCTTGGGCCCGCTTATCGAGCCACTGTGATTCAGCGTTGGCTCGATCTGACCATCAAAGGGGTCAATGAACGCAAGCCCGATTTTGTCGTTTGGGCCGAGACAGCGTTTCCAGAGGTGATCGACAATCCTACCTTGGAGGGTCGCTACCCACAGCTCCTGCGCGAAGCGATCCTTCAGCTCGATACCAAATTTATCACCGGCGGCTACTCCGTCTTGGCATCTAACGGACGCTACACCAATTCCATGTTTGCTTTGAGTTCCAAGGGAGAGTGGTTAGACCAGCCCTACCACAAGACTGTGCTACTCGCTTTTGGCGAATACTTTCCGTTTGCTGACAACTTCCCGGCGTTACGCAAAATGTTCCCACAAGTGGGCGACTACGGTCGAGGCCCTGGCCCCACGGTGCTCAATGCCGACGGATTTAAAGTTGGTGCGCAGATCTGTTACGAGGGTCTGTTTGATTGGTTCAGTCGGGATTTGGCAAACAAGGGGGCCCACTTCATAGTCAACCTCACCAACGATGCGTGGTACGGGCGCTGGCAGCAACCCTATCAGCATGCCTACATGACTTTTGCCCGAGCCATTGAAACTCGGCGGCCCTTAATTCGATCAACCAACTCTGGCATCTCGGCCGTCGCCTTGGCAAGTGGCCAAGTGCTACACCCCTCCCCGATCTATGAAGCTTGGTATCAGCACTACGACGTGCCCTATCAGAGCAACCCCCAGGCGACCATTTTTATGGGATGGGGCTTCTGGCTGCTGCCGATGATTTTACTTTTGGCAGCACTGGCCCTATGCTGTCCCCCTTTCCGCGAGACACACAGGAGATCATAGCTTCGAATGACAAATTTAGATTGGGATGAAATTTTAGAGCGACTAGCTGCTTTTGCGACAAGCCAGAAGGCGCAGGAGAAACTCAAGGCTTTGCAGCCACTCAAAACAGCGCGCGAGGCCGAGACTAGCTTTCAACAAATTCATGAAGCCATGCAGGTTTTGAGTCTTGGCACTCGTCCCTATATGGAGAGCTTAGATCTTTACTCAATTTGGCAGCAGCGCCTCAGCAAAGGTGCGACCCTAAAAACTTTGGAGTTAAAAGACCTCCGTCACTTTTGTCTGGAGCTGCTCGCCCTCACAGAAGCCTTGAAAGAACATCAAACGCCTTGGATTCGCAGTGTTCTAGAGCGTCTTATGGATGCGACAGAGCCCCTATCAGCGATAGATCAAATCATGACGCCTGAGGGAGACATTCGCACCGATGCAAGCCAGACTTTGCATCAACTCTACAATGAAAAAATCCAAGCTGTTCGCCAAACTCAAGGCATCCTAGACAGACTTATTCGACAGCACGAGATGGAGCCTGTACTACAGGATCGCTACGTCACCAACCGTGAAGGTCGCTGGGTGTTGCCCGTCCGCAGCGGCAAGCAACATAGCTTTGAGGGTATTATCCATGCCTCCAGCCAAAGCAAACAAACTGTGTTTATGGAGCCGAAGGAGATTGTGCCGCTCAATAATCGACTTCGACAGATTGAAGTGGATATTGAAGAAGAAATCGAGCGCCTGCTGCGGCAGCTGAGCGAATATCTGCTGACCCGAAACACCGAATTTGAAGCGGGACGACTGGTGCTGTTTGAATGTGACCTGCGCTTTGCCCAGGCGCAACTGGCCACCCACACGCACGCCTCGCCCTGCGAGTTTTCGACTGACTCTATTCATTTGATAGACCTAAAACATCCGCTTCTTCTATTGGCGAACATTGATGTTGTGGCCAATAACGTGACTTTGCATCCAGACAAACGCATCCTCTTGCTATCTGGCCCAAATGCCGGAGGCAAGACCGTGCTGCTGAAATCCGTGGGACTGGCGGCGCAAATGGCGCGCTGTGGGTTGTTGATTGCTGCAGGCGAAGGCTCAAAACTGCCGTTTTTTCAGAATATTCACGTGGCCGTTGGAGACTCGCAAAGCGTTGATCAACATCTGTCGACATTTGCCGCGCATTTGCACATTTTGAGCGAAGCGGCCGCAGCCAAGGGTACTGACACCTTATTGTTGATTGATGAGATTTGTGGTTCAACGGATCCAGAGGAAGGCACGGCTTTGGCCCGCGCCTTCATCAAAACATTCGCCCGGAATGAAAGCTTTGGCGTCATTACCTCACATCTCGGTCCATTAAAATTGGGATGGGACGCCGACTCGGGCGTAACCAATGGCAGCCTCGAGTACGACTCCAAATCAGGTAAGCCCACCTACATGTTCTTAATGGGAGTCGCCGGACAATCCTTGGCCTTGCAAACCGCCAAGCGCGTAGGCGTCGACCCTCGACTCATTGATGAAGCGATGAATTACCTGAGTCCTGAGATGAAGGCCTACCATGCGGGTTTGAGTGAGGTAGAGCAGATGAAGGATGAGTTGCACAAGCTTATGGCCGATGCCGCCAATGAAAGCCGTGAAGCTAAAAAAGAAAAATCAAAATACTCCGCCCTGTCACAAAAGTTTGAAAGCGAGCGCGAAAAAATGCTCGAAGCCTCGGTCAAACGCGCCGAAAAGAAAATCGAAGTGCTGATCGAGCATAGCAAAGTCGAGGACGTATTTCGCCGGCATGAGCGCCTAGAGCAGATCAAAGCGACTATGCCCACCGTTGTTAAAGCGACACCGAAATCTTCTTCTGGTTTGCAAAAAGTCGAGACGGCTGAGGACTTTGCCCAGGCCTATCCGCCGGGCCGAAAAGTTTATGCGCCTTCACTCGGGCGAGACGCTTTCGTTCAAAGTGTGCCGAACTCGAAGGGAGAGGTCACAGTGCTGAGTGGTTCCATGCGACTATTGCTGCCCTGGAGTCAACTCAAGCCCGCCCAACAGGCTGCCAATCCAACCCATGAGCTGGTTCGTCGCGCTGGAGAGCACAGCTCACATTTGGATCAAGATCGCACGCTCGATTTGCGTGGACGCTCAATGGACGACGCCATCTCTCAACTGGAGCAGCAACTCGACACCGCGGCCTTGAATCAAGAGTCGCGGATAAAAATCGTCCATGGCCACGGCACCGACACGCTTAAAAAGGGCCTCCGCAATTATTTGTCGCGCTCTGTGTATGTTAAAAAATGGAAGTCTGGCACAACCGACTCAGGCGGCGATGGCGTCACCTGGGTGGAACTGCGCGATTAGAACTAGTGCGAGGATTCTTGCACAACTTCTTCAGCTTGAAGATTTTCTCCGTGCCGGTAGCGATCCACTAACGACTTGTCTCGGCTGGGAAACGAAAAGAGTAAAGCATGACTGCCACTCGGCGCATCTTCAATGGTCACAACCACATAGAATTCCTCACCGTCTTCACCGAGCTCTTTGATGAAGCTGACCAAGACGTTGCCAAGTGAATCGCTGTTTCGCCAAATCTCGTCGGCGTCCTCAAGCGTGGCCTCACGATGGGTCGAGTAATCGGGGAATTCTAGTTCAGGAATATCCTTGTCGGACCTAACCAACATCATGGCCTTATAGAGACCCGTGGCCAGTTCATCGCCTTCGTTTAAGGCATCGCCTTCAATTGCACCTAGTGGCGCGTCGACGGAAGAGCGCTGAAACACCAACTGCCCTCGCCGATACCTTTCAACCAACTCCAGATCTTGGGTAGGGAAATGCAAATACACAAAACTGGGAGTACTTTCTGTGAGATAACAAACTGCAATGTGCGACACATCTTTGTCAAATCGACGAACATAAATAAATTTACGAGACCCACTGCCATCTTCCCAAACTTCGTCAGGATCGTCCAACAAGCGATCGAGCTGGGCATCATACTTTTCAAATTCGCTCTCGACGATGTCGTCTTCTTGCCTTAGGCTGAGAAACTCCGACTCAAGCGCACTAATATCGGACTGAAAATGTGTGTAGAGAGCCGCCTCTGACTCAAACACGAGCCCCTTAGATTCATCGATAACTATTGGAGCGGATCTCTTTTTTGAAGACCTTGTCATAACCATAATTGTACACGATTGCCGGTGTTTGCAGGGTCCATCTCTTTTCGAGACAGACATAAGTCCGGCCCCTACCTTTAAGAATAACGAGCCAGGTCTGGATAGTCAAACCACTCAGATATTCTCTTGCGTGCGCTTGGATAACAATTAACCTTGAGGTGTGAAAGATCTAAGAATCAGCCCAAACCAGTTGGATCAAATTGAGCATCTGCTCACTCATAGTATGAATGGGATCCATCTCCTGTTCGACAATGAGACAATTGCGCGAGTCCTCAGCGTGCCCACTGAGGAGCTAGACCTTTTTGACGTGCAGAACCAAGACAAAATTCAAGATCTCTTCACCCAGTTTGTTGAGCAAAAGTCGTTTGGGGAGAAGCGCGACTTTCTAGAATCCCTGGACACCGCCTCGTATGAACTCCTGCTCCGCACTTACTTTCAAATTGTTGAGACATCGTTGTTCGCTGCGGATTCTTCGCGCCATTAAACTCGATTTTAGTCTTGTGGACCATTGGCCGATGAGTCGCTTATGCATTGGCTCATTCTCTCTCTTTTCGCTCTAGGCTCTAGCTCCGGACAGGCTGAGTACCGAGCCTTTGAGCTTGTCATTTCCAACTCTCAAACCGGCGAAGAGCGAGTGATTCTCTCGATGTTCGATCCGCTGCAATACCAAGTCTTTTATCCTGTTCGACCCGACGAGATGGTCCAATACCGAGACACTTGGCGCTGCCGGGGCAACACCTCTGGTCACCAACCAATTTGTGCCAAGCCTGAGCGAGCCCCAGCTAGCCCACCCCAAACTCAGCCTTAGCCCTAAACGCGAGTCTTCTAGACCCACTTGAGCCTTCAGCCCATGCTATTCTGAAGTCCCAATGGAGGTCGCGCGAATGAGTTCAGAGATTCAGTCCGAACGTGGACGACAAGCGCAAGAGCTACAACAACTCAAGGACACCCATCGAAAAAAGCGCCAAGCCCTCGAGCAAGAAAATCAAGCCGAGCTAAACTCCGTGCAAAAGCAAAACACCAATCGCCTAAACGAAGCGCGCCAAGAGAGCCAAGCTGCCGTCAATCATTTGCGCGAGGACACGAAAGAGCGTGTGTCGACCTTCAAAGAAGAAACAAACAAAAAGCTCACTTACGAACGCAATCTGGCGCAAAAATATGAGACTGAACTGCGGGCCAATCAAAAAGAAGCGACCGAAAAACAACGGACCACCACCACCACCCAACTCAAAGCCCAAGCGGAGCAAAATGAAGCTCGACTGACCAATGAACAACAGGCCTTTATGCAACGACAAGCCGAGCTCAAAAATCGCGCTCGCACGCAGCTCACGGCAGAACACGCACAAACTGAAGCGCAACTCGCAGAGCTTAGGACAGAACAGCAGAATTTAATTGAGAAAGAACGACTCAAAGGTAACTCAGAGATGGAGCGGACCAGAGCAGATTACGATCAAAACATCGCAAGTGTGCACAAAGCCGGACAAAAGCAAATTTTCAATGAACGAACGGTCTTAGAAGCAAAGATTAAGCAGCTCGAGGAGCTCAAGCGCACTCAGCTTGCCGAACTCCAGCTGCAACATGAGAATGAAACCAAACAACAAGAGCAGCTGCACAAACAGCAATTGCAAACCACGCAGCAAACCAATCGTCTCACCCTTGGGCAACAGCGACTTGAACATGAAGCTGCCATCCAAAAAAATGTGCAATCTTACCAACGCACCATAAAAGAGCAAAAAGCCGCTTTGCAAAGTACTCTGGCCGCCGAGAAGCAAGAGGTGATGCAAGATGTGGGTCGCTACTCAGATAAAAACGCCGATCCATTTTATCGCCTAGCCAAACCAACCGCCGAAATCTCAGAGACAGAAAACCATTACATCGTTCGAACTCGAATTCCCGAACATGAAAAAGACAATGTTAAAGTTCTCGTGCGCGAAGACAAAGTTATTGTCCAAGGAGCTCGTCGCTTTGAGGATAAAATTGTCGATGCCAACGCCGGCAAGATCGCCACAAATAGCTACCAAACCTACCGGCAAGAGATCCCCCTCGAGCGGCCCGTGCGTGAACGCCTACTCCAGCGCTCCTACGCCGACGGCATTCTCACCGTTCGCATCCCAAAGGCCTGAGCTCGTACCACCGATTTATCGAAACGACACATGCATGTTCAATGCGCTTAACTTATTGACGCTGACCAATGCATTTGCGAACCAAATTGAAAGGCAAGGCTCAGCTTCCAGTAGAGCTCAAACCCCGCAGGCATATTTTCTGCAATTTTAGTTCGGGATACGCTGTCCAATGTTGATACGTTAAGGGGGCCCCATGCGATTTAAAATTATTCAGGCTGTGATCGGTGTGGGACTTGTTCTCGCTAGTTTTCAAAATTGCTCGCCATACGAGTCCGCCGAAAACAACGCACTGAATGGTACTGACGTAGACAGTTTGGAGACAGACAACTTCAAACACATCGACAATAAAATTATCCAAGGTGAGAGTATGAGCACATCAGGAGTTGCTGTAAAAAACGCCACCTCCGTTGGACTCTTCACAAACAGTGCTTCGGTCTCGACTACTTTTTTTGCCAGCACTCCAGGAAGATATGAAATTGTAGTTGTCGCAAGGCAAGATAAAGCCGGGACCGAACACGCAAAGCTTCAGGCCTATATTGACGGCAAAAGCCAGGGTGTTGTTGAGGTTTCCAGCACATCTTTTCAACCCCATTTGTTGACTACATACCTGTCCGCTGGAAACCGCAAAATTGAACTGAAGTTCATTAATGATGCAAAGGTCGGCGGCGCCGATAGAAACGTCTATATCGATAGGATCATTGTGGAGCCAGAGGCCAATACAACAAAGCCAAATCCAGAGCCCGTTCAGCCAATTGAGCCCACACCAAGTTTAGTCGCAAATTGTGATAGACCACTGATCCCACCGGGACTTGTAGTTGTCACAGTGAGTCCGTCACAAAACCTCCAGGCTGTTATAGACCAAGCTGGGCCAGGAACCATCATTCGACTAAAGGCAGGTGTGTATAATCAAACCCTAAGAATTACGGGCGCGAGATTTGATGCCAACTCCGCTAGTCGACCGCTGATTATTACTAATGCCGATGGGCCCGGCACCGCCGTCTTACAAGCTCCAAGCACAGCCACCAAAACATCAACTATTTACATTGTCACGACTAGCCATGTGCAAATCAATGGGCTGAAAATTGTAGGCAATGCGGATGGATCTACTGACGATGGTCCAATCAAGATCATCAACGGATCCTCTTCTACACCGGCATTGGCCAACGATGGCTACGTTCGAATATCAAACAATATCATCACAGGTAGAGGGCGTGACTGCATTAAAGTGGGGCGAACTCATCATCTGGATATTGATAGCAACACCTTCAGCTGCAACGCCTCAGATGCCACAATTGATTTTGTAACCGTTTGGGACACCAGAGTGCGCAACAACACCTTGGCTAGCAACTCCAAAAACGGCATTACAATGAAGAATGGCAGCATGAATATCGATGTGTTCAACAATCATTTTAGAGGATCATCCTTTCATCCTTCAATAAAGATTGGGGGAGAGAGTCATTCGCAAGCGAGCATGAATCCGCCAAGTTTGGAGTTTGTTGGATTTGAAGGCAAAAACATCCGAGTTCGCCACAACGGCATCGACTCCTTAGGCAGTTCGGCAGTCTGGTTTCAAGGTGCTAAAGATTCGACGTTAGAAGAGAACTATTTGTTTGGTTACAACAATTCAAAATTTTATCAGGCGATGGTGGCCAATTCGAGCAAGTGGCTCGGACAACAAAGTGACTTGCCCCCTTATGCGAGCAAAAACAATATCATTCGAAACAATATCTTGGATGGTAGTATTGGCGCTCCTTACATTCAAAGTGGCCAACACAGTGGGTTTGTGGTGCAGAACAATGCAAAAGGGACTCGCGCGAACATTAGTTACACGTTCGGCGTCGGCCGCTGCAACTAGAAACTGGCCCCTTAACCTGTTGGTCCTTGCTACCCTACCCTGGGGGAAAAACCATTTTCGCGTGTTTTCGAGGAAGGGCATGGATGCTCATTTTGCTTCATCCTCCGGCGCTGGGATCACCCGTTAAGTCTCAGTTCCCGGCCTTAGTGAGATTATTGTTTAAAGACTTGTTTACAAAATTCGGTCACAAAGTTGTAGAGAAATTGCGACAGTAAATAGCGTGGGTCTCCGGCAAGAGAACTATCGTCGCAATGTTTGAGCCTTACACTCCGCATCTTTTGTGAAGATCAAAATTTTTAATTGACTGCATTTTTGCCCTCGCAGTTGCCCACACAGACGCGTTTTTTAAAATGCAGCTCAAGCTTCTTATGTTTCGTGTGTTGTACGCCTCAATCGCTCTTTTAGAGCGAAAAAAATGGCCGCTGAAGTGACGTGCATGGGGACACTCTGCACTTCTCAGTTCTGCAAAAACGCCATAAATAAAACGTGTGCTATAAACCTCTTTTTGGAGGTGCAGGTTGAACCAAAACATATGCAAGCTGAGCAACGAGATGCTCATTTCAATTTTAGACAAACGGGTAGAATGCGAGTCGGCGAATGAAGCCGAGATGATCGACTGCATCCGTGAAATTATGCACCGACGTCTCTGGCTGGAATTTGGTGCGACGAGTATGTTTGATTTTATGACTCGGGCTCACTATCACTACGCGCCCGTTGTGGCTCAGCGAAAGATCGACGCCGCTCGCTTGCTGCAGGTTCTGCCGGAAATCAAAGAGCTTGTGGCCTCAAATGAAATCAATCTCACTCAACTTGGAATGTTGGCGGCTGGGCTACGGCAAAAATCTGTATCACTTGAACTGCAGCGAGAGATAATTGAAAGCATCAAGGGTCAGACTATTAATAACACCCAGGTCATACTGAACGAGAAGCTTCAACTCGAAGTGAAGAGCCTATCCAAGGCTCGAGTGCAGCGCGATGGGTCTGTTCGGGTGGAGATGACATTCACCAAAGACGAGTGGGCGATCATTGAGCGCGCCAAAGAGCTGGTGTCGCATTCGGTGCCGAGTGGCGAGCTCAAAGAGGTGCTCAGTTACTGCGCGCGGTTTACGGTGGCTAAAAAAACTGGGTGCGCTTCGACTTCCCTCAAGGAAGTTAAGGTGCGTCACAGTCTGGGCGTCAGTCGCAACACTCGTCGCTTGGTGTTTGAACGAGACCAGAGCTGTCGGCACGTGCACACCAACGGTGAGCGGTGCAACTCCCGATATCAACTGCAAGTGGATCATATCATTTCAAGGTGGAGGGGTGGCGAGCACAAGCTGGACAATCTTCAGTTGCTTTGTGGAACTCACAACAGACTTAAATATCAACTTGAAATTGCGCCGACTCGGCCGCGAGCGGCGGGCTGAAACGACCCTTATTAGCGGCGGATGAGCGTGCGGACTTCACATAGCACAAAGCTAAGACGGCCAGACGCATCCTCCAGCGCTCGAAGATTTTGATCGAGCTGCTTCAGCACGTCCAACGTCTCGTGTCTGAGGCCAGGGATGTCATGATAAGAACGCTCAGATGGCACGTTGACTCGCGCCGCTCCTTCATTCTTGTCAATTTTTAACAGAACTTGGTTCTGCAATCCTGGTAAGCTCACTCGACTCCTCGTACTTCCTTCAGCAACCCTTTGCCTAACTTCCTCATGGTAGCGAGACATGGCAGTTACTAAAACTTAAATTAACTTAAATACCAAAACAATTTCGCCGACTGGATCCAAACTGGAACTAGACCGCTCGGCCTTGCCCAGATGCATTCTCCCAGTTTGCATAAAATCAGTACTCACACTTCAAATTGGACTCGTCCTGCGGTGTGAGGTCCCGCCTATCCTGCCCTTGATCGAGCGATACGTTCATCACGCTGCCGCTTTCTGCGTTGTGCGCGAGCCCGAGCATGTGGCCAAACTCATGCAGTATCAAACTCTCCAAATCCACTTTACCCGGTTCTACCTGCGGACCGAATGCAAAATCAAAATCGGCCCCGTTGATCCGCATGTCCGTTTCAAAGATTTCAGTGCCGGACCAATAGATCGTTGTTCGCGCCTGTTCCGTGCGTTTGCCTGACTCCCAAGTGTCCATCCAGTAGATTGTCGAATACCCGTCTTTCACCGGAGTGCGCGGACCGCCTTGACCTCGACCGACGACCTTAAAGATCTGACCAAACTGCCTGTTGATTTTTTCAACCACCCGATCGACCACGGGGTACGCCTCTCGGGGGAACGACACGTGCAGATAAAGCTCGACAATTCGACCCTTCCGCCACGCAACCCTTTGAAGATCTGCATTTTGCACAAACGTGCACCCCGGCTCTGGATCCAAGGGCCGGCTACAGGCCTGGGACAACAGCAAAACGCCAGTCAATGCCATCAAGGTGTAAATCCGAAACTTCACGGCTCGCCCTCCAGAGGTGCGTAAAACCCATTGATTGTCCACGCGAGGTGGACTCACCACCTCATTGCTAAGGCAATTCACAGGCCCAAAATGAGACAATCTAAATACTTGAAACCATTAGTAATAACTGATTCATCGAAGTTGAGCCCGGAGAGTCAACTGTGGACGACCGACACAAAGGCCAGCGAAAGGAGCGTGCGAGGGACTCTAAACACCTAATTTGTTTGAGAAAAACCATACGTCAACGGATCAGACAGCCCAATCTCAAAAAGAGACAATCCAGGCGCGCGAGAGACCATATTACATTCCCTTATAAATAGATTCCTCAAGTCATCCAGATTATCTATGCTTAGACGCCACATAAGTTTAAATTATACCGAGTGTCACTTTGGCTCTAGTGGCCGAATTTGGCGAAAGGGCGCAAGTGACCCGAGCGCACAACCAATTCGTTGCCGTCGGACAAAGTGACTCCACTGACGTTGGTACTGCTTTTGCCTATAGGGTTATATCCCGTCGGCTCTTCCACACTCGTGGATCCTAAGAGCCCACACACCCACCCCACACACCTACCTCAGCCAGGGAGGGAGCAAAAGCTCCCCGCCCCCTTTTGCGTGCTCGCCTTGCAGTTCTCAATTGCCGCCCGTCTAACGCATTGCTAGATTCGCGCCCAATTGCCAAGAGGAGCGCCGAATGAAACCGAACGATCTGGAACCCTCAGTCCGTCAAATGGGTGAACGCATTTTCAAATCCCTCGAGGACGACTCGGGCTCAATCTTCAACAAAGATTGGTGGTATGGGCGCATAATGGATTGGTCGATGAAGAACGAGCATTTCAAAGTGCAGATGTTTCGCTTTGTCGATGTGTTGCCTTATCTCAACTCCAGCTCTGAAGTGGCCAAGCATCTTAAAGAGTATTTTGCTGAGAGTGGCGAAGACTTACCATCGGTATTTAATTTTGGTTTAGGGCTGGGGTCACTCGCTCCTGGAATTATGGCGGGCGCCGTTAAAAAAAATGTCACTCAGATGGCCAAAATGTTCATCACTGGGGAAGATCCCGAAGACGCTTTGCCCGCACTCAAGAAAGCTAGAAAAAACAAAATCACGTTCACCGCCGATCTCTTGGGCGAGGCGACTCTGTCTGAACGTGAAGCACAAAATTATTTGAATCGATACCTGGAGTTGATCGATTGGCTGGCGCGGGATGCCGCCAGTTGGGAGAGCATTCCCCAAATCGACAGCGATGAGAATGGGGCCATTCCCAAGGTGAATGTTTCAGTCAAAGTGACGGCCCTTTATTCGCAGATTGATGAAGCCGCTTGGGATCAGTCTTTGTCCGTCGTGAAAGAGCGGCTGCGCACGGTGTTTCGCAAGGCCATCAGTCAAAATGTATTTATCAATCTAGATATGGAGCAATACGCTCACAAAGATTTTTTGATCACCGCTTTTTCAGAGCTGGTGATGGAAGACGAGTTCCGCAAGTACCCCCATCTGGGCATTGTGATCCAAGCCTATTTGAGAGACGCTCACGTCGACACAGACAAGCTCATCGCACTGAGCAAGCGTCGTGGCACGCCCTTTACGGTGCGGCTGGTAAAGGGTGCCTATTGGGACTTTGAAGTTGTGTACGCTAAACAAAAAGGGTGGAGTATTCCGGTCTATCTCAATAAGCGCGAGTCCGATGCAAGCTTTGAAAATTGCGCTCGACTCATTCTAGACGGCTACCCGCATTTGCGCTTGGCTGTAGGTTCACACAATGTTCGCTCGATTGCGGCCACACTGGCCTATGCGCAAGCCAAGGGGCTTGATCCGCGCTCGGTTGAAGTGCAAATGCTTTTTGGTATGGCCGAGCCGATCAAAAAAGCCCTGGTGAAAGACGGCTACCGAGTCCGTGAATATGCCACGATTGGAGAGTTGATCCCGGGCATGGCCTACTTGGTCAGACGCCTGCTCGAGAACACTTCGAACGAATCGTTTTTGCGCTCGAAATTTGCCGAGAATGTCTCCACCGAAGTCTTGCTGCAAAACCCCACGCAAAACATGGAGGCCACCAACGGTGCACCTGTCAGTGTAGCAGGGCAATTCTATAATGAACCGCCGCTCGACTTCGCCATCCAAAATCAGCGCGAGCAAATGCAAAATGCCATACGAGAATGGAAGGCGCGTTCAGGCAAATTCTACCCAGTTGAAATTAACGGCCAAGAGATCAAAACTGTGCGAACGCTCACCGTGACCAATCCCTCGCGCACGACCGAAAAACTAGGTCAGGTCTACGTCGCCAGCACCCGTGAAGCGGATATGGCTCTTGATGCCGCTCGCAAAGCCCTACCCACCTGGAGCCGTATGCCTGCCGAGGAGCGCGCCAACCTGCTCGATCAACTGGCCAATAAAATGCAGCGAGATAAGTTTCGATTGGCCGCTTTGCAAACGCTGGAGGTGGGGAAAGGCTGGCATGAAGCCGATGGCGATGTGGCTGAAGCCATAGATTTTTGTCGCTACTACGCGCTGGAGATGCGCCGACTCGCGAGCCCACGCCGTGTGGGGCGGGCTCCTGGTGAAGTCAGTCTATACCATTACCAGCCACGCGGGATTTCACTGGTCATTGCGCCGTGGAATTTTCCTCTGGCGATTTTGACTGGCATGGTCTCTGCCGCTTTGGTCACAGGCAACACAGTTATTATGAAACCTGCAGAGCAAAGCTCGATCATCGCCAGCGAACTCATGCGCTTGCTAAAAGAAGTGGGCTTTCCAAAAGGAGTGGTGAGTTTCCTACCGGGATACGGCGAGGAGATTGGCGAGTACCTGGTGAATCACAAAGACGTGAGTGTGATCGCTTTCACAGGCTCGAAGGCCGTTGGACTGAGCATTTTGCAAAAGGCCTCGGTCGTGCATCCCGGGCAAACTCACATCAAAAAATGTTTAGCTGAACTGGGCGGCAAAAATGCAATTATCGTCGATTCCGATGCAGATCTCGATGAAGCCGTCATGGGCGTGATGCACTCGGCGTTTGGGTTTCAAGGGCAAAAGTGCTCAGCCTGTAGCCGGGCGATTGTGATTGAATCTCTGTATGAGCGATTCCTAGATCGATTGGTGGAGGCGACCAAGAGCTTGCATCAAGGACCCGCAGATGACCCAAGATCGTTCTTAGGCCCCGTGATTGATCAAGAGGCCTTCAACCGGATTCGTGCCACCATTGATCGCGCCAAGTCCACCGCACGCTTGATTTATCAAGGCGAAGCGCCACTTGGAGGTCACTTTGTCGCACCGGCCATCTTTGCCGACGTGGATCCGAGCAGTGACCTTGCTCAAAATGAAATCTTTGGCCCCGTTCTCGCCGTAATAAAAGCCAAAGATTTGGATCAGGCGCTGACGATCGCCAACTCTACCCAGTATGCGCTCACGGGAGGCCTCTACTCACGCAGCCCAGCGACCATTGAACGAGTCAAACGTGAATTTGAAGTGGGCAACCTCTACATCAATCGCGGCAACACAGGCGCACTGGTGGAGCGACATCCGTTTGGCGGGTTTAAGATGTCGGGTGTTGGCAGTAAAGCCGGTGGACCGGACTACTTGCTGCAGTTTATGGAACCACGAGTGATCACAGAAAACACCATGCGCCGAGGCTTTATCCCAAACGAGGAGTAGTCGAGCGGTTGATTTCTGGCAGAAAAGGCATAAGAACGCCGATCGCCACTTTGGGATGAGAGAGGGCTGGTGCGTCTGGCACCGGCCAAAAACGTCGCAGGCCAAACAGCACGAGCCCCGTGATCAGACCCGCGGCCTCACCCCCAAGATGCGCCGTGTGGGCAACGCCCCCGAGTTCGGGAAGAGTGGCCATGAATCCGGCAAGATCGCTGATCACCCAAAGCACTAATGCCACCCAAGCTGGCAAATAGACAAAGCCCATAAAGCCGCGCAAGGGTAAGAAGAACCAGTAGACGTAACGCTCGGGGCGCTTCCAATTGAGCACACAGTAAAGCGCCATGGTTCCACTGACCGCCCCGCTTGCACCCACCAGTGGCGAGCCCGTCACACCGGTGAGCAGAGCAAACACTCCGGCGGCCACAAGCCCAGAGAGCAAGAATACAACTAAGAATCCCAACCCGCCAATTTGTCGCTCTAAAGCGGCACCAAATATCAACAAGAACAGCATATTGCCCACAAGATGAAACCATCCGCTGTGGACAAAAATATAGGAGATCCAATTGGCAAACCCAGCTTCGTTTGTCTTGAGCCCAAAGAGAAAGCTCGGATGCAGAGCTTGATGCTCGCGGACCTGCGCAATGTCGCGCTTCCAAATTTTTAATGCCACCTGATCCCCGTCATACTCAACCGAATCTGCGTCGTTTAAAAAATTAAAATCTCGAAACGCCAGTTGCCCTAACAAATCGACCTTATTTATAGATCCCTCACGCACCTGTCGACCGATGCTGCGGACGAACTCGGGATGATTGTATTCGGGTCGGTCCTCGAGATATTGCGCATAGATCTCGCCTTGTGCGGCTACAAAATAGGGCTTATGCATGACCGACTCGAGAGCCTGGGTAGACGGACCACCCCAAACGGCAGTAAATGAAAAAACCATGAAATTTAGTGCCAGCAGACACCAAGCAATTGGCGCCTTTCTCCATCCCAAAATACCGTTCAGTATCGGAAAAATCACTCTTGATCCTGCGGCTTGTCTTCACTGGCAGGCAGTCGCTGAGGGGGTGGTGCGAAATAGTTTAACGAGTCCACGGTTGTCACCAATTGGGGTGCCATGGCACCAGCGCCCATAAGCTCTCGTGCCACATTCAGCGCGATTGCCGGATTGCTTTGCTTGGCGAGATGCGAAAATAAAATATTGCCAGCCTTCACCCAAGTCTCACGACTCTCCAACCGCTGCCAAAACTCATGCAAGTTGGCCAGCTGCTCAGAGCTGGCAAATTGCGCCGCTCTTCGCACAGCTTCTACCTTCAACATTTCAGCCGCAGTTTTTGAAGTGAGCACCTCTTCATACAATCGCAACGAGGCGTCGAGTTTGCCCGCTTTGTGCTGCTGATTGGCATTCAAAAAGGTCTTCCAATCGGCGTCTTGAACCGACTCACTGAAAGTTCGGTAGTCAATTGAAGTGCCGCGATTGCATTCCAGCGCGAGCAACTTAGCCATCGCCTCGGAGGTCAAAGCAAAATCAATATCGCGAATTTCACCAGATCCCAAATTCACATTTCGACAGGCAAGTTGAGACAGCGAATCACAGCCTTTTTGCAGATCTTGCGCGCACATCCACGACGACACATCTTCTGCCTCTTCTTTGGATATCACGGGCAAAGCTTGCGCCAGGGCCACACTCGCCTCAGCGTCATGGTAGGAGTTGTAAAGCGCCTTTATTCGTTGAACCATGCTGAACTCGGCAACTCCGCGGTTGGCATTCAGCGAATCCAGCAAGGTCAAAGCATCTGGATATCTAGCCTGCTTCATAAAGTGCCGCACGCCCCAGACCTCAAGGTACCCACTGCCTCGCTTGGACTTGCGAATCAACTCATCCACTGTTTCTAAATCATCATCTGACCAATGTGACACAATTTCACTCATCGCACACTCGACTGACTCTGGGGCGACCTCGCAGACCTGATCCAGATAGGAGTTTGAAATCTCTGCATCGTCCGAGTTGATAAACGCCTGCGCTAAATAAGTGAGCGGCCCGACACTGAGCCGCAAAGATCGCTCGACTTCAATTTCTGAAACTAAACACGACTTATCTACTATTCCGGCGGCGTACAGTGCCATTGCGACTTTGAGTCGGCTCTCGCGCCCCGCGGACTCATCTAAATTGTCGGTTACAGAGTCGCAGCCAGACGCCTCGGCCTCGGTCAGTATGCCGTAGGAGTCCTTACTCGAAAGTCCGCTCAACAGACTCCGAACTTGCAAGAGGCCAACAGAACCAAAGAGCAGCAAACACAGCAACAAAAATCCGCGCGCTAAGCTTTTCTCCCAAATAGCGGGAGTGAAGGCTCTATCTGTTGAATGTGAAACGACTATCGTATCGCAGATGCGGTCGTGTAAAGTTCGCCGCCTGGAGTTTGAATAAACGGCCAAGAACGGCAGCGCAAAGCAAAGGAGCTCAAAGAGCCAAATTAAACTTCGAGCCAAACTGGCGGCAAAGCTCAGGCGACCGTCAGGAAACACCGGCACCACTCGGAGATGAAAGAGCATTTTCCCTAGTGTGGCCTGAAAGAAAAAGTGAAACAGAGTTTGATACATGACCAACACGCTGATGGCTAAGAATCCAATCATAAGACTTTTACTTAGGAGCTCAGCCTCATTGCCGAGGACAAGTGACGCGGTTAGGTCTCGGCGGAACGGTGAACTCACCAAAACTGCAATGGGCGCAACCAAGACAAACACATCCACAATTGCAGCGGCAAGACGATCCACGGGCCGAGCCAAGCTTTGCGAAGCCCCTAAGGTGGGTTGATATTCAACCTTTGTTGGTTTACGAGTCGTCCAATCCGGAATCACCATAATGGGATTTATCGGCACATTCGGCGCTAGAAATTAGGCTTGATTCGAGAACTTAGAGACTGTTTGGCTTCACATTGAGTGAGAGGAGCCGACTGTACTGGTCGAGTTCAAAGTGGGCTACGGCGCAAGGCTGCTTTTGTTTATCGAAAATTGTGTAAGCTTCAATCACCTGATTGTTTGGTCCAGTCTCTATAGCCTTGAGTTGTGCAGAATCGAAGTCCTTTGTCAGCAGTGAACCAAATTGTTGCAAAAACTTGCCCCTATTTAAAATGTAGGCTGGGCTGGTCTCAGGGTCCTGTAGAAAAATAGCAGAGATGCGTTTGGCATCCTCTTTGTAAATTGTGTACTTCTCCTCTAAAGGGCCCCAGCGTAAGCGGTCTTCAAGACTCGCCACTCGACCAATTTGTGAGGATGCAATCTGCCGCCCCGACTTTTGCACAAGCCGCTCTGCCAGTTGCTTCTCCCATTTGGCATCCCGGTTGATGATCAGTGGGCTCGAGGCACTTGCCAAACCACGACCGCCGTTTCGATTCTCCACTAGTCCTTGGTTGTGGTTGAAGGTCGAGCGATTGGCCGCGCCAGTGGCTAGGAGTATGGCAAGGACTGCGCCGCCGACGGCTAAGTTGCGGTAGCCAGCAGCACTCTCACCAGCAGGTGTTTTTAGCTCAGACTTTGGCACAGGCGCCGAGGCATTGGTCCGGCGGGGAAAGTGAATCACTTTACCCGACTCTTTGCCACCGTCTGAATTCTTCGCCATCGCTTCTCCCTTGCACTAACAACCGAGGCCCCGCATGCTAGAGGTTAGATCGGGATTATGTGATGTTCAGTTGAGGGAAATTATGTGGATCGTTGGCATAATCTTACCGTTGGTCCTGCACGCGCAGCCCACCACACCCAAGCGGCCCAGGGCAGAGCGGCCAAAACCCTTGCTCACTTATGAGTCCTATTTGCGGCTGAATGGGCGCCACCCGGCCCTGTTAGCCTTGAGAAATTTGCCGCAAGAGGCGTTTAAAGAGGCCACACGCAGTGCCATCATTCCCACCCAGACGGGCGCAGACGAACCCAGTGTCCCCCAGACTTTACAGGCTCCGATTGAGCCCACTCTCACTCCACCTGCCACGCCTGCCGACCCAACGGTAGCCCCTAAAGCGGAGCCCAATCCGTGAGTCGGCGGTGGTTCAGCTTGGTTTTTCTCCTTTGTTTTTCTTGCACATCGCTGGCTCAAACCAATCGACTGCAAGTGGCTCAGCTCAGATTCAAACAAAAACAATATGATAAGGTTGTTGAGCTATTGAATCCTTACACCGAGCAACTCGGCACCGAGGGCTTTTTGCTGTTGGCACTGGCCTACTCCAATCAACAGAACCATGCGGGCGAGGCTAGAGTTCTCTCACTATTAAGTGCCAAACAGGAAGAAAACCATCGTTGGCATATGCTCCTGGCGCAGGCCCAACTGAAAGCGGCAAGTCTTGAAACCGTTCGCGAAAAAGAACGTGAGCTCACCACCTCAGCCATTCAAAAACTGCGACGGGTGTTGCAGCTGCAAAAGGGGTACAAACCAGCTTTTGATTTGTTGGTGGCCACTCTTCTCTATGGTCGGTTTCATAGTGAGGCGCGCGAAATCCTTCTCGAAGGGATCAATCGCTATGGCCAACGCTCTGAACTGCTGCGGGCGCTTTGTCGACTGGATTCGTATGACGGATTTTTGGAGCAAGCCGTAACCAACTGTCGAACCGCGATTCAGCTGGCACCCGCTTATCCTGACAACTATGTCTATCTGGCGCAGGCTTTGTTTGATCAAAAAGAACTTGAACAGGCCGAGCGCAACCTAATTGCGGCAGCCAAGCGGTTTCCAAAATCTGAATTTGTACAATGGGCCGCAGGCACTTTGTTTTTTCGCAAAAAGAACTTTGCGGTAGCCGATCGGTACTTTGCAGCAGCAGTCAAACTTTCGCCAAACTCGGTCAGAGCGCGCTTTGGTGTGGCACAGGCACAATACGAATCGGGGCAAGAGGAGAAGTCACTCGAGAATTTTGTTAAGGCCTGTGAGCTAGACGGAACAACGGTGGACGTTTTTTTAGCAGCCGGTGGTCGCCTCAAGCAAAAAGGCAATACCAAGCTGGGAGAACTTTTTGTCCGTCGTGCCAATACCTGTAGACGCTACTGAGAGGCTTCAACCAACCAGCTGTCAATGCCCTGCAGTGCTTGACGTAAATCGTAGTGGAGTTCGCGCTCAGGCCATACGCCTTTGCCTTCTAAATCATCTCCCCGCTCGGACACATACACCGCCTCGGGAATCGACACGCTGTAACCTTCACCCAAAGCCGGTAAAGAGTACCAGACAGCCAAGACCACCTCACCGGCAGTCGGCTGCCCCCAGACTCGCCCCCTCTTGCTGTTTTTAAAACTATCGGCAAATATTTCGGCCGTCGAAGAGGTTTCGTTTGAAATCAAAACCGTGACTCGCCCTAGGTAGCACCCGTAGGTACTAAACGTTTGAAGACCCACCTCGGCATAGGTGTCGAGCTCGCGGATCTGGTAGTCGTCTTGGGTGTTGTCTTCAATATTTTGTTTAGTGGGTAGATTTTTGCGCGGTTGAGAAATCTTGCCAATGCGCTTTTCCGCACAGTGCAAGGTCGAAAGGGCCCTGAGCATCGCCACAAAGTTTCCCCCGGCGTTTTCTCTAACATCCACAATCAAATGCTTGGAGTTTATAAATTGACCCACCATAGCCCGCCACTCTTCAGGCATAAAATACTCTGAGCGAAAGCTCGGCAGCACCAGCAACATGGCGTTCGGAGATAAGCGCGTGAGCTTAGGCGCGAGGTCTACAACCACTTGCTCAGGTTCTACTGCAACCGTTAGAACCTCACCTGAGCGCTGCACTTTGAACTGACCCGCACGTCGAGCCGCACCCCAGGGCGTGACTTGATCCGTGCCTTCAATGGCGAGAATGGCATCCCCAGCCCGTAAGCCTGCTTTGGCGCCTCCACTGCCCGCTTCAATTCTATAGATCACCAGGTGGTCCTCAATGTATCTCGCACGGATACCTGTATCGATTCCCTCACCTTGCCAAACCCGTTTGTCTTCGGCCGGAGTGTAAATTTGAAAATGCGACACCCGCATCTCTGCCATCAAATCTTGTAAGTCCTGCATCAGGACACTGACCGAAGCAAAGCTCGGCAATCGCGCCGCCTGCCGATGACATCTTTTGACCCAGTTTTGAACGGGGGGATCATATTTGTAAAAGTGCTCTTCGGTGAGTTCGCAAACGGATTGGTAGGCATCGCGCATGTCGCCGGCAGATGAAACAAGCCACCCAAAAAATAAGGCGGAGGTGAAGCTTAAAAATACGAATGGCCGACGCATCACTGTATGAGACGTCGGCCAAGCGATTGGGTCAATGACTTTGGTTCAAGGACTTACGATCGATTAAGCTGCGCGCTTCTTGCGCGCGTTGGCTGGATCGATATTGTACTGTTTAACTTTGCGGTAGAGCGTGGCACGACCAATGCCAAGAGCTTTTGCCGCCTCGGTCAGGTTGCCACTGAACTCGTGAATCGCATTTTCAATCGCAATGCTCTCCAGCTCATTGATTGTTCGAACTTTGTTCTCATCATTCATGGCAGAGGGCTGAGGGAATTGCAGAATCTTTGCGCCCTCGTAGGTCCCTTGTGGAGAAGGACCCGGGTTGCTGTTGGCATTTAACGGACTCACTCCCAAGCTCAAAGCCGGAATATCGCCTTGCAGCCGAGTGCGCGCCGACGGATCATTCAAATTCCGTTGCCATTCTACAGGTGAGAATGTTTGCACAGTGCATCCCGCACTCTGACCAAAGGTCTTGATTTTCTCTACCTGATCCCGATCGTCTCCGACCACAACTACCATCGTACGTCCCATTAAAAACCTCCGATTAATTTTGAGAAGAGTCCAGTCTATCGCTCGCTGGCTCCCCTATATTCGCACCTATGCAACCATCTACTGGTCACAGTGTATGTATCGGCGGCACAATCTGAGAATTTGAGGAAAAAAATGCCCCCAACCTCTCAAAATGGTATAACCCCTTGAATTCTCACATGTATTATTTTGAGCCAAAACGGCAAAAAATGCCGACCCCAATTGAGCTCAGCCTATTTCGAATGGATTTGTTTTTATCTCGATTTTAGCCACCCCGATTTGGGATGACCTGGAGCTTAGCGACGACCCGACTTGATCTTGACCTGCATCTTGGAAATCAGATGCACGGCCATCTTCTCTTGAACTTTGCACATCTTCAACTCATCCCGACGGTAGGAGCGCTGAGAGGGCGTCAATGTGCCGGTCTCAAGCTCCATCTCGTAATCCAACTTGCTGGATCGGATGCCTTCGAGCTCTTTGGTCTGTTGCTTAAACAACTTGTTCACACCACTCAATGGCGCAACATCCAACCACTCCTCTTTGTTCTTGTACCAGCTCAGCATACGCAAGAAGCGCGCTTTGTTCTTGGCAAGAGTGAAGCGGGGGTATTGCTCTTCATCCAAATCTAAAATGTTGTCGATCTGATCTAAGAGACCAAAGTCGTCGTCTACATCCACATTGGGATTTTGAAGGATGGGTTTAACATCCTGGGGTTTTCTTAGAAGATCCACACCATTTAGCGTATTGAGCATTCGCCCTCCTGACTCAAAACAAATGTATAGTGCAAAAAGCTCAAATCTTCAATGAACGTGCAGTCATCCATCAAATTAATTCAAGTCAATGCCGTTGACCTACACCGTTTCAAGAGTACCGGTTGAGGGAGGAGTGGTAACACAGCTTCAAATGCGATGCATTATAAAGCTCAGATTCTCAGCTGCATTTGAAATTTCTCCTCGTCAAATTCGATGGCCGGGTCCCTTCGGTTGCATTTAGACAACTCTAGACAATTTGCCTATCTTCATTTCATTGTAGGGAATGACACGAATTAGCTCGCAATTTAGCTTTATGGCTCTACTTTTGCTTAGTTCCCTCGCGCAGGGGCGAGTCACCGTACCTAGCGATGAACCCTATTACCGACTTTTGCGAGATCACACGCTCTACATTTACAGTGAAGGCAGCCGTGACTCGATTGAACAACTCGCGGCTTATCGACAAAGTCTCCGCCCCCAATATGAGCAAAGTTTTGATTGGCGATTGGACGAGCGGGATGACCTGGTCTTCACCTCCCACCGACAGCAAATTGCCAACGGCTATGCCACGTTCTCGCCCAACTTGAAAAGCGTTTGGTTCCCCTCGGGTGGAGCCCTGCTAGAAAGCATGGCGCAGTCGTCATGGGGCCTGGCCCTAACGACCCACGAAGTGGCGCACCTTTACCATCTCAATGCTAAGGGCCCAGTCCCTTCGACCTTAAAGAAAGTTCTAGGCAATACGATTTTATTCACACCGTTTTGGCCTATCTTCGTTCACCCGAACTTCCTCACGCCTCGATTCTTGGTCGAAGGCAATGCAGTGATGAATGAGTCGCGCTTCAATTTGGGTGGGCGGCTGCACAGTGGAGAGGCTCGGGCTCTGGTATTTGCCCAAATTAAAGCGGGGCAGATCGATCCTAACCGCCTGATCAATAATCAGTTTCGCTTTCCGTATGGCGACACTCACTATTTGCAAGGTGGATATTTTCAAGCCTTCTTAGCCGCAAAGTATGGAGTGGATAAAACCAATCAGTTTTTTGTTAAGCAAGGTGATCGCTACCTTTGGCCATTGATCTTAAACCAGACATTTCGGGAACACTTTGGGTCCAGCTACCCTCAGGAAATCCGTGAATATGTTCGAGGACTAGAGATCTTGGCCCAGAATCAACAGGCTGAACCACATGATATCGGAGAACTCCGCAGTCCGTTCGTGGGACCCCTGAATCATGATGCCAATCGGATATTTTTTGTTCGTAGTGACGGCTTGTCGCTCCCCTACCTTGAAATTTTTGACAAGCGCACGCGCCAACTGTCACGGCAGTCTTATGACCTGAAACTCGGCAAGGTGTTTTGGTTGCAGGGCCAGCCAACGGTTGCGACATCAGCGCAACACGATTTGCACAATATCGAATACTCACTCTATGCCGAGGGGGACCGGTTTATACCTGAGTATCGCGGGCTGATCGTCAACGACATCCGTGGTGGCAAGGTCGTAGGACTCGATGCCAGGGAGTCTTGGCTGGAGCCCCGCGTATTGGTAAACAATGAATTTTTTGACATCGGTCACTCCCAGCCGATCGCCGATGAAGCTGGTCATGTTTATTATTTTAGGCAGAATGGCTCGCAACGAATACTCTATAAAAATCGCCAACCGCTATTCGTGTATGACGGCTTTTATGGCAAGGTCACAGAAGTTGCAGCTAGTGGTGCGTTGTATTTTATCGCCAACACCGATTTTGGTTCATCGCTTTTCCGTTATCAGAACGATGAGCTTGTGCGGATGTTCACCTCAGATCGAGTCGTGGATGCGCGCCACATCGAGGGCGATCAATTTGTTATTGTCGAAGTTGAAGCCGACACCCATGTGGTAAAAATCGCGACGGCCAACCCCACAGCGATTCGCCCAACCCAGTACTCGTATGGATTTCCTTCACAGTCCCTGACTCCAGGTAAAGTTGTCGATAGCGCCCAAACGGCTTTAGATGAACGTGCCTACAATTCACTACTGGCCTTGCGCTACAGTCGCATGGATTTTCAATCCGGCTACAGTAGCTTGAGCGGTTTGGTATTTGGTGCAGGCTTGGTTTTCACAGATCCACTGGAATTTCAGAAAATTGACTTGGCTTACTTAGGCTCACAGTTTCGGGACCAACTCTTTTTCACTCGCTACGCATTCACCAAGTGGCTGCCTGAGCTGTCTGTGAGTTACGAGTATGAGCGAGAACATTCGTCCTTTATCAATGGAGCGGATCATTATGCACACAATCAGCGGGCCGATCTTAGGCTCGATTTGCCGCTGTTGCGCTGGCGCCAATGGGATGCGGCTGTGCAAGTCGCTCCGACCTATCAACGCGAGGATGAAAACCCGAGCTCGTGGTCTGCCAATGCAGCAAAGGATATTGAGGAAACCTACGGGCTGTATAGTGCATTTGATTTGTCGTACACTTTGAATTCTTCACCTGCTCTTAATTTTCACCCCTTGCGATCGTTCAAACTGAGTTATCTTAACAAGCTTGAGGCCTTGAGTGACAGCTGGAGTAAGGAGTATAACTCGTCACTCGTACAATCTGAGTTTACCGAAGGGTTTCCCCTGCAGATTTTTGGTAAGCTCTCTGGTGCTTATGCCTGGGCCGAGAATCATGATGTGGAGGTCGACTACAACCCTTATGTCTTTAACCGTTCCATTGAGCTCTCTCGACTAACTGCGGAGGATGAGTACAAAGTGAAGACTGCAGGACTCGCACGCCTAGAGGTTTCAAAAGTCTTTGATTTTCGCCTCTACTCGCCGCGGCTGCCGCTCGGGCTGGACCGTCTGTCGGCATTTGTGGTTGGACAGGGTCTATTCTTTGATCGAGAAACGCGGTTCGACGATGAGTATCCCGCGAATATTTTTGAGTGGGGTTATGGCGTTGATTTGCAGGTGCTGCTAGCTCATTTTGCACCGATGCAAGTTCGGTTGTTAAGGGCGTACGACACGCGCTATCCCGAAGACGTGAATGATGAGATTCGGCTCAACTCGCGTTGGGAGTTTTAGTGTTATAGAAGACTTTGTGCGCGCTGGCCCAATCCTTCAATGACAGAATGAAAACTGCCCATACTGCGGATCTTCTCTTCGCCAAAGCGCTCGATCAACCCGGCAGTTACAGCGGGCACTTTGCTCGTACCGCCTGTGCAACAGACCAAATCAATCATGGATGGCCGAACGCCTGCTTGACTCACCACTGCATCGAGCGACGAGAATATGGCACGAACCTTTTCACTCGTGATTTCGGCAAACTCTAAGCGAGTCACTGATTCTTCAATATCAATTTCAGATTGGTGAAATTTAAAAAGGGCGGCGTCACCTTGGCATACGGAGCGCTTACACGCCTCAATCGCTTCAAAAATTGCAAACCCCAGATTGTCTTCAATCAAGTTGAAGAGGTTGCGCAGAGACTCTTTGTCACCTGCCCCAACAGCACAACGTTCGACTTGTGTGAGAAACTCCCGAATATCGGCGCGCGCCATTAAAGTGATATCTGCAGGAGACAGCAGACGATGCCGGATGCCGGCTGGCATGGTTAGGACATTCTGACTGAGCGGCAATCGGTAGCGCACCTCCGTGCCAAAGTGCGAGGCCACTTTGTCGCGCATCAGTGCCCCATCCAAGGCGTCGCCGGCCACAGCCACGCCTCCAAGTGACAACACATCGCGCTCGGAGTAGGTGCTGGGATGAAGTCGCATCACGGTGAAGTCGGAGGTTCCCGCCCCGAGATCAACAATCAACACAGTCTTTTCAGTTTTTAGTTCCTGCCTATAGGCAAAGGCCGCAGCCAGTGGCTCTGGAAAAAACTCAATGTGTTTAAAGCCTGCTTGGCGTGCGGCGTTCTCGAGGCGACTCTGCGCCAATTGATCTTCAACTGCATCGAGCGAAAATCTGGCGGGCCGACCCAAAACCACCGAGGCAACGTCAGCGTTTATGTGCGCATCGGCTCGGGCCTTCGTCTCTCGTAAAAAACATCCGATCAGCTCTTCCAGCTGGTAGCTCCTGCCACCAATATGGGTGGAGGTGAAGCTCGCAGACGGCAAAAACTTTTTGATGGAGCGAACAAACCGTCCTTCGCCGCTCTCCTCCACGTAGCTTTGGATCGCCTCCTGGCCGAACGTCAAATGATTTTGCGCGGAGAAATACATCGTGCTTCGCAAGACTGAGGGGTCGTGGTGAGCAGGGTCCAAAGGCAAAGGATTGGTCACGGCAGTTGGGCTAGCCGCTGCCAACAAAGAGTTGCAAGTGCCAAAGTCGATTGCGTAGATCCGGTTTTGCTTGGGCGACGCCACGCCTTAGCCTAAATCACATCTTGCTCTAATGAAAGATTATAACTCGAAAATTAACCCTCGTGCCCATGCACATCGGATTCAATGGCGACACGAATGGTGCCAATGTCTCGAGGTCCATAAGCGTTGTAGGGGTCGTCCGCTAAATCCTCAGCCGCCATTTTTTTTATCCACACTGTTCGCCCCTCTGGCAAAGCCCACTCTATAAAATCCGGTTTTGCTGTTTTTGGCGCGCCGAGCCCCGGGAAGGAAGCCTTCACCGCAGCGATGGCTTGTCGCATGGCTTCGGGCCCAGGTTTGTACTCAAACGACATGTGCTGCACAAAACTTGTTCCATCGGAATCTGCAAAATACTGCGCGTGAAAATAACGAGTGCCTGGCAAGGGGGTCTTCACTCGAACGATCGCCATGTCGCCGGTGTAGGGATTGCGGTCATGGCCCACTTGGGGTTCTTGTTTTGAGCGCTGCAAGTAGCTGACAAGATCCTTTAATGGAATTCCAGGCCGAGTGTAGGCAAAAAGCGTCCGACTCATCTCAGACAGTGAGTTCAGCGCAGGCTCTGCCGCCGGCCGACGCTGCGGGAGCGGGGCTTCAACCTTGAACTGCGTAGCTTCAATCTGTGCGACTCTGCCTGAATTTAGCGATCGCGTTTGTGTAGTCGGTTTGCCCTTACGGAGCTCTGGCTTCAATGGCTCGGTCCCATATTTCGACCAGAGAAGTGTGATTAAAATGGTCGCGAACAGAGAAAATATGATTTGTTTTTTCATATTTAATAGGCCTGTCCAAATTTGAGTTTTTCCCAATGGGTGAGATCGGCGCTGGGGTCGAGCAAATCTTTGCGGCGTTGAAACTTATTGCCCGACTGGGTGAGCGATCCTGTAGCCGTTCCAGAGTACATTTCAAAATGGAGCATGGGAGTGCAACAGCCCGAGTTGACTTTGCCAATGTAGCCGATGGTTTGCCCAGCCTTTACTGATCGACCTGCACTGACACCGGTCGCTTTTTTGCCGGTGATCTCGCCGTAACGGACAACTCGCCCGCCGGTGTGTCGCACCTCTAGGGCATAGGTCCCTTGATAAAAATAATATTTGTCTCGAATCACTTCACCAGCCGTTACCGCAACCGCGGCTTCGTCCTTCACACGGTAAAGATCGCAGGCGGCATGGTACCGTGAACCTCCGCCACGCGAGGCTTGAAAACGTCGCATGCCCGTTTTGTAATTGCTCGACGGTCGCTTGTTTGTTGGGAACTGCCAGGTGGAAGCAATTGGCAGAGGTTGTGGAGTCGCAACGGCACCTGGGCAATTGGATCGAACCGTCACATACGATTCTGCCACCCAACCTTCGTTTTTGCCTGTGGGGCGCGCGGAGAACTGGACTCGAATAAATGTGTAAGATTTACTATTGACGACCTTCTTTTTGTCCTGTTGGTCCCAACTCTGCACGACTTTCACGTCGGAAAAGCGCGGCACTGTAAATAAAATTTTATTTAAGCTCTCATCTCTGACATTGAGCTGTGAACTGGTTGTGCATATCACCTGGTTGAGCGATCCATCGATTGCCGTCACCCCTTCTATCAACCGAGAGGAAGGTGCGACTGAAAACGGCGCCGCAATTTGCACTTCGGCATCTTCAGCCGAGTGCAGGCGAACCTGACGAAAAAGCTCAATCTGAGAAGCATGCACGCCCAACCGAGCGACGGGGGTGAGCTGCTCCGGAGAAAACACATCAAAGAGCAAATAAGATTTCGGATCATTCCCGGCACAACTCACCGCACTCAGTTGACCGTTGGCGTCGACAACTTGGAGAAATTTGCCGGATAAAGGCAGAGCAGATGGCAGGTGTGATTCGAGATGCACGACCTCAATCACTCCTTCAAGATAAGCTTCGAGTCCGTTGACCAAAGGTTGGGTTGGCTGACAATTTTGTCCAAGCTGTGCACCAGCCGTATCTGTCCAGACATAGACTGGGACTTCGGCATGGAGTTTCATATTGAAACAAACCGACATGAAACCGAGTAAGACGCACTTCAGGAGTCGTTGCATTTTGTCTCCCACCGTCTGAAGAATTCAAGACGTGGAGACAGTTCGACTCTTGTGGACGTTCAGTTGAGTCTAGAAATTTCGACTAATTGCAAGTGGGTGGTCCAAAATGTGGCTGTGCCGCAGGTCAATTGGCAAAGGACAGTGGCGATTTTCCACATTGATGATACGATCGAGGCGTCTACAGACTCGAGAGGACTGGCGCTGCCTTTGCAATGCTCACTGAGCTGGAGGTGCTATGCCCATGCCAGAGCCTAAAGATCCAGCCGTTGAAGATCCGGTTGAAAATCCCAATCCGCACACGGATCCACCCGAGGAGATTCCCCCCGAGCGCGACCCCATGACTGAACAGCCACCGCAGGAGCTACCCACAGATCCAGACACTAGAAAGCAAAAGAGAATAGAGCTCACCTAGAGCCCCAATCTCACGTCACTCCCAAAGCGTTTGCCATTGCTACCAAAATTGACTATTGAAAAACTCCAAGCGAACACTCTGGAGGAAATGCAATATGGATTCAGTAGCTGCAAAACACATTCTGGTTGAAGCTCAACACGACGCCGACGATATCGTTCGCAAAATGCAAGAGGGTGTTAAGTTTGAGGACCTTGCCGCGCAAAAGTCCAAATGTCCCTCAGGTCGAAGCGGTGGTGATTTGGGAGAGTTTAAACGGGGTCGTATGGTTCCAGCCTTCGAAGAGGCCGCGTTTGCCTTGATGGTTGGAGAAGTGTCTAAACCCGTGCGCACGCAGTTCGGCTACCATTTGATTTTGCGCTACAAATAGAGATCTGATTGCAAGAGGGAGTAGATTGTAAGCTGCTTCTTGCCTTCACGCATTTGAAGCGACTATCATCTTAGTCATGCAAGATTCGATCATCTCCGTCCGAAACCTCAATAAAACGTATGCCAGTGGTTATGTGGCACTCAAAAACGTCAACTTAGAAATTCGGCGCGGTGAGATTTTTGCGCTTTTAGGGCCGAACGGTGCTGGCAAAACCACTTTGATAAACATCATTTGTGGCGTGGTCAATCCTAGTTCTGGCTCGGTCAGTGTTGACGGCTGCGATATTTTGCAAGACTACCGAGGGGCTCGCAAACGCATTGGACTGGTGCCACAGGAACTCACCAGCGATATGTTTGAAAGGGTTTTGAACACCGTAACGTTCAGTCGCGGTCTTTTTGGCAAGGCTCCCAACCCTGGGCATATCGAACGCATTCTCAAAGATCTTTCACTTTGGGACAAGAAGGACAGTCGTATCATGCAGCTCTCAGGCGGGATGAAGCGACGAGTGATGATTGCCAAAGCCCTATCGCATGAGCCCACCATTATTTTTTTGGATGAGCCGACGGCGGGAGTGGATGTGTCCCTTCGGCATGATATGTGGAATCTTGTCGGTGAACTGCGCAATAGCGGTGCCACCATTATTCTCACCACCCACTACATTGAAGAGGCGCAAGAAATGGCCGACCGTATCGGCGTGATCAATAAAGGCGAAATCATCGTGGTGGAGGAGAAATCCACTCTGATGCGGAAGCTGGGGAAGAAGCAGCTGACTTTGGCGCTCAGTTCACATTTGACGACGATCCCTGCGGATATCGTGAGTGAGCAAGTGGAGCTTTCACCTGATGGAATGCAATTGATCTACAAGTTTGACATCCGACAAGATCAGACTGGCATCGCTGAATTGATAAAAAAACTCGCTGCCCACGGAATTGACTTTAAAGATCTACAAACCAAAGAGAGCTCACTAGAGGATATTTTTGTCGATCTCGTGCGGAAAAACCAATGAACCTTTACGCTGTTCGCGCCATTTTTGCCTTTGAAATGTCTCGTTTTTTTAGAACGATCACCCAAAGCTTGCTTGCGCCCGTCGTTTCAACCTCGTTGTACTTTATCGTCTTCGGCTCAGCGATCGGCTCGCGTATGACTGACATTGAAGGTGTCCCCTACTCCGCCTTTATCGTCCCAGGCCTGACCATGCTGTCGATACTGGGTTTGAGCATTTCCAATGCCTCATTTGGCATTTACATGCCTCGGTTTGTCGGAACAATTTATGAGCTCTTGTCGGCGCCGATCTCGGCACTGGAGATCGTTATTGGCTACGTCGGTGCGGCCGCAGCAAAGTCGTTGATCATAGGGTCGGTGATTTTGTTGACCGCGCGATTTTTTGTTCCTTACACAATTGCGCATCCCCTTTGGATGGTGGCCTTCTTGATCTTAACCTCAGTTACCTTTTGTCTGTTTGGCTTTATCATAGGCATTTGGGCCGATGGCTTTGAGAAGTTGCAGATCATTCCATTGATGGTCATCACACCCCTGACGTTTCTAGGTGGAAGCTTTTACTCCATTTCGATGTTGCCGGAGTTTTGGCGCAACGTGAGCCTATTTAATCCCGTGGTGTATTTGGTCAGCGGCTTTCGCTGGAGTTTTTTTGGGCAGTCCGACGTGAGTGTTGAGGTGAGTCTCGGTATGACTTTTTTGTTTATGCTATTGTGCTTAGCTGCAATCACCGTGATTTTTAAAATGGGATACAGAATAAAGAATTGATCGTCACTCGTAGCGCAACGCTTCGATCGGCGGCAACTTTGACGCCTTACGAGCCGGATAGATTCCAAACACTAACCCTACGGCTGTGGAAAACAAAAACGCCAAAGCCACCGACAAAAATGAAATAGCCGTTGGCCAGCCCGTGATGGTCGTCAACACCACGGTCGACACCCACGCAAGCACAATGCCAAGCACGCCACCCATCACGCTGATCACGATGGCCTCGACTAAAAACTGCGTGAGAATATCGGAGCGTTTGGCGCCAACGGCTTTGCGCAGACCAATCTCCCGCGTTCGCTCGGTCACTGACACCAGCATAATGTTCATGATGCCAATGCCGCCCACGAGTAATGAAATCGCTGCAATAAATGCCAGAAGAACAGCCATGGTGGTTGCACTGGAGGCCATAGCCGCCTGCACCTCAGCCATATTGCGGAGCTGAAATGAACTGTCTAGATCGTTCTCACGCACGTGGTGGCGAGCGTTCATCACTTGAATAACGACGTCCTCAACCTTTGCTACCGCCTCTGGTGAAACCGCCTCAATCTCGATGATGTCCACATAGTTTTTACCGAGCAAGCGGCGCATGGCCGTGTTGAGGGGCACAATCACTCGATTGTCTTGGTCTTGCGGCCCCGCGTGCCCTTTTGTCGGCAAAACTCCAATCACCTGAAAGCTGACTCGATTGATTTTAATAAATTCTCCGAGCGGGTTTCGATCCCCAAAAATCTCACGAATCACAGTGGCGCCGAGAATGGCCACTCGACTACGCGTGAGATTTTCTTCGTCGGTGAAGAATCGACCGGCCACAGGGTTGGCGTTGTGCATTCTGGGGTAGGCGGTGGTGACGCCAAGTATGGACGTGTGCCAATTGCGATTGAGGTAAACCACTTGCACGTGACCGTCGACAATCGCCGCAGTCTCTCGCACCAAGGGCACTTCGCGCAGCGCTAACGAATCTTCAAAGGTCAGGCGGGTGACCTTACCGACCTCCTCTTGGACGGCTGCACCACCTATTCGCACAGCTCCGGGACGCAACACCAGGAGGTTGGAGCCCAATGAAGCCAGCTGATCTTCAATGGCGTTTTGCGCCCCTCGGCCCAAGGCGAGCATAGCGACCACGGCCCCCACTCCGATCAGGATGCCGAGCATGGACAGCGCCGTTCGCACTTTGTTAATCAACAGATTGCGTAGCCCCAAGTTGAAGTGCAGCAGCAGCTGTTTGAATTTAGACTGCACTTGTGCGGGCTCCGCAGTTGTTGAAAGCTCCGCCATTTTTAGATGGGTGTTGTCAATCGGTGCCAAGCGCTCATCGGAAACAATCGCCCCGTCGAGCATTCGAATAATACGTTTGGTCTGTTGGCCGATGGATTCTTCGTGCGTGACAATGACGATGGTGATGCCTTGCTTATTGAGATCCGATAACACTTGCATGATCTCTTTTTCACTCGATGAGTCTAGGTTTCCGGTCGGCTCATCCGCAAAAATAATCTTAGGCTGGTTGATCAAGGCGCGGGCGATGGCCACCCGCTGCTGCTGCCCACCTGACATTTCATTGGAGTGATGCTCCAGCCGATTGCCAAGCCCCACCTGCTGCAGCAGGACCCGCGCTCGCTCGAGTGGCATGCTCCCCTGAGAGTACAGAAGTGGAATAGCGACGTTCTCCGCTGCGGAAATTCGCGGCAGCAGATTGAACTGCTGAAAGATAAAACCGATTACACCCCGACGAAGTACGGCGAGCTCATCTTCACTCTGCTGAGAGACCTCAAGGCCTGCAATGGTGTAGGTGCCCGAATCAGGGACGTCGAGCAGCCCAAGCACATGCATCAGAGTGGATTTGCCAGAGCCAGACGGCCCCATGATCGACACAAAATCTCCTGACTCAATGGTCAGATTCACATCCTGCAGGGCATGGATCACATTGTCGCCCATCTGGTAGGCTTTGTGCACGTGGCTCAGAATCAACATGCCTAATTCTCGTCCGAGCTATCGCGCTGACCAAAAGGAGAAAACGGTGAACGCGGCGGCGCTTCTTCAATCCGCACTCGTGCCACGAGGACAATATCGCCCTCAGTTAGGCCTTTCTTCACCTCTGAGTTTTGCGCATCACTCAGACCGATCTCAAGCTCTCGCTCTTCATTGCCACCGGGAGTTTTCACCAAAACCCTCCGTGAATCGCCCTTGGCGTAAAGTGCAATATTTGGAACGAGCAAGACCCCGCGCTGATTGGCAACGATGAAACTAATGTTGGCCGTCATTCCACTTCGCATAAAGTCGGGCCGCTTGCGTGGCAGTACATCGACCGCATAGGTCGTCACACTGTTCACTGTTTTGGCATCAAAGGCCACTTGCAAAACTTCAGCCTCGATTTGATTTTTCGAATAGGCATCGAGAACCACGATGGCCGGCTGCTTGAGTTTGATTTGCGCGATGTCCGTCTCATCGACCTGTGCCTTCACCACAAGTCGATCCGAAATATCAAAGAGGCCATCTGCCGCGGCAAGGGTTTGCCCCGGCTCCACCTGCCGAAGAATAACGGTGCCGTCGCTTGGGGCCAGCACAGGAATGGGCTTAAAGTCCTCTTCCCATTGCTTGACGGCCTCGGGTCCATCGGCGCGAGCGGCATCGATCAAAGCCGCGCGTTCAGAGGAGCTCATCCAAGCCAACACTTGCCCACGCTTCACCATCTCCCCTTCTTCAACTAAAACTTCGTCGACGCGTCCCGCGACGGGGGGTTTGATCTGAATGCGATTGTCGGGCTGAACAAAGCCGTTGCTTAGGATACTGATCGAAATGTCACCGCGGCGAATGACCAACTCGTCATAAGAAATTTTTGTGAGCGGGGGGCGTCCGCTAAAGAGCCATAGAATAAAAAATCCAAAAATCAGCGCAGCTAGCCCCGCACTCAGTTGAACTTTGCGAGAGCGCCATATGTCGGCCGAGATGAGATTAGAGGTTTTCATTGTGGAACACTCTTGCCACGCACCTGCAACCAAGTGGCTTCAGCTCGAGTGCGATTGCGTTGACTCTCAAGAACTGCCCGCTCGCGCACAATGAGTTCATTCTCAATCACGTCCCAATCTTCAAAAGACATTAAGCCGTTATTGTACTTGCCTCGAGCAATTTCGGCTCGCTTAATTGCGGCCAGGCGAAAGCTCTCGTCGACTTCAAGCTTCTCAATGGCTTCGCCATAACTGGCATAGGCCGTCTTCAGACTCGTGAGAACCTGGCGGTTTACATTCTCGCGCCTAAAACTGGCGGCTCGACTCAGAGCCGCGGCACTCTGACTTGAATAGTAGTCTCGCCCGCCATCAAACAACGGCAGAGACAAGTTAGCGCCGACTGACCAAGTCTCTTGATTTGGATACCAGTCAGGACCCGAGCGACCTAGCGAGCCGGTCAAACTCAACGTCGGAAAAAACGCCGATCGCGCCAAAGTAATAGCGGAAAAACTTAACTGCTCCTGCTCAACACTTTCGCGAAATGTGGGAGCCTCACTCGCGATCGCCATAAAATCTGGAGTTTCGGTTGGGAGGGGCTCAAGGGGAACATCCTCTGTCACGGCGATCTCACTGTCCTCAGAGCGAGCGAGCACACGGGCCAAATCGGTTCGTGCAACATTCAAACTGTTGCGAGCGAGTAACCCTTCAAATTGAGCTTGTCGCAGGTTGGCCTGAGACAACAGAAGTGAACCGCGATTTTCCCGACCACCCTTAAAGCGCAGTTCAACGAGACCGAGGTTGGTCTTACGTCGACTAATAATCTCATCTTGCAACTTGATCGCCCGTTGAGCGTAGAGCAAGCCCGAGTAGGCGAACTTCAAATCGTAGCTGACCCGGGCCTGTGTGATCACGTCGGTCACTTCGTTGATCCGAGTTTGAGCGCGAGCCTGAGCGAGTGAGGCCCGATCGCGCAGACCAGAGAACAAATTCTGGCTGAGTGAAAGGGACATGCCGTAACTGTCCGTTGGATCACCGGCCGCATTGGGGCCCGTTGTCGTATCGCCATAGCTCGTGCTCAAACCGCCGCTGAGTTGGGGAAGGAACGGGCTACGCGCCGCCTTTTCACGGGCTCTTGCCGACTGAACTGTGTCTTTGGCCGCCAACAACTCTGGATTGGCCCGCACAGCCTCCTCCACACAGGCCCGCCAGGTGAGGGATTGCCCGTGCACATTAAGAGGTACAGAAGCCGTCGAACCAGCTAGGAGTATAAAAAATATCTTGTGCATACCTCTAACCTTTTATTCGACAAACGTTCAACCCGCAAGAGTGCTATTGGCAAAGTTGATGGTAAACCTCCTGAATGGGCAAGGGCAGCTCGTGCATCTCCTGGCCCTTCGCCAAAAAGGAGTAAGCAAACTCCGACTGACGTTGCTCACACAAAAGATCACCTTTGGGTGGTGCGCTCTTCTCTTGCGAAAAGGCCTCTGCTAGGCGCAGAAAGTGCCTCTGGGTCTCGAGGCGGGAAGACTCACTCACTTTAGCGCTTGGGCTTGCGACACCCTTAAAGAGCTGCGTGTGCGGCGCCGGGTAGAGGAGCTCTGGATCTGAACATAGTCCCAAGACCAATCGAGATTCAACATTACGAGTGGCGCCAATGACGTGTCCCAAATATTTTGAGACCCGCTTGCGAATCCCCTCATCCGCACTCGGAAAGTTTTTCAACAAAAAATAGGCAAAGCTTCGCGGCCCCACATTTTCAAAATCAAAGAGAGCGTTGGACATATGGTCGGCGTGCTCAACCGAATACGTTTTCAAAGCCGAGGTGATGCCGCCGGCTCCCGCGTTGTAGGCCAAAAGGCTCAACATGGCCTTCACTCGGTCCACATTGACCCGCTCAGGCAAGCGAATATCTAAACGCGTGAAGTAGTTCTCTACCAAGGTCCGATTGCGTAGCAACAGCAAAGTCGAAAAAACTAAGTTGTGACCCGGATTTTTCGGCGCCACCAAAAACGAACAGCGTTTGTCTAACGTTGGATCTCCCTCGGTCATGAACGGCAACACCCGCTGACACGCAGGCAATGGGCTGACTTTGGCCAATCTCAAGGCTCGCGGAAGTACATTCAAATTGATTTCACGAATCGCCGTTGCGGTGAGTTGGCCGATACCAGCGTCATAGGCGCCACCGACAGCGTTGATGTGAAGGGCAGACTCGAGACTCAGCACACTAAACAACCAACGAGGATTGTAGCCAAAGCAGGTCGTCACATCGGACAGGTGTTCATACACATTGCCGACGTACAGTTCAGAGATGCAGGGGCGTGGATGCGTTCGCGCTGGACGCCCGACGTCGGTGGGACAGTAGCCATAGTAACCTTGTTTAGGCAGGGTGAGCTG
>JBGSNU010000037.1:0-39183 GCA_041739415.1 Bdellovibrionales bacterium | reverse complement strand
GGGACGGGATCCGCGGGCAAGGAGCTTCTCTACCGCAGACTTCTTAAATTCAGCCGAATACCTTTGTGCCATTTGTCACTAACCTTTTCGCCCCTGCTACATTTAAATTTCTGGGGCGACAACTATCCTGACAGCTGGGGGTATCCGCTTGGATCATTTGATAAAGCCTTTTGCCGAAAACTTCATTGTAGCCAATAACATTGCCTACAAAAACAATCCGAACATTCGCAACGGCATTGCTGCGGCCGAGGTCTCAAATCTCGTCGGTGTAGATCCTTTGTTTGTGAATCCACTGCTTCCAGACCTCAAGCTTCAGGCCAATTCGCCCGCACTTGACCGGGGCAATCTCAACCTCGCGCCTCAAACGGACTTCGCTGGAGCGCGCCGCCCACAAGGTGCCGGAGTCGATATTGGCGCCTTTGAACGAGGAGTGAGTGCTCCCGTCGCCCTCTCGCGGGGCCCAACCGCCGATGCCTGGCTCGAAGGTCTGACGCTGGGGAGTGATCAGATGCTGCGCGTGGAGGCCAATAAACGCGTGTCGTATATGAAGTTCGACCTCCGCGATGTGAATGCCGTATCCTCTGCAGTCTTAATGTTGACGCAAACATATGATCCAGGTCGCGGCACCGTGCGAGTCCACCTCGGGAGCCACAGTCAGTGGACGGAATCCACCTTGAGCAACTCAAACCGTCCGGTAAAAGTTCGCCAACTCGGAGCTCTAACTTCGACGTTTCAAGGGGGTACGAGTTACCAGATTGAACTGACGAATTTGCCGGCGGGAGAACATCTGACGTTGATTCTTGAAATGGATGCCGGTGGCAATGATGTGGCCTTCAGTCCGAGAACGAGCAGCTCACGCCCTCTCCTCAAACTGGCCCCCCTTGCTGTTGTTCCCTAGTCCCGCAAGTGTCCCTGTGGGGCTAGGCCAGACCCTAGTCCCGCTGCCCCGAAGAGGCCCCCCACCACCAACAATTTAGGGGGCCAGTTCTTAGCGAAACAAATTATAGCTTTTCGCAGAATACAAAAAATCCGAAATTGCCAATTGAAAATGAACCTGCCGATTGAATTACACCATTCAGATTAATCGTTCCATCCGTACTCCTAGCGACAACCTCAGTGGCTGTATACACCTCGGTCACAAGCTCGATGGGTGGCAGATCGGCGTTTTGCTCACTCGCGACATGAACATAAAAATTAGCTGCGTCACCGGTGATTTGTGTCACGCAGTAGCCAAGTGCGCCTTGTCCATAGCCCTCGTCAGCAAGCCAAGCACATGGGTTTTCAACCTTACATGTCACTTCCGCGGCCTGTACGCTACCAGCAGTTAAAATCGAGCTCAGAACCGCAATAGAAAAGAAAACATTTTTCATAGATCCTCCTGTTGCGGTGGTTATAGGGCGGACTGCTAACTGACACAACTCAATTGTAGCTGCGTCTGCTACATATAGTTGACTAATCTGCCTTAGAATGTGCATTTTGCGTAACTTATGCTAGAAGCCATTACCTTGCGGCGCGAGCTGCTGCGCGACATTCGCCGCCCAAAAACACAAGCCTGGCTAGCACGCCGACTAAAGGTGTCTAAAACGCAAGTGCACAGATGGGAGCGCGGTATAAACAAAATGAAGTGGCAACACTTTCTATTGCTATGTCGAGCCCGCAACCGTGGCATCAGTGAGGCAATCGAAAGTGTGACAGCTGGCAAGGCCAATCAAGATGAATCCCCCGCATCGTTAATTAAATTTTTGGCAGCTGGGCTGAAAACTGGTGAAATTGCCGAAAGGTTGGGCCGTTCTCGCTTCACTGTATCTAGATGGTTTAGCTCAAGGGCAGAGCCAGATTTAGATGATGTACTAGCGGCTTTTATAGCTATAAAGCCTCTTCTCCTGCGGCCATTTCTGCATGCCATTGTGAGTAAGACCTTCGAACGCGACCACACAACACTTTTCCATTTTCCACAAATTGAAGTTGATTTGACCTATAAGTATCCGGTGATTGCGTTAATTTTGAGAAGTCTCGAACTGAAAGCCTATCAAGACGCCGATAAACACACCGAGGGCTATATAGCTGCTAAAGCTGGAATTTCTCTCAGCGAAGAGTTGGCAATGTTAAAAATTTTGGCTGAGGCTGGGTTAATCGACTTTGATGGCTACAAGTATCGGGTTGTAAACAGTCAATTGGACACGCGAGGTGACTTCAAGGGAACTTTACGCATTCGCAAATACTGGCTTGAAAGGACAATTCAATTTTTAGACAAAATTGAGTCTTTGCCCAATGACGCAATTTTTAGATCAAACGTCTTTAGTGTGAGCCGATCGACATACACTGAGATCAAGGACCTATATTTGAATTTTTTTGAGGAGCTTAGAAGTACTATTGCTCGCGATCAAAAATCGGCTGAAATTGTGGCGGTGCTCTCCATGAATATTTTTGATCCTTGCGAACAACTCAAACTGGCCCCCCGTGCTGTTGATCCCTAGGTCCGCGGGGGGAGGCCAAAGGACCAGGCCAGGTCTAGGCCCCATACCCCGAGGAGGCCCCCTAATACCAACAATTTAGGGGGCCAGTTCTATTGCAGAACCGTGCGACATACGCCACACTTTTCCTATGGCAAAACTTTTTATAATCCTCGGCTTAGTTGCAACAGCATTGGTCATTACACTCCGGATAGCGGGAGTGATTTCAGACGATATCGCCTCCGACGTTATCGCGCGGACACTGGGAATAGTGGCCGTGCTTGGACTAACGGCTGGCGCCATCGGGATGGTAGCTGGCAAAAGTCAAAACACGCCGCCGCCCGATAAGCCCAATTCAGGACCAAAGTTTTAGTCATTTTTATTAATCTCCTGGGCGCACGCTGCCGATGTAACGTGGGGAGATAATTATGAACACTATGGTGCTGATATTTCTTGGAGTGGTGCTGTTTGGTCTAACTGTAATGGCCGTGAATATCTACAACGGTCTGGTTGGGTTGCGCAATCAACTCGAGCGCGCGTGGTCAAACATCGATGTCATCTTGAAACAACGCTTTGATGAAATCCCGCAGTTGATTCAGGTGATCGAGCAATACGCCAACTATGAGGCTGGCGTGATTAAGACCCTTGTTGATGCCCGCGCCCACTACGGCAGTGCCCGCAATGTGGATAGTAAAATCGAGGCCTCTAAGGAAATGAGCCTAGCTCTCCAAGGAGTGATCGCCATCGGTGAAAACTATCCAGATCTCAAAGCCAATCAAAATTTCATTCAGCTGCAATCCAGAATCTCCGGCCTTGAGGAGCAAATTGCGCATCGACGAGAATCGTACAATGAAGTTGTGGCCAATTTCAACACTCGCATCGATCAGTTTCCCGATGTGTTTGCCGCACGAATTTTAAATTATCAACGCCAGACACTTTTTGAAGCTACCGCTGCCGAGAAGGTTGCCCCAAGCTTGAAAATGAATCTGCCAAAGTTCGGCCAAGGTGCTTAAACCCTTGCCATGTTAAACGATCCGGTCGATCGATTCAAAGTCGTCGCAATTTGTTTAGGTGTGGGCTACTGGCTTATTTACCATGCCATTCGCAATCATCGCCGCGCCAGGCAGATGGCCGATACTCCTCGGTCAAAGGCCATCAGTGCACCTCAAGGATTTGTCGAGCTCGAGGGTTTTGCTTGGCCCGCAGACAAGACGATCAAATCCGTGGGCGGGGCCGACTCCGTCTATTATTCCTTCGTTCTGCAACGCGAAGAAACGCAGGGCAGTGGCAAAAATCGTCGACGCGTTTGGGTGACGAAGTACTCGTTTCGCCATGCCGATCTCTTTTATTTGATCGATCCAACAGGACTCGTGTTGATCGATCCACAAAAAGCCGAACTGAATTTGGATAAAGCCCACACGCGCCACTGGCAACGCCTAGACAGCAAAGAGCGCGAGCGCATAGTCACGCAAATCGTAAAGTCCCCGGTGTCGAACTTTCCACCCTCAAATTTTCTGTTTGGGCTGTTCTCGAGCAAGTTTAGAGTGGTCGAGAACGAAATTTTTGTGGGATCACCCCTCTATGCCTCTGGTGATTTTCAGGCCTTGGATGCTGGCGCAGAGTCCATCCAAAGCCCAGGACTCACCGACTTTGCTCGCAAGGTGTTTAGCGGACCAACTGGATCGATACGTGACATGCGAGTGATCTTAGACACCAATGGCGATGGCAAAGTCTCCGTCAAAGAGGCCCACGAAGGCTATGCGATGGCCGCCAAGACCGCACGAGCCAAGGCCAGCCTTTCTACGGCTGGAGAAGAAACTGACTTTAAAATTCATGGCACGCTCGGGTCTAGCGAATCTGCAAAACTTCACCTGGCCGACGCCTTCGAAACGCACGTGCAACATCGCCTCACACAGTTTTTGTGGTTGCGCCTCGCGGGTGGTTCAGCCTGTGTGACTTTGGGCATTGTGATCGCGGTGGGAATCGATCCCAGCGCAAAAATTGAACTCAATTCGGCGCCTAGCGTTGCGCAGCGGTCGGTGGCGGCTGTAAAATCTCCGACTGAGTATCACAAAGAATGTTTAGCGGGGAGCTCCGCCGCTTGCACCCATCTTATCAGCAAACAACATCAGTATCAGCTTCGGCCGGAGAATCTCCTGTATTACAAAAACAAAGCCTGCCAACTTGGGGCAAAGGTATACTGCCCGTGAAGCAAAATGGGATTTCGTTAATCACTCTGGCACTGTGCTTATCGGCACTCGCCCAAGCAGATTCCCTAATACGACCAAGACCAAGACCTGTACTATCCCCGACCGCAAACCAAATCCTAGCGGATATCGCCATTGCCAACAAAATCAGTACGCGGGGCACCCAATCCGACCCTTGCAATGGCGCCCCAGCCCAAAGATCACCTGCCACACTGGAGCTCGAACGCTCCACGATTCCAGGTAAACGCAATAAGCCGCTCCCCATCAGTGTGATTGGCAAGAGTACACTCGATGACCTAGTCACCTTGTACCCAGACCAACTCAGAGAGACAGACGCCCACTTTTGCCGCCAAAGAGCGCATGTGATGGGAGATACGTTGGCTAAACATGGCATTGAAACACAAAAACTCGTGGTCTATCCAAACAACCGAACTTGGGGCGCGGACTCCATAAGACCCTACCAAGCAAAGGTGCGCGACAAAACAGGCCTTGTCCCCAATTGGAACCTCCATGTGGTCAATATCGTTAAGGTGAAAGACGCCCTCTCTGGCGCGACGGAACTTTATGTGTTGGACCCAGCGGTTTCAAAACGGCCGTTGCCGATGGAGCAATGGCGAGCGCTGTTTCGCACAACCGATTCCAAGGGCCGGATTATCGACTCTATTGGTGAAACCCAAGTGTTCAGTCGATTCAATGCTGACGAGCGCGGATGGCGGACAGCTACGAGTTACGATCAAGACGCCTTAGACCATGCCTATCAAGTGATGGCCGGGAGTGATGGACCTCTCCTCACCCACTAATGAATTTCGCCATCTCGGATGACCTGCCCCCGCACGGGAACCTCAACCTTTAAGCCACTCGTCGTGGTGATGATCAGTGCATCCTTCGCAGGGTCGTAACGAGGGTCCTGTTTTGGATCATATGAAAACTGTTTATTATAGTCGCTGATCGCCCGAAACTGCGAAAATTTGCTTTTCAACCCGGTATCGTAGAATGAAAGTTGAGACAAGAGTTGATCACGCGAGTAGAGTAACTTTTCTCGAAACAAAATCAGCTCGGCCGCAGAGTAATTGCTTGAGGCGAGAGCCTCTTCAAATTGGCCTATGGTCAACGGCAAAAGCTGTTTCAAAGCAAAAATTGCATCCGGAATCGTCATCGCCGTGGCCACAGGGTTCACCTCAACTGCCCGAGTATTGAAAACCACTCGGTCCTGCTGACCACGCTGGCCTCTTTTTATCTCGAACGTATCCCATGCCATAATCGACGGGTCCGATTGTTTTGGAAGAATGCCCGCCCCGCCGAGCCCGTTATCGACATCAGAAAGATTATGTTCCAGTGTCCAAGTGCCGTTGGGTTGCTTGACGATTAACAGTCGCGTGTTGTCAGCTCGGAGGTCAGTCAATCGAAAGAACCCAACCAGAAATCCAACGGCTCGAAACTCGCGCAGCTCCATGTAAATAGGATTTCGCCAGTTGAACCGACCCACGCGTTTGCGACTGGGATTGATATGTTCAATCGAGACATTTTTAAACACCAGTTGATCGACTAAATTTTCAAATTGTGAATCGAAGTCATCAGCTTTTGGAGTTTCATTTAGCCCGAGCCGCCGTTTGAGAAATCGATCTCTGAGTGGAGCGCCTTTTGATTGAGTTCCATCTAGTGCAGTCACTGTACCGTCTTGAGCTACACGTGTTCCGTCTTTTAAGATCACTTCATTGATGTCAACAAAGGGGTCACGAAATATCTGCCGTTGGTTTTCAACTTTGTAACCGGCTATTGTGGCGATCGAAAGACTGAAACTTTTGCGAGAGTTGTACTCCATGATTAGGTTTCGCCCCGACACCTTTTCGCCATCACGATAGCTCACTCGGAGTTCGGGTAGAAAATTCAGCGAGTAGGTGTTGTACCCCATGGCCGTAATCAAGCGCGAGATCACAATCCCAGGATTAATATCCCTAGGCACTCCCACTCGAATCTTGAGCTCATGCACCTCACCCTCATGCTCATAGTTCACGCGAAACCCTGCGTGAACGCCAAAACCAGACTTCGGTTTTAGGTAAACAGAATTTAGTGCCTTTGGCGGTGGATTCAAAAAACCTGGGCCGTTGACATAAAGATCCCACTCATTAATCTCTTGCCGCTGTTGCCAAAGCGTCGTCGCAACTGGATCGGACTCTAGGCGACCTGGCGTCAACTCATCAGGCTGTTGCCCGGGCTTGTGTGAACCCCAAACGTGTTCGACAGCTCGCCTTAAAAAGAAGCCAATCGAAAATTGCTCCAGTGGTGGAATTGCATTCTCAGCTATTGATGCAGAAATTGCTGCCATATTAAAATGAATATGAGTCAGCAGCCTGCGATCCTTATCACCAATTGAAAATGGAGTCTCTGATCGGCCCGGATTGAGTATTCGGTCTCGCTGCTTCAGAAGAGCCGCCAGTGAGTCCACAGCCGTGCGAATCTCTCCTGAAATACGGAGATTCCCATAGTCCTCAGCGATCAAACGCGACTTGCGGCCGGTGCCAGAGCTCGCTTCTTGTTTCTCAACCAACTCTTTTATCGTCCGCACGAAGCTACGAAACTCCGTGAGCTGCTCGGGCTGGGAAAGATCGAGAGTCAGCATCTGCACCTTGCCATCGACTGTTCGCGGAATGTAACCCACCATATATTCGAGCAGGCGACTTTCGTGCGCTGACGTTAAGGGCCCCATAAGAGTAGACCGACGCGCAGACTTCGAAGCTTTAACTACGTCGTTGACTGCATCAAGCACCGCCACGCAATCTGAAGGCTCAACCGAAGAAGTCGAAACCGCCAGGGCAGGTTCCGCCAGTGCCACACAGAGCCCCAATAAACTCGAGCGAATAAATATTAGTTTCAAGCGAGTCCTACTTTTAAAGATCAACGTGTTTTGCTTAACCCCAAGATTTGCAATGGCGGTGCCATAACAACCTGGCATTTTTAGACCCATCTAGTCGCATAGGTTGTTGAAATCTCAGACCTCTTTTTCGCCATCTTCTATTTGGCGAGGCGCAGATCGTAAACTCCAGTGACAAATTTTGCCCGGTGACGGTGACGGTGACGGTGACGGTGACGGTGACGGTGACGGTGACGGTGACGGTGACGGTGACGGTGACGGTGACGGTGACGGTGAGTCGCCATTTCGCACCTAAACACTTACCAGTTGACGTACTACTCAACCTAAACTATATTGCCCCAGAATGGGAACAAGTCAACCTTCACTTTTTTCAAAGACAGACAAGCGCCGCTACTCGCGCCGTGCGCATGGCCATACGCTCAACAAGGGGAAGCGTAAGCTCGAGCGCCCCCTCTCGACTAAGCAGTGGCTACATCTGACGTTGAAGTCCGATAAGGCCAACGGCCATATGAGCTTTCTGACATCGCGGAATAAGGAAATTATCCGGTCCGTGTTGGCGCAAAAGGCGAAGAAGTTTGGGGTGATCATTGCCGATAGAGCCAATGTGGGGAACCACTTGCACTTGAAGATTAAGATTCAGTCTCGGAAGAGCTTTCAGAATTTTCTTCGAGCAGTCACAACGCTTCTTGCGCGCAAGATCACTGGGGCTCGGCGTGGCAGGAAGTTTGGTCAATTTTGGGCGGGCCTGGCGTTTACCCGGGTGTTGATGAGTTTTAAAGAAGAGGTCATTTTAGGCGGCTATTTTCGCGCCAACCGGGTCGAGTCCACAAAGGGGTACGAGGCGCGCGAGAAGTTTCGGCGGGAGTTCAGTGACTACGTTTATGGGCGGGGTCGTTTTGCCGCCTCTGGGTAGACTGATCGAACGATACCGAACTCCATGCATGCATGCACGCGCACCCGCGCCCCTCGGCCGGCTGTACCCGCGGGTCACCCATGCCACTCCATCGTTGCAATCACGCACGATGGATCAAACCGTGCACGGCTCGACTTTATTTCCAAACCGCGGATTACCGTCGCATTTGTCGGGAGCAATGACGCCCCCGCCACGCTTCCAAAAATCTCGCAACTCAACGACTGACCGCAAAAGAACGATTGGCAATCGCCTGGTGCTCCCTCACGCGCGCGGATTTATTTAGCGACAGAGGGAGACCACAGTTCGAATTTAAAGACTTGGAGGTTAAACTTCGAGCGTCGCCTAAACGACCCACTCCACCCAGCTCCATCGCAACATACCAAACAATTCCAATAGAGCGAAGGGCTCAGCCCTTTTTTTCACCCATGGAGCACGGGGCGCGTGAGCCAGGCGAGATCTTTGCAAAAGCGACGGGCCAGGACCGGCCTCAAAAGGCCACCCATGGCACAAGGACGGCCACATTTTACACAGCAGGCGGCGAAATCTGGCGTTGGTCTTCGCCGTAAAAGCGAAGAATTTTAGCGCCGCTCAGCCGCATCTCCACGATTTAGGATGACTTGAGTCACGTGGCTGCGGAACACTCAGACCTAGAGGTGCCTGATGAAAAACTTGGTAATCGCAAATGTACTCCTGCCCCTGACTCTCCTTATTAGTGGCTTGGCTTTTGCCCAAGATGAAAGGTCGCCCAATATGACTCCCATGGCGGCGGCATGTTCGAGCGGAAGTCAGTGCAAACCGTCAGAGCATTGTATCAACGGCTTCTGTCGACCTAAAGCCTCGAGACCTTGCAATTTTGATGCGGACTGTGGTGCGTTTGAGAAATGTCGCTTTGGAAAGTGTGAATAGCCTAGATAGCGCTCACGGTCGAATTTCGATTGGGCAGTGGCTTAGACAGTCGGCAGATCTTACCATTCAATTGCTCAAAGCGCAGAGCCTGCCTTTGGGCTTAATGTTTCTTATCTCTACATTTTTGAATCTTCAGATCGAAGAGAGCATTCAGGCGAGTAAGGCCACTCAGCCCGACGCCCGGTTGGATTTGCAAGTTTTTTTGGCCGCTTTGGATTTTGTCGAAGGAATTTTGCTTTTGCTATTTTTAAGCTATGGAATCGTCAAGTGCCGCAAGCTAAACAATTCAGGTTTATCGTCACAGCCATTTAGCACACCTTATCTACAAACTTTTTTTGCGGAGTACTTTCGCATGCTGGCGCAGATTTTACTTTATGGGTTACTGCTGCTTCTACCCGGCTTCTTTCGATACGCCCAGCTGATATTTGTACCGTTTGTGGCTCTCTTTAGTGAGCTCTATCGCCAAGACAAAGTGGATGCACTCCGGGCCTCCAGACTGTTGACCAAGGGGCAAATGGGGCGAATTTTAACTGTGCTTTTTTTCACCGTGAGTCTGACACTGGGCTTAGAATTTGGGCCGCACCTGTCTGAATTTGCCCAGGCCATTCCGCTTCGCGTATTGACCCAATTGCTCATTTATTTCATTGCAGTGGCAAGCTTTGCCCTTATTTTTATTTTATTTGAAGCGAGCATAGATCGCTTGCAGCCCGAGGAGAACTGATGGATCTCACGTTCAATGGCCAAGGCATTTTACAGCGTGGGCGTGGCCTCACGTTTGATGATGTGCTGATTATTCCAAGCAAGTCCGCCGTGCGCTCGCGCAAAGAGCCAAGCCTCGAATGTCGCATCACCAAACGGTTTAAGCGCACTTTGCCCTTCATCAGCGCCAATATGGACACGATCACCGAGAGTGCGATGGCGATTGCAATGGATCGCTTGGGTGGCCTGGGTATACTGCATCGGTTTATGAGCATTGAAGATCAGGTGAAGGAATTGCACTTGGTGCGCGAGGCCGGGGTCACGTTGTGCGCGGCAAGTGTTGGCGTCAATGAAGAGGGCAAAGAGCGAGCCAAACGGTTGGTAAAAGAGGGTGCGAACATTCTGACCATCGATATCGCCCATGGTCACTCGGTGAACATGTTGGAAATGCTGCAGTGGTTGCGGGGTGAATTTGCGGATTCGATTGATCTGATCGCTGGCAACGTGGCCACGCCCGAAGCCACTCGAGAACTCATTGAAGCCGGAGCCGATGCCATTAAGGTGGGGATTGGGCCTGGATCTATGTGCACGACTCGAGTGATCACTGGTTGCGGAGTGCCACAACTGACGGCCATTGCTTGGTCGGTTGAAGTGGCGCGTGAGCTCGGCGTTCCAGTGATTGCCGATGGCGGACTTCGCAGCTCTGGCGATATTATGAAGGCGCTGGCGGCTGGAGCGAACTGTGTGATGCTAGGCTCGCTACTCTCGGGAGCGCTTGAAACCCCCGGGCCGATTCACCAGGGGAAAAAGCACTATCGTGGAATGGCCTCACGCGCGGCCCAGGTGTCGTGGCGTGGGCATTTGCCAGAGGGTATGGCGCCAGAGGGTGAGGCCACTACGGTCGCGGTAAAAGGCAGTGCGCACGATGTGATTCACGAACTTGCCGGTGGTGTGCGCAGTGGCATGAGCTATATAAATGCAGTTGAGTTGAATGAAGTGCCTGAGCGAGCTCGCTTTATTGAAATGTCTGCCTCTGGTATGCGTGAATCCGTTGCCCACGGAGTGTAGGAGCTGAAATGCCGACTGGTCCCATTGGTGTTTTTGATTCAGGCGTTGGCGGAATCACGGTTCTGCGTGAACTCAAGCAGCGCTGGCCGCATGAAAACTTTATTTATCTAGCCGATACGGCTCGACTCCCCTACGGCTCAAAATCGATGGCCACTTTGCGTCGTTACGTTGAACAAAACGTTCAGTTTTTTCTGAATGAACAGGTGAAGGCGATTGTCATTGCGTGCAATTCAGCCTCGGCCACAATTTTAGAGGAGCCGCTGTCTTGCGCAGTCCCGATATTCAACGTGGTCGAACCCGGCGCACGCAAAGCCCTGGAGCTATCGCAGAGCAAACGCATCGGCGTGCTCGGAACGCGCGCCACTGTTGCGAGCAACGCTTATTTGCATGTGTTTAAGAAATTGGCGCCAGAGGCTGAGATCTATCAACAGGCATGTCCACTCTGGGTGCCCTTGGTTGAAGAGGGGTGGATCGACGATCCCATTACCAACCTCATCGTTTATCGCTATCTGAGTGAGCTACAACAAAAGCACGTCGACACCTTGGTCCTCGGTTGCACCCACTATCCCGTTTTGCGCACGCCGATCAAACGAGTGATGGGTCAGGGAATCACCTTGGTGGATTCAAGCCTCGGGTTAATCGAAGACCTGCTCAATAGTGGCGTTTGCGAAGACGATGTGCGTGAGCCTGGGCAAATTCATTTGCGCTGCACAGATTTTTCGCCACGCTTAGAGGAGACCATTCGCCTTTTACTCGGCTCACTTAAATACTCGAGCTTAAAAACCGTCAATGTGACGGAGTGAACACCGATTTGATATTGGTGAACTCAAAACAACCCTCACGACCCAACTCCCGCCCAAGGCCCGAGTCTTTGACGCCGCCAAATGGGGCCACCGGGTCAGACTTCACAAAATCGTTGATAAAAACCATTCCTGCATCGATTGATGCACTTGCAAGTTTTTGGGCGCGATCAATATTTCGAGAGAAAACAGCTGCGCCCAAACCATAGATTGATTGGTTGGCCAGCGCTATGGCCTCGCGCTCATCCGCAGCCACAACTATTGCCGCTACGGGGCCAAACAGCTCGTCATCAAAAGCCGGCATTCCCGGTCGAACATGGGTTAAAACCGTGGGTGGAAAATAAAAACCATTGGGTGGCAAATCCACGGCCTGATAGGCAATCCGAGCGCCCAATTTGACGCTCGCTGCGACTTGCTCTTGCAATTGATCTCTGAGGTCGGCTCGAGCCATGGGTGCGACAGAAGTACTAGAGTCTGTCGGCGCGCCCATTTTTGCCAATTTCATCTCTTGGATAAAGCTCGCGGTAAAAGCATCTGCCTGCTCTCGTAGCACAATAAAGCGCTTGGCCGAAACGCAACTCTGCCCCGCATTGATCAAGCGAGACTGCACGCAACTCTTGGCGGCCAACTCGAGATCCGCATCGGCCAAGATCAAATAGGCGTCCGATCCCCCTAGCTCCAACACACACTTTTTTAAGTGCTGCCCCGCCAATGCGCCAATCTTGGACCCCGCACCACGCGACCCGGTCAGTGACACACCTCGGATCCGCGGGTCGCCGATCAACTCTTCGATCACGGAATGCTCAGCCCGCAGGTCCAGATAGACCGGAAGTTCAAAGGCCTGTAAAAACAACGATTCGATCAGCCGAGCTGAGCGCCAAGTGATCTGCGCATGTTTGAGCAAAATGGTGTTGCCGCAAAGCAGAGCAGGAACGGCAAACCGAATCACCTGCCACGCCGGAAAATTCCATGGCATAATCCCAAGCAAAACACCTAGGGGTTCGCGAGTGATTTGATAGCCACCCGCTAGCACTTGTTCGTGCTCTTTGCGCCACACCGGAAACAGCTGTACGATCGTGCGGCAACTCGCGACACACTTGTCCACCTCAGCCAAAGACTCTCGCGTGAGCTTGCCCATTTCATTGGTCATCTCCAGCGCCAGCTCCTCTCGGTGCGCGTGCAACAAATCCTTGAGGCGCAATACTCCCTTAGCTCTCTGTTCAAACGTCGATTGGCGAAATTCAGCAAAGGCCGCATGACTTCGTCCCACGCGCTGTTCAATTTCAATCGAAGATAACGCCTGCGGACGCTCAAGAGGCCCGCCAGTCGATGGGTTAAATAATTTCACTAGAGCGCCTCAAGATTTTTGTCGTGCCCTGGCAACCAGGCCGTGATGATTGAGCGCATAGCCGCCTCAACACTCAAATTGGTCGGAGTCACCCAGGCTCGCGGAATAAACAAAGTGACGCCGCCAAGCTGATAGCTCATCGGAAAGTACACAGCGACCTTATCAGGTTTGGTTACGGCATCTGGTAAATCCACCAAGGACGTTCGCGTCATCAACCCCATCATTTCAATCTGTTGCCCCGGCAGCTTCACCAAAACCACTTGGTCTTTTCGCTCGCGCTTGGGTTTTAAAAAATCAGTAAAATCTTTGATTGTCAGATACACCGTTTTGACAACAGGCAACTCGCTGAAGAGCTTTTCAACAAAACTCAACATGCCTCTGGCCAAGGGTCGATCCACTACGGTTCCGACGGCATAAATCAAAACACACGCCACCAAAACACCCATGCCCGGAACATACAAAAATTCGGGCCAAAAGGTCAGTAGCGCTGTTGACGTGAAGTTTTCAATCCAACTTAAAAACCAAACCAGTATGTAAACAGAAAGCATAATTGGAAGTAAAGTGAACAGACCCTTAAAAAATGTAGTGACAATTTGCTTCACGCGGCTCCCTTTAGCATGGAATGAGCTCCTTGTTATACCAAACAAACTCTTCGGGCAAGGGGCTCTCATTGTAGGTGTTGGCCATCACGGCGCCGTAAGCTCCCGACTCAAAAATCGCCACCCAGTCCCCCCGCTCCACCCGCGCCGTTGCACGGTCCACGGCAAATTTATCGGTCGACTCGCAAATGGGTCCAACGACCGTGTAGGTCTCTCGCTCGGGGCGCTCCACCACCGGATGAATACGATGATAGGCCTGATACAGAGCTGGCCGCATCAAGGTGTTCATTCCCGCATTGAGGATCATAAATTTTTGCCGCGGCGTCGTCTTCACATAAATCACTCGAGCCAGCAGAACACCCATACGGGCCACTAGACATCGACCAGGTTCAATCAAAATCTCGGCATCGGTGCCATGCCCCCTCGATAGTGCTTGAATGTAGCCGCGCATACGTTCAAGGTCTTCAGCACCGGTGGAGTGATAGTCCAATCCGAGTCCACCGCCCAGGTCTAAGCGCTGCACTTTAAAGCCCTGTGTCTGAATCGACCGATAGATCTCCCCCATTTGCCCCGCCATTCGTGTGAACACGGAGTGGTCGGTGATTTGCGAACCAATGTGGGTGGCGATTCCTTTGAGCTGAATTCCTGGGCGATTCTTCAGCCAAGTCAAAACTTCGGGAAGTTGCGTGAGATCCAAGCCAAACTTTGAATCTGGAGTGGCGGTTTGCACATGCGCATGCGTGGGCGCGGTGAGGTGAATATTCAACCGTAAGGCCACGGGCGCCTCGACGTTTTGGGCGACGGCAAGCTCTTGCAGCAATTGCAGTTCCTCAAAGCTCTCGACATTGATTTGAAAGATTTTTTTGGAGAGCGCAAATTCGAGGTCGCTCTTGTCCTTGGCCACGCCTGAGAATATCACTCGGCCAGCGTCGACTCCGCTCGCAAGGGCTTTTTTCAACTCACCCACACTTACGACGTCCACGCCGAGCCCTCGGCTCGCAAACTCTTTTAGGAGGCGCGGTTGGGAATTGGCCTTCATCGCGTAATGCACCGAGAACTTCGACTCCATCAACACATCGGCTCGCTCCAGCGCGTCTGCCAAATCGTAAACGTAAAAGGGCTGATCGCGCCCCGCAGTCAGTTCAAGCAAGCTCTGAGAATGGGCTTTCGATCCCACCTGCCATTTTTGGCCGTTCAAAAAATAGGACATTTGCGCGCTCCTTGGCGACAATCGCCGCGTTCCTTGACCTTCGATCCAGAATAATAAAAACTCTGACCGTGATGAAGAGTTTTATAATCGGCACAACAAGTAATGGTCTACCTATTCCCGCCTATCGCTTTGGATCTGGCCCTAGTGTCCTGATTTTGGGCGGGGTGCACGGCGATGAGATCGAAGGGGTAGAGGCCTGCATGGGCTTACTGCAGCGGTGGAGCGAAAACTTTCCGTTTTGGCTCCGAGTCACCGTTGTGCCGGCGTTAAATTTGGACGGCGTCTTGCGGCGCTCACGCGTCAATGCTCGCGGAGTCGACCTGAATCGCAACATGGCCACCAACGATTGGTCACCCGAGGTCACCAATCCCAGATACCCACCCGGAGCGTCAGCCAATAGCGAACCTGAGACCCAAGCCCTCGTCAGCTGGATTGACGAGAACAAGCCGGTGTTTGTGCTCTCCATGCATTCGTGGCACCCCTTGCTCAATGTCAATGGCTCTTGCCAACATGAGGCCAAGGCGATCGCTCACTGGACCGGTTATGAAATCAAAGAGTCCATTGGCTACCCCACGCCAGGCTGCCTCGGAACCTATTGCGGGCTCGAGCGCGATATGCCCACTCTCACCTACGAAATTGAGCGTGGACTCGCGACAGAAATGATTTTAAAAACGCACGTCCGCGCCATTGAAGAAGGCCTTAAGGTTACAGAATCCATCCGACAAAAGAGTTTGCAATGACCGCCCATCTCACCGCCCTAAAATCACAGATTGAAGAACTTTGGAACACCACCCAGACCCAGAGCGGCTATGCCCTCAAAGACTCGGACAAACAGCTGATCGAGCAGACATTAAGCCTGGTCAACGATGGGCAGTTGCGAGTTGCTGAACCTCAAGACGGTGCGTGGCAAGTCAACCTGTGGGTCAAGCAAACTATTTTACTTTACTTTAAGGCGCGATCCATTGAAGTCATGACGATGGAGAACTTCACTTGGATTGATAAAATCCCGTTAAAGCATTGGACACCCGATATGGGCGTGCGCGTAGTGCCTCCTGCGGTGGTGCGGTTTGGTGCACATGTGGCCAAGGGCTGTGTGTTGATGCCGAGCTATGTGAACATCGGGGCTTATGTTGATCAAAACACTATGGTGGACACGTGGGCCACAGTGGGATCCTGCGCGCAAATCGGCAAAAACGTGCATTTGTCTGGAGGCGTTGGCATAGGCGGCGTGCTTGAACCTGCACAAGCCTTGCCCGTGGTGATTGAAGACGACTGTTTTGTTGGGAGTCGAGCGATTGTGGTCGAGGGCGTGCATGTCAAAAGAGGTGCAGTGCTTGGAGCCGGAGTGGTGCTCACTGCGAGCACTCCAATAATAGACGTGCGCGGGTCAGCACCTCAAACCTTAAAGGGCATTGTGCCGGAGAACTCCGTTGTGATTCCTGGCAGCCGAGCCAAATCCTTCCCAGCCGGTGAGTATCAAGTGCCTTGCGCACTCATTATCGGTGAACGCAACTCAAAGACCGACAGCAAAACATCATTGAACCAAGTGCTCAGAGAATTTGAGTTGCCCGTTTAAAGGGTGTGTCCCGCGGGTTTTCGCAAGCTCTCGGCCGGCTGATGAATGACGTAGCGCCAAACCGGAAGCCACGAGCCCACAACTGCCAACGCACACGACGACGACAGCACAAACAGAAATATTCGAAGCGTGAGTTTAGCGGGTAAGGTGGAGTCTGTGTAGATCTCTGGCAAAAGCTCTAGCGGATACTTGTCTAAAACTAAGCACACTGTCGTGCCGAGAATCATACCGCCAACGATACCGACCAAACTGAGAAGCAGACCCACTCGAAAAAACACGGCCCGGGTCCGTCGAAGCGAAAGCCCCATGGCCTGAAGCAAACCGATATCTTTTCGCTTCTGATTGATCAGCAGCACCATCACCGTGACGATGCTAAAGCTGGTAATCACTACGGCCAGAGTTAAAAAAAGCGCCATCAAGAAGCTTTCCATCTTCAGCGAATAAAACAGCGAGGTGTCACGTTCAGTCCAGGTCTGAACCTTTAGCCCCATCTTCGTCAACTGTGGCTTGAGCCGATCCGCATGGTACGGATTCACCAAGCGAATTTCATAGCCGGTGTCGAGACTCAGGACCTTCCGCTGCACTCGCGCCACGTCTAAGCGATACAGTAAAACCTTCGAATCCACATCGGCGACCTGCGTGCTAAGCAAAGTTCTCACTTTGGATTTTTGTAAGCGGGGCACTTCACCCTTGGGCAAGAGTAGTGTCTCTGGTGGAACCATCACCAAATCATCGCCTTCGAATAGACTCATGGTTCGAGCAAGCTCCACCCCGACGATCAGTTCATCGGCAGCAAGTGGCTCCCGCGCCTCCGCCAGCAAAGACTCGTCGCTCATCGCGCGCTTAAGCAAGTTGTCGATGGTCTCGCCGTCGTACCCTTTGGCGATAGCTCCACCAAATGCCCCCTCTTGTGAACGCAAGATGATATCTTGCGCTTCAAATCGGTCCATGCGCTCGATCGGCGCCAAATCCTCTATCCGACGTCGCAGACTCTCCAGCGCTTCAAGGGAGGGCAACTCCGGCGTCATGAGGACAAGATGGGGTTCGAAATTGAGCAAGCGACTGCGGATGGTGAGGTTAAATCCATTCATCACGCTGAGCACAATGAGTAGGGCTGCGACGCCCATACCGACGCCGAAAATACAGTGCCATGCAATGGTGCGAGCTAGGGCTCCCGAGCGTTTCGAGAGCAGATAATTTCTAAGAATGACGAGTGACAACACCGGCCCATCGTTTCAGATCGGCCGGAATATGTCTAGCCGAGGTCGCTAATTTTCAGTCGCTGCCGGCTGACGGCGCTCTTCTTCTCGAACCTCTTCGACCTTGCCTCGAAGAAAAAACGACTTCTGCATGGCTTTGAGCAAGACCACCATTTCATCTAGGGCCTCCACGGCCCGGCGGCTGGTGCGAGGGAGTTCAGGCGCGACAGCGCCAATGGCCGGCGTGAGTTTTTGCAGCTCCGTTGTGAGCACATTCATGTTGTTCACGATCTGCCCCAGCTGCTGCCCTACGTTTGGCACCTCTTGCGAAAATGCGGGCAGTACCGTCTCGAGCTCTTGCGTGAATTTAGTCAAATTGCTCAAAATGACTTCGATGCGCTTTTGCTTTGTCGCCGCATGGGTGATCTGCACAAGATCCACCGACATCGTGTTCAAATTCTCCACCAGCGGAATGAGGCGATCCAACATTCGCACCAAGGCCTTTGTGCGTTTTGGGTCGGCAAACGCCTCTCCCACAATGCGAAGCGACTCGGCCAAACGATCAAACGAAGACAAAAAATTGCCCATTTTTTTACCGCTCAACATATCCATGATGTCCATCGAAGGCTGCAATGGAATTTTGGCGCCCACTGGCAGTAGGGGACTTGTCTCGCTACCCAGTGAAATCTCAAATACTTTGTCCGCCAAAATGAATGGCCGAAACATTTGAATTTCGCTGTCTTGTCGCAGTTTATTTTCGAATTTCTTCAAGACCTCAAACTCCACCAACACCCGATCATTCCCTTGCAGATCCACCTTGGTGACAGCTCCCACCCGAAGCCCCGCGATTTGCACCACTGTCCCAGCATGCACTCCGTCTGCACTTTCAAGCTCCGTCTGATACTTCACTTTCGAGGCAAACCACCCTTGAGTGATTGCGACCCCAAGCAGACCGGCGAGGCAGCCCAAAATGGCCAGGCCCACAAAAATCCCTGCGACTTTTTCGAATTTATTAAACTTAATCTTCATTTAAGCCACCGCCCTAGCTGTGCAACCATCCATTGAAAGTAAAAGTTCTTGCGCCTTGAGGCTCTGCGCCAACTCCGCGCCCTCTGCCGTAAAGTAAATCTTTTTAAGCCCGTGCTCGGCAAATCGCGAATCAATATAGGTCAAAAGAGTTTGCAGGTGCTCGTGTTGGAGTCCCGTCAACGGTTCGTCCAGTAAAACTATCTGCGGCGAGTGAACAAACGCTCGTAAAATGCAGGTCAGCTTGCGAATTGAGCCAGACACTTCAAATGGCCGCTGATTGCACAGCCCCTGCAGCCCAAAATGATCGGTCAGTTGACTCACTTGGCTGGTGGCCTCTGCAAGCGAGGCAAAGCCATGGTAGACCAAAGGCAGAACCAGGTTGTCTGATAAAGTTTTATTATTTATCAGACCACCCATATCAAAGCCGAACCCCATGTTGAGCTTAAACGGCAAAAATTCCTCAAAGGACATTTGCAGCACATCCTCTCCGTTGAGAAGATACTGGCCCGACTGCGGCGTGATCTGCCCCATTAACAGTCGTAAAAACGTGCTTTTGCCACGGCCTCCGACAGAGCGAACCCAAGTCGCACGAGCCTCAGGTAGCTTGACTGAAACATCCCGAAACACAGGAGCACCCTCTAAATAACCGAAAGTGATGTGACTCAGCTCTAAACTTTCAATCGACCTTCGTTGAATCACAACTTCACTCCCAGAGCTGAAAGGCGGCTGAGGTAAAACAGCACAGTTACTGTCATATTGAATAAGACCACGTAGATCACACTGTTCACGACGGCCTTGGTGGTCACCTGTGGGACTTCATGGGGACTTTGCTTAACTAAAAAACCTTGATAACACGAAATCACAAAAATGATGGCACCACTGAAAGCGTTCTTCAGCAAAAATAGACTGATATCAGCACTGGTAAAGGCCCTAGCCAAAGACTCGGCGTAAAATGCGAAGGGCAGGCCGTAGAGCAAATTGACAATGAAGTATCCGCCCAGTGTCGCGATGATGACAAAGTACACTGCAAGGCAAATCACACTGACAATTCCACCCAACAGTCTAGGGAACACGACGTAGCTCAATGGGTGAATGCCCATGACCTCTAGCGCTTCGATCTCTCGGTTGACTCGCATGTTGCCAATCTCTGAGGCCACTGCCGTCCCTGACCGTGCAATAACCATAAGCGCCGTCAAAAGGGGTGCAAGCTCGCGCACCACAATGGCCACCATGAGATCTCCAATCATTGCGCCGCCACCCAACAAACTTAAATGCGATGACGACTGCATGATCACAATGCTTCCACAGGCCAGCGCCAATATTGAAATCAATGGCAACGCTTGAAATCCTGTAAAGTAAATTTGCGCTGACACTACACTCAACACACTTCTCCAGCCTTGCGCCTGATCAAAGATCACTGCACGAAACGAGAGATAGATGAGGAGCAAGACCTCTAGGGTGTATTCAAGCGGTGCGAGCGCTCGACGGCCAAGCCCCATGAGCGCAGAATTGAATTTAAGTCCGATAGAATTGCGCGCAACTGCCATGCAGTATATATCGGCAGTTTACCAACGATGTCTAATAGGCCCAAAGTGTGTAAAACATCGATTTTAAGGCCTCCAACGCCAAATCTGAGGCTCGCGGCGGATAAGACCCAGACGAGACCGAGCGAGTGAGAATGGGCAATTCAGGTGGAAACGCATAGCGAAAGGTCTGATACGACCGCCGCATGTGCAAGTGCGAGGTGATAAGGACTAGACTCCGACAGCGCATGGCCTCGACCAGAGGCAAGCTCTGCACAGCATTGCCATAGGTTGTGGTAGATCGACGCTCCAGCACCACGTCTTCTTCTTTAACGCCCGAATAATACGGCCACTGTGGAAAAATCTCGCGCAAACTGGCCCGGGGATGCACACCAGAGATCAAAAGCTTTTGCACTTGTCCCTGAGCCAAGAGATCAAACCCCTCGCGCACCCGCCCTGGTCCACCCGTTAAGACAACACCACAATCGGCCCGATGCTCACCTAGCCATGCCGAAATCGGCTCGCGCAAGATGGCACGTTCTTCACGCAAGAACCACCAACCCAAAACTAGGCCAATCAACACGACCGTGATGGCAAGACCTTGGTTGCGCCTAGACATCAACGTTTCGCGAGAACTTCAATTTCGACATTCACACCCTTAGGCAACCCGGCAACTGCAATCGTCGACCGTGCCGGTGGCATCTCGGGAAAATAGGTGGCATACACTTCATTCACGGCCGCAAAGTCATCCATGTTCGTCAGAAAAATAGTGGTCTTAATGACATTGTTGAAATCCAAGCCCGCCTCTTTCAAAACGGCGCCAATATTTTGCATCACTTGCCGAGTCTGCTGATCAATGGCTCCTTTAAACACTTGCCCAGAGGCTGGCTCGATTGCAATTTGCCCAGAGCAAAACAAAAAACCTCCAGACTCAACCGCTTGCGAATACGGACCAACAGGTTCAGGCGCATTTTTTGTGACAATGATTTTTTTCAAGTGTGCTCCTCGGTTCAGAAGTAAAAAATAATTCCAGCTCGCAGTGGCGAATCACCAATTGTGCGAAAGCGAACCTCGCTCGATATCGACGTCACTCCCACTCCCGCTTCAAAACTAAAACCCAAATTCTCCAGCCCAGGCACAAAGAACTCCGCTCCAACCAACCCCGCCAGCTCAAAGCCCGAATCGTTTTTACCCACAGTCTCTTGACTCACAAGCCCCGCCGACGCTGCCGTGTAAAAGTTCAGATTGTCCTCTTTAAAAACGATTTTTATAATCTTCGCCATAAAGCCAAACCGCGAGTTGTCCTTCTCTGTGTCTACACCGAGCGCACCCATCAATCCATACTCTGAGTTCGGAAAATAACGCAACGCCACACCAGGCAACTCTTGGTCCAAGCCAAATTGATTCGAGTATCCCACCCCCAGCCGATTCACGAGCTCTTTGCTCTGCACTTCCGCGGCATTGAGAAGCAAAACCATAAGTCCCAAGCCCACTGCAAGCCTGCCGGCTACACCACTCACGTCGCCTAAAAAGTTCCGCTCAAAGCCCACAGCTCACCCCATATATTTGTCGTCTAACCGATTTAGATTAACTCCTTAACCCCCTCGATTTTCAAGCAGATTCTAAGGCCACAGTTTGGCGACACGGGGACCATTAAAAAATAAAAACGCGGAACACCCTAGACAACCCAGGAACCCACAGGCTAAAACCGACGTCTGCAAAAAAGGTGTGGGCCTGTAGCTCAGTTGGGAGAGCGGAAGCATGGCATGTTTCAGGTCGCAGGTTCGATCCCTGTCAGGTCCACCATTTGTCAAGCGTCTCGAACTGCTGACTTTAAGAAAGCGGGACGCCTGAAGCTCAGAACCGGACAGCGACGGTTCCTTTCCCTCGGTTGGAATTCCCGCCGGGGGTTTTTTATTTTTGGGGTACGAAAAAGACACAAAAAAAGAGGCGCCCGGGGAATCCCCGAGCGCCGAGTAGTGGGTTTGACCCACATGGAAATGAACTTCAAAACCATCCTTTAAAATAAGGATCCGATGGACAACCGTTTTAATGATCGCCGATTTAATTGTAGGATCACTTTCTCCTTTCTTGATGAGATCGCGTAAGCCTTCTCTGAATTTCTCTAAATTTTCAAAGCTTACCGGCTCATCGGTTAACGCCTCTTCCGTGGCCGACTGTTTGACTTCGAGTTGCAACTTCTTCTTTGCAACTTGCAGATCACCGAGCTGCTCGATCAGCGGCTCTGGGTCGATGGATTCCGGAAGTTTGGCGATCCGCTCCGCCAGCACTGTGATCTGTCTTTCGAGGGCTGACTCCTTGGCCTTTAACTCCCGGCGCCGCGATTCCTTTTCGATTGTTCCGTGCATTGTCCTTGCTCTTGCAAGCAGATCTTTGGCAAACCCATTTTCCAAAATGAACCGCTTGGTTTCGGTCCAAACGACAGGTTCAATTTTGGCAATTGGGATTCGCCGAGGACCATGCTTGAGGAGCTTTTGTTTAAGGCTCGCCTCATTTTTCCTTGTTGCAGCGTGTTCGTAGTAGCCGACCTTGTGACCCGATTGAGAGGTGGCCGATGCACCCGCCATCCGCTCGCCGCACTCTTGGCAAGACACCAATCCAGTCAGCAAGTAGGGAAGTTTATTCCAATGCGTCGTCCGTCTAGAACAATTGTCCTTGAGTTTGTCGTTGGCGCGTTGAAACGTGCCCATGTCAATGATCGGCAACCACACGGCTGTCGACTCTTCCACACCGCCCTTCGACTTAAAGACCCTCGTCCCGACATATGCCTTGTTGCGAAGAACGCGGTAGAGCATATCGATTCGAAGGAGTTTAGATCTGACGTGTCCGCCACCCAGCACTCGCCTCGGGAATTTGACGTTTTCGTTGTTCAACCACTTGGCCGTGGCCGCAAGCGTTCCTTCGCGAAGGAATGTCTTAAAGATAAGTTTAACGACCTCCGACTCTTCGGGAACAATCGTCAAATTTCCAGGCTTATCCTCATCAATCCGGTAACCCAGTGGCACGGAGCCACCGTTGTAAAGCCCGCGCTTGGCTCGTGCATGGAAAGAATTCGAAATCCGCTCAGCCGTTTGCCGACGCTCAAACTCAGCGATTGTGGCCATCATATTGAGCACCATTTGGCCGGCAGCGCCCGAGGTATCAAAGTTTTCTCGGATCGATAAGAACTTGCACTCATGCTCTTCCAAAAACTCCTGAAGCATGGAGAAGTCCTTCGTTGATCTGGAAAACCGACTAATCTCGGTCACCAAGACGAGATTGATTTCCTTAGTCGCAATGGCTTGAAGCATCCTCTGAAAGCCCGGCCGGTTCATGTCTTTTGCCGATAAGATGTCAGTGTAGACTTTCGCCACTTCGCCGAACGGCTCGACCATGTTCTTGAGTTTGACGAATTCGCGGAGTCGCTGCTCCTGGTTCTTGATAGAACCTTCGGGATTTTCCGCCTGCTCTTCCGTTGACACGCGGACGTAAATTCCGACACGAAACGGTGCGGGCTTTAACTTCTGGACTCGGCTCATCTGCTACCCCTCTTCAGTAAAGGATTAAGCAGGCGACCTTTGGTCTCATCATTGACGGGTAACTGGGAGCGTTCGAACTGGCCACTCCCTTTTACCAAGGTCTCCCAAAGAATGCCAAGTTTTTCCTTGAGTTCGGCTTCCGTGATGACATGAAGCTTTCTGGTCACGCGCGTAATTTCCCATTTTCTATTCATCCGCTATCCTTCGATTGTGGATTCGAATTTCTCGTTTTGCATTGAGTCTTAATTATCCAAATCATGATGAACCTCCTTATAGTTATTGATCACCGATTTCACTTTGCCTGCCTTCTTATCTTTCTTCTTCTTCTCTCTATTCTTATATAAACTAATACACACCTACCTATCTACTCCTCTCTCTCTCCTCCACACCACCTCCCCAATACCCCCATCATCTTCTCGACCCCTTTCAATCGTAGAGTGGGAGGGGTCGAGAAGATAATGGGGGTATTGCCGTAAGGCCGGTGGTGTCGCAAGTGGCCCCAGCCACTTGCGTTTCTGCGATGTTCATTGCTTAGAAAATGAGTCCGAGGGTCAAACCCGCTTGTTGACCCAAGGTTTGGGTCAGCTTATCGATCACCTCGTATCAGCGGCAGATATTCTTGAACAACAATGTCCGCAATTGCAGCTAGGATAAAATACCAAACGTAGTTTGAAAACTCAGTCTGCCAAAGCCACCGGACCGCTTGGGTTGCCGTTCCCCGGTACTTTAAAATGTTTTCCGGCGCGAAGCTCATGTAATTCCACATTTGAAATAGCAGTATGACATTGAAAATATGGAGCGGACGCGCAAAGAACAATAGCATTCTGACTCGCGAGTTATGGCTCGCAATCTTTGTACTCATGCCTTACCTCCTTTCTCCCGAATGTCCAGGGCGCCGTTAGTGATTGGCGTGGCCATCGGGTTATTTAGGAATTGGCTTGCCCCGGAGAAGTAGAACTTGCCCGTGCTTGTCTTCTCCTGGGGGTGAGGGTTTCGGTTCAGAATTACACGCGTCAGCAGACCTCGGATGAATGGATCATCTACGAAATAAATGACCGCCGCATATTCCTTTGAAAGCCTGTAGCGGAGGACAATTTCTCGGTAGCGCTTTTCCGATTTGTCCGAGAGTTCAAGCTCGATGGCAATCTTGCCCTGCTCGCCCGTCAAACTGACAACCAGATCTGGCTCAACTACATTGTCGGATTGGCCATCGCCCAGTAGCAGCTTGCCATTCGTCACAACTGAATTCGCAAATCGCTCTTTGAGCTGGGATGCGAGATCAACCAGAATCAAATCGTGGTGAAGGGTGTATGGATGATAGCTGATCGGCTGTGGTCGAAACTCCTTGTCGACTTGCCTTCGCCTTAGCTCTAAAGTCCCGTTACGTGTGATTTGAAAGACAACGCCAACTGCGTTTTTATCCCGACCAAGCTCCATCCGTGGTATTCGCTCCCGTCGAATAAATCCTGCGGCCACCAACTTTGTCAGTCGATTTATTGCTGTTGGTTTGGCTGTGCCGGCGAAATGCCGCTCGGTAATTTGCGATAATGTCATTACGCAATTGGCGTAAAGGCTTTGCAAGATATCCAAATCTCTTGGCGTTAGCATGACGTTCATTGGATCAATTGATTCCACATGACCTCCTTTCATAGGCCACCCGGTACGGTTGCAAATTGCACTTCCTCAATGATCGGTTGGCCATCGAGCATGAAACTGATGACGCCTTGGCCTTTGGAAAAGGCCTTGAGCCGATTCGGATGGACGCGGTACTGCTCGACATCTCGGACCGACATCTGGCCTGACATTTCCAAGTCGCCAAACATCTTTTTCTCTGCACGTTCAGTGCGTTTGGTCGTGCTCTTAGTGCCAAAGAGCCTTGCGAAAAATTCCGCCGTGTCCGGCTCGTTCACGCCAAGTACACATTTGACATTGGTGTTTGTCACAATGGCCTTGGCGAAATCAGGTCCAACCGATTCCAAATCACCCATCGACTGGTGCGACAGGTGGAGCGCAATGTTCGATGATCTTGCCTTATTGAGGAGTTGCAAGAACCCCTCATAGACAAATGCCGAAAACTCGTCGATGAATACCGGCAGAAAGTCATCGTTACGTCTGCAAGCCGATGCCCAAGCGATTTCTTGCAGGAACATTTGGCCAAGTCTCGCCGCAGCCTTTTGATATAAAAGCGCTGGAATCAAAACCAATATGACCTTGTTGCTCCCACTTGCACCATCGCGAATGAGTTCGCTTAAGGAGAAATATGTTCTCGCAGCCACCTTGCCGTTGACCAAATCTGCCAATTCACCAACCGCAAATGGCCGAAGCTGGCTTAGGAATCCAGACAACCGCTCTTGCCTATCGCGAAATGACTGTCCTAAGTATGCGAGCGCAAGGCTTCGTGCCTCGCCCCCTTCAATCTCGGTCAAGAGCTCAGTCAACTTCGCATCATCGGTTAGGCAGCGGTAAATCTCCCGGAACGTTGCCACCTTTTTTTGCGCTCGGAATAGCTCCAGTACAAGAAGCAATGCCTCATAGGAGACCGTCTCGTAGTAGTGATTTTCAAACTCAAACGTGGCAAAAACCCGGTCTGCGATCTGCTGTGGAGTTCCAAACTGGATGGGATTAGTCGTGGCCGACCCATCAAGGTCTCCCAGATCAAAAACGATGACATCATTTGGGTCCATCGTAAATCGCCTGATCTGACTCGCGAGTTTTTGGTCTCCCTTGCCGTCGATCAGGATGACGTTTTTACCAGAAACAAAATCCTGAATCGACCAGGGGGCGACCACACCCCAAGTCTTCCCACGACCCGTGCTTGCGATAATCTGAACGTGTTCGGTTCGATTGCTATTTGGTAGCACGATGGGAAATCCATCGAGCGTTTTCCCAATATAGATTTCATTCATGGTCACGCTCCTGGTGTCGGTCTGAGCGTGGCCGACGTTGGTAATAATGATCCGGGGATTTATTCGCCGGCCTAGCCTTTGATAGCCGTTTCATCCGCTGGATCTCCTCCTCATTCTTCCTATTTGTTCTGCGGACAATGATGTACCCACAAAGCGTAAGAACTGCTGCTCCACTCAAAACTACCTTGACCAGGTTTTCATGGAACCAAACCTGAATCGCAAAGCCATACTTGTACCAAAAGGCACCAATACAAAGTGCGCCAATGCCAAAAATTTCGCGCCCATCGACGCCCGTATCTTTCTTGTTTTCACTCATGCATATACCTCCTTTGAAAGGGGTTTGAAAAAGAAACTAACTTCATAGAATTCCCTTCTCTCGAATGAATCGAGAGTGAAAATGCCAGGGAGGAGCAACGCTCCTCCCTGGCAAGTTGTTTTAATTATGCAATTTCTGTTGGCGTTAAAATGGCCTGTCCGTTGTTGTCCCACATCAAGTGACTTGGAATGAGTTTGGCGTACCTCATCGGGGAATGAAGCTCTGAGGTTTCGTCAATTGGCCGAGTTCTCTTTTCCGCTAGCCACTTGATCAAGAAATCGCTTTTGATCCGCAAAGCCTTGTCTTGGGGTAGCTTGGCGACGACGTCGAGCACAAACCACCTTGCATATTCGCGCGCAAACTTCTCATCGCCATCACTGTAGTGGTAAAGCACATTGATCGCTAGATCATGCGGACCTGTTCCCGTATAGTCCCAGGCTGCAAACGTCAAAGCATGAAGAAAACGCCGTGGCACGTTTGAGACTAGGCCATTCCAAACATTAGCTCGCCTAAGAATCAGATCGCCTTTTTCACCGTGCTTTAAGATCTTAAGAGGGACTTTGCGCTCGTCAGCCGTGAGTTCGTACCCGATCAGATACTCTGGGACTCTCACGTCATGCAAAAGAATTGGTCTACATTGCATTTATACTCCGTATAAGTTGATGGCTTAAATTGCCGTGTCTGATGGATCGCTTTCCGCGTACCTTTTCAGAAACCTCCTCCTTCTCACTCATTCTTTTTTTCCTGGTGTCCACATTCGATTTGTCGATAAAGATTCAACAATTTCGCATCTTCATAAAGCCCCAGCCCGTTGACTATGCTCAACATGATCGAGTGTAGGAAAAAGAGACCCAGAAAAAATACGAGCACCGCCTTAAATACTGTCTGATCTCCGCTTAAGAGGAGCCGCATAAGCCAAACTGTCACAGTTGTGCCAGCTACCCCGATTGCAAAGTCACGTTTTGCATTTGAAATCCACTCCTCAATCGCCACTTTGCCTCTTGAATCGCCATTCTTCCGATCCGTCGAATACATTCGGTAAGCCCTTTCATAAGGACTAAATGCTCCCATCAAAACCTCCGATAAATAAAAATAGATTTGTCATAAGAATCCCTAATCTGTGCCAGAATGGTTAGTTGCAAATCTTCCGGAGCATCTGGCACGAATGCACTCTGGAAGATTTTGTGTTGTCCTCATTGGGTCAAATAGAGGACGGCTGAATTTTTGGATTTACCTCCTTTCAGGTAATGGACGACCAGACTCATTTCCGGTGGTCTTGAGAACGCGAACCGCGTAAGCGATACAGCTTGCGCAATTCACTTTTGGGGACAGAACAAAGTAGATATGTTTATTGCGGCCAGAAGCGGCCTTGATTAGATGAGACTTGGACCCGACGATTTTTGCGCAAGAATAAAAGCTCTCAACTTTTTTCTTGCAATTGCCGATGAATTTGATAGATTGAAGATGTTCGTTCCAGAACGCTCTCAAATACTGATCAAATTCATAAAATCCCATAAAACCAAAATAGACATTTTCCTTATGTTCTTATCTATAGGACCATTTTGGGGGGTATATTTTAACAATCATTTCCTCAAACCTTTGATATCTCTGATTTAAAATTTTTTTCACCCCTCTGGCTGAATTCTTGATCCTCCTGTAAACTCCATTCGTACTACCTAGGAGGGGTTGTGCGGCAGCCAGAACGGCTTACAGCAGAGGATAAGCAGGCCCTTATCACAGAGGCTGACAATACGCTTCGGGTACCATTTCATATTACTGTGACCTATTGGCTTGCCGCCGAATGGGACGAGAGTTCAAAGGCGTTTAGTCCAAGGCTCGTCACCATCACTATGTTTGAAAAATACCAACACCTTCTTCTCGTTAGCGCCTACTATAAGCCTAAGCAATATATTCCAATAGGTTACGACATGGAGCCTGAGTGGAAGATCGTCACCGGCTCAATTGATCCAAAATCAAAGCGGGTCCGAATAGTTGTTGATCCCAGCAAACTCCCAACGCCGGCCGCTCCAATAAAAAGCCAGGTCAATTGGAGCAAGGTTAAACCCTATAAGACTCCGGATCCTGACAAGGTGGAGAAGTGGTCACAAAGACAAGATGATGACGCAACCGATAGACTCATCCGCGATGGGCTCTTTCGGCCTGAGTCCAAATCAATGGCCGTTCGCGTGGAAGGGCTCGATCAATCCATCAAGTACAATCCAAAACTTGCTACAAGCACATACGTTGAGACTAAGGCTAAGGAGTGCCACCTACGCTACCCCGAAACGGAGTTGGAAATGCTTCTGTCTCGGCGATTTCAGTATCACTGCGAATTCGAACGCACGCAAAGCGGCGCGCTGATCCTGGAATGGATGAGGGCCGCATCTCCAAATGCGAAAAACTCCGTGTTAAGGACCCTCTTTGAGACCGGCAAGTTCGATGACTTTCCATTCAAAGTGCGAGCGACTGCACTACTCATGAGCAGAGGTTTTACAACCAAGGAAGCAGCGTCTGAAATTTTTCTGGATCAGGTGGCGGGGCTTTCTGAAAGGTCCGGCAAAATTGAGTCCCGTTGGCGCGCACCTGATGACGTGTTTGAGAATCATCGTTGGGTCTATACCGAAGAGGACTTCCAGCGCTATCGCTCGGTTGTTGAAAATGTCGTCGTAAAGATGATGGAAAAGGCCTCAGTATCTGTGACCGCAAAAGTTTCCCCAACGCCTCTATCCTTTAGAGATGTTTGGAAGCGGTATGATGCCACATGGAGCAAACTCTCCGACAAGCAGCGAGAGGCGGCAGGTCTTCTTTGCATGAATGATCGAAAACACACCGTCAAAGCCGGCGCCGAGCAGATTGGCATCAGCGTCGACTCCCTCAAAGACCGTTGGAACTTGGTGAAACGCCGGTTTAGAAAAGCCTTTCCTGAATTTAGGGGACTGATGCCATCGAAGACCCACACCAAGTCTAAAAAGGGATCTTACATCTATTGGGGACTCTATTTCCATGCGGCAGCCCAAACCATTCACGAGGTCACGCATACAGTGTACCGGGAGTCGGGCACTGAGGTGTCCGTTTCCATTCCCGCCCGATACAAGGGTCCAAAGCGCGACGAATCGAAGGAGTTTAAAGAGTGGCAAAAAGAACATGGGTTCCTGGAGGATGCAGTTGCTAAGCTGGATGAGCCAGTCGACGAGGAGGCTCTGGCAACTGCGCGCAAAATTGACGCCCAGGAAGGCGGCGTCACTCGCGATCTCTGGGCCGCATTCGGCCCTGATAAAAAATGGCTGCCAGACCTATCATTGGCTTCGCCCGTCGACGATGATGGTCCGTCGCCACCCAATTGAGAGCAGGGCGGGGGCGGAATGGATTGGCCATCTGCTACCGGACACTGCTGCCTTTTGGCTGCCTCAGAGGCGGTTTCCCGCGAAGTGCACGCAAATCCCCACAATTCTGATGGGCAGGCGCGGCCGACGGACCCAGGTGGTCTCGGATGTTACAAAAAGCATAGGACAGGGCGTCCGCTGGGCCGGAAAGAACCATTTTGTTCTGGACACTGAGGGCCATTGGCCATTTAAATTTAGGTAGGGGGCGCAATGAAGGTTCATTTCAAATTTCTGGCAATCGCAGGGGTAATACTTTTTTCGAACATCAGCCATTCTTCGGGAAAATATATTGGTCTCAATCAAGACCAGGTCGGCGCTCTTGGAGGAAATGAGCTGGGTGGTGGTATGTGGGGCGAGAGCCTTGCCTTGGACATACGCTTTTTGGATGGCAAAACGAACATTTTTTTAATTGAGTTCTATGGCGATTTCGCTCAGCTGTCCAATGGAAGTAAGAGACGGTCTTCTCGAACTACGGATTTCTTGGCCATTGATTTGGGCAAAGACGAGAGGATTTCAGATGGCAGTTCCTTTAGATGTCTGGATGGCGAGAAATCAGTGATTGGTGCGTTTAAGAAATCCGCAGCAAAAGAAAAGGGTCGTTTCCCAGCCTCTCGTGCTTGGAAAATAGATCAGACATCTAAAAAGATATTACCTCTAGCAAGTTTAAAATCCGTTACCTGTGATTGGTTCAGAAATGGCGACGAAGAATTCCCGAAGAACTTGTGAACATTGACACTTTGCTCTGAAGCTCGCTGAACAATTGGCGAGCTTTGTTGACAGGTCAGGCACAAATAAAATCGACGTGAAGATTGGCGCCAGTGATCCTGAGCGCCATTTTTCTTTCAAACGAGTATTTTTGGATCTGCGATTACTTAAGTTTCGCTGAGCAATTTAGTTCCTCTGGGCTCGAAATGACTTCGCCATTAGAACCGTCTGCATTTGCGTAATAGGCTGCAAAACTGTATTTTCCGTTTGCGTTCCGAATCAATTTAACGTTTTGCAGGCTGCCGTTTGGCGAGGCAAATCCATTTTCTACGGGGACAACTCGAATGCCTGCGGGTCTTCCCTCAACAAGAAACGCAAGAGTATAGCTGGTACCAATCTCGTATATCTCAGTGGCTACCTCTCCTGATGAAGGGTCCGTACATTTCATAACGATCATCTCTTCAGGAAATCCAATGATTGAAGCAGAGCTTATCTGAGAGAAAAGAAGACTGAATATAATAAGAGCGGCGTGATACTGCATTGTAACTTCCTAACTCAGTCACTCCAAAATTTTGGAGCATGATTGACCTGGGAGGCTAACAAAATTTTCGTTTATGTGCGACTGTTACTTTTTGGACAACCGTGAACAAAATCCAATCCTTTGGATAAATAGTTTGCTACCCTAAACTGAATGTCAGCACGGTTAAAAAAGTAGCCACTTTCAGAAATGCGATCGTAGCCAGTAAAATGGCTTGGTAATCCGTTTAACCTAACCCGAGAGTTAATGGCCTCAATTTGTTCGCCTGTCGCGCCAGCGCGAAGACGAACGATGTCGCGATGGACCTGTTTGATGGAAGTGGCTTCAGAAAGCTCAGCAATTTGTTCATCGAGCTTCACTGAGCAGTCTTAGCGAAGCTCTCTAAACTCACAGGTGGCTTTGCAATACAGGTTAGTATGATATCTTGGAGACTCTAAATCCTCGCACCTGGTTGCAACTACTTGCCAATCTCTAATCCAGCATGGCGGAGAATGGTTAGGCGTGCAACTATCTAGCGACCTATCCCAGCAATCAGCCTGCGCATGGCTAATCGCATCTTCTTGGCATTTTTGACGATCCTCCTTACATGCCCAATACGATACGCCAAACGCAGTAGCGCCAAATGAAGAAGATGAGCAAGTAAAAAACAGAAAAAGTAGTGCAACCCTCATATTGTGAACTCAATTCATGTCTATAGTGAATAGTCTCAAGTAAGGGGTTATTTAAACTCTAAGGTGTTGTGCAAAGCAAGCGATTCTGCCCCGGAACCCACCAAAAAATGTTTTGGCGACCGTTGCCATTCAGCGCAGCAATGCCCATGACACGTTGGCTTGATTTTGCAACTAAATCCGATGGATTTGAAGCAAGGGAATCAGGATCGCACTCGATTGCGACTATCGCCGATCTCAGTTTTCGGTAATGGACATTAATTCCGCTCTATTCTGAAAAATTTTGCTTCAATGAGTACTTTGATTATTCGAAATGATCCGCTGACTCAGGTCATTTTTATTTTTTGGGGAACGCAAACGACCTTCATAACTGCATAAAATCGTTCCCACATTTTTAGATTCATCATTTTTTGTTTAGCAACTGCGTTGCGCGAAACACTTGGTCTTGGCCTCAAACCCGGACAGCTTTGCGTAGGCCAGTTGACGTCGGGCGGGTTCTCTACAATCTGCTCGGGTTATTGACTCCAATATGCTGGCAATGTTGACCGCTGCTAAGGGGGCACTGGGCGGAGCGCTTCCGTCGTCCTGAGCCTTTCCGGTCAGGCTGGGTCTCAATATGAGACGCAAAAATGCACTATACTCTACTTTGTTTTTAGGGTAAGATTACTTAAGATATTTTCTTACCCTAGGAGAAGGCATGCCGTCGCTCAAAACTATAACGATCTCGCTACCCATTGCTATGGGGAAAGAAATCGAAAAGGTTGCAAAGGAAGAGCATCGCACTATTAGCGAGTTGATTCGGGAAGCATTTCGCCAATATCAGGCTCAACGCAATCTAAAAGCGCTAGCATCCGAGGGTAAACATTCGGCCAAGGCTAAAAAGCTAAGCCCCAAGGATTTTGGTGGACCGTTTGAGGAATAGACCCGGCCAGCTCAGCGCATGTATTGACTCCAACGTCTACATTTCAGCAATTGCGTTTGGAGGCAAGCCACTCAAGGTCTTGGAGCGCGCATTGAATCGGGAATTTCTTCTCATCACTGGCGACAATATTCTTGCAGAAGTCCGCCGCAACCTTCTCGGTAAACTCGATCTTGAAAAAGAGCGGGTGGACCGGTTGCTTTCTGACATTTCCACCGTTTCGTCGGTTTTTGTTCCAGGCGGTTCGATAAATGCGACCACCAACGTTGGCGACAATCTGGTTTTGGAGGTCGCCATGATGGGCGGCGCAGACGTTTTGGTCACCGGCGACAAGAAGCATCTCTTGCCACTAAAGGAATTCCAAGGGATCACCATTGAACCTCCTTCCGCATTTCTCTCGCGCCTTGATGCAATCAAATGACCTACCGACCGCGAAATGACCGAATAGGCATCGCCCCAGGTCTTTCTTTCGGATGGCCAATCTTGATGTCAGCATCATCGGAGCCGAGTCTTATTTTGCGCAGTCCTACCTTGACCCGAGAGGGGCTACATTCAAAATGAGTGGCGATTCGTTCAATTCGCCACCTCTCGATCCAACGGAGTCTTGCCAGTTCGGTCAAATCGAGGGAATCTCGCTCCCAGGAGACCTCGTAGAATTGTTGAGACGTCAGGTTGCCTGGTTCGTGTAGCTTTGCTTGGCCTCCACCAAACCGAATACGGTACGAACACCTGACCGGCAACCTGCCGGTCTTTTTTTTGCCAAATTTCCACCATTTAGCCCGAAGATCTTTACCAAAACACCCTCGCGCTGAACCTCGATTTCAGCCACTACATCACGCAAAACCCAGATCAGCGGAATCCCCGCGTTAAGCCTGCACTTTTGAAAATTTGAGTTTTGAAAATTGAATCGCGCATCGTCGATGCGAGTACGGCGCACTCGTGCGCCTAAAATCTGCTTAGACCTCGCAGTTCTTGAGCGGTGGTCATACTCAGGCGAGCCGCCCGTCTGGGCCTGAGGGTGGTTTTTGGCCGCACCACGGCCTTGGGCGTGTAGCATTTTATTTTTGGTAGCTGTCGCAGATTCAAATCCTGTCAACCAAACTAAACCTGTTTGATTGTCAGAGATCTGGATCTTTTATCCACAGCCGTTAGGCCGTGGAGATTGGAGGATAAGGCTTTAACTCCAATGCCTCTCTGATTCTGTTCACCTCCCGGTAGGCGGCCTCGGAGACTCGGCACACGAGTAGTCTTGCGTGCGAGACGACGATGGCCGGAATATGAATAAACTTCCTGCGAAGCCCTTTGGCAAAGCTTGGTCTGGAGGGATTGTCGTGAATAGCAACCCATCTCAGCACGTTGTGTGCACACATGGCGATGAGTCCAAAGGCGTGATTGGCTTTGAGCTCTAGGCAGGGAAAGTGCTTGAGATCATAGCCATACTTTTCCTCACGAATGAAGTTCTGTACATCGTCGAACCTCCCGACATTTTTTGTTCCAAAAGATTCGGTAGACTCGAGGTCGAGCCATAATCAGCTGATTATTTGCCTGAGTTGACGAACTCGAGGCGTTGCGGCGCAACCCCTTAACTGGGAAGGAGGTAAGGGTTCACCTCAAGATGGAGGTGAGAAGGAGGTATAGCGAGCTTGCTTATTGTCTTTCCACTGAAGCGGCGTAAATGCCTTTTGCCGGTTCAGGATCGCTTCAGTCAGATCTGCAAAATACTCTCTTGGATTGACGCCATTGAGTTTGCACGTTTCTACGATACTAAACAGTATGGCGGCAGTCTCGGCGCCTTGCTCTGAGTGCGTGCCGTACCAAGTTTTTCGGCCTACCACGTGGCTGCGCAGCAGCCTCTCTTGCGCATTGTTGTCGATGGGTACTTCAGCATCGTTCAGGAACATCGTAAGCCCAGGGTAATTGTCAAAGAAGTAGCTTAATCCCTTGGCAAATTGATTGCCTTTTGGATACCTGGGTAACTCCTGAAGTGCTTGTAACTTCATCGCCTCATATCGTGGCCTCATCTGCTCACGTAGCTTTAACACCTCGTCGGGTGGCTTACCCTTAGACTCCTTATTGAGTAAATAGATCTCGTGGTAGTGATCCAGGTAAAAATGCGACTCCTTATAATGATTCCTAACCTTAAAGAAGTAGCGTCTCGCGTGAGCATTACAGTTGGGATTTTTTATCAACACCTTGTTCATCTTTTGGCGTTCAATGTTGGCGATTCTAGTGGCTTTGCCATACCCAGAGAATACGTCCGTGACCAACATCTCACACATGGAGTTGATCAATATGTCACTGGCCACGTCGCCTGATCTAGTATCGTGCACCTCAAGGTAGCAATGTGTCTGCGTCGAAAATCCCCACAAATACCAAGACTTCTTCTCACTGCCCTCAAGCATCCGGTGTGGTGTCTCATCCGCATGCATCACTCTAGACTGTAGCACTCCAGAGCGGATCATGCGGTACACCTCTTTAACAAAAAATGCGTACTTGTGGGTGAGGTCAATTAAACTGTTTGGAGGCAAGTCCATAAGCCCAGATCTGGATGCCATCTGCACATAGCGTTCAATCGGGATCAGATCGCAGTACTTTGACAACACCACGTCTAAGATCATCTCATCAGAGTAGGTGGATCCATCAACGATCCTTGGTGGCACTGGTGCAGTGGTCATACACGACTGGCACTGGCATCGATAAATTGATCGCTTCGTGCGGACAATCTCATATTTTTTTGGAATGACTGTCAGCTGCTCTGAGTCTTCGGTCATACCTGAGTCTGACATCTGCCTCTCACACACTTTACAATCAGGTGCCGGGTCTATGGTAATATGTACCTCACGCACCGGCACATTGGGATAACGTTCACTCGGACGTTTGACCCTAGGCTTAGTTGGAACTTTTTCTTTGGGTTTTGGCTCTGGCTTTTTATACCTCTCAGAGCTTGCGCCATACATTGCCTCACGCAGAGCCTCCAGCTGCTCATCTGTCAGTAATCGCAATTGCTCGTCGGACATTTGGATTTGGCGAAGCTCGTAATTTTCTTTTACTAGTCGATCAATCTCATCACGCATCACCTCATAGCGTTTTACAAGCTCATCGCGACTATATTGATCTAGTTTTGTCGAACGTGCTGTTGATGAGAGATCCAGTTGTTCCATCTGGAAAAAGATATTATTTACAACGTCGACGGTTGCAACTCTTGCCGCACTGGGAATGACTTTTTTATCTCCCTGGGACTTTCAACAAATCTCTTCTCTAAATCTGCACCTTCAAAAAACAGCGCAAACTCGGCCGCTGTTAACACCACTTCTCCCTGAAGCATCGGATTGATCCGGTAAAATAGCCCCTCGTGCATTCGCTTACAAAGTAAGACAAGCCCCGTGCCGTCCCAAAATAAACACTTAACCAATGTCCGACGAGAGTTGATGAACACAAACAAATGCCCCGAAAAGGGGTCCTTGTTCAAGACCCCCTTTACCTTCGAAAATAATGTGTCGTATGAAGCCCGCATATCCGTTGGCTCCTTACACACAAATATTTTTGTTAAACGATTAAAACTAATCATGCCACTTTCTTTAAAAAGTCGACCAACTGGTCGACTTCTGAAAACCGAATTACTTTGCCACCATCCCATGCCACCTCAATGCCCTGGCACCCAGACGTTGACCCCGTGGCTCCATCTATCTTAATCTCTTTAAACGGCTCCGCCGGGAAATGCCCCTCACGGCGCATCCGCTTGGCTTTGCCTATAATGCCAGCCAATCCCGTTTTACTAACGCCGATTGATTTGAAAAAATCCTTCGACGAGCCTTTCCACTGCTCCCATGCCGACAGTATCTCCATGTACAACTGATCGTCAGTGATACGCACCTTGCCGCCTTCGCCTCTGAATGTACTTATTCGCTTCTTTAAGACTTCTATATCCACTCGACACCTCCATGTGTTCGTGGATTCAGACTATTATCCGTGACTCAGATTGAGAATGTCGGGAGGTTCGACGATGTACCTTGGATGGCGTCTATGAGCTCGATGAACAAGGGCGCCCGTGTGCGTGGCACACAACCAAGGCTCCGACTCGTGCTGAGCTTGCTCATGTGCTAAACAAGATCATTATACGCATCACCAAGCTTCTCGAAAAGCGAGGCCTAATCAAACTCGATGAAGAAGATCACTTACAGCTGGATTTGAGCGAAGACGACACACTGGCCAGACTCCAAGCAGGAAGTGCTACTTACCGGTTCACACTCGGGCCTAACAAGGGCAAAAAAGCCCTCACACTAAAAACCGTCCCTGAAAATGATCACAACACCATGACTGGGCTCGTTGCAAATAACTCCGGCTTCTCTCTGCACGCAGGCGTTGCGATGGCTGGCAATGAGCGCGACAAGATCGAAAAGATCTGCCGCTACATTGCAAGACCTCCAGTCGCAATTGAGCGACTGTCGCTGAACCAACGAGGCCAGGTCATTTACACGCTCAAAAAACCTTACTCCGACGGCACCACGCAGATCGTGATGACACAGATTGAGTTTCTAGAAAAGTTAGCCTCGATCGTGCCACGGCCACGCGTGCACTTGACCAGATTTGCGGGAGTGTTCGCACCACACTATATGCACCGAGCGATGGTGGTGCCAAAGCCAAAGCTAACACTCGCGCCAAGTGACGCCGATAAACCCAAGTCCAAATCCCGCATCAGCTGGGCCAGGCTTCTAAAACGAGTATTCAACATCGACGTCGAGACTTGTCATATATGTAGTGGGAAAATGAAGATCATCGCAGCCATCGAGGAGCCGCTGGTGATCAGGAAAATCCTTGGGCACCTAGGGCTACCAACCAGAGCGCCAATGCCTTGGCCTGCAAGAGGGCCACCACCAACTACCGATCACGACTTCCAACAGTTTCCAGACTTCGAGTAAATGTGAGCCCAACGCCACTAAGGGGCTGAGCCTCGCCAAAAACCCACCTAAACCTTCAAAATGATGCATGAATACCCGAAAATGCTTGCCGTAAACCAGTTCAGAACGACAAAATCATAGTCAAGATACGGTTAAATGAACCAGGACATACTCCTGCCCTAGATCAAAACACTGTATAATTCTTCTTATCCTCTAGCTCGGATTGACCCATAGCTCACGCTATACTGAGTTAGGCGTACCAAGAATAAGTTCATGAGTTTCCGCTGCGTAACCCAATCAGTGGCTTAAAATTCTTTTGCCTAAATCACAGGTAAATCTATTAGTGAATATCGAGCCTGTATTATAATCGGAATATTTTTAATTGGACTTATTCACAATCGGCATAGACCAACAGTCTTTCACCTTGAAGCGGGCCTTCAGAACCATGCATCAATGTATGATCACCCAAGTAATCATCACGTACAATTTCTGCTTCACTGGTGTGTCCGTTTATGTCCGCGATCGACACGGTATACGTATCGATGGTTCGAACTGAGTTACTTGCACTAACTATGCTCGACAATAATCCAAAAGTTGCGTTGGCATATTTATTTTCAGTTTGAACGGTAACTGAATCCCCGACAGCAAGGCATACCGACACTTTTTGTGGCGCAGGATTTTCCTTGAAGTGAGTTAGCAGAAACATCCCAGGATTAGGATTATTAAAGCCAACTTTAAGTGAGCACTTTCTCGTGTTGGCCAAACACTTTCCCCAGCTGTCAGGATAGTTGTCGCCCCAGAAATTTAAATGTAGCAGGGGCGAAAAGGTTAGTGACAAATGGCACAAAGGTATTCGGCTGAATTTAAGAAGTCTGCGGTAGAGAAGCTCCTTGCCCGCGGATCCCGTCC
>JBGSNU010000023.1:0-254174 GCA_041739415.1 Bdellovibrionales bacterium | reverse complement strand
GGTACAACGTCAGTGAGGGAAAGTTTGATTCGGGCCTTTACGACCTTCTAGGCTCCGAGTCTCGCCTTGCCAGTTTTGTAGCGATCGCTAAGGGTGACGTAAAACAAGAGCACTGGTTTCGACTCGGTCGACAACTTGTACCGACAACAAGTGGGCGAGCCCTGGTTTCCTGGACCGCTTCTATGTTCGAGTATCTTATGCCCCTGTTGATCTTGCGTGATTATAAAAATACCCTTTTGAATGAAACAGCTCACTCAGTTGTTGAGAGCCAAATTAAATACGGCTTTGACCGGAATGTTCCGTGGGGAATTTCCGAAGCCGGATACAATGCCAGAGATCTTCAGCTGAACTATCAATATGGACCTTTTGGAATTCCGGGATTAGGTCTTAAGCGAGGGTTAAGTCATGATCTTGTTATTTCTCCCTATTCAACATTGCTTGCAGCACAAGTAAATCCTGCTGCGGCAATTGTGAATTTGAAAAGACTTATAAAAGAGAAACTATTAACGAACTTTGGCTTTTATGAATCTGTTGACTACACTCCAGAGCGTCTTCCCGATAATGAAACATTTGCGGTAGTTAGATCTTTTATGGCCCATCACCAAGGCATGAGCCTTGTTTCTATAAACAATGTAATTCACAAGAACATTGTGCAAGATCGATTTCACCGCGATCCGCGAGTACGGGCAACTCAATTGCTTTTGCAAGAAAGGATTCCACAAGGAGTCATTCTCGCTCCACCAAAGGCTTCTGAAATCGAGGCCGAACTCGAAACCCAATTCCAACCTTCAACTCATTCTCTGATAAAGCACTATAGCAACCCCAACAGTTCAACACCGCGTATCCATCTTCTTTCTAATCAAAATTACTCCATTATGATTTCAACTGGCGGTGGAGGATATTCAAAGTGCGGCGATCTTGCAGTTACCAGGTGGAGGGAAGATTCCACAAGAGACAATAGCGGAAGTTTCATTTTCGTAAAAGATGTAACTCAAAATACAGTTTGGTCCACGAGTTTCTTACCTTTAGCGAAATTGCCAGATTCGTACAAAGTATCATTTGGGGAAGAAAAGGTGGAGTTTCGGCGACGTGATCGCGACATTTCGACGTACACGCAAATTCTAGTCGCGCCGGAAGACGATGTCGAGATCAGATATGTTACTCTTACAAACCATTCGGCTGAATCCCATACTCTAGAACTCACAAGCTATCTTGAGCCCGTACTTGGCCCTCCCAATAATGACCTTGAACATCTCGCCTTTAGTAAGCTTTTTATCCAAACAGAATTTCTTCCCTCAAAAACTGCCCTTTTGGCAAGGCGAAGAAAACGATCATCCCATGATCTAGAGTCGTGGGGCTTACATGTAGTTGTTACTGACGGAGAAATTGTTTCTGATATCCAGTATGAAACGGATCGCGCGAAGTTCATTGGCCGAGGGCGCACCCTTCTCAACTCTTTGGCTCTTTCAGACGATGGGGTTTTAACCAACACCTTAGGCGCAACGATTGATCCAATCCTTTCTCTGAGATTACGGGTTAAAGTTCCCGCCAATGGTAGCGTCCGAGTGGCATTTACGACTGGATTGACATCCTCTCGTGAAAGCGCCCTGGAATTGGCAGATCGATATCATGATATTCATGCATGGGATCGTGAATCCAAACTGGCGTGGATGCAGGCTCAGGTGGACTTGCGGCATCTTAATGTTGATTCACAGACGGCCTACCTCTATCAGCGGTTGGCTGAGCGCATTTTGTACTCGGAACCATCTTTAAGACCACCCACTCACCTTCGTGCGGCCAACACGTTTACCCAGGCAAGTCTCTGGCCCAGTGGCATTGGTGGTGATCTACCTATTGTTGTAGTACGTATTTCTGAGCTGAGAGATATTGTGGTCATACGAAAGCTATTGAGATGTCATGAATATCTAAGGTTTAAAGGATTGGTTTATGATTTTGTAATTATTAACGAACATCAAGCGACTTATCATCAGGATTTGCAAGACGAACTCATGCAGCAAATTCGAACCACTGGAAATCAAATCTGGCTAAACAAGAACGGTGGCGTATTTATTTTAAGGCGCGTGACAAACTCTGAAAAAGAAATTGCCCATGTTCAGGCAGTCGCACGTGTGTCACTTTCCGCTAGCGAACCTCTTAGTGAGCAGGTGAACCGGCGGGCTATTGAAGATAAGTATCCAGAGATTGCCACGTTTTCGCAGAATCCCAAGATCGATAAACCAGAATCAGCCCCTCAGTTGCCGCTTAAATACTTCAATGGATTCGGTGGATTTACCCAAGATGGGAAAGAATATGTTATCTCTCTCAGCAATAACCAATGGACACCTGCGCCCTGGATAAATGTGATTGGCAATAGACTCGGATTTGGCTTTCAAGTCAGCGAAGCCGGTTCTGGCTTTACGTGGTCAATTAATAGCCAATCAAATCGACTGACTCCGTGGTCGAATGACCCCGTCAGTGATCCCTCTGGGGAAATAATCTACATCAGAGATGATGAAACAGGAGAATTTTGGACTCCGACTCCGCTACCAATAAGAAGTCAAAACAACTACACGATTAAGCACGGACAAGGCTATACTTTTTTCGAGCACGTCGATCATGGAATTGAACATTCCCTAAAACTCTTCGTTCCACCACATGATCCGATTAAGATTTCTCTCCTGAAATTAAAGAATCTCACTTCTCGAAAGCGAAAACTTACGATTGTGAGCTATACGGAATGGGTTCTGGGAACACGCCGGGAGAAAACGTCTCCCTACCTAATCTGCGACATTGACAAAGAGTGTGGTGCGCTTTTTGCCAAAAACCCGCACGATAACGAATTCGCCAGTCGCATTTCCTTTGCAGACATCAGCCAAAGTGATCGTACATTTACCTGCAGTCGAAAAGAGTTCATTGGTAGAAATGGAAATTATGCGAGTCCTGCTGCGCTAAAGCGAAAAGGTCTTTCTCAAAAGCGAGGAACTGGTGAAGATCCATGTGCAGTACTTCAGACGAGCATTGAACTCAACGCCGGAGAAGAATTTGAAATTTCCATCTCTCTTGGGCAATGCGAGAGTGACGTTTTGGCTCGTCAACTGGCAATCCGCTATAGAGATCTCGCAGTCGTAAAACGCGCGCTCGATGACACCGTCGATTTTTGGGGTCAGCTGACGGAGACTTTACAAGTTAAAACTCCTGAGCCGGCAATGGATTTATTGATGAATCGATGGCTTCTTTATCAGTCTCTCTCTTGCAGGTATTGGTCTCGAACGGCTTTTTACCAATCCGGAGGTGCGTATGGATTTCGCGATCAGTTGCAAGACTGCATGGCCTTTGTATATGCTGCCCCGCAGTTAACGAGAGAGCATATTTTACGAGCCAGCGAACATCAATTTAAGGAGGGTGATGTCCAGCACTGGTGGCATCCACCGACCGGTCGGGGAATTAGAACTAAGATGTCAGATGATCTACTCTGGCTTCCATTTGTAGTGAGTTTTTACGTTAGAGCCACTGGAGATAAATCTATACTCGATGCAGTCACGCCGTTTCTCGAAGCTCCTTTGCTGAAAGTGGCAGAAGAAGATTCGTATACTCTACCGGCTATTTCGTCGGAATCCGCAACAGTTTTTGAGCATTGCATTCGAGCCATTAACCATTCACTTGCGTTAGGACAGCATGACTTACCCCTAATAGGCACCGGCGACTGGAACGACGGAATGAATCGACTTGGAATTTTAGGACAAGGTGAAAGTATTTGGTTAGGTTGGTTCTTGTACAAAGTCCTCGACGATTTTCTTCCGCTCTGCGAACACTCAGAGTGGTCTTCGACTCGTCTAATTTATCAATCGCATATGAAAACCTTGCAAGCGGCCATCGAAAAAAATGGTTGGGATGGAGAATGGTACAAACGTGCCTTTTTCGATGATGGCACTCCCCTTGGATCAAACGTAAACGAAGAGTGTCGTATCGACTCCATCTCTCAAACTTGGGCAATACTCTCGAACGCAGGCGACGAAACAAGAGCAAAACGGTCTATGGAAAAAGTTGAGGAGTATTTAGTCCAAAAACAGTCAAACCTAGTACTGCTACTGACCCCTCCTTTCGATAAGAGCCAAAGAGATCCTGGATACATCAAGGGCTACGTACCTGGCGTCCGTGAAAATGGCGGGCAATACACTCATGCAGCAGTATGGGTTATCATGGCCTATGCCAAACTCGGCCAAGGTAACAAAGCTCTCGAGATTTTCAATATGATGAATCCGATTTTTCATTCTCAAGATCAGACTGAATCTAACAAATACAAAATTGAGCCTTACGTATTAGCCGGTGATGTATATGCCGGCGATACACACGAAGGTCGCGGAGGTTGGAGTTGGTACACGGGGTCCGCTTCCTGGTACTATCGCGCTGGCCTCGAATCGATCTTGGGATTTAATCTACGCGGAAACAAACTTCAAATTTCACCATGCATACCGAACGATTGGAAAGCCTATGAAATCTCCTATATGTACGGCAGATCAAAATACATGATCGCGGTTAAAAATCCGCATGGATTAAATGGCGGGCGAACGACGATTGAATTAGACGGATCTTTAGTCGAAGCTCCTGAAATGGAACTCATAGATGATGGAAAGCTCCATCAGGTCACTATCACCATTCAAAACTAGGATTCACAATCAAAATCACAATGTCACTTGAGATCATGTCACTTGAGATCTAATTGTTTTCTTTTTGAATTCTTCTCAGAGATTCTTAGACGGTTTAGCTGCATCTATCCGCAAGCGCTTCGCGTCGCTAGTTCATACATCAGGGTCGTTATATAGAGAGAGAAACATCACCAGTCTTATAGTGCCCTATTAAAGCTTTGAAGTTTTGCTGAAAGGACAATTGATTGACTTGATGATAGGTTTCATCAATCTTTTCTTCTATTACTTGAGAGACAGATGCTTCTTTTGCAAGAGTGGATTTCACCTGTAAATCTACTTCTAACTTCTTTTTCACAATTCACCTCATTCACAGCCGAGAACTGCAATAACTGCGCCAGCCTATCAAGAGCCGTGATTGATTTCATGTGCTGCTATGGGGTCATTTGCCACGCTGGGGCTTGCCAATGTGTCACTCGCAATCTTTTGTGCCTCGTTCAACAACTTTTGAAGATGTTCAGGCCCCACGAAGCTTTCGGCATAAATTTTATATATATCTTCTGTACCAGAGGGTCGCATTGCAACCCATCCATTTTTTGATTCAATGTGGACTCCTCCAATAGACTCCTCATTTCCTTCTGCAACCGTCCGAACACTCTCGATTTTTTCCCCTGCGAGGTCCTTGAGGATCAAGTCTTTGCCCGTAAGTTGACTTAACTTTTCTCGCTGTTTTTTTGTTGCGGGCGCATCTAGGCGAGTATAGTAGGACTTACCCAATGATTGCGTGAGCTCGTCATATATTTCAGAAGGATCCTTCCTAAGTTTTGCGGTTATTTCAGCAGAAAGAAGGGACGGAACGAAAGCATCTTTGTCAGTGGTCCAGACAGTGCCATCTTTTCGAAGAAAAGTCGCGCCGGCGCTCTCTTCTCCTGCAAAACTAAGACTCTCTGCTAAAAGCTCATTCACAAACCATTTAAACCCAACTGGCACTTCATACACTTCTTTATCAAGCATAGCAGCCACTCGCTCTATCATCTGACTACTTACAATAGTTTTTCCGATCTTGAGATCCGGTTTCCACTGGGGGCGATGTTGAAAAAGATAAAGGCACATGGTGACAAGATACTCATTCGCTAGCATAAGTCCGTTGCTCTTCGTGACAATTCCATGCCGATCATGATCAGTATCACATGCAAAAGCAATGTCGAAACTCTGACCTTTCTTAAGCAAAGACTGCATCGCAAACTTTGAAGATGGATCCATTCGAATTTGCCCATCCCAGTCTCGCGTCATAAACGCAAATTGAGGGTCCACCTTAGTATTTAAAACGCTTAAATTTATTTTGTAAACGTCGGCAATATGTTGCCAGTAGTGGACACCCGCACCACCTAAGGGGTCGACGGCAATTCTGATTTTTGAATCCCGAATGACGTCCATATCAATGATATTTCTTAGATCTTCAATATAGGGCCTAAAAAGGTTGCGATGAATTGTGGTTTCTGCCTTGAGCGCAATTTCAAATGGAACTTTGCGAACACTGTTTAACTTGTCCCTTAGTATTCCATTGGCTTGGACTTGAATCCAATCAGTCACCTTTTTTTCAGCTGGCCCGCCGTGAGGGGGGTTATACTTAAAGCCCCCTTCTCGCGGCGGATTGTGAGAGGGCGTAATTATAATTCCATCCGCGAATCCTTCTTTACGGCCTTTATTGTAACAAAGAATTGCATGAGAAATGACAGGCGTTGGAGTAAACTCTTGATCTTGAGCAACTATAACTTGGACGCAATTTGCCGCTAGCACCTCAAGTGCTGTGCGAAATGCTGGTAGCGAAAGCGCGTGGGTATCGAATCCAAGAAACAAAGGCCCCCTAATATCATTTAGTTTCCGATAAAGACAAATCGCCTGAGTTATTGCAAAAATATGATTTTTATTAAATGAATTGTCTAAGGAACAACCGCGATGCCCTGACGTTCCAAAGGATACTTGCTGACCTTGAACAAGTGGATCAGGCTTATTGGTCTCAAAGGCAAGGATGAGCGCTTCAACATCAATCAGATCTGACAGATCTGGATGCTGACCAGCAAAAGGACTAATTTTCATAATTTAACAAAGATGCCATATCTACACCTATTCTAGGAATTTTTAAGCTTTGAGCCATTTTAATGCTGGAACCGGCACAGTCCATCTCTTGTTGGGTGTAGCCGAGTGGTCTTGAATTTTACCAAGCCTATCTATCCCTTCGAGCACATGTTTGTATCTCACAGCGAAAAGCTATTGCAAACGGAGGACCATTCCAACACTTCACGATTTGAGGTTGGCAATAGCGAAGAGCGTAAATGTCTCGTCGATGGGTACATATAAGACGTTTGGATATAGAAATTGGCGCCAAATGGTCTGAGCTCGCCGTACAAAAGGGCGCAGTTTTGCACTTAGTAAACTCCGTGACTTTGCTACGTTCAATGCCGCGGCTGATTGAATGTGGCTCATTTACAATTGAAGTTAGATCTTTAATTTATTTCCGCAAAGCGGGAGTGCACAAGAGAGGATTTTAAAAATGGAACACTATTATTGGAATGACTGGTATTCAGGCTGGGGTTGGTTTTTGTGGTTTGGTCTCATTTTTGTGATGTTTTCGAGTTTCGGAAACTGGGGCTATACCTACAATGCCCATCGAAGATTTAAAGGATATCCACAAAAGAATGCGCTAGATCTCTTAAATGAAAGATATGCAAGTGGCGAGATTCAACATGAGGAATATTTAAAAATAAAGTCTCACATCTTTGGAGGCAATGCTGCGACTTCCTCAAACAAAGACATACGGATTGGCGCAAGCTCATTAAACCCAAGTCATTGAATTGAGAAACTACAAGGGAAACAAATTCATTTGTAACTCTTGTGGTTTTTAAAAAGACGTTATGTCGACATCTGTGCAGAATGCTAAGTTAGAATTAGTTTGAGTTTATACTTTGCGCTCTTTCACTGTCGACGTTTTTCACCAATTCGGTCCTGGCCATCATTTGTATTTAATCAACTAGCCGTGGAGGTATTATGAATCCGAGATCTGAAGTACTGAATGGACGACATCCTGACGAGTCAAAAGGCACGATAGAAGATGCCTTTAAGGCAAGTCAGATTGCCGAGCAAGCCAAAAGCGAAACCTCAAATATCAGAATGCAGGCTGGTAACTACTTAGAAGTGACTGCCGAATATGCCAAGAGACATCCTTGGCGAATTGCAATTACTGCTGCAAGTATTGGCGTAATAGCCGGAGCATTTTTTGCTATGAGCAAAACATTCGATAAAAGAAGAGGGATCGGCTAAATTCCCTCAGTTTATCTGGCTCGCTCTATTGTCAAAGCTGCCCGCATTTTGTCGATTGGATTCAATTACAATTGTATCTATTTTACCTTCAGCGGCGGCTTTGGCGACCAGCTCAAGATTGTCATTAGCCATTCCCTTGGAGGCAGAAAGCCCAAAGCCCGCACAAGCAGAATCTAGACTAGCTTGATGCTCCGGTAAAGCTGCAAGGATTAGAGGCAAGCTCGTCCGTCCTCCAACGCCACTATGTGCGACGGTGCTAAGCTTCAAAATCGATTTATTACCTCTCCCATTATTCTATACAGGAGAATCGTCAGGATCGCTGTGGCTAGCCACCTTTTTGAGAGCTCTTTTTCTGAGAGCGGGATGCATTTTATTTTTATTTGATAAACTGCGACCCGTGAGCCCTCTCACGCTTCTAGGTATCAATTTCTTATAGATCTGCTCATGAATTTGTGCTGTAGAAGGCTCAATTTCTGCAGCTAAGGAATTTGACTTACTCCCCCGTCGTTGAGCTCTTTTGGAATCAGTAGATCTAGTTTTCATAAATCACCTTTCTAGCGAGTTGGAAGCCAAAATATTTGACAATGATACGTGCATATTTGAGTCCCGCTTGTTGAATCGGACCGTGTGTCTTTTGCGCGAATACTTACACTAAAGTCTTCTTATTTTGTTAGCTACAAATCAACTGCAAGATCCCACCCAAGATGGTGACGATCACCGAACCTTTGGCACAATCGAAGCTTATTCTATGGGATCAATTTCCTCGTTGAATCAATGAGTGGTTCTCTTGTTGACCGCGACGGCTTGGGCTCAAACGCATTGACCTCAACATCATTTGGTGACCTATATAGCAAGGCCGAAACCATCTGCCGGTCCAAGCTGAGACCTCCACCGGAAGTCCGTTCAAAGGGGCAAACGATCCTATCCACATTTTTGAAAGAGAATAAAATTGAACTTCTCGAAACTGCAGAACGAGAATCGACTTCACTGGCGGGAGTTCGTCCAACTACGAATCAGCTCAAGATGGGTCTCCCCGTCTTTTACCAACACCTTATAGACATACTCGCTAACGACCAATCCAAGTCCACGCGTCCTACCCAAATCGTCGACAACATCGCACGTGAACGAGCTGCAAGTTCTTCAGATGAGGTCGCGATGACTTTAGTATCGGGTCACCCTGCTGACGTTCATGTTGCAAAATCAGCAGGCTTACTTGGAGCTGAACTATTTCGACTTGGCTATACGCTTTCACACGTTGTGCATGTTTACGGCTCTTTATGCCAGGCAATCACAGGCCTTGCAACAACAAGGGGCTTCCGCATTGGCGCCTTTGAGTTCAGCGATCTGAATCGCGCTCTAGATGTAGCGCTCGCCAGTGCCGTCACGGAATTTCAGAGGCCGCGGGAAGCTCAGGTAAGAGTGGCCGAAGTTAAACGATGTGGCTTTTGCGCGCACGAATTGCGAAACACTTTGGGTGCGGCGATGATGTCCTATCAACTTATAAAAAGCGGAGAGGTCGGGCTCTCTGGAAGTGTCGGCGGTATTTTGGAGCGAAGTCTTAAGCGCATGGATGAACTCATTGGTCGCTCTCTGACCGAGACGAAATTATTGGGTGGTTCTCCGGTGCTCGATATCCACCCACTGCACCTACTTCTGCTTGTCGATCAACTTCTTGTCACTGCTAACATAGAAGCGAAAAGTCGAAGACAAGTTTTGGAAGTAGATGTCGACCCGAATATTGTTATCAATGTTGATCTTCAGTTTTTTCACTCGGCTCTCTCAAATTTGATTCAGAATGCTCTCAAGTACAGCCATGAGGGCGGAAGAATTAAAATTCGAGGCCATATCATAGATGAACAAGTCGTAATAGAAGTCGAAGATGAATGCGGTGGGCTCGCCGCCGGATCCATAGATGATCTATTCAAACCATTTGAACAACAAAATGAAAATCGAAAAGGCCTTGGTTTGGGCCTTACTCTCGCTCGAAAGGCAATCGAGTTGCACAAAGGTACGATTCAAGCGCAGAGTATTCCCGGCCAGGGCTGCGTTTTTTCGATTAAACTTCCTGCCGCATCGGTTTTAGAATGACGAATGCACCGCAAACTTCTAACTCTCACTTTGCCTCTTGATCACTTATACTTTCCGCTAAATGTCCACCCTCACTCATTTAGTGGTTTCGTACTCTTTTTCTGAAGCGAGGTGGCCGTCCTCTCAAGAGACGGAAGACCCTGGGCGGCCGTCGTCAATGCCGCCCGACGAAAAACATGATGAAGCCCACTAAGTACCGCCGTTCCACCACCAAGCAAGATCGCGAGCGTGACTATTGCAGCAATGATTTCCTTCATTTCCCTACCTCCTCCTAAAGTTTGTCTTTCCAACGGTTAAAGATCTGTTGCACTACGAAGTGGCCCCACTTCGCTCGACCCCGCCGCGTTTTAAATGCGCGCTCCTCAAGCTCGCGTGCCGTCTCCCTAACTCCTCTTTTCTCGCGACCAATGAGTTCGACCACCGCCCGACAGATCTTGAGCTCCGCTCCATTCAAGACGAGCTTGTTGTCCTTCACCTTGTATCCAAATGGCGGATTGTGATGGCGGAAATTGTTGGGATTCGTCATCCGCCCCTTTGCCGACTTTGTGCCTATCTTCAGGCGGTTTACACAGCCGATAATGACGGACTTTGAAACCCCAAAATGCGCCGCAATCTGCGAAGCCGAGAGGCCCTCTTTTAGGTAAAAACGGCAGATCTCATCTAAATTTAGCAGTTGGGTATTGAAGCAGATTTTAATGAAATCAATGACATAGCCGGTGTTCGTCCCGCATCCTGTCAGGTCCACCAAATTTTTTCGTACGAACACCCGTACTTTAACCTGCCATTTCGATTATAGAGACATCTGAAGGATCTAAAAATAAATTTTTCTCACCAATTTACGACCAACCTGACCGGGTACGAACACCAATAGTTGAGCAAACAATGTAAATACCTTCAATTTGCCTTATTTTCACTCCGACGCCCAAGTCGAAACCTGTCACCGGCGGTCTAATTCTATTATTGAAAAGTAAACTTACAGTGCCCTGACGGCCCTACTTATCTTTTGGCTGATTTTTTTGAAGTGACTGATCATCACCGGATTTGTAATCATTCTGTTTTTTCAACCAATCTAAATCTTCCCTGGAAATATTTCCGAGTAAATCGATGTGATCGCAAACATGGGTGCCAATGCGAATTTTGCCATCTACTAAATATGGTACTTGCTTCGTTGAGAAGAAATACGATTGACCAACTTCAAAGCTGTCGGCAGTTTCCTCTCCGCCTCTTTTAGGGGAAGGATTGAAAAAATCAAACTTTTTATCAATTTTTCCCTTAAACACATTTTCAACCTCGAATGACACACTTCCTTTTGTCTTCGCAGTTGCGCGCGCAACAAATACTAACGAATTAAGTTTAAATTCCGCCTTCAATCCGGGGCCGCGACAATCTCTAGCATATGCTTCTCCCATCATTCCGAAAGCTGTCATTATCTGGATGAAAACCTTGAACATCGTCATTCAAAACCTCATTTACCTTGAAGCGTTTTTAGCTCTACATCGATCATGTTGAGAATATCTTTCTTCTTAACAACATTGCCGTCATCTAGAGTTATTTGAGTTTTCAAGCTCGCTGCTAAAGTGGCCCGAACTGTCCAGAGATGCGTCCTGGCTACCGCTAGTTTATTTTTCGATTTTGCTTTCAAATACTTTTGGAACTGCTCTTCTGCCAAACGGAGGGCGGCTTTCGCAAGAATTTTTGGCAAATTAAATGATTTGATATTGAGTCCATCAATTGTCGCCTTTAAATCATTTTTTTCCACTGGAGCAACCAGAATCTGAGTGCCACTTCGCAGTACTTTAAAGGTCGTGATTGAGCCTGGGTCTGGAAGTGTCGCAACGAAAACGGAGCTCTCGGTGGTTATATCCTTTGACGTACCATCGTTATAGATCCTCTCAATTGAATTCCCTGAAGCAACACGAACCGTCGACACTACCTGACCCAGAGAATTTAAACCTTGAATTTCGATATCTGGATTGTCAACTGGAGCATCGAGGAATGATTCACCTTTAATTACATCGTAGTAAGAGATGCGACTGTCCGGTCCTATAATCCCCCCAAGCAAAATTACTTTGGGGTCAACTTTCTGCTCTCTGATTTTATTGAAAATATAGTTATAGCGAATGGAATCCAAAGACATGTTTGGAGTATCCAAGCCAGAATTTATAATATTGTCTGCAAGTGTCCCTAACTGAATAGCGGGATCAAGTGATTGTCCGGTAGTCCAAACCTCGGATGGGCCTGTACCAATCCCTTCTACCTTTGCAGGGCCAATGTGACCGAGCGACCCCGCAACATGAACGATTTCATGGGCCAAAGTAGACGTGATATTTGTTGATACAAATGCGACACCTGGAATTGGTGGAATCACCGTTCCGAAAGTAATGAGTCCAGGCTCACTCTCACCCTGCTTATCAAAATAATCGGTAGTCGCAAGGCCGACACCAATATCCTTCATAGCAAGTTTTTTCTTCGTCCATAGGGCTATGGAGTCAACATAAATTGAATTTTTAAACAAAGGAGTACTTAAATTCCAACTTGAACCATATGTCGGCGTCAACTTCCCTGCAGTAATTGGCAAGTACTCTTCTGTTTTTGGAACTATAACAGTCTGAAATCTTGTTCTCTGATCCACAGAAATCGGAGCATAGCACTGCGAAACGCCCGGCGCACATCCAGCCATCTCGCTCACCAACAGCGAAAGTTGCGTTTCGTAAAAATTAACAGTTTTCGTTGCTGTAGCTGCATCGGATGAGTCGAAGACTTCTGCCAATATATCTGTTGGAACTACCGAGACGGTCACATCCTTCGCGCCACTCAAATCCTCTTGTGAGAAAATGAAGATCTTTGACGATCCGTTTTGAATTTGTCCAAGTTCGAAATTAGTTGAGACGCCCTTTAAACTGCCGTTTACCCTGAGCTCTGCGTGTGCTCTTAAGCGTTTCGCTGCTTCAGGTACAAATGCCGACAGCGTCACTTCTACAGCGTACGGTTTGCCAGTAACAAGATCTAAGGTTCCAACATCTGGGTTAGAAGAGGGATTGAAAACACGCTGACCAATTCTAAAATTCGAAATGTTTAGCGACGCGCGGACAGGTACACCTGGTGTATTGATCATCACCTCGGCAAATGCAGCGTTGTACTGACAATTACAATTGTTTTCGCCGTTTTCACATGCGCAGCCCTGATAGTAACAGACATGGCCCCAGCCGTAGACATAGGCTTGAGTATCTCGCAGACCGTTGTAGGTTACCGAACCAAACTCAGTTGGAATTTGCTCTGAGTAAAAGTGAGGTCCAGTATCAACGGCTGAAAGGCCCTCCAATCCAGTCGGCTGTCCTGATGGGTAATACCATTGAAGGTACGGTTGGCCTCCAATAAGAGTGACAATCTTTAGCCCTACGTCAAATCTTTGCATGAACCAGAGCGACCCTCCAATATGATTGGTGGGACAAATATTCGATCTATGAACTGTAAAACTGCCATTTACAGTATTAGTTTGGCTCACTCTGACTACACCGCCATTGACCCCGTCACCCCAAAAAGAGCCAGAATTGATCGGATAGTAACATTTATTTCCAATACAAACACTGTCAGACCCATCTGAAACTGCATGCACTTGAATAAACGAAATCAGAAGAAGCAAAAGCAGAGTAGTACGTGTTAGGAAAGATCGCAGAATACCTAGCGCCAAGGATGACCTCCGAGATGACAGAAGGGAGAACTTGAGTTAAACAATATTTGATTTGTTAGACCATCTCAATAGGCGAGAATGAGATTCATCAATGCGCATTGTGCCTATTAGTGTAGTCGAAATGACAAATACGGTGCGGTGAGCCGTGCCTCATTTTGGGAAATAAAAAAAGGTCATTTACCGGCACTCAATTCATACGCCTCTCACTTCATACTCCTTCTTAATAGTGAGTGGGCAATCACTTCTAGCAACGGATATCCTACGGCAGTTTTCCCCAACACCGCTTTGCGAACAACATCATCAAGTCGTTTAAGTGCGATTACGGCGCCACCAAAACAAATGGTAAGTGTTAAAATAGCATTTATGATTTCCTTCACATTCCTGCCCTTCTAAAGTTTGTCTCTCCAACGATTAAAAATCTGCTGCACCACGAAGTGCCCCCACTTTGACCGACCTCGCCGCGTTTTGAATCCGCGACACTCAAGTTCACGAGCCGTCTCTCTCAACCCCCGCATTTTGCGACCCATGAGATCGACGATGACCCGACAAATCTTGAGTTCCGCTCCATTCAAAACGAGTTTATTGTCCTTCACCTTGTAACCAAACGGCGGGTTGTGATGGCGGAAGTTGATGGGATTTGTCATTCGCCCTTGAGCCGACTTCGAACCTATTTTTAGCCGATTGACCCAGCCGATAATCACGGATTTGGAGACACCATAATGGGTCGCAATCTGCGACGCCGAAAGCCCGTCTTTTAGGTAAAAATGGCGGATTTCTTCTGAATTTAGCAGTTGGGTTTTGAAGTAGATTTTAATGAAATCAATGAGATAGTTGGTGTTCGTGTCGTGCAAAAAAGAGCATGCAAAAAATCCTGAAGTTCAGTTTCCCAAACGAACTTGGGATATCCCAAAACATCGCTGGATAACTCTCGGGTTCAGCGAATCCATGAGCTATGAATCCGCTCGCGTCCGACAACAGCAACTCAATATGCAGCTACACCTAAAGCGTAGCGAAGAATCAAAACTGAAATTTGAGGAAACTCTAAAGAGCACCCATCACAAACAAGCGGCATTTATACCTGAAATTTACCGCGAAGAATTTGAAGAAAGATATTTCTACAGCCGCCGCCTCGAAACAGTGTTGAAGAATCGACATCTGTCACATTGGAGAGCGGCTCAACAACTCATCCTTCATCTTAAACTCGAACCCATGCACTGGCGTGACCACTGTGAATCAGTTTATGACTGGTTCTTCAACAAGAAGTTTAGCATCAGCTATACCAGAAGCATTCTTCGAGCGTTCAATCTGTGGGGATACTTTATATCAAAGAAAATCGGAACGCCGTTTCTACCCGTCCCTCCACCTCGAGGATTTGAACGCACCCGAATTCTCGAGTCCTACTTTTCAAAAGCTGACCATTGCAAAAGATCAGACCCACTGACTCCCGCAATGTTGGAGTCGGCTCGAGATGCGTTGAAACCAGAACAATACGATTGGCTGTATTTGTCACTCTGGCTCGGCCTTCGCCCCAAAGAAGTCGATCAACTGCGTGATGCGAGATACAGACGGATACTCTATGACGAGAAAGCGACGCCCGTACTGTGGATCTACCAAAGCAAACTCTGCTCCGTGCCTGAGCGGTACAGATGGAAACTCATTCCTCTTTTTCTTGAACAGCAAAAGGCGACGCTCGCAATTATCGAAGCCGGTAAGTTTGAACGCCCTTTGGTTAAGACCGTGAGGGCACATATCCATCCGAACTTGAATCTGTACGGTGGGCGAAAGGGCTTTACCGATCTCATGCTCTCAAAAGGTCAACTGCTTGAGAACATCAGTCAGTGGATGGGGCACTCCAGCGTTCAGAGAACTTGGACAAGCTACAAAAGCCGACTGCACGTGCACTACGATGCCCGCGACCGGCATTCCTCCTGAGGTAAGAATTTTACTGGTGTTAGCAACTAGATCAGGCCTGGGCGGACTGATAAACCCAGAGTTAGCTCTCGTGGGGTCACAGTTGGAGCCATTCTCTTTATCACCTATTTCAGCCCTCGAAGCTTAGGATATAATCTAAGGCGGTCTTTTGCTTTAGCAAGGTGCTCCTCATCGCCCACGGGATCAACAAATGGAAAGGCAAAGCCCACCATCTTCTCAAACTCTTCAATATCGATCGTTTTGCAAAGACCGAAAGCAACGTCGCTGTATTCAAAGTCGATGTCCGAATTGGTTCGCCATTCCCTCTCCCAGCGAAAATCAATTGTCTTCCCTTTTTGGGATTTGTGGGATCCAGGCCCAAAGCTTTCAAAAAACGACATAGCGGGCTTAAATTTCTCCGCAATATCCGAGAATGCGATTTCGTCTAGAGCAAGTTTGATCGGCTCGTTGTCTCCCCAATAATACATGACCGGACTTGCTCCCTTTGACGCGAGAAATTTTTCCGTGAAGGCCAAGCCGTAAGGTTCAAATTGAAGTTTTCTACCTAAAATTTCTTGGGTTTGAATGTGGATGTGATCGAATGGTGTTTCGGTAAAACAGGCACATTTGAGCCAGCTCCGCTGAACCTTTGATTTTTCATTGTGCACGTAGCCGTCTTCATACCTAATTGGGACTTTGTAGTTGAAATGTCCATACGGTGAAAGCGCCCTGATCGTTTTCGTTTCAAGGATGATTTTGAGCCGGTTTCTTCCGGTTGAATCGTAGTCTCGATCTCTCTCCAGCTTTGGATGAACGTCCTTTCGGAGTTTAACTGGTCCTGTGCGCGTAAGGTGTATTAGGAATTGGGAGAGGTCTTTCCGAAGCTCTAGTACTCTATCTCGCGTAATGGCCATTTAGTCCCATATTCCTTCAAAATTTGGCTTGGGCTGTGCTATATATTTGAAACTCTTGCGGGAGCTAGAATGAAACTATATGAGTTTGATTATTGCGACAATAGAAACCAACCTGAATCCGACGTGTTAGCTAGCGTCGGCAGGATGCTCGAAAAAGAGGCCGAGATTCAGGGATGGGCTCCGGGTTACTCTTTTCGGCAAACCAAGCCGAAAAAAGACATCGGTCATGGCGAAGTTGAGTTCTATTTTGTCGTTGAGGGGGCAGCGCTTAGGAGCGACAACGCGAGCGAGCCTCAAGACAAAGATCAAAATTCAATTCCGAATCACGAGCAAGCCGCGTCTCCCTGAAGAACTCACCAAGATCGAAAATTCCTAAAAAGAGTCCGATGCTCGGCGGGATTAGCCACTCCTAGGAAAAAGTGCCAAATATTCCACGAAGCTTCGCCTCGAAAGCTTTTATCTTTCTTCCGAGACAGTCCCGACCACGTAGCTTTTCATCTGCGTGACAGTGGTGTGGCTAGTGTTTCGATTCAATCAGTTTATTTCGGAAGCATTCCAATCGTAACCAACCATTTTTCGGCGAGTTCTGGCCAGTTTGTAATCGGGAATTTTGTGCGCCTTAACCCAAATGCGTGTCCACCTTCGGCATAGAGATGCATTTCTACCGGCACTTTGTGCTTCTTCAGCGCGGCGTAATAGAGAAGAGAATACTCCACCGGATCGACCTCATCATTCTGAGCATGGATTAGGAGTGTAGGAGGCGTGTCCGATGTCACTGGCAGAAATGGGCTCAGACCCTCTTCAATATTGTAGTTTTTGGGTATGTGACCCGGATAAATCGGAATCGCGAAGTCTGGTCGACAGCTTTCTTTGTCAGCTACGTCTACAGACGGATAAAGTCTTTTTTTATAGTTGGTGCTAATCGCTGCCACCAAGTGTCCTCCGGCCGAAAACCCGATGACTCCAATTTTTTTGGGATCAATCTTCCATTTAGCAGCATCTCTTCTTAGCAAGCCTAGGGTCCGCTGCGCATCCTGGAGAGCCGCCGAGGATCTTACTCCGTAGGGACCTGATCGATTAGGTTTTCCGTAAGGAACGCGATATTTTAGCAAAACACATGACACTCCAATGGAAGTAACCCAGTCACAAACTTCAGTACCTTCCAGGTCAATTGCCAGCACTTGATAGCCACCCCCGGGAAATACAACGATGGCAGCTCCTGTATTTTTGCCCTTAGGGGGATAGACTGTTATGGTTGGATTCACCACGTTATAAGCCGCGACCCATGGCCTACCCGCTACGTCCCCCCAGGAAATAGATCCCTCTGGGCCATCGACAATCTGTCCGCCCGGAGCGCCATTTGGCCATATAGCTACCTGTTCTAATCCGTGTTCAGGCTGCCAAGGAGCTGCGTTTACCATTAAACTATATGTGGTGATTGCGCATACGAGTGCGAAGCAAAAGGATTTCATGTCTATTGAGTCTCCTAATAGTTAGTTAAAGTTTAAATAATTCTACTTTGGGAATTTTGCTTAGGGATTGTAGATTGGTACGGTCTTCTCAATGATCTCACGGAAGACTGGTGCAGCCGTCGTTGACCCATATTTCCCAGTGCCCTTGGGATCGAACAGCGCCACATATACAATCAGTTTAGGCTTATCGGCTGGAGCATAACCAATAAATCCGGTGATTCGCTGATTACCGTTGAGCACAACGGTTGACGTCTTTCCGGCCAATGAAATCGAGGACCCTTTGATTGGTTTACCTGTTCCCTCTTCAACCGCACGTCGGAGGGCTTCGCGAACCTGCGCGGAAACTTCGGGCGATAGCACATCTCGTATCGTCTCTGGTGGCTGTTTAGCGTCTGCCCCTATCGCCTTCATCAGCTTTCCACCATTCGCAATAGCACCATAGGCTTCGACCATTTCAAGAGGTGTAACGTACAGGTCTGTCCTATTCGAAATACCATGGGAAACTAGTGCAATATAGTTCTCGTCAGGAATCGTTCCTGCCATAGGAACAAAGCCAACCGTGGCGGACGGAAATCCCGCTGCGGAACCGTCTTTTCCAATTCCGAATTCGCGAAGCGCGTTTTCCAATCCCTTCGCCCCTAATTTTTGCGAGATCTTGATCGTACAGATATTGCTCGATTGAACCACCGTATCGGCTGTGCTCAATTTATCGAAGGATGTAGATTCATTATAAATATTCTTTCCGAATCTGTACTGTCCTTTCTCGCAGTCATGCATTTCACCATTTTTTGTAACCTTTTTTTGTAATGCTGATGCCACAATCAAGGGCTTTAGCACAGAACCTGGCTGGAGCGGATACGACAAGGCCCAGTCGCCTTTTAACTTTTTATCAAATCCGTCATTCAAACTGACTGCGGCAATCACAGTGCCACGAACTGGGTCGGCGACAATTGCGAAGCCTGCGGATGCTTGATGTAGAGCCATGCCTTTTTTGAGAGCCTCCTCGGCCAGAGGCTGAATTCGACTATCAAATATCGGTTTCCCCGGATTAGGCGATCCATCTGAACGAACTGCTGCCTGCGCAACGTATGCCGCAGCGACAATACTAAAGCTGGATAGGGTACCAAGAGCGAACGCGGACGCCCTTCTGGCCGTCGAACGCTCATGTTGTGCCAACATGTTGATTCTCCTTCTTAAGAATGAATGACTATTAGACTCTGAAGTCGGAATCATGCACGTGGTACCGGCGCAAATGAATCGACGGTCGAGCGCCATTTCCGCCACCTTTAGGAGACAGCTTCCGTATGCTTGCTTCGAAATTCTCATCCGGCCGATAAGCGCTTCGTCACAGGCCAGTTCTTGTAATTGCAAAATCGTTTTTCGCCACAGATAGATTGCGGGATTGAGATAGAATCCGCAGATAAGCCATTCTAGCATGACTGCCCACAACGTATCGCGCCTGCGATGATGTTCAATCTCGTGACGAAGGGCGATTTTGAATTCCGTTCGGTACGGCACAAGGCTTGAAGGCAAAACTACATAGGCGCGGCGCAAGTTTAGAGCTGAAAAAGGGACGACAATAAGATCAGAAACAACGACCGACGTCCGACCGATCTTATGCAATGTCAATGTGCTCCTGAGCAGTTTGAACAAACGGTACCAGCTTGTAAGTCGCCGGACAATCATCACAAACATCCCAAAAACGAAAATCCAAAACCAGAGTGAGGCAAACGGTCCGGAGGGTTTAGGTGTCGCTTCAACAACGAGGGCGACCTGCTTAGCAGCTCTCTGCATAGGTGCTAGAACACTAGCGTCAGTATCAATATCTTGCCCACTCATCACTTCCACATTTGAAGTCAGCTTTGGAAAGGACAGATCAGGCAAAACGGCCGTAACTGGAACCGCTACGATTGAAATTACCACCAAAGCTTGTGCAATCTTCTTAGATGCACGATATGGGAGACGCCTTTTTGGAAGGAGCTGAAAGAGGACCCATGAGGCTGCTAGGAAAATATTGATTTGGATGTAGAGACTGATCATCAGCGCAGCCTTTCATCGAGCAACTTACGTAGCGCGCGGAGTTCATTCTCTGTCAATTCGCCATCATCGAGCAAGCGAGTGACCATAGACGTCGCATTGCCTAGGAAAACCATTTCATTTAGATGCTTAAGGCTCGCAGCTTCATATTCTGATCGCTCGATTCGAGGTTTTACTACGATCGCACGGTCTTTCTTTTGGCAGATGACAGCGCCTTTCTGTTCCAAAATTTTAATCATTGTGGCAACAGTCGTATATGCAAGATCACGACCTTTAGGGAGAGCCTCATAAACGTCTCGGATCGTGCACACCCCTAGCCTCCACACAAGTTGCATAAGCTCAAGTTCAACATCGGTAAGCTGGCGATCAAGGCGCTTTGGCATTTGATGATTCTCCGAAGATGAAGATTACTAAGTTTTTAGTAGATGTCTACTAAAACTTTAGTAAACATTTGGTACATCGTCATACCACCCCACATTTTCAATTTGAGGCATGCCGTCTAATCTAGGTTTACAGCACATAGGAGGTGTTTTGTGGATTTAGAAGTACTTAAAAAGAAGATCAGTTCGTATCGAACTGAAGGTGGCCATTTAACGAAGGTGCCTGACGAGCTGGCAATGGAGATTCTGTTGGCATGGGAGCAATGGACGGGCTCTTCCAAAGGGTTTTACACGGCCGTCGGGGTAAACCAACACAAGCTTGCGAAAATTATTGGTAAGGCCAAGAGACTTAAGCGTGAAGGCCATTTTCCAGTCGAAGAGTTCAGGGAGATCAAAATTGAGCAAGTGCCCGCGACGTTTGGCGGCAATGATCTGACAGGATTGTGCAGGATTGAGCTAAATTGGGAGGGCAAGCAGATCATTCGCTTTGCTCTCGTGGATCAGCTCATCGACTTCTTGAAGAAGAGCGGGGCCGCCGCCGCGTGATCGCATTTAACCGTCGCACCAAAGTGTTCGTCTGCAAAGAGCCAACAGACATGCGGGCGTCGTATGACACACTTTTTTCAAAAGCCAAAGGGGTCTTAAACCAAGACCCCTTCTCTGGTCACTTGTTTGTGTTTATCAATTCTCGACGCAGTTCGATCAAGTGTCTGTACTACGACGGCACAGGTCTTGTGCTGATCTGCAAACGCATGGAACGCGGCACCTTCAGCCGCATTAACCCGATGTTCAGGGGCGAGATTGTGCTAACAGCTGCCGAGTTCGCGCTGTTTTTTGAAGGAGCAGATCTGGAAAAGAGATTTGTCGAAAGCCCACGAGAGATAAAAAAATCATTCCCAATGAGTCAAGAGTTGCCATCGGCATCGTTATGAAAAAAATTGATACCATCTATGCAGCAAACAGATTTTGGCATCAAAAATTCCACCAAAGTGGCAAGCCTCAGTCGAGAGGATCTTGAGCTAAAATATCAAGTCGTGACTGACGAGTTAGCCCGAGTCGTCAAAGAACTTTACGAGATGAGGCAGCTCAACATCACAGATGAGCAGCTCCAGATGGTGCTAGAGGAACAGCTTCGTGAGTTGCAAAATGATCTGTATGGCTCAAGTTCTGAGAGATATAAAAAGCCAGAAAGAACAAAGGAACCAACACCACCAAAGCCCCGGATCAAAAAGCCCTCCGAGAGATATCCAAATATCCCGGTTAGAGAGCAACTCATAACCATGACTCCACCACCAAACTGCGACGTGTGTAGCAAGATCATGGATGACTCCGGCATGAGGGAGGAGTCTGAGCAGCTAACCGTGATTCCAAAGAAGTACGAGATCATACGCCAATTGAGAGTCAAATTTCGCTGTAGTTGCCACGCTTGTATCGTCACCGCTCCGGCTCCGCCGAGAATCATTGAGGGCTCGAGCTACTCAGACGAGATGATCCAAGACGTCGCATTGTCAAAGTACTGCGATCTGATCCCGATGGAAAGATATGCGGCCATGGCCGCCAGGGGCGGCCTCATGGATCTTCCCCCGCATAGCTTGATTGAACTCACTCACGCATTCGCAGATTTTGTATCACCAGTTTATGACTTGATTAAAAAACAAGTGATGCTCTCAAGAGTACTCAATGCCGACGAGACTCCGCACCGCATGCTCGAGGGAAGTGAGAAAAAATCTTGGTACTTGTGGGGGTTCTCAAACCCCACTCTTTGTTTTTTAGAATGCCACGACACCCGGTCCGGCGACGTAGCAAGCGAGGTCCTGCTCAACTCAAAATGTGAGGTCTTGCTCACCGATGTATACTCTGGCTATGCAAAAGCCACGAGGATTGCCAATGTGGTCAGACAATCCCTACTGCAACCACTCATTCAAAATGGATTTTGCAACGCTCACGCAAGAAGGTATTTCTTTAAACCCCGCGGGCACTACAAAGAAGCGCATTTCTATCTCGATCACTATCATGAGATCTATCAGCTCAACACCGACTCTAAAGGCAAATCCCCAAATGAGGTTTTAGAGCTGAGATCTAAAATGAAACTCCACTTTGAAGCCATGAGGAAAAGAGCCATGGAGGAGCTGCCGAGATATCCGACGAAGAACCAGTACCAAAAGGCATTGAACTACTTTTTAGAAAACTACAGTGGTTTGACCCTGTTTTTAAACCAACCCGACGTGCCCATCGACAAGAATGCACAAGAGAGGTTGCTCAGGAGTCACGTAGTGGGGCGCAAAACCTGGTACGGCACTCACTCTGAGAGAGGCGCAAAAACTGCCGCCGTGTTGTTCTCCCTTGTTGAAACCTGCAAACTCAACGGCGTGAACCCGAGAGAATATTTTAAAAATCTGGTCCAAGATCTGCTCAGCTCCAAAAATCCATACACTCCCAAGGATTTCAAAGACATCACCCTAAACTGACGGGGTGGTATGACGATGTACACTTCAATCGCCCTAACCAAGGAAACGGCGGGTTCGCGCCCAACTCCGTTCACCACAGCGGACGGCACGAGCTAACAATGCAGAGGGAAAGAGCTAGACAGCGAGCGGAAGAGCTGAGAAGAAAACACTGGGAACAGGAGTCGTCACCTTCGGACACGACGTTGACTTAAACTTCAGCCCGTTTTGTGCGGGAGTTGCGCGGACAGGACAGAGTACCGACTATCGAACATTAATAGCAAAAGTAGTCGCTGAGTCAAAGGTTCGACCCCTTCCACTTACGTTCAAAGCATTGGCCCAGGCCGCTCTTATCCAGGCTCCATATTTGACAAAAGTCATTGGCGGGCAGGCTGATCTTAGTCAAGATCAGGCCTATCTCATCGCGCGGGCAATGGACCTTAAAGCCGAGGAGGAGATGTTTTTCAGTCTGCTAGTCGAACATGAACGAAGCGGCATAGCTGACCGCAAACGAAAACTTAAGAAACAAATCGATGCACTCAGAGATCGGAATTTAAAAATTCAACGTGTTGTAAAAGCCAAATCTGAGTCGTCGATGACTGTCGCCTCAGCAAGTTATCATCTTGATGTTCAGTGTTTGATCGTCCACATGGCACTGACCATTGCCGAATTCGCTAAAAATCCGAAAAAAATCTGTGAGCTGATCGACCTTTCTCCTGGTCGTCTGGACGGAATTTTGAAAACACTATCCGAGCACGATCTAATTGCAATAGATTCGAAAGGTTCTGTCATAATGCTCCAAGAGCATCTGCATTTACCTGCGGGTTCTGCACTTTTTCAATCTCGTCAGGCCCAGTTGCGAGCTGCGACTTCCTATAGGAGTTCCACAAAAAGTGATCCATTCGATCATAGCCTTCAAGCTATGTTCAGTGCCGATATTAAGACCGCCGCGGAAATCAAATCGATTTTGAATGAAGCTCTTCGTAAAATTGAGGAACTCGCAAAATCAGCCAAAGCGGAAGGAGTTTACCAATTTGGCTTTGATTTTATTAAGTGGCTTTGACGTCAAAACTATAAGTCACTAACTCTTGTCATAGTGTCCGTTTTGTAGTTCTGTCGGCGCACTAGCTTTTGCCCGCAAACCTGGATGCGCCGTGCAACTGATAACAGGAGTGTCTAAGAAGCTGCCTATTCAAAATGCCTTCTGGGTGAGATCCACATCATAAACTCTGGTTCAGACGACACAAATGCATTAAGTCTCTAAAATCAGTACCATACGGATTTTAATAACTTGACATAAATTAGATCTCGTGTCATTTTATTTAAATGCGGAAACTACCCGTCGAGTTTCAAAATAAGACGTTCACGACGCGCCAGTTTCTAGATGCGGGCTTCAGCTTCTATCACCTCAAACAACTTGTCGCGACTGGGGAGTTGGAGCAAGTTTCCCGCGGAGTCTATTGCTCCGCGGAAATTGATCTCACAGAAGAAGAGCTGTTTCGAATAGCGACGCTTCGGATGGGTAAACCTTCCGCCATTTGCTTGTTGTCCGCACTGTCGTTCCATCATCTCACGGACCTGATTGCTAAGAAAACTTGGATCATGGTTCCACAGGACAAGCGGACGCAAGACGACAAGTTGCAACTTTATCGTTCGGCTTATCCTCGCTGGAAAGTGGGAATCGAGCATCACGACGGTTACTCTGTGACTAACTTGGAACGAACGATCGTCGAATGTTTGACGTGTCGTTTTAGACTTGGCGAGCGCCCTGGTATTGAAGCACTTCGCTCTGCGCTCGACGGAAAGAAAACCACGGTCGCAAAGCTGACAGCCATGGCGGATACTCTGAAGGTGCTGCACAGATTCATGCCCTACATCAAGGTGCTGACATGAGTAGGATGGCTCAAGCAACCGCCGTCAAGGCCGCACTGAAGATGCTCGAAAAGCAGATGCCGCATAACTCGATCAACGAACTGCGTATCATCGTGGCAATTGAGCGCGTAGTTGCGCGCCTGGAGCGACACCCACAGCTATCTAAACACTTGGTTTTCAAAGGCGGGTTCGTGCTTCTCAAGACGATCCATACGTCGAGATTTACCCGCGACATTGACGCTCTCGCGCTGAACTTACCCCGAGAAAGCATTGTAACAATGGTTCCGCACGCGTTGAAGGTCGATCTGCACGACGGTTTCTGGTTTGGCGACGTAAAAGTGGAAGACTTAAAGAATCAAGGACCCTACGGCGGCTACCGATTTAGTTGCGCTTTTCAGATCGGCGACCCTCCAGAGGAGATCATGAAGATCAAAAAACTTTCCCGACTCAATGTGGATATCGGATTTGGAGATGCGCTCGAGGAGCTGCCCCCAAAAATCACTATGCCTCCCATAATTCCGTCTAACAAGCCGGTGTCGTGGTCCGTTTACCCGATGGAGTTTATTTTCGCCGAAAAGCTAGAGGCACTGTTCTCCCGCGGCGCCGGTAGCTCAAGGGCGAAAGACATTTACGATATGCCTCTCATTTTTCCAAAGTGCGATCTAGCGACTCTTGCGGATGCAATAGCTGCGACCTTCCAGATTCGAAATACAACAATGCCGGCCTCATTCCACAAGGTCACTCAAACACTAAACACGACAAACCTGAATGATTCCTGGGATGCAGTGGATCTCCCGCTCGAATCCACCGCAACCTTCAACGAATGCTGGCGCGAGTTTAAAAAGTGCCTAAAAACCCTTGATCAAGCCATAGTCGAGAGGAACTGATCTGCAGGGAGATCCGACACCGCTCGATCTTAGATCAATCGTTACTGCTGCTTAGGCAGTTCCAAAAAAAATCATGATTCCAAGCCTGTGCGACGTTGTGATAAATATCTGGATCATGCTCAAACGAGCGCAGCAGGACTTCCTCAACACTACAATCCTCATAGGTGCTCCCTTTGATCAGCTCATTCGCAGTCTCCACATATTTTCGATGATGCTTGCCATAGTGAAACTCAAGAGTTCGCTGTGACATGTATGGCTCTAGAGAGTTCATCGCAAAGGGAAGATTTGGATATGCAATAGACATGGTTTTCTCCATTTTTATTCTTAAGATAAGTAATGACCTGAACCAACCCCTAAATTCGGGTGCAAACGGGCAGAATGTATCGACAACTATTGCAAGAATTAATCCACGCCGCTTTTGCTCTAGCGTTCTCCTTCGCGTGATAGACAGACGAAAGAAGGGAATGAGTGGATATTCTCCCCCCCCCTTACTTTCCCACTTATGGGGCATATCGGTACCTCTCCGGCGCCAGTCATGCCCTTTTATAACGAGGTCACGACATGGCGCTCGACTTCAAATCAGTCCGGTAGTGGCAGGATTACTATTCCAAGCCATCAGCCTTAACATTGGTTTTGGCAGCACTGCCTGAGCATCACCATTTTTTTCGACAGGTCAGTGATAACCCGCAATTGGTTTCAGAGGGGATTGGATTCAACCCGGATTCTATTTTGATTGTGGATATTGGAAGACCTAAAGAATCGTCAACGACTCATGTCTTAGGAAGGACAAACGCAAAAGCAGTTTTTTTAAAATCGAAACGTCGCGGCCAGACCGGATTCGCTAGGAATTTGCCCGTGCGGTACAACATATACAGAACTGCCCTTTAGGGCTGCAAGCTCACCTAAGTCATCTAGAAGATCTTCTGCCGTCGAACCTTTCACATCGGATCGCACGATACGTCCACTTTCCCGGTCGAGATGACCACTTACTCGGCAGTCAGCCGCCAACATCAAGGTCTGCACTCTCCCCTCATAGACAGCACGCGCAACTTGCTCAAGATCGTCACTTCCTAATTTTGCGGCCCGCGCAGAAGTAAACTTTTCCACAAGACCGTCGAGCTCGGCAGCAAGTTTAGGTTCAAAAATTTTCCAGGCCAGGGATTCAAGTTCTTCATTGCTGATCGAATCTGGGTGATGAGGAATCTTGCCAGATAGCAAATAGGGATTCTCACTCACCTCTGCAAAAAGATGATGGTGCTCAGGCAAAGCGGCCAAAATCAAAGGCAAGTGCGTCGGCTTGGAGTGATTTGCGTAAACCGCGTGATCCAATGCGCGAAAAAACTTTTTATCGTCAATTTCAATTTGTGGTTTTTTACCACCTTGTCCATGATGCATGGGCGACGTACCCCAGCCCACTCCACCGTAGGAGGCTACAGTGGAATGTGGCTCTGTCAGCTCATACCCCAGTGCCTCATTTAGAGTTAGTGGAACATCTTTGGCAGGAACAATTTCGTTGAGTGCATGCCCATAACCTTCAAAGAGCCTTACCGATTTACGGCTGAGTCCAAGAACCTGATAGCGAACCAGCGACTGAAGCACTTGGCGCATTGGCTTAGTATAGAAACTATCAGCGACCAACGCCGTCTCTGGAACAGTCGTCGACATTCTGAATACGTTGAACATATCTGGCGAAGCCAATACCGCCAGACTATCCCATGTGTGTCTCCACATTTCCGTATCAGCTTCTAAATTTTTAAACTTTTCTAATAAAGCTTCCGCATCTTCTGCCGGGTATTTGTCCCGCAGAGAGAGTTCCAGTTTGCTGACCAATTTTCGAAAACGAATCGGATCTTGCTTGTTATCAGGGAACGTTCGATGAGTCGGTTGGTAGATCGATAGGCATGGTTTGCCTCGATAAGAAACCAATTCGTTAACAACCTCAGTGGTAATTGCATTGAATTTCATCAGTTCGCCCCTTCATTGCTGTTAGCTAATGCGGAATTTAGGCCTTTGTCGCCTTGGTCTTACCTGCGGCTTGTTTTCGCTTTTGGAATTCAGAAACCAAGCGGCCAAAAACTTTGGCTTTCTCCACATTGTTTAGATCCAAATCCTTTTTTTCAGAGGCTTTCTGTCTTTGAACGATATCGCGATATTTGTCGCGCGACTCGCGCGCTAGCTTCAAGTATTTATCGGCCTTAGATTTCGTGAGCGCTTTTAATTTTGGCGCCGCACTTTCATTTACAAGTTCGATTTCTTTTTCACTCAAGAAATGCCGCATTCCCTTATTCAGTTTCACAGAGTCCTCCCACGAGTATTTTCGAATGTTTTACGGATACCATCTGGCTTAGACCGCAACATTGATACCACATCCATTTCCCTTGACTACTTTCGCCGACGGGCACCTTTACCATATCCGAGCTTTCGAAACTCCTGATAAATACTCGCAGACGCGTTTAGCGTGTGGCCTGAGCCAACTCCACCACCGCAATCAATAGAAATCGCAGCGGCTCTAGGTGGCGTCGGCGCTCTTCCACTCATCCGCTCATTCGCGTTTTCAGGGCTGTGGGATTGTTCAATTTGAGAATCTTGTCGTTTGGTTTTATTATCCACTGAATTTTGCCCTTCCCATCAACAAAAGCTGTACGGCTGAAGCAACAACAACGCCAGCGAAAATGTCGCCCAATGATATTCTCTTCAAGCCAATCTCAACCGATTCCATAACTGTATTGGTTATAATTTCACCTCCCATTTCAAAGGTGGAACTTGCAACAACTGGTCCACTGCGCGAGATGTGGCCGCGACACTGGTTAACTGGTACGATTTAGTTCCTCAATCGCGAGGGCGCCAACAAACCCGTAGACAGTGCTAATTTATTGTCACGGGCTGAGTACCGATGTTTTTTGAGACGGGGCTGATTTGTACGGAATGAGGATTAGCGCCCCATTCGATGTTTGCGATAGACCATCTATTAGATCGATATAGGAAGGCGCGATGAAAACATCGACGCTTATCATTACCATCTGGAAAAATCGGCACGTTGTGACCAAATCCATTATCGAAGTTCGAGGCGTCGGCTATTCCCTGTCAAACCACACCACTTTGCCACTCTTGAAGCCTAGCACCAGCTGGTCGCTTGCAAAGGAAAACTTCGTAAGCGCTCCATGAAGCTTATGTGACTAATCAATATCGCATGTAGAAAATGACCTCCAACAAAATGGGGGTCCCGTATGCAAAGTAATCGTCAGTTAACCCGTGGGGAATGGGTTCGGCATGTGGAGTGTGCGAAGACATCGAGTTTGTCAGTCAGCGCGTACTGTCGAAAGCGCGGTTTTAAACGTTCGACCATGGACAATTGGCAACGTAAAGTCCGAGTGAAGTCGGGTGCATCGTTAAGTGTCCTTGGCTTTGTTCGAGTTGTGGTCATCAAAGATCAGAGAAAAGATCCCGTTGCCAAATGGGTTGCCGAATTTTTATCTCACTTTCTTGAGGTCCAGAGTTATTGTGTGCGACTATTGCCGGTAAGTTCGCCGATGGGCTCACTCTTTATCGTCTCGAAGAGATCTTCCATCGTCTTGATGGTAAATTTGAGGAGAGGTTTTTTGAGAGTTATAGCCCACTTGAGTCCGAAGATCTGTTGCGATTTGGTTGCAACATGCACGGCCGGCGCAAGTTTGAACAGACGGCAGAAGACGGTGCGAAGGCCGGTAAAACCATCGCATCCTCCGTCATGGATATTTATAAAAATTTACGACCACCAAGACGAGCTGGCAGCCGCCTCGCCTGAACAAAAGATCAAGGGTCGAGGCGATAAGCAAAGGCCATGGTTTGAGTCGATAAAAGCAATCACCGAGCAAGATCGACAAAAGGGGCCTGACAAAAGTAAATTAGGTACAGTCTTCAGATACTTTAATAATGAGTACGAATACCTGACGAGGTATTTAGCGATGGGTCTATTGGTCCCGACAACGGCCACGTCGAACGAATGATGGAGCGCTTACGGCGAGCATGTCCCATCACCCCTAAATACCGTTAAACACTTCTAGTATGTGCAGCGAAAACTCACGTCGTAAGGCTCTCCCGCCTTTAACTCAAAGCGCCCCTCGGCTTCAGGTAGCACCACAAACTCAGTTCGGATTTCGCAGGTCTCACATCGAACTTTGTCACAGGCCATGACATGGAGCTTAGGATAGGTGTTGAATCCCAGCATTTGGTGATGACTGAACTCCGGATGCTCTTTTAACAACTGGCTCGTATAAATTGTCCCCCGCCGACTGTATCCCTGTAAAAGCGAGGGCGTAAATTTCAAGGCCGACAGAGCCGGCATAACTCGTCCACTAACGTATCCCAGAAAGGACCGAGGTGTACGATCTAGCACAGCAACGCCCTGTTGAGCCTGCTGTTGCCAGCGAGAATTTCTTTCGGCGGAGTGATACAAAATCAACGTTCGATCGGCAAAAAAACTCGCAAGTGAGTCGTATTTTACTTTTGGACCCCGCAAGATCAGGTGTCCATGAAACAGGTCTGTCCGACTCAATTCGGTGAAGTATCGATGGTGGTAGGCCGCAGTCAAATGGGAGTGCACTTGAGCAGCAAAGCCATATGGCGGCTTAATCAATGCAACCCTCTTGTAAGGAGCCTTACAGGGGAACTTCTGCGAGATCCTTTCTGTGCGACAATACTCGGCATCAACCTCAGCTTGGGTTTCGAGAAACTGAACGGATGAGGTGGCCGTCGCCATTGGTAACCACGCTGCCAAAGCGAGTATGGTGAGGCGAGTAACTGTCGTTCTCAGTTCTTTACGGCGAGACATTTGACTCAAATCAGGTCCTCCAGCGCCAAGATAACCGAGGTTTGCCAGGATCCCTAGTGACTGCTTAGGAAATTGAACATTTTGGAGGCTGTGACGTTTTTGGCGCTGTGCTGGAGAAGGGAGCCATGAGTGGTTGCCTCAGCTGCCACCCTTGGATTATAAAAGCTTAAACAATCGTCTCCAGATAGACTGCAAAGAGTCATTCCAAGCAGGGCTTCATGTCACCTGAATTCGCCTATTTTTTCGCCTTGGCTTCAAGCACATGTTTTGCGGTCGCCAGTTTAATTTTTGCCGATCTATCTCGGCGAGTGTCGCCTCTGTGGATGAATGCGTTCAAGGCCGTCGCGGCATGGATCTTCTTCTCGTTAACACTGTTGGTGTTGCAACAGCCCATACCCACTTCGAGTGCGATCGTTGGAGCGCTGTTGATCAGTGGTGCTTTAGGGCTTGGACTTGGCGATGTGTTTTTGCTGACCGCTTACGCTCGCATGGGGGCGGCACGGACACTCATTTTGTTTGGCTTTCAGCCCTTCTTTATTGGAGTAGCGGCGCACTGGTTGTTTAATCAGCCCATGACCTGGATTCGAATGTTGGCCCTTGTGTTTTTTATGGGCTGTTTGTTTGCCTTTAGTTTAGAAAAATTTCGGCAACAGGGACACTGGGAAGTCTATGGATTGGTCGCGGCCTTGTTGGGCGTGCTGCTGGACAACACGGGCCTGCTCATCTCGCGCTGGGCTTTTGAACAAGATGCCAGCATGTCGGCTTTCCAAGCCAACTTCTGGAGGTGCCTTGGCGCCATGATTTTCTTTTTAATCTTGAATCGCTTTCGTTCAGTGCAACTTGTTTCGGGTTGGCGCACGCTCACGATCGATATGCGCCAGCTGGCTACCTTGTCAGCTTTTCTGGGCACATACCTATCGCTCTTTCTTTATCTTACCGCCGTGAAGATCGGGCATTTGGCATCGATTTCGGCACTAGGAGTCGCTGGGCCGATCATCACCTCGGGACTAGAGTGCGCATATGAACGACGATGGCCTTCTAAATATCTTCTGGTGGCACTGCTATTGTTCACAATCGGCTTTGTCATTTTAAATGTGGGCACCTAATTTACGGCACCTAGACAGCGCAATGAGGGCATATCGGCAATCGCTCGAGCGCGTTCATTCATGTTTGACGATTGAGGAACAATTCCGACCAAACATGATTTTATGCCATTCAGGCGAACGACGAACAGATTGTCTTGGCTGAGAGGCTTATCCGGCCAGGCATCGGGCGTCGAAATTTTCAACCTGTAAATAAGTGATGTATATTCTTCAATTTTGCCATTTTTCTCAATTCCGCGCCATTCAATTAGGTCTGAACCCATATCGTGAAAGGAGCGAATTTCTGTGAAGTTAATTTCCTCACCGCGATAGAGCAATGAAAGGGAGTACCGAATGTCACCGCCCGAAACGATAGTCGTAAATCCGGCTCTGCCTTCACAGTGGCCAGTGTAGTAATCGATTTCTGGTTCAACCTCGTTTTGGCTGCTGGCAATCGTTTTGCAATCATTTGTCGCGACACTGGTGTATTCAGATGCCATTTTGGCTGATGCTCCGGCAGACATTCCTACCAAAACTAAAAACAGTACTGATTTCATTTTTGCACTCCTTGTTTTATGAATCACTTCAACAAGCGCAGTTCTACAGCAAGGAGCCTCTTCATGTGTCAACGCTCCATGATCAATGTGTCAAGAAAGTGTGAATTCGTAACTAGCTGGAATTGCGGTGCTAAATTAGAGGTTTAAGATGGTGTCTTGGCAATCGAGCCGATCGGCAAAGACGCGAATCCATTCGACAAGCAAATCATAGGTATCGTGAGCTGATCCCAAATCGATTTGTGCCACTTTACAGACTCTATCGCGTTCAATTATAAAAGCGTTAATTGAAACGTCTACTTCGACTTTTTGTTTGTTCGGCGATTCAGTCTCCCTCAAGAGCAGAAAGAAACGATTTCGTGTGTGCATTCGATAGATCAAATGGAGATTTTGCCCGAACAATCGTTGGGCTCGACGAAGTCTGGTCTGCTTTCTGGCTACATATTCAAAGACAACTTTCTTCTGAAACTCAACTTTAAAGACCGATAGATCGCCGTTCAGCTGGGTCTCAAAACTGTGGGCACCAAAGGTGCTTTTAGGCAGGCTAAGGGCAACACCATTAAAGTCGGACAACTGATAAAAATCTTTCTGATTTGCTTTTAAAATGCGTATCAACTCTCTTTTTTTTACCGATGAAATTGCTGAGCTTTTCAGATCCTCAAATACAAGGTTTAAGAACTCATTCTTGTGACCACCGGCAAGCGCTTTATGCAGAGCCTGCTCATCAGCATATGACCCGAAAACCACCAGAGATAAAAGAAGAGCAATCATTTCTCCCCCTTGGGTAGGTCATTGAAGCGGTATCCTGAGCTCCAGACTGTTTGGATTAAATCAGGATGAAGTTTCTTGCGCAAATTCAACACATGGCTATCAACGGTTCGCATAGTGATATTGACTTCGGAGCCCCAGACTGCATCTAAAAGTTCGTTTCTCGTAAACACCAGACCTGGGTGACTTGCAAAAAATTGTAAGAGTTCGAATTCTTTTTTGGCTAAACTCACTTCTTTGTCATTGTAGAAAACCCGCATTTCTTTTTTCAGGATTCGAATCGATTCAGTTTCGAGGACCCGACCATCTTTTGTCGACTTTGGTTCCTCCAATAGAATTTCAAGTCGAGACTGAAGTTCATGAAAATAAAATGGTTTTCCTAAAAAATCATTGGCTCCTACATCGAGAGCTTGCTTCCGATAGCCAACCTCACGGTTGGCAGTGAGTATAAGAACAGGAGTCTTGTGTTCTGCCTGTCTTAAGGATTTGACAAGATCGATTCCTTCACCGTCAGGCAAGTGCCAGTCGATGACACAGATCGAAAACTTCGAGAAATCGACAGCAGAGGCCTGGGCCAGGGTTTTGATGTGAGTGACAACAAAGCCAAGCTGCTCAAGACTCTCCACGATTTCAGTTGCAATGCGCTTGTCATCCTCCACTAAAAGCAGATGTTTCATTGGTTCTCCCGCCTCAAGAAGCGCATTGAATATCGGGTGGGTTTGGCACTGACTAGAAGCTTAGCGCCGGACTCACTCAACTTTCGATCCACGATCCGCAATCCCAATCCGAGGCCACTCTTTGACCGTTTGGGTTTTAGTCTTCGAAAACCCTTAAGCTCAGCCAACGTAGCACTCCCCGAGTCTTGAACTTCGACCAACACCTCACGACCCTGTACCCGAATCGTCACACGAATGGGAGGTTTACCATGCAGCAAGGCATTTCGGATTAAGTTTGATAGACAAATTTCAAACCAAAAGTCTGAAAACTGAATATGAGCAGGACTGTCAGGAAGCTCCCAAGCGATGAGATCTTCGTACTTTGTCTCCAGGATTCGCCGGGTCAAACCGATGACCTCTACGATCTGCCTGCTGTTTTCGACTTGAAGCTCAAGCAAAGCCCGACCCATCATTCTGTTGAGGCCTGAGAAACCCTCTAAAATATTGACGAGATGACTTTGCCCTTGTGAATCCAGCTGGTCGAAGCGGCCTCTGAGCCCGTCGAGATTTAGCTGCAAGGAGGTCAGAGGCGTACGGACTTCATGTGAAATCATCTGAAACAAAAGGGCTTGATCAGCCTGTCGACGGCTCCTGTCTCGCCTTCTCAAAACCATCCAAATTGCCCCGAGACCGAGGAGCCATATCAGTGCACCGCCTAAAATCCACGGGATCCATCTCCCCTTAACCAATGGCTGCAAAGTAGGTCTAGAAAAGCACAGGTCATACTGAAGAAACTCGCAGTCTTCACTCATTAGGCGCGGGGTCACATTCAAAGAAAACAAATGTGACATAGCTGCCTCAACCTCATTTAGCCTGTACAAGCTCAGTTCTCGGGTGGGACCTTTTTGCGGACTCCAAACCGCCAAGTGGTCGTCCAAAACCTGAACCTCAGAAAGCTGCAGTAAGCGGATTTGATGGTGTGGCAAAAGCGATTTAAACCATACGTCAAAGTCTGAAAGTTCCTTGCGCTCATTCACGTGAAAAAATTTTTCAATCTTGCGAGCAAGGGGCAACAGATTTTTCTTATTCTGGAAAGTCGAATACAATTTGGCAAAGGAGGCCCCGGACGGATGCAAATACGGCTCTCTCTCCATCCAAAGAGCAAAGTCCTGAAACTGGTTGCGACAAATCGCCTGATGCCAATCCAATAACTTCGATGGACTTAACCCTCGACTCCTGAGTTCCTCTTCTGCCCGATTGTAATCGATTTGACTGCATGAAGCCTGATAGGCCATAACTCTCTCTAGAACCTTCAGTGGCGTCTGCGTGAGCGCTTGTAAATGCGGAAAAGGTGAGTACAGCTCAGCTTTTGGAAGATCTTCAAGAGAGTCGAAAATGAATCGTTTGTTCTCCAGGCCGCTGACGAGTAGAAACGATCGAAATCCTCCGCCTCGCATTTCGGGCAGGCTGAGCTCACGCTCTAGTAAGAATGCAGCCACTCCAACCACACTCAAAAGTAGCCAGAAAGCAGCCCATACAAGAAATATCTTTGGAAACGACATTGCCCATGATTGTAGAACGGACTTTGGTCCCACCGCAAGTCAGCTCTAGCGATGAAGCCAACTAAAATCCAATGTTGATGATTGGGAAATACTTTATTAGGCCCTTGAGGTGAATATTCATGAGTCCCAGCTGAATGCCATGGAGGTTCTCTGTCTTGTTCAGCAAGCCAATTTGAAAACCGTAGATATTTTTGGCTTCGTTGTAAAAACCGATCTGAAAGCCATAAATATTATTGTTCATACCCAAGTTGGCTATCCCCGCCACTTGCGCCCCATAAATGCTTGCTGCTTTGTTTTTGTTTAGCCCTAAGGTGAGCTGTGAGCCAAAGATGCGAGCCTTGCCCGAATTGCTGTTCAGCATCGTCGCGTACTGCATGAAAACGATATAGGTGTTACCGCGAGTCTCGTTAAAAATACCAGACATCGCCATTCCAATAAATTTTCCGGTGGTTACGTTACCCACCAACCCCAGATCTAGGCCATACACATTTTTGTGCTTGCCCCAACCCACACTGGCCCGTCCACCCTTGATCGTGGCCTCCTCTTGGGGGTACTGGATGGGCGGAAAAATCGCAAACGAAGGGAAGTCTCCACTGTCGTCAGCATGCGCTGGACTTTGAGAAAAACTGAGTGCGAGAAGACTTAGAAGAAGAGCGACGGCAGCTTTCATCTGGATATTCCTGCATACTGCTGCGAACGTTTTGAGTTGGTGAACTGACAGCAGCCCTGCCACACAGCTTACACTCCGATTGAGAGTTCGTGACCGCAAATTTTCACGCACTCGACTTTCCTCTGGGGAGGAGACATGCCCCGTGGGCAGAGCGACGCCCTTTCCGTTTGGTCTAACCCAAATCTAATAAAATCTGGGTTTTCATTGGAGCCAACCCGAGGTAGAACGCCCCATCTAAGAAAAGGAGATCCAATGATCGCTCCGCATTCACTACTGATTCCGCTTTTACTTTTGTCGACGGCTTGTGTAGGTAAGCCCATCCAGTCGGTCCGAGAATGGCGCCCGCTAGTGATAGGCCATCGTGGCGCCAGCGGACAAAGACCCGAGCACACCCGAGCCAGTTATGAACTCGCCATTGAACAAGGGGCTGATTTTATCGAGCCTGACTTGGTGATGACGAAGGACAAGGTCTTAGTGGCCCGGCATGAGAATGAGATCTCACAGACGACAGACGTCGCGCAAAAATTTCCCAATCGAAAGCGAAAGAAAAACATAGATGGTGAGACCGTTGAGGGTTGGTTCACCGAGGACTTTACCTTCGCTGAGATAAAAACGCTACGCGCCCGCGAGCGATTGAATTTCAGAGATCAATCGTACAATGGACAATTCGATATCCTTTCGTTTGAAGAAGTGCTTGCCATTGCTCAGGCGAGTTCTCGCCGACTGAACCGGCCTGTGGGTATATATCCTGAATTGAAGCACCCTAGCTATTTTAAAGGTATTGGCATGGATTTGGGTAGTGCCGTCATTGCCACATTGAATCGATACGGTTGGAATAAAAAAGGCATGCCAGTCTTTATTCAGTCGTTTGAATTGACCAGCCTAAAGGATATCCGACATCTCACTCCACTCCCGTTGGTTTTTTTGGTGGATGAGCTTCACAAGAGACCGTATGATTTTCAGTTGGCAAATGATCCGCGAACCTATGGCGAGCTGATGAGACCTGAAGAATTGAAAAAACTTTCTGCAACTATCAATGGAATTGGTCCATGGAAGCAGCTCATTCGCCCCCTAGATTCTACCGGTGCGCCTGAAGCGTCCACAACGCTGGTAGCAGATGCACATCAGTCAGGTCTGTTTGTTCACGCCTACACTTTTCGCAGCGACAAGGAGTATTTGCCTCCACCCTACCAAGGTGATCCAACAAACGAGTACCTAGAGTTTTGCCGTCTGGGCGTTGATGGTTTCTTTACAGACTTTCCGGCGCACGCGATTAAGGGGTTACGAGAATGTCAGAAGAATTCTAATCATTCTCGTACGAAATAGAATGAGTTTATTGTCCAGAGCTGCTTCGACCTTGAGGTGGCGTGGGCGCAACAACCGGGGTATCGCTCTGAGTGGTGGTCGGGCTTTGACTGCCATTTGAGTTAAAATCTGTGTCAGATGATCCCATGCCACCATTCATATTGGTGTCTGAAGTGTCCATACCCATTGAAGGTGCGGCGCTTGGTGTTGTGGATTCCATGGGAGTCACCGCATCAACTGGGGCGACTACATCTGTGGTTGCCGTGCGATTTGCCGTCATAAAATAAGTAAGAACTAAAATGGCCACGAGAGCAGCGATGCCCATGTACCACATGTTTCGAGTTCCCATTGCCGTGCTTGTGCCTGGTTTGCGAACCGTCTGTCCTATCGTTGTTGCCATGTCGTTCTCCTTGGTAATTGATTTGCGCCAGAGGCTCTGGCCACTGACCGGAATCAGCACTCTCTAGCAATGCAAGGTGAGGACCACGCGAAGTGCGCACCAATTTGCCAAGCCCATCCAAACAAGAGCAAATCAGCCCCGCTACGAGGCAAAAACCCCCACGACCGGCTTCATACAGCACTTTTCTCTTCTCTCAATTGGCACGATCCATGCTTTTTAGTTTCAGTCTGGGAGGTCTATACCGATGAACAAGATAGAAGCAGCAAGCGATGCAAAGGCGGCCTTTTGTATTTTTCGCACGAAATCTGAAGTGGAGACGGCCAAGACAGCACTTGAGTCAGATGGATTCTCTGCCGCGGGAATTTCAGTGCTCTACCCCACTCACCAAGGTTCACAAGACTTTCCCCAACGGCAAAAGAGCTCGCTTGTGCGCGGCAGTTTAATCGGATCGGTCATGGGCGGCATAATCTTCTTAAGTTTGGCTGTGCTCATCGTGCTGCGAGCTTTACCAGTCCATATTATTGAACAGCCCGTCTCTGTTTTGGAGCAGATCCTAATTGTGATTGGGATACTTATGGCGGGAATCATCCTTGGCGCGGCGGCAGGTGCGTTAATAGGTATAGGGACGCCTCAAGTTGCAAGCAATCGCTACAGTGACTACGTCGACTCCGGCGGGATTTTATTTTCAGTCCATGTCAACAACCGGGTCGAAGCCGAGCGAGCCAAAACAATTCTTGAACGAATTGGAGCCTCTGATATCAATCTGTTAAACGAAGAGCGCGACTGGAAGACAATCTATAAAAATCTATTTACTCCACCAGTCACTCAGACCCTCGCTCGAGGCAAACATGTCTAAGCGGAGCCAACCCTCTCGATCGAACTCCCGAATCGTGCAAAAAAGTCCAAAGGCTCGCACGCCTCATTTTGATCAATATGAGCAAACTCAATTGGATCAAATGTTCAATCCACATCCTACAGCGCAAGAGTCCCGAGTGTTACCTGAACGCCGATTTGAAAGTTCGCTCGAGCGACCCGGAGCAGACGACTCCGAGTCGAATCAAAATCCCCCCGGATACAAAAGCGTGAACCCCGGGCGCGCCGTGCAGCGCGAGCTTCGAGGAGAAACAAAGGGAAGCTACTCCAACTGGACTCGCACAACTCCTCCGCTCAAGGAAAAAAAATAACCCGATCTTTTTTTGAGCAGCGTGCTCAACACCCAAACAAAGTAGATTGTAACGCACAGAATTACTACAATACACATGTATTTTTAGATGTTTATCAATTCATCTGACGTGATCTTGCTCGAGCATAACCCAGTACCTTGCATAAATTAGTACCGTGTGAAATATTCCGCCACACGAGCAAAGGACAGACAAAATGGTTAGCGTATCGGAGCCTTCCACCAATAGAACTGACGTCAGTGCCCAGTTCAAAAAGGGAATTTTAGAAATGTGTATTCTGACCTTAGTTCGTCGCCGCGATTACTACGGGTATGAACTGGTTGAGGAAATCTCCAAAAAAATTCAGGTGCATGAGGGCACAGTCTACCCCATTTTGCGCCGCCTCACCAAAGACGGATATTTTTTAACCTATTTGCAGGAATCCAACGAGGGACCACCACGGAAGTACTATCGCATAACCCCTTTAGGGCGCACGACCCAAACAGAATTGGTTTTGAACTGGAGAGAATTTAACAAGAACGTCAACTCACTACTAAAATTTGGAGAAAAAAATGAACCAGCAACGCTTTTTGGATGATTTGCGCGGACAACTTGGTCGTCTGCCAGAATCGGAGGTTAATGACATTCTCGCTGACTATCGTGAGCACTTTTCCTTAGGCCTGGCCTCAGGAAAAACTGAATTGCAAATTGTCACTAGTCTTGGGCAGCCTCGTTTGATTGCGCAGCAGCACCTCATGCACTCCTTGCTAGATCAAGTCAAAAGTGCACCGTCATTATGGCAGCGAGGCCAAACTCTGCTTCGCGTGATGCTTTTGTTTTTAGTACTCGCACCCTTTAATTTTTTAGTATTTGTTGGACCGTTTTTAGTAGCGTTTTGTGTTCTGATTGCAGGCTGGGCAGTCCCGATCGCAATTGCTAGCGCTGCCATTTTTGCTGCGGGTTTGGTCGTTGCATCCTCGAGTTCAGTTGCCTTAGGAATTTGGACTGGAGCTTCTTTGTTCTTCGCCCTTCTCGGCACTATCGGACTAGCGGCGCTAAGCTGTTTCATTATGTTTTTCGCAAGCCGATTGTTTCTTTCGATGATTTCAACCTATGTGCAGTGGAACATTAAATTTATCGGCGCCCGCGGCGCTGCAGGAGCCTAGTATGACCAATTCAAAACTATATCGAACCCTTGGGATTTTGGTAGGAGTCACAGCGACCTGCTGGATCCTAGCGTACAGCTTTGCCCTGCTGGCGGGAGAGGGTGAATTTCCCAACGGAGTCCTTGCTAAATTGGAAAATCGGCTGAACGGTGACATGCAAGCCGTTACAGATTCAAAATCGTTCGAAGCGGCTAGTATCAAAAAAATCGTGATCAATTCTCGCTCCACCGACGTCGACATAACTTTGGCCGAAACCGCGCAGGTGACAGCCACTTTTGAAGGCCTACTTGTCTCAGGTGAGAAGTCAGAAATTAGCTTAGATGGCGACACACTCCATATCGAAACACCCGCCAAATCCAAAATGGTGTGGAGCTGGACTTCAGGCGGCGGGGCCATAGGAATCTCAGGGCGCACTCCAAAACTAGTGCTGACCCTACCCAGAGGCATCTTGCCCACGCTGACCGTAAATGTTGGTTCAGGTGATGTACGATTGCAGTCGCTCAGTTTATCCAGCTTGATTGTCAACTCCGGATCAGGCGATATCGAACTTGAAGGTGTGACTTCTGCTACTGCCGTAATCAAAACGGGTTCTGGAGACATTCAGGCTCGGGATATTGCTGCAGATAACGCTCAAATTTTCAGCGGCTCTGGCGATGTCGCTGCAAAACCCTCGCAAATTGAACGATGGTCAATGACGGCTCAGACCGGCAGCGGCGATCTGTTTAGTGACTACCCCAACACGCAGATTTCAGCACGAGAGATGCGCTTAGGGACGGGCTCTGCTACTTTATTGGTTAAAACGGGTTCTGGTTCCGTCCACTTAGAAATGTAAGAATTGGCCCCCATAAAAGGAACAACAATAATGGGGGCACGTTTGTGAGGGCTACTTCAACTGTTGAAGCAGCGCTTGGGCATCTTCTCGAGGCAGATAACAAGCGACCAAAATCCGCATGCCATGGGCTCGTCCGTCGTCAAAGTGACTTGCCGGCATTGCCCGTCGAGAATACGACACAAAGTTCAATACTCCCGGCTTCGAAGCTCCTTTGTGTACAGCCATTTCTATGTGGCCCACTTGATCTCCGCTAATGGCCTCATTCTCAGTTATGCCATGCTTTTCCATTATGCTTTGAATACGCTTGAGATAAGCCGCCTCACCTTCAATTTCGATTAGGCGTTTTCGGCACTCGGCGAACTGAACGGTTTCTAAGGAGTTGGGATTTGGCTTACAGCGACCTTCAAACACCAATATACTACCTGGTACATTGCAAACATATCCGCGTTTTTTGACCGCTACTTGGTTCAGGATTTGAGGGTCGCGCATGTTCACCAACCCGTGTCGCTCCAGACAACCGCGCCCCGCGCGTAGGTAAAGGCGTATCTGCCACAGTGAATCTCGGCTTTCTTGGCCGCGCATGAAAGCATATGTCGAGTCGCACGCGCGCAGAGTTTCCCTTCAATATTTTCTGTAGTTGGACCCTTGGCTAAACAGTTATTGTACTTTTCAGGATCCGTGTTGAGCAAGCGGGTCAAATACGTGTCGGTAAAGACCGCCTTAACTTCTGCCTGAGCGGCTGAGACGAAACAGGCAAGAGTCAGCAAGAAAACAGTTAGGGTTGGTTTCGAAAACTTTCGCAACATTTTTAACTCTCCGAGTATTGGTTCGTTTACACTTTTTTTTATTAGTAGCCGAGACACCTGAGGCATTGCAACAATGAGACTAGTGAGAACTCAAAGTCTATTTGTTTTAAGCCTACCCACCATGAAAAATTTTACTGATGCTTCCAAAAAGCGGCTGATTCAAACATGGCTCTTCAGTAGTGCCCACCCGTTTGACAAGTGACAGGTGAAGCTGTCCGTGATCTCAGTCTGAGACGTTCATAACGAAACAGGCAGAGGCAACTTTGGCATAACCAGTGCAAAACCCTATCCTATGAAAAACATCCTCCCGCAACTCACATTGTCTTTAGTACTTCATCTCACTTTGGGAATTCAGATCTCCCAAGCTCAGGTCAACATGACCGGCGGTATTGTAGGTCGAGTGACTGGTGAAGGAGGTCGTATCGAGCTGCTGGCGACTCCAGTCGGCACCCACACGGCAAACTATGTCGAGGGCATCACCACATATCCTGTAGTTGAACAAAAGGGCGGCTACCCACTAAACAAACGCCACAAGGCGCCCGAGCGTCTGAAGAGCGGGAGTTCCTGTATACACGGCAAACGATGCCTGCATTTCGAAGGCTATGCGACGAACGAGACTCTGCCTCCCGATCGATTGGAACTCAACGTCGCGCGCAATGACCATCCTCAAGCTATGGGCTTTGACGACTGGAGATATTTCCGTTTCTATCTTCGAGTGCATCCAGACACCAACCTCAGACGCAGGTCGATCATCACCCAAGTTTGGCAAAGTGGCTCTACCGCCAGACCCGATCGCCCGGCACTAGGGCCCGCCTTTGCAATCAAACTTCGGCAACACCCTGATCCAAAAAAATTATACGTCGACTTTACCTACCGAAATGACGTCAGTGCCCAAAACTTAGCTGTAACATTTCACACCGATGTCATTTTAAAAAACAAATGGTACAACTATCACTTGAAAATGCTGGCCCGACATCCAGGATTCTCTGGCGGCCGAGGCGCAATTCTCATATTCAAAGATCGAGGTCTGTGTGGTTCACTCCCGACAGAAGCCGCCATAAACTACAGTGCTAAAGATTCATCGAAATACAAATTCTATTGGGGATACCGTCCCGACCCACAAACGTACTTAAAGGACACCTTTGACATCAGGGTGGGCATCTACCGTCCCGTCCCTAACGGCTACTTTGCGTTTTGGATGGACTCAATAAAACTGACCAGCACCGTAAGCCAGATGTGCGGACTATAAAGGGCCGAATTCAGCCCCTCAACGAGCGCCGTCAAATTGACACTTAAGTCTTCGGTGCAGTACGCTCCTCCCTATTGCAACCCTAAGGAGCCACATGTCGCACCTCACGCTATTGGAGAGTGAACTGAACTCAGTTGTAGACCGACTCAGTGTTGACTACTGGGATGTGCGGATCGAAGACACTTTCGAAACCAATCTCATTAAAGTCGATGGTGAAGTGGTGAATTGCAGCTCAAGTCCATCGGTTGGTGCGTTTATCAGAGTAAATAAGAACGGCTTCTGGCTGTATGAATCGACAACAGAGCTCAACCAAATCAGCGCCACTCTAAAGCGACTGAGTGAGCAAAAAATCAATCACGCATCGGTTGTACCCCCGTCGGGGTCCAAAACAAAAACCTCAGGGCCAGCTCTACCTGACAAGAATCATTATGTGGCACTGAATGCTAAACAAGATAATTTTAGCTTGGTCTCTATGGATGATAAGTTAAAACTTTTGAATCTCTATGATGCTGCGATTCAAGACACGCCAAATTTGGTCAGTCGAACTCTGCGATACAAAGATGTGTACAAAGTTAAGACTTTTACGAATAGCCAGGGCACTTCCTTTGAATATGATTTCAATCAGGGAGGGATCGGCATTGATTTTACCCTCAAGGCTGGTGAATCGCTGTTTGAAGATCGCTTTAATTGCTACGGCGCCTGTTTTGAAGATCTCAAAGGTCAGTCCGAGCCGTTACTCAAGCACACGGCTGAAGCACAGAAGTTCCTTGCAGCCCCAGCCATCGCACCTGGCAAATATCAAGTGATCTTAAGTCCTGAAGTTTGTGGAGTGTTTACCCATGAGTCCTTTGGACACAAGTCAGAGGCCGACTTTATGCTTGGCAATCCGGAGGCACTCGAAGAATGGAAAGTCGGCAAAAAAATTGCGGCAGATTGTTTAACTATCGTCGATCATGGTGGCGTAGACCACAGCTCTGGCTATTGCCCCATAGATGATGACGGAACCTATGCACAAAAGAACTACCTTATTAAAAACGGCATCTTGACTGGGCGACTCCACTCTCGAGAGACAGCCGACGCGCTGGGTGAACAAACTACAGGAAACTCGCGCGCTATGAATTTTGAATTCGAACCCATCGTCCGCATGACTTCGACCTATATCGAGCCCGGAACAGAACCCATCGCAGATATCCTAAAGAGATGTGAAGGGGCAATTTATGTTGAGGGCGTGAAACATGGCAGTGGCATGAGTACCTTCACCATTGCGCCTGTACGTGGTTATCGAATTGGAAAAGACGGAATAAAGGAGCCCGTTCGAGTGACAGTGCTTTCGGGGTCCGTATTTGACACCTTGAAAAATGTTGAGGCCGTATCAATGGAGTTTCAGCTCAAAAGCAGTGCGATCGGCGGATGTGGAAAGATGGAGCAATGGCCCTTGCCGGTGGCCTACGGTGGATCTTTTGTGGTCGTCTCTGAAATGCAGGTGAGCTAATGCAGTTCGACAGACTTTCTGTGCATGAAAAAACCGAGACAGTAAAGTTTGAGGCGGGCGCGATCGCCTCAATCAAACATTCCGACATCCGACGCCACGGGGTGCGGCGCTTTGAAGGCGGCAAAATTTATCAATGCTCCAGGCTCGGTGAGGCTTCATTGGCTCGACTCCTTGAGGACACGAAGGAATGGGGAGGACCTGGAATTGCCCATGACTTTGGCTTTGCGCCCGCACATGTTGAGAGCCGCTCAGGCGAAGTGGCCTCCTCTACAACTCGCGAAGAGTTTGAGAGTGCTAGCCTCGAGCTCGCGGCACGCTACCCACAATTTGTTTTTACCGGCAGCTGTGCGATTAAGCATTCGGTGACTTCGCTCACCAGCAGCTATGGTTTGGAGTTGCAGGCCACTGGCGGCACTTGCGATTGGTATTTAATGTATCAACGCAAAGGCTCGGGCAATATGTTTGACGGGTTTGTAACAAGCGAAGGCGTCCGCCCAGATATCTCAAACGAACTGCTAACGCACGGGGCATTTTTGCAGGCGCAGTTGCATGAGGCTTCCCTGCCTCCCGGTCGAAGTCCCGTTCTGCTGGTCGACACTCTTGCACCCGTAAAAAAGCTCCAAGAGTCTTTGCAGGTGCATCGGTACTTTGAGGGTTCATGCTTGTACGCTGGCCGATTGAATGAGCAACTCTTTGCACAGACGGTCACGCTCATTGATGCCGGCTACGCTCCTAAAAATGGACGGGTTGATTTTTTTGATGGCGAAGGAACGGTACGACCCAATGACGATCACATCCTGATTGAGAACGGTGTTTTCAAGAATCTGATGAGCGATCGGCGGTTTGGCCAAAAATTCAATTACCCAAGCACCGGCAACGGTCTTCGAAATTACAAGAGTGGCGTGGGCCTTGGCCCCCGCGGCCTGATGTTCGCTCCTGGCAATAAATCCTGGCGTGAAATCGTCAAAGGTCTGGATCGCTGTGTCGTCGCTGTCATTGCAGCTGGCGGCGACAGCAATGATTTAGGTGAATTCTCTACCCCCGTGCAAATAGCTTATGTTTATGAAAAAGGGGAACTGATCGGACGAGCGCCACAATTCAGCTTAAAGATCGCTCTGAATGACTACCTCGGCAAAAATTTAATCGATGTAGCAAGTGATCAGTTTATGACCGGCACACCTGGCGGTGCGGTGATTGCTGAAATGGATATTTTGCTTAACTAATGAGCGAACTCACGCAAAGGGACCTGAGCGCCAAATGATTTTAAGAGACCTTCAAGCTGACGGAATCTTGCTACGTGAGCTTCAACCCACGGACGTTGAACCACTCGTAAAAGCCATGCATGATCCAGAGATTTGGCTCGATCACTCGTGGCCCGATCAATGGAAGCCCGAAGTGGCTCGGCGCTGGGTGGAGCATGCCCAGACCAGCTGGCGCACCACTATCATTTACCGAATTGAAAAGACAAAGTATCTTGGTTTAAATCGCTAGTGAGTTGCGGCGGCGGGCTGGCGATTGCTCCCAAGACCTTTCAAAACAACTGACTCACCTGATCCAGCAAGACCAGCGAGCCAAGCAGCATAACAAAAAAGCCAAAGCTTCGCTTCAAGACTTGCTCCGGGACTTTTGTCGACCAAGCTTGGCCAAGGATTAGGCCTACAATTCCTAACCCACAAATCGTGCCGAGCAAGACCCAGTCCGTCTCACCATAAGTGGCGGCACTGATGGCAAAGCCAAACAATGAGTTTGCGGCGATAATGGCGAGAGATGTGCCAACAGCCACGCGCATGGGGAGCTTAAGCATCAACACCAACGCCGGGATAATTAAAAATCCACCGCCCGCCCCCACAAAGCCTGTCGTTAGGCCCACGAAAAATCCCTTGAAAGCGATACTGATCACAGGTGCTGCCACTGCAGGTTGCGATTCGCGCAATTTGTCTGGAACGACTCCACCCGCTCGAATCATCGCCCGCGAAGCGAAAACCATAAGTCCACCAAAACAGAGCATAACTAAAACCGGCTTGGTCAAACTGAGTCCAAATAGCGTGAGGAGAGTGTCTGGCAACACGGGGAGTAACAGATGCCTCGCCACATAGACGCCCGTGAAGCTAGGGAGTGCAAATAAAACTCCTGTTTTCACGTCTACGTGGCCTCGCTTGGCACTCACTGCGGCACCAGCTAGCGCCGTCACTCCCACTACAAAAAGCGAATTTGTGGTGGCCATAAGCGAATCCTGGGCAAAAAAATAATACAAAATAGGAACCGTCAGAATCGACCCGCCTCCTCCAATGAGGCCAAGTGAAACACCCATCAGAACCGATGCGACGCACCCCAGTGTAAACAATTTTAACTCACTTCTTAAATTTTACTTTTTTGTCGACCACACGAAAGATCAACATTCCAGCCACCAGACTCGCGACAAAAATCAAAGGTCGTGTTTGCAAACTCGCGAGTGAGGTGACCGCAGGTCCTGGACAATAGCCACCCAGGCCCCAACCGAAGCCAAAAATAACGCCGCCCCATACTAAGGCTGGAGTCACATCTTTGCGATTCGGGATGTGCCAGTTTTCTGAAAACCAGGGCACCTCTCTTTTCACAATCAACCGAAACGAAATGAAATGCACAAAGATCGCGCCGATCATAACAAACATCAAAGAGGGATCCCAATTGCCAAAGACATCCAAAAAACCAATGACCTTACTCGGCTGGGTCATGCCCGACACAGCAAGACCCACAGCAAATACGACTCCGACAATCAGCGCGCTGACGTTGTTCTTCATGGCAGAACTCCAAGGCTGCGTAAGACAGTTACAGCCAGGACTCCTGCCGCAATAAAAACTAAGGTCGCAACTAGTGATCTTGGAGAGAGCCGACTGATCCCACAAACTCCATGGCCACTTGTGCAGCCGCTGCCTAAAATGGTGCCAAAGCCCACAAGCAGTCCAGCCAAGACGACTGTCCACGTGTCGGTCTCGAGCTGACCATAGAAAACCGAGGGATCCCAGAGGTTCATGCCAAAACCACCGAGCAAAAGCCCACCAATGAAGTACCATCGCCACTCGGTATCTCCCCGGATTGGGGTGAGCACTCCGTTAATGATTCCACTGATGCCAGTCACCCGGCCGTTCCATAGCAGCATCAACGACACGGAAAGACCAATAAGACTTCCACCCAATAAAGCCATAAGCCACGCCGTCTGCATCTGGACCGTCTCCGCGGTAAGAGTAAAGCATTCTGTCAAAGTGTTACACACCAGCTGTCAAACACATGATGTGCCAGCACACAATTCTAAAAATTAATGCGTGTCGTGATCTTGCAGCGAGATCAGCGCGTCTCGATTCAAAACTTCAATGGACCGTCCCGCCTGGCGAATCAGCCCCATGCCCTCTAACTCTGCCAGCGCCTTAATGACCGTTGAAACCGTGCTCGCGCAAAAGTTGGCAATCTCTTGTCGAGTCCACTTGTGTTCGGGATGCAGATCCTTCAAATAAACTAGAGCCTGAGCCGTGCGCGGCAAAATATGATTTTCAAGAATCCTGACGTGTTGCACTTCACTGCGCCGAAGCTCCTTTGAGACCACCATAAGAATTTCTTTGTAGAGCTTCGGATATTTATCGAGCACCGACAGAACTGTTTCACGAGGAATTAACCGAAGCACTGTCGGCTGCATGACGGTGGTCGTCCCGTGATAACCTTCATTGGCAAAAAGCGAGCGATGTCCAAAAAATTGACCCGCGCGAAAAAAGCGCACCAGATGTTCCTTGCCAGAAGTGGCTCCTAACAGAACCAAACCGACTAGACCACTCTCTATAAAATACAGACCTCTGGGAGAGCCGCCTTCTTGATACACTTTCTCCCCACGCTTGAGCTCGAGGACCACAGCGGACCGCTCAAATTCTTTTTCGGCCTCTACCGGCAAATTAGACCAGAGCCCACTATAGCTGTTTGTCATTCGATAAATGTGGCATATGTACCCCCTTGGGTACAACAGCCACCAAGGGAAATTCGAGTCCTTGCTCTACGGAATGTTTGAAACTATGTGCTAGCACATCAATCTCCGGCCAATAAACTGCTAAAATTTCTTCAGTAACGGTCAGCCCCGAGGTAAAATATGAAGCCAATAGTAAAAGAATTCTTCGACAAAGCGACTTGGACACTGAGTTATGTCGTCTTTGATGGCACTACAAAAGATGCGGTCATTTTGGATCCGGTCTGGGATTATGAGCCTGCCGCCTCGAACTTAACAACCACATCCGCTGAAATTTTGTTAAGTTATGTGAAAGAACGGGGTCTCCAGGTTCATAGCATTCTCGAGACCCATGCCCATGCTGACCATGTCTCAAGTGCTAAAATTCTACAAAAGCACTTACCCAACGCAAAAATAGGAATCGGCGCCCCTATCCGTGAGGTTCAGGGTGTATTCAAAAAGTTCTTTAACCTGAATCCTGAATTCAAAACCGATGGCAGTCAGTTTGATTTTCTCCTCGAAGAAGGTAAACCGTACCAAGCTGGCAGCTTAACCATTGAAACCCTCCACACCCCGGGGCATACGCCTGCCTGTTCGAGCTACATCATCGGTGACGCTGTATTTACTGGTGATGCGTTGTTTATGCCTGATTACGGCACCGGCCGGTGCGATTTTCCGGCCGGAAGCGCAGATCAACTTTACACGTCAATCCATGAGAAGCTCTACACGCTCCCCGATAATATGAGAGTGTTCACTTGCCATGACTATCAACCCAATGGTCGCCCACTAAAGTTTGAATCGACTATTGGTGAACAGAAGAGCTCCAACATACAACTAAACGCCAAGACGACTCGCAACGAATTTGTAGAATTTAGAACGGCACGAGACAAAACTTTAGCTGCACCTCGACTGCTCTTGCCCAGTGTTCAACTGAACATTAACGCCGGGCAATTGCCAGAGGTCGAGGACAACGGCCGCCGCTATCTCAAGATTCCCATTCGCGAGAAGTGATTCCTTGGCAAGCGATGAGTAGGAGAACTTGCCCGAATCAATTTAGCCTGAGATGTTTAGCTCGAGGTGGAGCTCCGTCTTGACGGAGTTCAAAATAAAACCCGATGAGAACGCTCGCTCGGCAACGCTTCGGACCCGATCAGGTTTGTCACAGCCGGTAATCAAGGCGTGTAAAACAAATCTCTTCATCACGGGCTTCTTGTTGTCATCTAAATCCACCGTCAACTCCGCCTGAGCGGAGACCTGTGCAAAATCTATTCGCGACTTTTCGGCAAAGACCTTAAACGTGGCTAGAAAACAACCCGTCAAAGCCTGTGCAAAAAGATCCTCGGGTGAGAGCGCACCGCCGGGGCCTTCAAATTCAGGCGGAATAGCACACTGGTTGGTGATGTTTTGACTCTCAATAGACCAACTTGACTGAATTCCCGATATAGACTGAGCATTTGCTGAAAATAACATTGGGTAGGTAATCATTTGGAAACCTCACAGTAGGGGCTGGCTGAGCAATCTTGTTTTCGTCTTGGCAAATACGGTCTTATTTTTACAAACACATTGTAACCCAAATCCAGTCCCCAGCGGACAACTGGGCGGGTGGAGAGACGTGCCAAAAAGTGATACCTCGGGAGGTCTTGCCAAATTACGCGAAAAGCATCTACTCCCGTGTGCAACTCACCAAACTTGTCTCGAACGTGCATGACCTTATGGACCTGTTGCGGATCGAGTCCATGCGCAGCGGGGTCAAAGTCAACCGCCGTGATGTCCTCAAACTTAAAGCTCTCAGCCCCGGGTAAGCGTCGGTAATGGTTGATTTCGGAAGCACATACAACACATAATCCATCAAAGTAGATTGTTCCGGTATTTACTGCTTTCACTTGCACCTCATCTTAGTTCATACTACTATGAACTAAATGGAAAAGCAACAATTATCAGATTTGCGACACTTCTCTGGCTTCGTCGGCGACTTTATCAGGTATTGGGGTTTCAGAAGGATACACGGCCAAATCTGGTCCATCTTATACCTTTCTGCGCGACCTTTATCCGGCGTTGAAATCATTAGCCTCCTGGGTGTTTCAAAAGCGCTCGTGAGCCCCGCGCTGAAAGAGCTGGAAAACGAGGGCTTGATAAAGCAAACCGAAAGCGAAAATGCAAAAACCAAGCGCTATCAGGCCGTAGAAGACGTGCAGAAAATCATTGCGGAAGTCCTGCAGCGGCGCGAAAAACCCATGCTCAATCAAATCAGTCAAAGTTTCTCGCAGCTCCAAATCGAAGACCAGGCTACCTACGCTATGAGTCGGGAGCGAGCTACCAAGCTGGGGCTGATGATCTCAACCGCTCAGATGAGCTTGGCCATGCTCCTGGAGTCTGAAAATCTTTTTGAATGACCGTATCACGGGACTAATTGACTCGCCTGCGAGTGGTCGCTCGCCAAACTGTCTCAATAGAATTCGGCCTTCTTCAACTAGCTTCGTTTAGGGCGGTCGAGCGGCCGGCATGTTCATTGCTCATCTTGAAGTTGCACAACCAAGAAGGAGATTCTATGAAAGCTGTTCCATCTGTTAGTAAGTACATGACTACCCTCCCCCATACAATTGGTGCCGAGCAAAATCTAACCAAGGCAACGCAAATGATGGCGGAATACAATGTAAGGCATCTCCCGGTTCTCTCCGGCGGAAAGTTGGTTGGCATTCTCTCAGATCGCGATCTCAAATTGGTTGAAAGCTTCCGCGACGTTGATCCAGATAAAATTCGGGTAGAAGAAGCTTACTCTCCTGACCCGTACATCGCCAGCCCCGAATCTTCTCTAGCCGATGTCTGTGCCGAGATGGCCGCACACAAATATGGCTGCGCTTTGGTTTGCGACAACCACAAGCTGGTAGGCATATTCACCTGGATTGACGCGCTGAATGCGTTCAATGAGCTTCTCTCGACTCGCCTCAAACAGTAGAAGGTTGTTGATTATGAAAACGGAGGCTTTGAAGAAAATCATCTGGGCGTACGACGCCCTCAGTGAATCCGACACGCAAAAGAATGTGCAGTTTTTGCTCGGCGCGCTCGCAAGAGCCACCGGAGTCAAAATTGAACCTGTCTATATTTTGAATCCACCCTATGCCGATGGAAGTGAAACAACGCCATCCAATCTCGAGCAAGCCTACACCGCCCTCGGCAATACAAAACTTGCCGCGCTCAAAGAGCACTCTCAAATCCAGACTTTGACCTCTGGCAAAGTCCTCATTAACCGTGAGCCTTCGATACGGGCCCAGGTTCGCACTCTCGTCGACTATGCCAAGCAGCAGAACGCCGACGCGATTGTCGTAAGTACCCACGGACGCAAAGGGGCCGCACGATTTTTTTTAGGCAGTTTTGCCGAAACGCTTTCGATACACTCAGACGTTCCAGTGTTCACGGTAAACCCGCAAACCATGGTTCGAGAATCCATTGCAAAGATTTTGTTCCCCACAAACTTTGCAGCGCGATTCAGACCCGACTTTGAGCAGGCCGTTGCGTTGGCCAAAAGTCTAGATGCAACAGTAACACTTTGGTACAAACAACCCATTCTCTCATTTTATATGATGAACCCCGAGGTCTATCGATTCATCGAGGAGGAGACCTCCGAGCGACGCGAAATTGCGAAAGAATGGCAGAGCTGGGCGATGCAGAGCGGAGTCAAAGTGGAACTACGAATTGATGATCGGCCCGAATATTTGACATCAGCACTGGAGGACTTTGCGACCTCTGGCGATTTTGATTTGGTCGCAATGAGCACGCAAGCCGACACGGCTTCTGCTATTCTGGTGGGAAGTGTGGCTAGGCAAATGATTCGCCATTCCCCCTGCCCCGTTTGGATTATCAAAAGTAAATCAGAGTAACGATTTCATCCTGGAGGAACACGTGAAGAGGTTTTGGAAATTCGCTGGGCCATTGATGGCCATTGTTGTAGTCACTGCTACTGTAATTTTTAATTTCGCCGCCGAGAGTGCACCGGACTCATGGCGGAGCAAGATGGGTGAGCTCTCTGCCGCCATCAGCGAGACCATACCTTTTCTCTATCCTGATCCAAAACAGGACAGCAAGATGCTGACTCAAAAAATAAAGCGTGTTTATGAAATATCCAAACAAATCGATGGCAAGTTAGCGCACTCGATGCAGATGCCCGATAGTGACCCCGCGTTGCCCTACATAGCCAATCTTCTGCGGGCGGACCTTGAGCGCGCGTACCACAGCATGCAAGAAGGTCATACCGACTATGCAAAGAGTGTGATCCGTTCATCGGTGGCTTATTGTATTGCCTGTCACACTCGCTCACCCACGGGTGTCGAGTTTCCACTGCTAAAGGCCTTTGCAGAACCGCTTAAGCGGGCTTCTTGGATTGAGCGCATTGAGTTTCAAACAGCCAGTCGACAGTTTGATGCCGTGGTTACAGAGGTCATGCAACAACTGGATAGCCCTGGCACTATGAGCATAAGCTCCTTAGACCTTGAAAGAGGATCACGACTGGCCCTATCTGTTCTTGTGCGGTACAAGCAAGACCCCGTTCGAGCCAATTTGTTGGCCAACTCAATCATCAAGTCAAAAAACGCATCTTCAAGTATGAAAGAAGCTGCGAAAGTTTGGCAGCGAGACATCCAGGTTTGGCAAACCACAAAAACGCCGCCCTATACAAATGCAAACCAATTCATTACGGCTGCTCGCGCGCTCATTGAAAATAAGCCTTCCGAAATTTTGCCGATCGGAGCCTACACAGAGGTCCGCTACTTGCGAGCGTCGTTGCTAATGCATGATCTCTTACGGCGGTTCCCAAAGTCTGAGCAAATCCCTCAAGCCCTCTACATCATAGGTCAGTCGTACGAGGCCCTTGGCGAAATTGGCCTTTGGAGTTTGCACGAAGTCTATTACATGGCCTGCATTGAGAAGCAGCCGCACACGCGACAAAGCGAGCAGTGTTTTAAAAAATACGAACAGAGTGTGACCCTCGGTTACGCAGGCAGCAGCGGAATTCACATTCCAAAGGCCGTGCGCCAACACTTAGACCAAGTGAAACTGCGCGCAACTGTTCGCAAGCCCTCAGAATCGAAGTAAATCTGGGTCTTTAGTCCGCTGTCAGTCGTCCAGCGAGCAGAGTGATTGTGAAAGTCACTCCCTCGCCTCGCTTACTCGACAGTGACATGCTTCCACCCCAAGACTGGACAAGTTTGTACGAGGTTGCTAAACCCAGGCCGCTACCTAAGCCCACGTCTTTGGTGGTGAAGAAGGGTTTGAAAATATTATTTAAGTTGGCTTCTGCAATCCCACACCCATTGTCAGTAACGCGCACCTCGACTTTGTCCTGAATTTTTTCAGCTACAATTTCGACGCTGTAGTTTTTTTGTGGCTCGGTCTGGCGCAACTCTTCAATGGCATGCACGGAATTAACCAACAGATTTAAGAAGACCTGCCCGAGTGGACCTTGTTCAGCCCGAACATACAGACCATCCGCGATAGCCGTCGTGAGTTCGATAGACTTTCGATTCAGCTCGTGACTCATTAAGTTCAAAACATCGCTGACCACATCTCCTAGGTCTACATCTGTCGAATGTTCCGATGTCTTTCCGCGTGCCAAGTGGAGAAGTGAATTCACCAGTTTGGTGATGCGGTCAATTTGCGAAATGATCAGCTCCATTGTGGTCTTTAGTTTTTGATCCTCCGACTTCGCCACCAGCTCAGCCCGACCACGGATCACCCCGAGTGGAGTCCCGATCTCATGGGCGAGGCTTGAGGCCAGTAGTCCTAAAGACGCCAACCGGTCCTGCTGCAGGATTTGCGCCTCCATCAATTTTTGTTGGGTAAGATCGCGCACTGCCAGCAACCCAATAGGCCTACCACGCAATACAATCGTTTTGGTGGAAAGACCTAAGTGCACTTCAGCGCCACCCTCCTTCAGTCCAACAACCTCCTGCTGTAGCTCAGCCGCGAGGCCAAACCTTCCCTCCAAGCCAGGACGAAAATCACTTCGAACTCGGTCCATAACATTTGTCCCAACGATAGCTGCGGGATCTATACCTAATATTTGTCCCATTGCCGCATTCGCATCGACAATGATCCCATGCTCATGCACGACGATGCCTTCAAAGGTGGAGTTAAATAAAATTTTAAAGTTTTCTTTTTGCTCGGTTAGCTCACTTAGATCCAATGCATTTTTCACTGAATATCGAATGGCACGCTCAAGTACCAAGGAGCTGAGCTGATCTTTTACCAGATAATCAGCTGCCCCCGTCTGCATGGCCTTTTTGTCGACCTCAAAATCTCCAAACCCAGTTAAAAATATAATTGGAGTTTGGATTCCGGTTCGGGCTGCCTCACGCAATAGGTCGAGACCCGAAAGCTGACCCAACCGAAAATCTAACAAACACACGTCATAATGGCACTCTTTGAGCGCTTGCAATCCAGATTGATAAGAGTTCTTCCAGACCAAATTGTATTGAGAGTCGTGGATCTCGTTCAAAATGGCCCGGATATTAACAAAATCATCCTCATCGTCATCGATCAATAGGACTTGGGTAATCTCAATATTCACGCTAGCGACTGTCCCTGTCTTTAGGGAGCTGTACGATTTCTAGCCAGTACCTGCCCAAATCTTTCATGATGGTGACAAGTGAGGTAAACTTCACTGGTTTTGTGATGAACGAATTTACGCCTAAGTTATACGTGCGGAAAATATCTTCTTCGGCTATCGAGGTCGTCAACACAACAACCGGTATTTGTTTTAGGTGGGGATGGCTTTTGATTTCTTTGAGTGCCTCTCTTCCATCCATACGCGGCATATTCAGATCCAGCAAAATTATACCCGGGAGCACCGGCGTGCTTCTAAGGTAGGCCATGAGCTCTTCGCCGTCGTTTACAAAAACCAGTTCGTTCAAGAGATGGCTCTCTTGCAAGGCATCCTTTATGAGCAAACGGTCTTCGGGGTCGTCATCCGCTATTAAAATCTGCACTGTATTTCGCTGTGTCATGCTTGTCCTTCCCCGATCTCAGGTATTGGTAGCGTTAAGATAAAAGTGGAACCAAGCTCCAATTTAGATTCCGCAGTCAAAGAACCTCCGTGTCGATCAACGATTTTTCGACAAACTGCGAGGCCAATGCCCGTACCTTCGTATTCGAATCGGCCGTGCAATCTCTGAAAGATTGTAAAGATCCGATCCAAATATTTTTGGTCAAACCCAATGCCATTGTCCGCCACTTTGATTTGATAGGCGCCTCGAGGGAACTGTGGCAAAAACACCTTTTGGGCAGTGATCTGAACAATCGGTGGCACATCAGACCTATGAAACTTTAAGGCATTGCTTAGCAAATTTTGAAAGAGCTGGCGCATCTGAGTTGGATCCGCAACCACAGTCGGCAAGTCCTGCCAATGGACCTTGCCATGGCAGAGCTCGATCCGAACCTCAAGATCGGCTACCACCTGTGCGATGATCGAGTTCAAATCGACTCTGACTGAGGGTTGAGCTTTTGTGGTCACTCGTGAATACGTTAGCAAATCATTGATGAGTGTTTGCATGCGCTGGGCGGAAGATAAGATCCGGTCAAGATAATCCCGCGATTGCGGCTCGAGGGTCGCCGCGGATTTTATCACCAAGCGATCAGAAAATGCCTGAATTTTTCGGAGTGGCTCTTGCAGATCGTGTGCGGCAATCGAGGCGAAGTCCTGCAGTTCGCGGTTGCTGACTTCTAACTTTTTTGCATGAACCTTTAGCTGCTCCTGTGCCAAAACGCGCTCGCTGATTTCGTAGCGGACGGAAACGAATCGCTCGGGCGCACCACTCTCATCAAAAAATGGGACAATGGTCGTATTCACCCAATAGAAGGTGCCGTCCTTCGCTCGATTGCGAATTTCACCCTCCCAAACCTTGCCGGCTAAAATCTTTTCCCACATTTCAGCAAAGAACTCTTTTGAATGGAAACCCGAATTGATGACTTTGTGAGTTTTGCCAATCAGCTCTTCGGTAGAATACTTTGAAATCGCACAGAACTTTTTGTTGACGTAAGTGATCACACCTTTTTTGTCCGTGATCGCAACGATGGCTGCCTCGTCTATGGCAGATTTGAGTTGTGAAAAATCTTGGGCTGAAAGCCCCTCATACGACGTGCTCACTGTCCTCCTCCGGCTCCGGCACATCACTTGAAACTAAACCGTAAAGACGCTCTTTTCGGTACAGAGTGCGACGGTTGATTCCTAAAATCTTAGCTGCCTTGTCTTTTTGATTATGCGTCTGTCCCAAAATCAATTTTATATAGCGCTCTTCAATTTTTTCCAAAGTCGGCTGGTCCGTAAAAACTTGATCGATACTTTGCTTGGCCTGCGCTATGGCACTCCCCATAATATCTCTCTCATCGATCATGGTATGGCCAGATAACACCACCGCCCGCTCAATCACGTTCTCAAGTTCGCGAACGTTGCCAGGCCAGGGATGTGCCAGCAAAACAGTCATTGCTTCCGGTGTGATTCCTTCGACATTCGCCTGATTCTGCGCGGTGAAGCGCGAAATAAAACTCTCCACCAAAAGTGGTATGTCTTGAGGCCGCTCTCGCAGCGGGGGCACTCGCAAGGGCAAAACATTTAGCCGATAAAACAAATCTTCGCGAAACTTTCCCTCGGCGACCATGGTCTTGAGATCTCGGTGCGTGGCCGCGATGATTCTCACATCGACATTTTTCAAGTGGCTGTCGCCCACGGCTCGAATCTGCTTGTCCTGAATCACCCGCAGGAGCTTGGCTTGAAGAGTCGCATTGAGGTCGCCAATTTCGTCTAAAAACAAAGTTCCGCCGTGAGCTTCTTCAAACAAACCTTTTTTGTCGCTCACGGCACCTGTAAATGATCCCTTCACGTGCCCAAAGAGCTCGCTTTCTAAAAGTTGCTCCGGTATCGCCGTGCAATTGATCGGAATAAAGGGCTTGTTTTGCCGAGGGCCAGAGTTGTGAATGGCGCGGGCAATTAACTCCTTACCGGATCCACTTTCACCGGTAATTAGAACATTCGCGACAGCAGGGGCGACTCGCTTGACTGTCTCAAACACCTCTTGCATCGCACTGCTTTTTCCAATGATTGAATCTAAATTGAAGTTCTTCTGCAATTCCTTTCGCAGGAGAGAATTCTCCCGAGTCAGCGTCGCTTTTTCCATGGCTCGACGTGCGAGCAGCACCATCTCTTCGTTGCGAAAAGGCTTAACTATATAATGAAAGGCGCCGGACTTCATCGCCTCAATCGCGGTCTCCACAGTTCCGAACGCGGTCATCATCACACACACTAGACTCGGATAATCCTGCTGGACTTTCCGCAGGAGCATCATGCCGTCGACCTCTTTCATTTTTAGATCGGTGATTAAAACCTGAGGGAGTTCTTTTTTGAATTTAATCAGAGCTTCTTGAGCCGAAGCATATTGAACCACCTGAAATCCAGCTTCACTCAGTACATCGTTCACTAAACGAGCCATTTCAATATCATCATCGACAACGGCAACTCTATGATTAGCTCGCATAAATCCCCTCAGTGCATGTGCATATTCACTAAATTGAGCTTCAATTGCCATGCCAAAGGCCAGGGTAAAGCCCACAAAATTGAATATCCAAGTGGCTGAATTAACTTATTTAATTTATATTTTCAAGGACCACCCGCGAGCAAATGGGACAAACTCGCAATTTGCTAGGTAAAAGTGGGACAAAAGGTCTCAGGTACTCGCACGGCAATCAACCTATCGAGCGCCTGGAGCTGGCCAACTTCTTGAAAGGCAAAAGACTGAGATAGTCCCGACGGAGACCAGAAATGAAAGATATACCGCGGATAAGCGAATACATGACGCCCGCACCCCGAACGATCGATGTCGATCAAACGATGGAGCAGGCTAGCGACTACATGCGCAAGCTGCACGTTCGGCATCTACCTGTGCTCAAAGGTGGACAGCCCATAGGGATCGTCACTGACAGGGACATTAATCTCGCGAGAGCCTTTGCGAACCACGCCCCGCTGAATATGAAGGTCGAAGCCGCATTGACACCAAACCCCTATATCACCTCACCTCTTGAAATGGTGAGTGTGGTAGTGGAGCAAATGGTAAACGAGAAGTTTGGCTGCGTATTGGTCATGGAGTACGACAAACTGGTTGGAATTTTTACTACGATAGATGCGCTACGGGCACTCTCCGATATCTTTCGAGAGCTGGCCCCCAATGCTGTTGATCCTTAGCTACACCAACGAAGATGCCCCTAAGACCAACAGGTTAGGGGGCCAGTTCTGGGCCGACAAGAGTTAGCTCTTTCAGCTCGCTCTGTGCCGAACGCGCTTCATGCACTTGCAGCGTCACTCTCGATTCACCCTTACCTTCGAGCAAACTCTTCGGAAACTTGAGAAACAAGTGCACCTCTGTATCGGAACCAACCGGGACGGTGTGGACCTGTGCCGCCTGAGTCAGCGTCACCCCTGCGGCCGTCAGCTCCTCGGCCAATGCAAATGAAAACTGCTCGTCGACTTGGGACTGATTGAGAAGATGTGCTCGGAAGTGATTTAACACCATGTCGTTGGGTAAAGTCTGGTAGGGCGTCCCCTTCCCTCTAAGAATATGAACCTCAAAAGGCTTGTGCAAATAGAACTGAATTCCTAAGCCTATAGTCGCAATCGCCAAGATACACAAATAAGCAGCCGTCCTGGGACGAAAAAGGCGTACGCCTCGCCCACTCAGACTCTGATAGGAAATCAGATCCTTTGGTTTGTTCACTTTTTTCATGATCTCATTGCAAGCATCAATACAGGCCGTGCAGCCAATGCACTCCATTTGAGCTCCATCGCGAATGTCGATTGCGGCTGGACAGACCTCGACACAACGGTTGCAGCTGACGCAATCACCTCGCTTTTCGTCATATACAATCGTCACTGTGTCTTCATCCATCAAAACGGATTGAAACCGACCGTAGGGACACATGATCGAACAAAATTGCTCTCGAAACCATCCAAAATTAAAAAGTAGAAGTGCGGTCACGAAGGTCACCAGGATGAAGTTTGTCATATTGTCGCCGGGTGCACCGCTGGCGATCATAGCAATCAATTCGCGCGAGCCTGTGAAATACGCAATGAAACTGTGAGCGATTGCCGAGCTCACGATTAAAAACAACACCCATTTTATCGCTGTTTTTCTAAACTTTCCCCAAGTCATGGCGCTTTTAAGCAACTGCCGTCGCTCACGGTAGTTGCCCTCAACCCAAATTTCGATGCGGCGGTAAACGGCATCTATAAATACGGTTTGTGGACATGCCCAGCCGCACCAAATTCGACCCCATACGGCCGTGACAAAAGCCAAAACCATAACCCCAATGGCCAATAAAAAGAAAATCAAAGGAGCATCGTGGGCCAAAAACAATTTGCCAAACACCTCAAATCGGCGCCGTGGGATATCCAACCAGATGGCCTGTAGGCCGTTTATCCGAATCCAAGGCAAGGCCAAAAATACAATCAGCAACACCGCGTAAACACGATCTCGATACTTTCTAAATGGCCCTTGGACCTCGGCGGGGATGACAAATCGTCGACCGCCGAACTCATCCAAGGTGGAAAGTCGATCAGTTTTCAACCTTGATTCCTTGTGGGCCTTTGGGGTTGGCCGGAGTTGTGCCCTTGCGACTGGCAATAAAGACAGTCAGGGCTCCTACTTCATCGCTTTTTAGTAAACTACCCCAGGCTGGCATCCCTTTGTCTAGCACTCCTTCGCGAATGACCTTTGCAACCCCTGCTAGCCCGCCCTTACCGTGAATCCAGTAGGAGTCGACCAGGTTTGGCCCAATGGTTCCTTCCAACGCTTGCCCGTGGCATACCGCACACTTGGCTTGATAGACACTCTCTCCACTTGCCAACACCGCCGCTGCACCGACAAGTTTATTTAAATCGGCCTCGCTATCTCCCACGTCTGGAGCAGACTTTTGCATACTCTCAAGCTTTGCCAAGTCCTGCCCCAACTCTTGTAAAACGGTTTGTCCGCCGCCAAACTCATAGTGAATCCAGTAGTGAAAACCAAAGATGATGGTCATTAAAAAAGTGACGAGCCACCAGGTGGGTAAAGGGTTGTCATACTCTTTGATTCCATCATAATCATGATCAAGGATCGGGACTTCTTTTTTGTCGCTCATTTGACCACATCCTCATCTTGAAGGGGCAAGTTCGATAGCACCGCTATTTTTTTTTGATTGGATTTGCTCCACAGAGTCCTGGCCACAACAGCCAGATAAACTGAAAAAAATAACAACATGCCAAAAATCATCAGCGGAATTTCAGAGAAGTGCTTAAGTCCCTGTTGCATCATAGCGGTGCCTCCTCTTTGCGAACTGACCCTTCGGCTTTAGCTTTTTGTCCAAGTGCCTGCAAGTAGGAGATCATGGCTACAATTTCTTTTCGCTCAAGCCCGGCTGGTGCCCCTTCTTGGACCAATGTGTTCGCAATATCTTTTGCCTGCTGCTCTGCCAAAATGTCGGCGTTTGCGACCTGCTCTTCGGAATACGGAACGCCAAGCCCCTTCAACACTGAAAACTTTTTTCTCAGACCAATAAAATCTGTAGTCTTGGTAGCTAACCAGGGATAGGCCGGCATGATCGAATTGGGCACTACCGCTCGAGGATTGAGCATGTGTCGATAATGCCAAAGATCTGGATACTTCTTGCCCACGCGCGCAACGTCAGGCCCCGTGCGTTTTGAACCCCACTGAAAGGGCCTATCATACATGGACTCCTCTATCGTCGACGGCTTACCAAAACGCAGCACCTCGGCCACCATCGGGCGAATCTGTTGGGAATGACAGTTGTAACAACCCTCCCGCACGTAGATGTCTCGTCCAGCCATTTCGAGGGGAGAAAACGGCTCGACCATTGAACTCGGTGAGACATATTTGTGCAGCGAGAGTGTCGGATAAATCTCGATGACTGATCCCACCAATACGGCAATCAAGGTCAATATCGAGAACGCCGTAGCAGAACCCTCGAGCCCGCGATGCCCGGATTCTTCAACCGCGGTGTCTCGGGTGTTCACCACGCGCACGAGTTCAGGCTCTGTGGCTGGCGCAAGTTTTATCGTCTTATAAATATTGTAGACCATGATCAAGAAGCCTACGAGGTAAAGGACTCCCGCGAAGGCTCTGACCCAATAGAGCGGCACAATTCGGGTCACCGTCTCTACAAAATCTGGATAAACAAGTCGACCCTCGGGCGTCATCGCTCGCCACATCATTCCCTGAGTGATACCTGCGGCAACCATCGACAGGTAGTAGGCAATCACTCCAACGAACCCAATCCAGAAGTGATAAACGGCCAACTTCACCGAATACAGCTCAGTTTTCCAGAGACGTGGAACTAAGTAATAAAAGATGCCAAAAATCATGAAGCCGTTCCAACCTAAAGTTCCGCCGTGCACGTGCCCAATGATCCAATCTGTGTAGTGGGCAAGACCACTCACAGCCTTTATAGAAAGCAGCGGACCTTCAAAGGTGGCCATTCCGTAAAATGTAATCGCCGTTACAAAAAACTTAATGATAGGATCTGTTCGCAAGAGGTGCCAAGCCCCACGCAAAGTCAAAAGTCCATTGATCATTCCACCCCATGAGGGTGCCCAAAGCATAATGGAGAACACCATACCCAAAGTTTGGGCCCACTCAGGCAGTGAGGTGTAGAGCAAATGATGGGGACCAGCCCATATGTAAATAAAAACCAACGCCCAAAAGTGAATGATAGACAACCGGTACGAGTAGATTGGTCGATTAGCAACCTTCGGCAAATAATAATACATTAAGCCCAGAAAGGGCGTGGTGAGGAAAAACGCCACTGCATTGTGCCCATACCACCACTGCACCATCGCGTCTTGAATACCAGCATAAACAGGATAACTCTGGAGCGCAGAGACAGGAATTTCGATGGAGTTGACAATGTGAAGTAAGGCAACGGTAACAATCGTCGCGATGTAAAACCAAATGGCAACGTACATATGCTTTTCACGGCGCTTAACAAGGGTGCCAAAAAAATTCACTGCGAAAATGACCCACACCACTGTGATCGCAATATCAATAGGCCACTCGAGCTCCGCATACTCCTTGGACTGTGAGTAACCCAACGGAAGGGTGATTGCAGCAGCGACAATGATGGCTTGCCACCCCCAAAAATGCAGGCGGCTGAGCGTGTCCGAATACAGGCGTGTCTTGAGTAGTCTTTGCGAGGAATGGTAGATCCCAGCAAAAATGGCATTTCCGGCAAAGGCAAAAATGGCGGCATTGGTGTGCAAAGGTCTCAGTCGGCCGAAGGTCAACCACTCGAGATTCATGTTGAGCGGCCAATAGGCGAGCTGTAGCGCCGCCAGCACACCTACCAAAAGGGCCACCACGGCAAATGCCATGGTCGCTAAGATAAACTTCTTTACGATGTCGTCATCATAGTAGATGTCCTCGAAAGTCGATTTTTGAGATTTCATTGCTGGTCCTTTCGTTCGTCTAATATTCTATAGGCTGGGGTGTCGGTGTCGTCGAGTTGCCCAGCTCGAACGCTCCATATAAAACCAAATAGAAAGCCAAAACCCAAGAGCAGTGAAAGTGGAATCATCAGAATCAAGATATTCACGCTCTACTCCTCAGCCAGGTGCTTAACAAAATAAAGCCGCTACTGATTGGCATAAGGACTGCGGCAACAAAAGGGTTGATATATCCGAGGAGAGCCAGTGTCCCGCCAACCACGTTGTAGACCACAGAAAGCAGAAGATTTTGTCGGATCAAAGAATAGGCTTGGTCACTGAGCTTAAAGAGAAGCTCCAACCCCTGTACGCCCGTCTCACCCAAATAGACTCCTGCGCTCTTCAAGGCGGCTTCAACCCCACCGGATGCGGCAATTCCAACGTCTGCTTTTTGTAAAGCCAGGCTGTCATTGATGCCGTCTCCCACCATGACTGTATGGGTCTGACTTTGAATCACTGAGGCTTTTTCTTGCGGAGTTAAATTGGAGTGGGCATCCACGTCTGAAAATCCAAGATCCTTCGCAGCCAGCGCGACCGCAGCCGGTGAGTCGCCCGACAACAGAATCAGGCGAAGACCGCGAGCGCGAAGCGACGTCAGCACAGAAAGGCAACCCACTCGGTATGAACTTGTAAAGTTAAATGTCCAAATGGGCTCACTCCCCTGTAGGAGGACGCAACTTGTGCCAGCACACTCGAGTGAACTCGCTCTGAGTTGATAGAACTGATTTTCTATAAATCCAGAAACACCAATCCCCGCGACCTCTTGGTGATCTCGAACGGCAACAAGAGTTTGATTAGAAAAGGCGCTACGAAAAGCAAAGGCCATCGGATGAACGGAGAGATTCTCCAGCGACAGCACAATCTTTTGGATAGCTGCTGGGACTTTATCTGGAGCCTCAACAAGTGAAAGTTCGGTTTCCGTGAGAGTTCCCGTTTTGTCTAAAAAGACGGTTCGCGCCTTTTTGATGGCCTCAAAAACGTTTGCATCCCGCACCATTAAACCCAACTGGTTCGCTCGTTTGAGTGAAAGTGCCAGGGCGAGCGGCGTTCCGAAGGCCATCGCACATGGGCAAGCCAACACGATGAGTGCGAACGCTCGCCTCACCGCTTCCTCCGGCGAGACCTGCCAGTACAGCGCTACGAACACCCCGGCGATTAAAAATACGTACCCCAGCAGCCATTGCGCCCAACTATCGGACTCAGCTATCGCTCGATTTTCACTCAGTGAAAACTTCTGCACCTCGCGCATGAGTGAACCAAAGTTGGTTTGTGCCAAAGGGGTCTCAACTACTAAGGCAATTTGTTTAGAAATAACCTTTGCACCTGCGGGCAAATGTGCTCCTTTGAGGTACGTTTTGGCTTTTGACTCTCCGGTTAACCACGCAAGGCTGACTTGGGCCGAACTGGACAAGAGCTTAGCATCGGCAGGTATGGTTTCATTTGAAAAAACCGATATCTCTTGTTGAGGCACCAGCGATTCGACCGGCACCCAGCTCCAAGTTGAGCCTTGGACCAAACGGACACGTTCCAGCCGAAGCCCCTCTCGCAGCTCTCCCGCATCGAGATATTTTTTTTGCATTCGTTGCTGAAGCCATCTCGCCACCAAAATAAGGAATAAGAACCCACTTAACGAATCAAAGTAGACGTCGAAGCTACCACGCAGCAAAGCGCCAACGGATAGACCGAAGCCAGCGAGTGAAGCCACCGCCATCGGCAAATCAATAGAAATTCTTTTTTGCCGAAGCGCCGCCCACGCGCCCTGATAAAACGGCCAAGCCACATACGTCACAACCGGAAGGTAAAGGACAAAGCTCAGCCAAGAGAACAGCTGTGCATCTCCGCCCAAATAGGTCGCAAACGCAAAGGTCATAATGTTTCCGGCACATGTCGCAGCCACAGCCAACCGAATCAGGCGACTGCGATCCTCCCGCGTTTGATTTTCACTGGCATACTCACCAGCGCCGAGAGGAATGGGATGAAAGCCCAATCGCTCAATGACATCGGCAATATCTGAGAACGACAGCGTTGATGGATCCACCTCGACGTGAGCCAAATTTTTGCCCATCTCAACCCGAAGTCGCCGCAAACCCTGGATGGTGCCTACTAGACCTTCGAGTTTTCGAACACACTTCTCGCAGCGAATTCCGCCGATATAAAAGCAGATTTTAGTCTCTGCCTCATCCACGGCGTACTTCTTCCGAATGGAGGGCGAGTCCAAAAATGAAAAGTCGACGAGGCTCGACGGGGAGGGCAAATTGGCATTCATGTCTGCCGCAAATTGCGAGAGTGATGCCAAAGGCGGTCTACGACCTGCAGTGATTTGTATTGCATATCGCAGAATTTTTGAGCCAATAAGTCTCAAGTCCTCGAGGTCCAGTTGCCAACTTGTCCCATTTTTTCTCTGCTGTTCACCTCATTTCGATTGGCTCGCAGCGCGAGCTTCGAAGATGTGGAGTTTGGTTTGGCTTAGGCCTTGCAAATTATTTGCATAAGCAAAAAAGCGAGGCCAAGGATGTTCAAAAAATATGTTGTTGCAGTCCTACTCAGCGTGTCGGTTTGCCCATTAGCTCAAGCCGACGAGGACCGCGGTCGAGTAAAGGCCTTCATGCACACGTTTGTGATGGAGCTTTCACGAATGAGTCCGTATCTCCTGTCTGAGGGTGCGTTTGCCTCTGCCAAAGGCAAGGAAACCGTAGGCACGGCGCTTGCCAATCTAGACAAGAGAGTTCAAAACCCGCCGAAGCTGCTCCAAACCTCTCCGGGGTTTCGAATCACCTACAGCCTACTTTCGGATCATATTGCAAGAACCAAAGTGGTTTTTGACAAAGGAGAATTTGAATACGCACGGATGCGACTCAATGGCATGACAAGCATGTGCGCCTCCTGCCACACGCAAACGCCGGAGATATCACCGCGGTCACCGCTCGCCGCTTTCACAAATTTTGGTGCGAATGCAACTTTTGAAAATGCCGTCTTCCTCTTCACCATTAGGCAATACGACCAAGCTCTCGCTCAATTTGACAGATTGGTGCGCCAATATCCCAAATCAGGTTTGAGCTCGGCGCACATCATGGACCTGTACAGGAGCAAACTTGCCATATTTGCTCGAGTGAAACGAAACCCAGATGCGGGAATTAAAAATTTAAAGGAGGATTTGAAAAACTCCAAGCTGCCGGTTGACGCCAAACAAAACATCGAGTTTTGGATTGCGGGCTTCTCGAAGTGGAAAGAAGAAGCAAAAAACCCAGAATCGCTAACTACACCCGAACTCGTTGCCTATGTTGCTCGAGAGCTCCCGCCAACTATGAACAGAAAAATCGCACCCAGTGATCCGCAACTGCTCAACCTTTTGCGACTATCCGGCCTTCTCTACGAGCGACTGTTTTCTGCAAGCGACGCCGATGCCACCCAAAGCCTTCTCTACCATCTGGCCCAATGTGAGAGAAGTCTATCCCCTCTCAACTGGTACTCGTTAAACGAAATTTATCTGAAGGAGTGCGTCGTTAGGTACCCTAAGCAAAAGTACTCGAAGAAGTGCTTCGAAGCGTATCGTGAGGGCATGGAAGAGCGATTTGGCAACAAGGGAATGCCAGAGTCGATAAAGGACAGCATTGAAGCTCTAAAAAAATACATTTAGCGCACCTTTGGGTTCGGCGCCAAATACTCAAAGACAAACACCATTACCCTTGACCGGCGCAGGCAGAATTTCTATGGTAAGCGTCTCATCCCCAAAAAAGGATCCGAAGATGGCCAAACGTAAAAAACCAAAAAATCGTCACCATTCCCGCCGACTGGCCAAAAAGAAGCGTCAGCTAATCGCCAAAGGCTATCGCAACAAGCGCAAGTAGTCTAAAGAGGCTGCCGACTTCTCATTCTGAGACGCACTCGCAAGAGTGGTGAAGTTTCGATTATTCGTCGAAGTTTTAGACACATCCCAAATTGAAAAGTGTGGTTTTTCAAAGACTTGCCTCGGCGTGGCATCGCCCAGAACTTGCAATTCTCTGGTTGCAAGCGTGGGAGAATGCGAATGAACACAGTCAAAAGATCTTTAACTCAATTCGGCTCAGTCTTAATTTGCGCCGCCTTTCTAACCCCCCCAACAGGGTGAAGCAAAGATCGGTAAAATCTCCAACACGCAACGCCTCCACCGACTAGATCACGCCAAAGAACTCCTGGGTCGAACCTACAAAAAAAGTGTCGTCCGAACCGGTGAGGATCTTAAAAAGGTCAACGGCTCCGTCTACCGCTGGACTCATCATGCGCTGCCAAAAAAATACAAAAGCCAGTCTCGCCAAATTGCTCAGACCATTATCGATGCATCACTCAAGTACAAATTGGATCCTATCTTTTTGCTTGCCGTGATCCAAACTGAAAGCAGCTTCAATCCAGACATGGTCGGCGGCGTGGGTGAAGTGGGTCTGATGCAACTCCGACCTGAGACGGCCGAGTGGCTGGTAAAAAAAGAAAGACTGCGAGTGAGCCAAAAACCCTTAGTTGATCCAATTAAAAATATTCAAATCGGAGCGGCCTACATGTCGTATTTGCGCGAGCGGTTTGACGATCATGCCCGTTTATATGTCGCCGCCTATAACATGGGCCCACGAAACGTGAGAGAACTCCGACAAAAAGACATTTGGCCAAAAGAGTACGCCGCCCGAGTGATGAGCTACTATGTAGATTTCTACGCCCAACTTCGGCAGCAAATGGCTACGCGATCGAACGCCAAGCAAGATCGCATGCTACTCACCGAGAATGAGCCACAATCTTAGATCTTTGGACCTAGATTTTTGACAACCGACGCCAAAAACTGGCACCTCGGTGGTAGTTTTTCAAATTTCAGTGCTCCCATTCCAACTCAGACTCACCTCGCTCTCGACAAATGTGGACGGGTGATTGCAATACAAGACACCAAAGCGGGAGGCCCTAAGGTGTCTAGTCAGTCAACACAGTTGGAATACGCGCGGATCGCCGCAGGCTTGCCCTCAAGAGCCGCAAAGCCGCGCCGACGCGTGCCCAAGGCTAAACAACGTGACTCTGCGGTCGAAGAGTCCCGTCAAGCCACGCCAGCTTTACCGGAGCTTGAGCCTACTCCCGCTGTATCACCCGACGCAAAACGCGTGCGGATGGATGCCCTAGATCTCGCACGGGGCTTTGCTATTGCCTTGATGATTTTGAGTCACAGCGTGAAGGGCCTCCTGACTTTTGAGGCATTCCCGACCTGGGGACTTGTCCCCATTCACTTGATCACAAAGTTTTCGTCGTCCCTCTTTATTCTCGTATTTGGAATTTCATTGGCAATGGCCTATCTGCCACACGTTGGAACAGATCGCTGGGATGAAAAGCGACGCAAGCTTCTCATCCGCGGCATCACCGTGCTTTTTTGGTATAAAGTCCTGACGGTCGTGGAGATGTTTCACCTGTACTCACGCGAAGACATTTTAAATGCCCTCATGTACAAGTCGTTCCCAATATATGTGGAAATCCTTGGATTCTATGGGCTAGCCCTACTTTGGGTTCCGTTTGCACTCCAGCTCTGGAAGATTGCACCGTTGCCGGTCCGAGTGCTGGTGCCCGTTGCATTGGTCAGCCTCTTGAGCTGGCTCAATAACAACACGCAAATCTTTCCATCACCTCAATTGCAAGCCCTTCTAATTGAACACGATAGCTACTACACGTGGGGCCAATTGAGTCGCGCACCGCTTATTTTTGTGGGCTTGCTTTTGGGGCAGGCCATCCAAACTTTACGTCTGCGCAATTTGAGTTCCTCCCAGTTTATGTTTTATATCAGTGGTGCGCTGTTTGCTGGCTTTTGTTTTTTAGCTTGGCCTGATTTTAGCCAAGCCCTCAAAGCCATCGCCTTAAACAAGGGTAAGCATCCGCCAGATCTCCCATTTATGTCTTTCTCTCTGGGTGGCGCATTTTTGCTACTTGGTTTGGCGATTTCTGGTGGCAACCTTCTTGCCCAACGTTTGAGTCTGTTCACTCGACTGGGCCGTGACTCGATGAGTGCTTTTATTTTTCACGTCGGCGTGATCTTTGTCTTCTATCGCTACCTCTTCGACTATTTTCAGAAAGTTCCTTACGGCAAGGCCCTAATTCTCGGGATAGCTTTGATTGTGCTCACATCGTTCTGGATACGGGTGAAAAATTGGGCCACCCGTTAATTTCCGTGGGCGCGGCCTTCATCATGAGTCTAGTTGCCCTATTCTCAGCGGGCGCGAGTCTCGCGCCCGATACCCAGCCTAAATGGATGAACGCCTTTAAGATTGAAATGCAGCACTTAGATGCAGAGTACCCAGGCCAACTTGGAGTTTTTGTTCGCGACCTCCAGTCAGGAAAGGCCTTTTCTTATCGCGGCAGAGAAACCTGGTATCTTGCGTCCGGCACCAAGCTCCTAGTCGCTATAGAGGCCTTCCGCCAAATCGAACAAAAGAAATTTTCGCTAACGTCAAAGATCACATTAAAGGCTGAGGACTATGTAGATGGAGCGGGATCGCTCAACTTCGCCGAGCCCAACTCACAGCACACAATCCAACATCTGTTGGAGCAAATGTTGATCTACAGTGACAACACCGCCACGGATCTCTTGCTAACTAAAGTCGGACTTGAAAACGTCAATGTTCTTGGCAAAAAATATAAGTTTGCCCCTATCACCACTCTCGCTGACATTCGCCGCAAAATCTACAGTCATCTGACGGAATCCGCCAATCAATTAAAAGGTAAAGACCTTATACTCATGCAAAAAGCTCCCAGTGATTCCGCGCGAGTGGCTATGCTCGAGAAACTTACGAAAATACCTCAAAGCAAATGGTCAGACACCTCAATTGAAAAAGCCTACATCACCTATTACGCCCAAGGCTGGAACTCAGCCACCCTCGACGCTTACACCCACCTGTTGGCCAAACTTTTGAATGAAACTATACTGAATTCGACTTCAACCAAGGAGCTCTTGGCCATCATGGAGCGCGCTCAGTCTGGCAAAAAAAGACTGCGAGCAGGACTCCCCCCAACACTCACATTCGCCCACAAAACCGGAACTCAACGCCGGCGAGTCTGTGACTTCGGCGTAGTGCGAAGCCCTGAGGGCAAAGCTCTTGCGCTCATTTCGGCGTGCACGCGCGGTTTTTCTTCCGCTAATGACGCTGACCTAGCTTTAAATCGTCTTGCAAAATCTCTAACCAAATCCGGATTGTTTACCTATGAAGAACCTAAAAATCAATAAGCTTTTTTTAGTAGTAGTCACCATTGTATTGAGCGTGATCGCTCTTGCCGCGAGCTATGACAAAAATAATTGGCAGGACAAACTGGCTCTAGAAGTAAAAAAAATCGATGCAGAATTTGGCGGTGACGTAGGCCTATACGTCAAGAAACTGAAAAATGGCGGTGAGTTAAATTATACCGCTTCTCAGCCCTGGTATCTGGCCTCCACCATAAAAATATTGGTTGCGGCGAGCTTCCTGCACGAGGTGGAAAACGGTCAATTCAGCCTCAACGATGAGATTGTTTTGAAAAAATCTCACTTTGTCGATGGCTCGGGTGAAGTCATCTGGAAGAAACCTGGGGCCAAGCTCAAGATGTCATACCTCTTAAACAAAATGTTAACTCAAAGTGACAGCACAGCCACAGATATATTTATAAACAAAATAGGTGTGGATAGATTCAATCGTTTTGTAAAGCGACATCTCCCCGATTTTGGCCCAATCACAACCATCTTAGCGGTTCGGCATGAAGCGTACGCAGAAGCCCATCCAAACGCCCACCGACTGACCAATCTGGACTTTATTGCATTTAAGAATGTGCCAGCATCTCAGCGTCTCAGCACATTTGCCAAAAAAATTCGGGTGAGTCCAAAGAACCTACAGGTAAAGACAATCGAGCAAGCCTTTGAACGCTATTATAAAAAAGGTTCCAACTCAGGTCGGTTAGATCAATTTGGTGGTTTTATCGAGCGCCTTTTGGCTGGCCAAGTTCTGAACGCAGCCAACACCGAACTCATGCTGAAGACCATGCAATCAGCTGAGACAGGCAAGGCACGCATAGAAGCTGGTCTTCCCAAGGGATCAATGTTTGCGCAAAAGACGGGCACACAATTGGGTCGCATGTGCAACGTCGGACAGATCACTCCGCCAAATGGCAACGCCACGATTGTTGTAGCGTGCATTCAAAACTTTTCTGACCCAAAGAGGGGCGACGCCGTCTTTCGAAAAATTGGCAAAGCTCTGACTCAATCTGGTGTTTGGAGTCCGTGAATTACTGAGCAGATAGGTTCCTACGATTCGTTCACGACGGCTTGATGCACCTCGTGGGCCCGAATGGTCTTGCGCCTACATACAAAATAAATCAGCGCAAAAATCACACCGAGCAAAAAACCCCACGCATGGGCTGCGTAGCTTGTGCCCGGATCAAATGCCTCGGTAGGCATGAATATACACAGCCCAACTCCGCCAGCCCGGAGCAAACGCTGTCCAATCGAACGCCGAGTTTCTATGAGGGAATAAAGAGTCAGCCAGAGACCACCCATCCAGAACACGACTCCAGAAGCCCCAATCAATCCAACCGTCGGCGGCATAGACTGGAGCACAATGGCGTTTACCACTCCACCAAACAGCAAGGCGGCCAGCGGAAACAGCCACGACCCAAAGTAGGCATTGATAAACGTCCCTAGTACAAAGAAGAAAATGGCATTGGACACCAAGTGACGGAGATCACCGTGTGCCCACAGAGTCGTCCATAGCCGCCAGTATTCTCTTTGACCAAAGACTTGATCGCGCGAGGCCGCCATAAGCGGACTTAAATCAAGCGCTCCGTTCCAATAAAAGAGCGAAGCGAGCAACAAACTCAATGTCACCACCGCACTCATAAGGGCATGCTCGGAAGTGACCTTTTGGGTCAGCCAATTTTCTTTTACAATCGTTTCCAAGTCGCACTCCTCGTCTGCTTCAAGTTGGAGCCGATTTCACACATGTCAATGTCATATTGTCGGTCGAAACCATTTGGCACTTTCCTTGAACTGCGCTACCTCTGACGCCTCAACCCCGCGTAGGAGTTCCCCATATGAAGATTGCCAAAAATACCGTTGTGTCATTTCATTTTGTGTTAAAGGACAACCAAGGAGAAGTGCTGGAAGAATCGACGGGACAAGAGCCGCTCGTCTATTTGCACGGAGCCAATGGCATCGTCCCTGGGCTTGAGGAGGCGCTCACAGGCCGTGTAGAGGGTGACAAGTTCAGCGTCACTTTACCTCCCGAGAAGGCCTATGGTCATCGCGATGAGCGCCTGATTCAGACCGTACCGCGCGATCAGTTTCCAGATTCAGAGAAACTCGAAGAGGGCATGCAGTTTCAAGTGAAAACTCCAAATGGTCCCATGCTATTCACGGTCAGAGATGTGAGTGACAAGGAGGTTGTGGTCGACGGAAATCCCGAAATGGCTGGCGAGACTTTGAATTTCTCGATTGAAGTCACAGAAGTTCGGGTGGCCACTGCCGAAGAGATTGAACACGGCCACGCCCACGGGCCAGGTGGACATCATCATTCCTAAAGGGCACATTTGAAAGACTGGTTGAGTGGTCTGAACCCTGAGCAGCGCGAAGCCGTGTCACATGATCATGGGCCCCTATTGATTTTGGCTGGTGCAGGCTCAGGCAAAACAACTGTCCTCGTGTCTCGCACCGGTCGCCTCATTGAGGCCGGCTTGACTTCACCAGAGCGCATATGTGTTTTGACCTTCACCAACAAGGCCGCGCTGGAGCTCAAACACCGGGTGAGCCGAAAGTTGGGTGACGTCGCAGGCGCAGTTTGGTCTGGAACCTTTCACGGATTCGGCCTGCAGTTTCTCAAAGAGCACTATCGCCTGGCCGGACTACCCAAAAAATTTGGAATCATCGACGGTGGCGACAGCGAAGCGATTGTAAAAGATCTCTTGCGAGACCATCGGGACTTTGAAAAAGCGCAGCTCAACGTAACTAAAGTGTTGTACAATATTTCTCTTATTCGCCAAACCGGCAAAGACAACAAATTTGACGACACCCCGGAGAGCGCGGCAGGTGTTTTACTCGCACCCAAATACGTCAAACGACTCAAACATCTGGGCGTGGTTGATTTTGAAGAGCTGCTGCTTCAACCCCTCAGGTTGCTGCAAGAGCATGAGAGTCTGCGCAAGCAAATGCAGGCGCGATATGATTTTGTTATGGTCGATGAATTTCAAGACACCAACCTCATTCAGATGCGCCTGATCGACGAGCTCATCAATGCCCAAAAGAATGTAGCTGTCGTGGGTGACGACGATCAGTCCATCTACGGCTGGCGAGGGGCCGAAATTCAAAATATTCTGGGCTTTCCCAATCGCTACAGCAACTGCAATGTCATTCGGCTTGAGCGCAATTACCGTTCAACTTCCAAAATTCTGGATCTCGCAAATGCAATTATTGCCAGCAACAAAACTCGACACGCCAAGGTTTTAAAACCCAACCTCGACAATCAAGGCGTGTTGCCAGAGGTTTTTGTTTTTGAAAACGAGGATGATGAAATTGACCAAGTGGTGCGAGAGCTGAGTCACATCCGCAAACAGGGCTACAAATGGCGTGACATGGCGATACTCTATCGATCGAATTCACAAGGCGGTTTGATGGAGGGTGGCCTCCGCCGGTCGCAAATTCCATATCAGCTGACCGGTGGCACGGCCTTGTTTGATCGCAAAGAAGCCAAGGATGTGCTGGCATTTATTCGGAGCTGCCTACATCCCTCCGAAGTGTCTTTTCGCCGAATAGTTAATCTTCCCTCGCGAGGAGTGGGTGAAAGAACGCTGGAGCATATTGAGTCCATGCCCGGCCCAGACGCCTTTCACATCAAAGCTAAAAAATGGGCTGAGCTCTATCCGGATGAGGCCAGTGCTCAAGCCATCATCACCCTTTTTAGGTTTTTAGCGCGGCTACGGTCTGAGCTGGTCGAGTCACCGGAATCAGCTGAGTCCGTGCTGGAGTCGCAGTTGCGCGAGCTCGGCTACCGTGACTACGTCAATCAGAGTTACCGAAGCCCCGGCGCTGCGGACGCTCGTTGGCTGAGCGTGACGATACTGGGGCGAATTTTGGATGGGATGTTCAATCGGCATGGCCGATCTTTTGATACCCTCGAGATGTGTGTCGACTGCATGGAGCTGCGCGATCCAGTGGCCGATCCTGACAAAGAGAACTCCGACGAAGTGCAAATGATGACACTGCATGCGTGTAAGGGCTTGGAGTTTCCGGTGGTTATCTTATTGGGGCTTGAGGAAGAATTGCTCCCACATGCCCGGCTCGGGTCAAATGTCGATGAAGAGCGCCGCTTGTTTTACGTCGGTGTGACCCGCGCGCAAAAGCAGCTCATCATCACACGCGTGAGGGAGCGAAAGCGCTACGGCCGAGTTCAACCCGTCGCACCCTCACGGTTTTTGGTCGAACTAGATAAAAAGTTATTTACTGAAGTGATCGGTGGACGGCCGCTGGCCTCCGGTGAGCGCGAATCTATGCTCAAAGACCTATATAAGCGACTGGATAAAAAAATCAGCGACCGTAACTAGAGCTGATGCCATAAAACATGAGCCGCAGCCCTTTGCAAAATACTTAGGCAATCGTTTTTTCCATGCACAAACTCCTTCGGACGAATCACCAGAGTTGATGTGTTCATTCGCGCTTGAATGGTCTGAAAGAGTAGCTCAGCTACCTGTGAATCGGTGACGCGAACCCCCGTCTCGTGGTTGAGCTTGTTGGATCGAGGGTCAAGATTGTAGGACCAAATAAAGCTTTCTCGTCCGTCGATCACGGCAGACTTGGAGTGAATTTTCCCCGGACCGTGATACTCATAAACGGTCACACCCATCGTGCGAAGCCTATCTTTCAATTGTATGTAAGCGTTCACGGCCATTCGGTCGGCAAAATTGGCATAGGCACCACGCCCATTGGTTAGAACATGAATTTCTACACCTCGAGACTCAGCGTTTGCCATAGCCCGTTCGATGTCGGGAGTTAAAATTAAATACTGATTTTCAAGATAAATACTTGTTTTGGCTCGATTGATCGAATCTATAAACAACCGTTCAGATCCCTCGACTGTTCCCTTCTTTCCCACAATGTCGTGAATAAATTCAATCTTCTCCATGGGCTGCAACTGACTTTTCCAGTCCGTCGCGTGGGTGAGATCCACTACTCCCATGTCCTCATAAATGGTAGTATATCCGTCGAGCTCTTTTGCAATCTTCGCGGCTTCATTGGCTCGCACTCTACCTCTTACATCTTGAACCAAGTTTGAGGCCAACAACTCCTCCTGATATTGCCGAGCCGCAACCGTGGCGGGCCCCGCAAACATAAAATCGACGTCGATAAGCTGCGAGCCCGGGGCCCCGAAGCCGTGATAAATAAAGCTGGTGTTGCGTTGTTTGGCTATCGCGAGCATCGTGCCATCGGCAGAATTGAATCCTGTAATGACCTTGTCATGCATCCGCATAGTGACCTGATAAATTCCACCTCTGAGCCAACCCATTGGCGAAAGTGGGGGCCGAAAAAAAGCGACCCGAACACCCTCACTCACCAGGTATCTAAAATATTGCTTAGGAATACCTGCCACTCCGACAGCATCCACCAGCAGTGTGGGACGGCGGCCAGCGCGAGCAGACGTTCGGAGCATGGCCATTACAGTTAAACTGAATGGATCGAGGTGCATCTCATAAACGTTAAATATGGGCTGATCTAGCGTGCGGAGCATGTCGACCGTAGCCTGCGCGGCTTGACCATTATCCGCCAGTAGTAGTCCACGATCAACACTCGCGGGCTCCGCCATCGGCGCTAAAGAACTGAGGGCCACACCCAATGAAACTAAAAGCTTGAGGGCCGCTTGTGGTGCGGCAGTAAATCTAAAAGTCTCTTTTAAAGGCAGAGTGGGCCGAATGTTAAACATGGGAGTACACTACTGCAATCGTCAGTCCAATCCCTCTTTGGGGTTCAACCCGGGCGATGAACTTCCCAAATCTAATTGGGCTTGTAAACGCCAACGATATTAATGACTTAATTTTCGATATCGATATCTTTAACTTTCCAGAGTGACAAATTTTGCTCACCTTAGCCAACTTCTGCTTGCCTCAAGCTCCAAATCGATTGATACACCCCCAAACGGCTGCGACCGAGCCGCCCTCAACTCAATCAAGGAGAAACAATGAAAAAATGGATTCAAAAGATGGCTATTTTCACCACTCTCGGACTTTCTACAGTGGCAGGGCCTGTGGCTGTAGCCGAGGCCCCAGTTGAGCCGAAAAAAGAAGTGACGATGACAACCTCCAGTGCCGATTACTCTCGATGGCAAACTGACTATCGAAGAAACCACCGTCGACGCGTGGTGTGTGGCGCCCGAAACTACTGGGGCGATGAATATTATGTTCGCGGCACCAATCCCCGACGCGTGCAAAGATTAGCCGTTGAAGACTGTGAATGGTATTCGAACGACTACTGCCGTCCAATCGGCTGCTGGCGCGATTAGTAGCCCCTAAATTTTAAAGGGGGACGCCGGTCCTAACGTGAGCCAGCCCCCTTTTGTATCGACAGAAAAGATCCAGATACATTAGGCTTAGAAGATGAACATCACCTTCGCCATGTAATCGCTGAGGACCCAGCCATTGAGTCTCTCACCCAAGCCAAGAATCCGCATATTCTCAACGCCCAATCGAGTCTTGCTGTTGAGCTTGTAAAGCACCGTCACGCCCATATACAGACCAATGCGCATACCGCTATCGACCGTTTCTGAGGTTCCACCTTGTGGTTTAGTTTTAACTTCGGCTTCGAGCACGCCCAAGCCACCAGTGCCGATGAGGGACCAACTGGGCGTTTCCGCCAAGTAGGCCCGGGCTATGCCTCCTAAGGTAAGCAAAGAGTTCGTATATTCGGTGGTGCCAATATCATCTGAGGTATTGTAGTATCGAAAAATTGCACCCAAGCTAAAATCGTCGGCCATAAAGTACTCAAAATCTCCACCCAATCCGAAAACTCCTGAAAGATTCGTCGTCCGCTGGCTGCTGTCTTCAACGATAGTGCCTACGTTCGAACCAAAAAAGCCTAGCGCTCCAGAGAAGGCCTTGCTACCCGCGCCCTGTGCCACTGCAATGTGGCCAAATGCTGCGACTAATCCCAAAACCATCATCTTAAAAATATTCATAAATTGCTCCTTTTGTGGCAGCAAGATTTCCGGAGACCCAGAGCAAAGTCAAATTCTAGCTGGTAGAAAATGCAGTTTCCCCTGATCAAAAGCGCCTTCGACCCGCGCCCGGCGAACGTCCGCTTAAAATTAAAGCAGATCTCCCGATCTCACTGCAACCCGGCTGGATGAGTTCAGCCAAAAACCGTTCGCTTGATCTAGGCTAGCTAGGCCGACGGATGGTCGGGCCTAGCGCGTCGATGCCAAGTGCCGACGGCTTCAATGTATCTATATTTTTGTTTATTTATGATTTTTGCGATTCAAAAAAACTTTGCATCAAGGAATCGTTCGTACCAGCCGATAGCTGACTGTCACAAAAATCGAGTGGGAGCAACGTATGATTCAACATTTAAAAAATACAATTTCGCTTTTCGCACTGGCCGCGCTTTGCAGTTCCACACTCGCTCTTGCGAACAAATATGAGACAGAGCCAATCACCTATCTCGATCAAAACTGGAGTGCAAAGGTTCGACAAAAATTCTACACAACAGCTCAGGGTTCACAGCTGATTCCACTCCATTTTGCTCTGGCTCTGCAATCGGCTAAATCTCAATCGCCATTCTTCAGCAGCGACAACCTCACTCAATATGGATTCATCGCGCAAAAACCAGACCCCAGACTCAATCCCTATGGCTTTGCCGTTGGGCTAACCATCGATGGCTACACAGCAGTAAGACCTGGCAGTAAGTTTAGTCCCGTGAATGTCGGTCAACGTTATGTCGGAATGAACTGCGCGGCTTGCCACACCAATAATCTTCGATACGGCGGAAAAACGATTCGCATTGACGGCGGGCAGAGTCTTCTCAACTTTCAGGCCTTTATCGATGATATGGATCAAGCGTTGTTTGCCACCGCCGCAGATCAAACCAAACTCGAGTCTTTTTTAAATCGCGCACAGATGGCTTCACCGCGTCGGCAGAATAGCAAAAAGCTCACCTCAGATTTTCGAAAATTTATCAATGAACGGATGGATTGGCGAGCCATCAATTCGGCCGACATGCGATATGGCCATGGCAGAACAGACGCTTTTGGCGTCATTTTCAACCAGGTGTTGGCTCGAGCCTTACGCAATCCCGCAAATGCCCACACGCCCGATGCACCCGTGAGCTATCCAGTCTTGTGGGACACGCCTCAACATGATTTTGTGCAGTGGAATGGTCTTGTCAGCAACAGTGCCGAGAACAGTGGGCCGCTCGCAAGAAACATCGGGCAAGTCCTGGGAGTCTTTGGTCAAGTGGACGTGTTTCACCCGACTCAAATCTTAAACGGCTACTGCAGTTCAGCTCGTCGAAAAGGTCTGCTCGATCTGGAAAAATGGACGAAGCAGTTGGTCTCACCAAAGTGGCCCGCGGAGATTTTTCATGCCATTGATATCGAAAAGTCAGCGCGAGGCCAGGTTCTCTACAACCAACGCTGTCTCTCTTGTCACGCCGTTTTGGCAGACACTCGATCACCCGCGCGGACAGTTAAGGCCCTACTCATCCCCTCACACCTTCTGGGAGTGGATGGCAAGTTGGGAGTCAACTCGGGTCGAATGGCCGCCGCAGGAGTTTTGCAAGGTCGAATGACAAAGCTCCTCACGGGGCGAAAACTAGATGCTCTAGAACCATCCACCGTTCTCCTGAGTCATGTGGTCGCGGGAGCGGTCGCTGGGTCGATCAGCGCAGCCTCCTGTCACGATAAAATTGATGCCGATCCAAAAATGCTTGCGGAGGCTTGGTCTGGTGTCATCGATCGAATTAAGAACCCACCAGCACCAGACCCCTTAGACGGCCTAAATGCAAATGTCAGAAATGCGTTGATTCGACAAGGAGTCGCTCGCCTCAAAGCTCGACCACTCAACGGCATCTGGGCCTCGCCACCCTTTTTACACAATGGCTCGGTTGCTACAATCTACGATCTGCTAAGGCCTGCGGCAGAGCGCGCCAAGCAGTTCACCCTCGGTTGCAGCGACTACGATCCGATTAACCTGGGTTACAATTGCACTGCAGCTGCCGGTCGTTCACCCACCTCGCTATCGACTATTGATGCGACTATTGAAGGTAGCCTAAACACCGGGCACGAATACACTTCAGACCTGAGCGACTCAGATCGGTACGACCTACTTGAGTATTTGAAATCACTTTAGGCTTAAGCGCGACGTCAAGTCGCTAGTTGCCTTAACACGCAAAGTTGAGTACACCAGTGCTCCCACTGGGAGAACAAATGACCTTTCATGAAACTGATTTTCAGGCCCCTACTCGGCACAATCCCTACCTCCACCAAAAGATAGTCACCGCGTTGACTGCTTTGCCAAAAGGTCAGGTTCTAGACGTCCCCTCTGGCCCCGGCTACCTGATGCGAGACTTAAAGGCTCTAGGCTTTAATGGAATCGCCGGAGAGATTGACGAGACCCTGCACTGCTTCAAAGATCTGGACTACTTAAAAGTGGACATGACACAGGCGTTTCCGTTTGCTGACTCCAGCTTTGATTATGTCACTTCGATTGAAGGAATAGAGCACATAGAAAACCATTTTTTCTTTCTACGTGAAGTCGCACGCATTTTAAAGCCCGGCGGGCGACTCTTGCTCACGACGCCCAACGTTCACACGTTGCAGAGTCGGTGGAACTTTTTTATTTCCGGCTTTCACAATTTGGCCGCAAAGCCCATTCCGCTGGATACTGAAAATATTTACTTTGAACACATCAACCCCATCACCTTCAATCAGCTCTATTTTTACTGTGAAAAGGCCGGGCTCCAAGTCGAAGCATTGACCACACATCGTCTGCGGAGTGGGTCTCGACTGTATTATCTTTTATTTTATCCCTTCATCAAATTCGGTCTATGGCGAGCCTGTTTCGGCAAAGAGAAAGACCCGGCACGAAGACAACAAAACAAACGGCTCTACAAAATGCTCGCTTCACCTGCGAACCAACTGGGTTCACACACAATCGTCGTGGCCAGAAAAATATAGCTCTTTAAATTGACTGCGGCTCAATCCAGTCTGGCTAACTTCTGCACATTCACTTTGATGTTTACATCATCTCAAATCGATACGCCGACAATGTAGTGAAACATCTAAGGTTTTTGTGACCTCTTCCTCTCGTCACTTGGCGTATTTAATGCAGCCTCTTAAGCCAGACGGGGTGCAAAGTGACTCATGGAAAATGGCTACGCGCAAAGTACATGTTTATAACAGCGGTCATTGTCTCATTATTGAACATTGGCTTCTTGAACTGTGCCAAGACCAGCTTTTCCAACAGTGGACAAGCACTCAACGATTCCAATGAAGCGCTCGATTCGGGACGCGATCCAGAGGTGATAACGAAAAACTGTGCCCTCAGTCGAGACAACGGTACACTTGTTCGTCGGGATGAGGTGCTCACTTTCGACCGCACACACACCGAAGTTCAAAACAATAGGGCTTGTGCCTTTGGTCAGGACGGCAACCTCAGTACAGGGCCGGAAACCCAAAGAGCTCGGTATGAACAGCGACGCTTGCTCGAGCTACCAGCAGGTGCTGAGCTGTGCGATCTTGAACTGGAGCTGGTGGCCAACAATTTTCGGTATGATGACATGTTCTATTTTGCGCTAAACGGACATGTTGTCTCGAGCAACAACAAGAGCGCAATGGTGGACCTTCGCCGATACCCGCTCAAACTCACAGATGGCAAGTCTGTCTCCGCCCCGCGCTATGATTGGAGTGGGCTAGTGGATAAGCGCTTCAGCAATGACGGTGGCGAGAGCAATAACTTTTGCTTGGGCGAGCAAGAGGGACTTTCCAATTGTCAATGGCCGAGGACTGAACAAACGGGAAGCTTTCGTTTGTCTTTTGCTCCCGAAATCTTGATTCACCTTGGCGCCAAATCTTCGGGATCGCAGCATGAGTTGATGTTTGCAGTCACAGGTGACGATGACCCGAACGTTGACTGTGCGCACAGCGGGTTTAACCTCAACGTCTCAGCAACTTACTACGTCAAGTAGCTATCACTTGCTTCAAATGACACGCAAGCCCTCGTGCTTGAGCAGCTGCTTTTTTAAATCCAATCCGCCCGAGTAGCCCCCTAAGCCGCCATCCGCAGCGATCACGCGATGACAGGGCACCAGAATAGGGAGCGGGTTCTTGCCATTGGCTCCCCCTACGGCGCGACAGGCCTTGGGGCTGTTCAAACTAAGAGCAATGTCTCGATACGACCGCGTCTCACCAAACGGAATTTGACTCAGTTGACTCCACACTTTTTTCTGAAACTCAGTGCCGACTGGCTCGAGCGGTAGGTCAAAGTGTGAGCGAGCACCAGCGAAGTACTCCAAGAGCTGACTCCTAGCTGCTTCTAAGATATCTGCCGCTCTTGAACCCGTAGCAGCTAGAGGATGACCGGGGTCTTGCGTGTGCACAGCGGTTAGGGCGCGCTCCGATGCCACCAAATAAAAGGATCCTAGCCGAGTCGTGAGTTTACTTTGGACAAAAGTTTTGGGTGACATGTCTGGATGGCATGTCACAACTCCGGCAGCGAGAGAAGATGAGATTCACGCCGCCGCGTTCCACAGACAGATCTGCGTCACGAATCATAACTTGGCCCATCCTCCATTCTTTGCTATCTCGAGGAGTCAAAAACCCGCCCCTCGACGGAGTGCTTGTGAAACATTTAGCCATGTTCATGCTGATGTCTGTTCTCGCCCTGTTTGGTTGCACCCGAGACAAAGGCGAACTCGGCACTGAAAGCAATCCCATCAAATTCTTTTTTGTCCCCTCTGTCGATGTTAAAATTATTGAGGACACCTCCAAAGCATTTGAAAAGTATCTCGAAGCCAACACCCCCTACAAATTCAAGATTTCAATTCCTCCCAGCTTTATTGCCGTTGTTGAGGCCTTTGGTACGAACCGTGCCGACATTGCTTCAGTAAATACATTTGGTTATATACTTGCACACGACAGATACGGGGCAGAGGCTCGCCTGACCGTCATTCGGCACGGTGAATCCACTTACAAGGCTCAGTTTATTACAAAGGCAGATTCGAAGATAAAAAAACTGGAGGACCTCGAGGGCAAGAAGCTGGCGTTTGTTGATCCCGCTTCGACGTCGGGCTACCTGCTGCCGATGAAATACTTGAAAGATCGCAACATTAAACCCAAAGAGACGATGTTTGCCATGCGCCACGACAATGTGGTTTCTATGATCTACCAAGGTCAAGTGGATGCAGGCGCGACCTTCTACTCGCCACCCTCTGACAATGCGATTCAAGATGCACGACGCCTCGTCAAGGCCCAGTACCCCGACGTCGAAGAGAAGATCAAAATTTTGGAACTCACCACTTCAATTCCCAACGATCCCATTATGTTTCGGAAGGGCTTGAGTGAAGAAATGAAGAAAACCATCACGGACGCGCTTATAAAATTTGCCGCAACCCCTGAGGGTCAAGATGTGATGAACCGCCTGTCCTCGGTGACCGGACTCATCCCCGCCACCGACAAGGACTATGATGGGACGAGAGAGCTATTGAAGGCGCTGGGCAAATCTGCTTCAGAGTTGGTCAAATGAAAAAAGAGCCCATCTTATCCGCAAGGAATTTGACGAAGACTTACACCAACGGAGTCACTGCCCTCAAAGGAGTAAATCTGGATGTCTACCCAGGTGAGTTTCTGGTAATCATTGGTCTCAGTGGCTCTGGCAAATCCACCTTACTGCGCTGCCTCAACCGATTGCACGAGCCCACATCTGGTGAAATCTACTACCGCCAAGCCCGCATTGATACACTCAAAGGCCGCGCGGTTCGCAACTTTCGGCGGAAAATCGGGATGATTTTTCAACAGTTCAATTTGATTCCAAGACACAGCGTTTTTAGCAATGTGATGATGGGTAGACTGGGTTCTACGCCCACCTGGAGAAGCCTCTTAGGCTGGTACAGCGCTGCAGATCAAACCCAAGCTCTGGAATATTTGAAACTCGTGGGCATCAGCGAGAAGGCCAAGGTACGAGCCGACCAACTCTCAGGAGGACAACAGCAGCGGGTGGCCATCGCCCGAGCGCTCACCCAAAATCCAGAGATCCTATTGGCGGACGAACCCGTAGCCAGTCTTGACCCCGCCACTTGCCACACCGTGATGGACTATTTGCGTAAGGTCAATCAAACGCTGGGGATCACGATTGTCTGCAATTTGCACTTTTTGAGTCTCGTGCGGGAGTATGGAACACGAGTCATTGCATTGCGTGGAGGCGAAGTGGTTTTCGAAGGCAGCCCCAAAGACATAACTGAAGAGTGGTTCACGCAAATTTATGGTGAAGGAGCGAAAGAAGTCCATGTCAACTAAGCCTCTCAATGGTAAACTCATTTTATTTGATACTGGCTTCTTTACGCTTTCAGCAGCAATTTCATTGTACTCAGGTCTTCTAGTTTGCAACGCTTTGGGCTGGACGCAGTTTAGTTTTGAGCAAGAGTACGCTGTGCGGAATATGCAAAGTATCGCCCTAGCCGTGGCCTTTATTGCGTTCTGCATGAGTGGTCTGACGTTGGTGTTTCAAGCGACAGGCAGAACGACCCTCGGAGATTTTTTGTTCGCATCTCCCGCGCGAAAACAGGTTATCGCTGACATCCCGTTCTTTCGCTCGTTCTGGGGTCTCCATCTATTTACGACACTTATTCTCACGTTTATTGTCAGTTTTGAAGTGACAGAAGTTTCTTTTATGGAGCTGTTAGATCCCGATGGTTTGGCTGGAGCCGGGCGACTGTTTGCAAATTTAGCCCATCCCAATTTTGAACTACTGCCAACAGCCATTGCTGAAGTCATTGAAACTATTTTTATCGCGTTTCTAGGCACGATCTTGGCTATACCCATTGCTTTTTTGGTTGCCTTCGCTGCGGCTAAGAACATTATGACCCATCCCGCAGCCTTCGGCGTTTATGTCGTTTTGCGCACAGCCTTGAATCTCGCTCGCTCCGTTGAGCCCTTGATCTGGGCCATTATCTTCACCGTCTGGGTGGGAGTTGGGCCCTTTGCCGGAATGCTCGCATTGTTGATTCACTCGATCGCTTCACTGACCAAACAGTACTCGGAGATCATCGAAGGTGTCAGTGAAGGGCCAATTGAAGGCATACGCTCAACCGGCGCCAACACCACTCAGGTCCTATGGTACGCCGTCGTGCCGCAGGTGATTTTGCCCTACATCGCCTTCACTATTTATCGCTGGGATATCAATGTGCGAATGGCGACGGTGATTGGCCTTGTGGGTGGCGGTGGTATCGGCACCATGCTGATCAAGTATCAAGGTCAAGCCATGTGGCGTGAAGTGGGCTGTATTATTTTGGTGATTGCGGCCGTCGTCTGGTTAATGGACACGGCATCTGCCTATATCCGTGAAGCGCTCAAATAGTGAACTGGCCCCTCCTGCTGTTGGTCCCTAGCGCCAGTACCCCAAGGTTGTGGCCCCACCAACAATATAGGGTGCCAGTTTAAAGGGCGAGCCGTAGTGCTAAGCTTGCAAACCAGTCATCGGGCAACTCGGCTTGACCTCGAGATTTATCGAGAAAGCCGTCGCCCACATACGCCGATCGATCAAAGCCATACCCGGCTTGCAACTCCGCCCGTAGGTTTGAAACAATCGGGAATCGAAATCCCCCACTCGCCCGCTTCTCCTCAATCGTTAACCGGTCGCGATCTTCCACTCTCTCGCTTAAGACAAAATTCTGCCGGTTCCACTGAAACCCAGTAAACACCTGGAGTTTATCAAAGTCACCGTAAGCAGCCTCGGTTGAGACACTGGGGCCGAAGAGCGAGGCGGAGAGCGACCAGTCCGGTGTCGGCGTCCACTGCAAGCCCATCGTCGGCAGCCCCACCATGAGCATGAGCGTGTCGGTTCGGTGGACGTAAATGACACCTGGTATAGGCACATAGTTGCCAAACGGACCGTTGTTTGAAAAGTACAGTACCGTCAACCAGTAACCTTTGCCACTCCCCGGCCAGCCGTAACTCCCAATCAGTGAAAAGCTTGTGCCCTTCTCCAATTTATCGCCGGTGCCACCGAACGAGCCCCGGAGCGAATAGCTCTTTCTTTCGACTGTCATGCGGGAGTACTGCGAGCCAAGCTCCAATCGATACAAGTCTCTCGGTAACAAAGTTCCGCTATCGAGGCGGACCTCTTCACCGAGTCGAATGTGACTGCCCCCAAGTGACATCGCCACTCGATCGATCTCGCCCGTCCACACAGGCATGACAGCACCAAATTTTTGCTCTCTAAAAGACGGAGACTTCCACAGACCGCGGCCCTCATACACCACATGCGGCACGGCTGGCGTGAGGGGATTTAGGCCGCCGCCTGAACTAAATGAACCGCCGCCGCGTCGAGACATTTGACGACCCACCTGGCGCAGCCGCTCCATCTCCGATTTGCAAGCCCCAGTAAGTGCATCGGGCTTGGACTGCAGGCAGCCTTGAACCACTGGGCTAGCCGAATCGCCAGGGCATAACTTCTCAACCTCGGCCCGGCAACGCTCACTCAATGAAGGCATAGAAGGCGGCGAAGCCTTCGCAAAAGCGAGAGGTGCCACGAGGCAAAGAGCCAAGCCAAATAATCGAGACTTCGAATTCATGCGACAAATCATCCAGTAGATCGTCAATTTTTTCATATGGTATCAGGGTGAAATCGAAACAGGCAGATGGCAAGTGGTATCCATCTTTACGTGGGCTCTGCCGCACCGACGGCTCACCTGGCTTTTGCGTGACATTGTCGTTCGCCTGGTAAAAGCTCGAGGGTCACAGGAGAATGCCAAAATGAAATGTCCTTGCGGCTCTGATCAATCGTTAAGTGAATGTTGTGAGCCCTATCTTAAGGGTGAACGGGTGGCGCCAACAGCGGAAGCGCTGATGCGAGCCAGGTACACGGCTTACACACAACAAAACATTGATTTTTTGAAGTCCACTTTGTCGACTGAGTCGCAAAAGGATTTTGATGAAGCCGGAGCTAAAACTTGGGCCGCTACAGCCAAGTGGAAGAAGCTCGAAATTCTAAATACCGAGCAAGGTACAGCCAAAGATAAAAAAGGCAGCGTCGAATTTGTGGCCACTTATGAAGCCGAGGGCCAAGGTTTAGAGCATCACGAAGTGTCGCAGTTTCGCAAAAATGCCAAGGGCGAATGGCGCTTTGTCGACGGTGAGGCGCATTCACACAAAGAGGGTGAAGGCCATCAGCACCATCACACCCAACAAACTGTGGTGAATGAGTCGCCGAAAATTGGCAGAAACGATCCTTGCCCCTGTGGCAGCGGCAAAAAATACAAGAAGTGTTGCGCGCAGTAGAATCGGCGCAACTCACAGACTATTGACCGGTCGAGCACTACGCGGAAATTTATGGACAAATTTTATTTACAAGCTCCTCAAATAGTTGAGCCTTGTGATGTACGGTGGTGAGACTTTTTTGCCAAAACTCTGTGGTCCTGATGTCTTCGCCCAAATGCTTATCCACCAGTTGCTCAGCGGTCATTCGGCCGGTATCGCGCAACAGTCCTTTGTAGTGATTGAAAAACCCTTCACCCGCCTCAAACCGTCTGGAGTAAAGGCTTAAGCTGAAGAGATAGCCAAAAGTGTAGGGAAAGTTGTAAAAGCTAACTCGACTCAGATGAAAGTGCAACTTGCTGGCCCAGAACATCTTGTCGTTTTGCGATAGGGCTTCGCCATACCAGTGCGTCCAAGCCGAATCCATCAATTGGCTCAAGTCTTGGGCACTCAAAATTCCCGTTTGTCGTCGTTGATAAAGTGATCGCTCAAATTCAAAACGCGCCATGATATTCAATAGCAGGCCGACCGCACTCTCCATTTCAGCGTAGAGAATCGCGAGTCGCTCCGTCGATAGCTCGGCCTTTGCCAAAACGTGATCCGCTAGAGCGGCCTCCGCAAATATACTTGCGGTTTCAGCCAGGGGCATGGGGTAGTTCCGCTCGAGCCGCGGCAGATCGCGCATGATCCAGCCATGATAAGCGTGGCCCAACTCGTGCGCCAAGGTGGAGACATCGGCGTAGGATCCCATAAACGTTTGAAACACCCGGGGGTGTCCCGACTTTGCAAACCGGGTGCAGTAAGCACCACCGCGTTTGTTTGGGAGCACGCGCGACTCAATCCAGCCACGGTCGAGCATCATCGTCGCGAATTGCCCAAACTCCGGTGCGACCGAACTAAAAGCTCCAACTACTTTTTGAAAGCCCTGTGCAAAATTCTCGGTCACGGGAGCCGCCGTAGGACAAGGCGCCAGCAGATCCCACGGATCCATTTTTGTTCGACCATGCAGACGTGACATCAATCCCAAAATCCGACGCAAGGGTGCGAGATTCAAGCGCACCGCCTCAACCATCGCCTCTAGAGTTTCACGCTCGACTCGTGCTCGTGCCAGCGGCTCACTCAGAAAATCCCACTGTCTCACCGATCCCGCACCCGCTGGGGCGACGACAGATCGACGCTTCACTAGTTCCAACCGCCATCCGCTGAGTGCGTTGAGAACCGCCGCTGCGGGCTCACGGTGAAGCGTCCAAGCTTTTTGAATTCCCTCCCAGGCCAAGCGCCGAGTGTTGGCATCCGCCTGCTTTATTAAGGCCTGAGCCTCAGCCAGACCGACAGTTTGAGTGGCGCCATCGGCCTGCACAATCTCCACTCGCATCGTCCCGCTAATTTTATCGTAAAGACTCGACCAATCGGAAAATCCGGGGAGGCTTAATCCCGTGAGCAAAGACTCCTCAGCTTCGCTTAACAAAAACGGGCCCTCATGCAGCCGACGCTGCTCCCAGTAGAATCGGCTACCCGACAATCGTGGATCGTCTATGTACTCGGCAAATAGCTCGGGCGTCGCCCGCATGAGGTAAAGAGCCTGCGCTTGGTACGCCAACCAGAGGTCAGACCCACACTTTTGCCGCTGATTGGAAATTCGATTGGCCTCATCATTCGTCACATCTGTGGCGGCAAGGCAGTTGGCGTACGTGAGACAATTGGAGTTGCGGTCACTCGCCGCTTCATACACCACATGCGACTCACGTAAAATTTGGATCAACATTTGCTGCTCACTTGCGGTCAGTGCCACAGGCGTATAAATAAAGTCGGAGGCCCGCTTCGATAACTCCTGCAATTTCAAAATGGAACTTTCGACCAACTCTACATCTGAGCGCCACTCTAGACAGTCAAACGAAGTGTACTCGGTGTCGAGCTCCCAGCTTGGCGGAGAATCCAAATTTGCCATCACTTGACGGCGGGTTCGGACTCAGCAGGAGGATTATTTATGCCGGGTGGAGGCGTGGGCGCACCGGGCAAAGTGGGCGCGTCTGGGAGTGCGGATTCACCGGGACAGATGCGAATTTGTTCGACCCGAGCATTGAAGAACGTGTTGGCTTTGTCGAGAAACCACGGTGGATAGCGATAAAGAAGAGCCGACACACAGTAGCCCTTTTTAACAACCTGCCATTGCCGATCTTCTGAAGAAGAGGCGTACAAAACTCCGTCGTTCCCTTGAATCAAAATAGAGTAGGAGTACATCTGCGCCTCAGTGGCGCGAGAATTCAAAATAGCCGTCGGTGAGGTAACCCGCTGAACATCTACCACCTTGCCATCAATCGTTTTGGAGAACACCCACGAGTAGTTGTAAACCACAAACGTCAGCGCGCCAATGAGGATCAAAAGAACAAGGGAGGCTTTTAGAAAACCGCGTAGTGCATTCATAGCCCCCAAACTAAAAGGAGGCTCACGGACAAGCAACTACAAATATCGATCAAATTGCTTTTTGTAATGGGCTTGAACCGCCTGTAGATCCACCCGATTGAAGAAGCTGGAAAAACTCATCCAAACGGCCAAGCCATTCAAATCCCGAAAGTGATTGGGGAGGAACTGAGGCGGATCAACGAGGCCCTCCAGATGTTTGCTGTAGAGAAGCGGGATGTCGTCCACATGCAATTTGCCAGCAAACAGGTAGGGTATGAGATAGGGCTTGGCTACGCGAATGGCGGAGCGCAAAAAATTGTAGTTCTCCACAAAACCTTTGCAGTAAGAAATGTCCTTGGTAAACGGCGCTCCTCCGTCTAAGCGGCCCCCGCGAAACACGCGCAGAGCATGCGTGAGGCAATCCCGCTCGTTGTAACCTTCAGTTCGCAAGTACTCAATGACTTCGATCAAATTCGCGCCGTCTTCGACTTTCTCGATGCAAATGATCCGGTCGTTTATTTGCTTCGCTCTTTGAATAAAGCTACGAAAGGTGAAGATCTCCATGATCACGGCCAAACCCTCTTGCGTTGCCGCACATCGTGGAGGACCTACACTTAAAAACTCGCTCACCCTTTGACTGCGGCCATTTAAGGTGGTCCCGACATGCACCCATCCCTCATGCACTTCATACAAATCCAAATCGCGTTTTGAAAACATCGCGCCTTCGCGAATTTTGACTCGATCTCCTCCCGCTGCGGCGTCAGCGACAATGCCGTCGGAGAGCTTGGCCACAACTCGCTGTTCACCGAAGTACTCGGCAAACTTCACGTTTAACCCTTCGACCACTTGCTCAGCCGTTAGGTCCTCCGGATAGCTGACCTCAGGAAACGACGCCTGCATTCCACCCAAAATTTCATACAGCATGTGGGACATATCTGAGATGGTGTTGAGATCTTCAACAAAGCAATCTTTCGGGCTACCGTACAATTCACGCGAGAACCGATAAAAATCAGCGGTGCCTCGACTCTTCAACATTTCTACTACGAGCAGATACTGTTCACAGATCCCCACAAGATGTTTGGCCAAGTCATCTGACTCTCCCAACGTTCGCCCAACTTCGGCCTGCAACTCCAAAAGCTCAGTGCGTTTAGTCTCGGGCTCAAATCCAAGCGCAACCTCACTCCAATGAGCCGCCCAGTTTTTGGGGAGCGTAGAAAATTTACTTTGCGTGAGTTCTGTGTCCCATTCAGCAGGAGTTCGAATGCTGTTTAGGATGCGAATGGGCCGTTGCACCTCAATAATCTTACGCGAGAGTCCCTTGAGTTTTTCTTTGTAAGTGACAAACGCCATTTCTAAGCCGCCTCAGTCTGCTAACCCAATAATATCTTATCGGCCCCATAATGCCTCTTCTAGTGATATTAGGGGGTTAACTCGGCGCATCCTGTAAATCGTTCGTCTTCGGCCTCAACCGACAAAGACGTTTACATGCATTGCGTTAGGCGCTAAAGACACACTTAGGTCCAAAGCTACGAAGGGGGAGAGCCTTGAACAAAGCCAATCTACATTTCGGACGAGCCTTTTCTCACACCACCATTCGGCTGGGAGCGCTGATCGCCTTGTCGCTCAGCCTGATCAATTGTTCGGACGGAAGTCGACCTGGCAATTTACTGAAGTGGGGTTTGTTTGCAGACCGACCGATTGCTCCACAAAGTGATCTTTACATTGTGTTGCTGAACGCACCGGCGCTTTTGTCGGTGGCCGACATCAACGGCGATGTGATAACGATTCCGAAGGATAAACAAGACCAACTGCTCACAGAGCAAAGGCAATTTGAGGCCAGCTTGGCTGCAGATTTTCCCGATATTCAAATTGTTTACCGCTATCGCCTGTCAATCAATGGCTACGCGATTTTTGCGAATAGCAAAGTCACTGAGAGAATCATGGAGCTTCCCTCAGTTCGCGCCACAACTTTGGCAAGGCACTTTACTCGCCCCCAAAGCCCTAAAAAAATTCAGGCCGCAGGATCTCAACAAAATTTGCAAGTGAACTCCGTCTCGTTCATTGGTGGAGTTGAGGCTCAACGCTTAGGCTTCACGGGCAAAGGTTTGTCTGTTGGAGTTCTCGATACGGGAGTCGATTACACGCATAAAATGTTGGGTGGCCCGGGGACTGCTGAGGCTTTCACCAGCGTTGACCCGTCTAAACCCCACTCTCTGTTTCCAAACAATAAGGTGACCGGTGGGATTGATTTAGTCGGCACAGATTACGACCCATCCTCCACAGATCTCAACGCACGCCTACCAAAGCCTGACGGAAACCCAATCGATGAAGCTGGTCACGGCACTCACGTCGCTGGAACTGTCGCTGGCCGGGGCGATGGCGTACTCACCTATGACGGCGTTGCGCCCGACGCGCAAATTCACGCCATCAAGGTTTTTGGCAAAGGTGGCGGCACCGGAGACGCAATAGTCATTGCCGGATTTGAGTACGCACTTGACCCCAACGGCGACTTAAAGGTCGACGACCGACTGGATATCTTGAACCTTTCGCTGGGCGGGGGCTTCGGTCAACCGCAGGCACTTTACAACCAAGCCATTCAAAACGTCACCCGAGCGGGAATTGTCGTTGTGGCCTCTGCCGGAAACTCCGGTGATGTACCCTACATCGTAGGTTCACCTTCCACAACCGGTGACGCACTCTCGGTTGCAGCAAGCATTGATGGCGCTGAAGTGAACTGGCGGTTTGCAGCCTCTATAATCTCGATGCCCAGCAATCCAAATTTTATTGTGAGAGCCGTTGAAGGTCCAATCTCTCGCCCCGTCGGTAAGTCAGACGGCATCGGTGGAGAGCTTGTGGATATTGGCTTTGCCGACAAACCACTTACGGATGAGGTCAAAGCAAAAGTTGCTGGACGTGTGGCCCTGATCGAACGAGGCAATGTGCCCTTTCAAGCGAAACTGACCTTGGCAAAAGAGGCTGGTGCTATAGGTGCACTTGTTTACAGCAACGCCCCTGGTGAGCCCATACCAATGGGAGGCGAAGGTGACCCTATTGATATCCCCGCCATTATGGTCACGCAATCTACAGGTAAAGAGATCTTACGCGAAATGCAGCGTGGCCCAGTGTCGATTCAGTTTAAGACCTCTGAATTTATCGAAATGCCTGAAGGTATAGACACAATTACAGACTTCTCTTCGCGTGGCCCGAGGTCTGAGGACAATCTGTTCAAACCTGAGATCTCAGCGCCGGGACAAAACATTATGTCTGCGGCGATGGGCGGCGGAACAACCGGCACTTTAATGGACGGCACGAGCATGGCTGCGCCACATGTGGCGGGGGCTTTGGCTTTGATTAAACAAGCGCATCCCACGTTGAGCGCATACCAACTGAAGGCGATCGTTATGAATACGGCGACGTTGTTGCGTGCAAAAGATCTGGCTATTCCGATGACAGCACAAGGTGCAGGTCGAATCCAGGTTCTGCAAGCGATTCGCACCCCTATTGTGGCTGAGACCGCGTCGATTAGCTTAGGTGGCGTGCAACACTTGGGTCGTACCAAAGTCGAAACACGCATGATCAGACTGCGCAACTTGACCAACCGACCAATCATCTTGGCGGCCTCAACAACAAGTTCACTTGGGCTGAGCCTTAAGGCACCGATACGTGTGAGTGTGGGACCAATGGCACGGGTGGATGTGCCAATCCGTGTGCAAATCAACTTGCGAGATCAAGCGGAAGGTTTGACGGAGCTGAATGGTCAAATTCAGTTTACAGCCATTGACTCAGGAGCTTCGATCAGTGTCCCCGCGATGGCCATCCGAACTCAAGCTTCAAGAATTCGAGCTAGCGCCACAGGCTCCGACAAGTTGATCTTGCAAAACTTGAGTGCAGCAGAAGGGTTGGCTTTGCCATTTAATCTCATTGCAGAAGACGACCGCAAAGCAATCCCCATCGGTCGGAATCAGTGGAAAGCTCGTGACTGTGATCTGAAATCGGCTGGATATCGAATTATTAAAACGATGACCAAGCTTGGCTTTGATGAGTCCATTCAATTTGCAATAAAATTGCACACACCACTATCCACCTGGGTGCGCTGTTCAGTGTCGGTTTTGATTGATCACAACGGGGACGGCCTAGCCGATCAAGAGCTGGCAGGAATACTTGCCCGCGGCATTGAAGGTATTGAGCCTAAGATCTCAAGCCTACTGCTCGATTCCATGATTGCTAGAGAAATTCGTCTGGCCTACGAACAAGAGCTTTCCTCTGGGAAGCTCGAGGTCAAGCTACCGGATTACACTCCCGCGGCAATCGCATCGGCTCCAATCGCCCCATTTGAACAATCCTCAGTGGTCGTTTTGCAAGCTCCCCTCAAGGCGCTAGCCAAGACCAGGGATGGGCGACTGCGAATCAACGTCGCCACCCAGTCTGAGACAGGTGAGAATGTTGAGGCGGATGACTTTTTGGGTGAGCCAACAAAGCAGTGGCATCTCATAGCTGGGGATTTTTCGTCTCAACCCTATATGGACCTTGAAGAGGTCGTGATTGTAAATGGCAAAGCCAATGCACAAACACGCTTCACTAGAGGCACAGCTTCGGGTCGCTTGGTCATTTACTATCCGGTCAATGAATACCGGTCCGGTCCAAACGGAGATGCGCAAGAGCAGATCATCAGTCATTAACAGCTGGCTTTATTGATTGGCTCGCACGCTAGCGAGCCACAAGGTAGGGCTTCCAGGCATTTGGCAGTGAATTGTTCTCAAGCTCCAAGTCGCGGTTGGGGAGCCACTTGGGCTTCTCGGGCCGGTTGAGCAAACGCAAGTTGGCCTTCTCGAGTGACTTGTCGCCCTTGCGGTTGTTACACGATGAGCAGGCCGTCACCACATTCGTCCAATCATGCCGACCCCCTTTGCTCAGCGGAATCACGTGATCTACGGTGAGTTTTTTTTCTGAAAATTTATGGCAACAGTATTGGCATACATGCGAGTCGCGCAAGAATATGTTTTGTCTGGAGAGGCGCACACCCAGTGACAGGTAGGGTCGGATGTATTGCTTTAATCGCATAACCGCGGGCAGCGCAAAACTTCGGTTTGGACTTGAAACGGTGACTGTGTGGAACTCCAAAACTTCGACTTTGTCTTGAAACCAAAGAATCATGGCTTTGCGCCAATTGACTACCTTTATCGGTTCATAACCGGAGTTAAGAACTAAGGCACCTGAGAGATTTCGATTGAAGACTTCCCCCTCTCGCTAAATCCTTCTTATATTGTGACTGAGGTTTAGAGGTAAAATCAAGTCCTGCTGACGGTGGGGCCTTGTGGCCTGTCTCACGCCCGCCCCAGATTGGGACAGGCAGGATGATGGGTGCAGAATAGGTTTAGAGAGCCATAAGCTTTTGTTGGAATTCAAAAATCAATCCTTTGAGATCGTCCATAATGAAGTAATCCAAAGCGAAGCTCGCCAACCAGCCAAATCCAGGGATAAAGGACGTCACTCCTCGCACAACTTTGTCCAAACCACTCGATGCCAAATTTAGCTTTCCGGCCAAACGCTGAATGGATCCTCGAAACTGGCCTTCAAATGAATCTAGGCGCTGCATACTGGATTCTAGCTCTGCAATCAGGCGCGCTTGCGCGGGGTCAGTTGCATCGAGCTTAGCGATTGCATCGGCGAGGGCGGCACGCGCGGTGTTGTACTTCTCTTTAACCATGGCCAATTTGTCATAGACCTTATCAAACAAGGGACGAAGGTGGTCGGCGAGAGGTGTTAAAATTCCGTTGATATTCACTTTGGCATTTTTGCCCCGAGTGAAAAGTCCAATATTGATGTTGCCACGACTGTCTGAAATGTCTGCGATAGCAGCGAGAGCAAGTGCCATGGCCTCTTGCGCCTCAATGGTGGCCTTTTCAGCCTGCTTCAGCTCCTCATCTACATTCAGCTGTTTTTGCGCGGTGGATTCTGTGGTGGAACCACTTTTAAATCCCTGGCCGCAGCCCACAGCTGCAGTCGCTAGAAGTAAAAGTAATCCTCGTGTAGTCCAAGCTGTACCAATTTTCATATACGCCCCTATTTGTTTGGTTCGACGTTATGAAATTGCAAGCAAGGTGCCGCGACAAACGCCGAGGGCACTGGTTTAAAGTGCAGGGTAGTTCTGAAAACTGTCAATGCCCCGACATGCGTCGAGATCTTGTTCTCCAATCGGAAAAATGTGGAGAGGCAATCGGTTGAGGTTTATCCACCCAAAGCCATGTGAAACGCGTTAAGATAAAAAATCTGACAAGAAGAGCGACAAAAATTCCCAACATTGAGCCTGCTAGAATGTCCGAGGGATAATGCACTCCCAAAGCCACTCGACTTAAGGCAATAAGTGCCGCCAAAGTGTAAAAGAAATTTCGATATCTTGAAAAATACCAAGCCAAAATTGCAGCTCCCGCAAAACAATTGGCTGCATGATTGGATGGAAAACTCGAGCCATGGGCTTCACCAATTTTTCGAACCCAGCTCGAAACTTCAGAATTTTGAAAAGGCCTTTGACGAAAAACTTGGGATTTTATCCCGCGGTAGGCAATGGCATCGACTAAGCCCACCGTAAGACCCAGCATCAGCAGTGGACGAAGCGCCTGCCATCTGTAGCGATACACTAACAGGAGCAAGAGGCTGGGGACAATCACGCCCATGACCACCCAGTTCTTGTGCATGTGAGTGATGAAATGCCAGAACTGATCCAAAAGCGGATGAGTCATTTTGACATTCAACCAACGGAGCATGTCGAGGTCTAGTGGCTGAATAATTGCGAAGAACTTATCAAATGTCTGTTGCATGAGTCGCGTTAGCCTCTTTCACAAATCAGATACCACGTGGGACGCCTACGTTGATTGTGTTTGGGATTGAGTGAGTAAATCAACCTATCAATAAGCGACCCGGCGGTGCGAAGGCTCCCACATTGGGCTTCGAATGTCTTCACTCCGGCAAGGGTCGACAAAGTGTCGCGCGCCTTCTCATCTGAGGTGAGCAGCACAGCTGCCCTATGGTCTGGGTGGGCCCGCAAAGTCTCATCAATCTGAACGGAGTTAAAAGCTTCGCGCGGCACTTTTTGCAAAAGGCTGGGTGGGCGTAAAAAATAGAACTGAATCCGTGAGATCGCAAACAGCGACTCATGGTCAAGATAGACAACTCGCTGATAACGGCTCTCGGCATAGGCCGGCGGCTCGATCTCGCCCTCTTGCGTGTTCACCAGCGACGCCAATGGAAGGACCACCACTGAGATCCCAAGCAAGACATTGGCGTAAATCAGACGAACCCAGCGGTTGCGCCTTTGGCTCGACCAAAGCCAAGCCACAGCCCAAAGGAGCAGCCCGACAATGGGGTAAAGGAATCGCTCCTCTTTGTGTGGCACCAAACTGTGAATCAAGACAAAGCTAAGCAATGGAATCAGCCATGGCCAATGGGCTCGCCAAAGGGCTGGCACCCGCCGCACCAAAACAAATGAAAATGGGGCAAGAGTGAGAGCCAACACAAACAACCAGGTGTTGTACCAGGGGCTAACGCCATACTGAGCTGCGCCCCCTTCATTGGCCTTGATATAGGCCACCAGAGTGCCAAGCAAGGGTTTGAGACTGATGTAGTCAATAAATACTTGGCCACCCAACGTCACCACGCCCGCCAATACGGCCATGGCAACCGCAAGATAGAGGCGAAGCCACAGTAAACAAAGTAAATATACTACAAATAAAATCCCCACGTGAAAGCGAAACAGTGTGGCCAAGCCCAAAGCCAAGAAGCCGGCCAACCACGTGAGTGCCAACCCTTCTTTTGCAGGTGGCGACGACTGCCGAGCCGATTCTAAAATGCCAAAGCCGAGCAACACCAAACTCAGCGCTACGGCTTCACCAAAAGCACGCGTCGAAACAAACGGCATCAATGGAAACAACGCCACGAGGTAAAGGGCAGAAGCCGCAAAGACTTTGGAACGCGCTGCTTTTACGAAGGCATACGTCCCCAAAATTCCAGTTAGGCTCACGATTGCAAGCCCCGTGTACATCACCCGCACTTGCGCTAGGGCCGAGTCCATTGACAACCAAGAGCCTATGCCAATGAAGCCGGCCAAGAGCCACATGAGCAGGTGACTTCGGTAGTCGGGCAAATCAGGAGTTTCTCCAATAAAGTACTGATAGGCGGGCCAAACACCATGGCGGTAGTCATCCAGCGCTTGTGGACCGTAAACAAAATAAGCGGCAAGAAGCCGAAACAAAAGACCAAGCACAAGCGCGCGTATGAGGTGCACGTGCAGCGGACTACCGGCTAGATAACGACGCAGCCACATGGGCATCGAGAATTCTCCTGAGTTGCGCCAGCACCTGGCGGGTTGTGATGTCGCGTAAACACCGATGAAAAACAGCGTTTATACAGGGCCCCTGCCCATGTTTACTGCACGGACGACAGGGCAAATCCACTTGCAGAATCTCCGTGAGCGGTCGACCTGGAAACCCAAATGGCGCCGGGCCCATCAGCGCGAGACAAGGCTTACCGATTTGCTCGGCCACGTGCAAGAGTCCCGTGTCGTTGGAGACGAGCACCGCCGCAGATTGAATGACCTGGGCACTTGCTGCAAGATCAAGTCTACCCGCCAGGTTTAGCACGCGTTGTGGGGCGACTTCACTGAGCACATGCGAAAACTGATCTTCCGGCCCTCCCAGCACAACAAACTGTGTGCTCGGCATTGCCTCAATCAATTGAATCCAGTTTTGCAATGGCCAGCGCTTGAGCGGATGCGAGGCCGAGGGAGCCAGGGCAACAAACCCACCTTTCTCCAAAATCGCTCGATGCTCACTGTTAGAGATGGGCGGCAACAGCAGTTGGGGCACGGCAGGAGGAGTGGGTTGAAGTCCCCACTTTTGCAGAGGTTCTAACAAAGCAAACTGCCCGGTGAACGGCTGGGGAAAGAGATTGATCCGCCACTTAAAGAGCAAGTGTCTCTTCCAACGGTAAATGGACCGCCGCAAAAACTTCACCCGTCCAGTGAAACGGAGCCAGCCCAAACAACCCTGCAACCGCCAGCCCAACACCCGGGAGCGAAGATTGTTGTGCGCATCATAGACGTGCGTGAACTTTTGCCGGTTTAACTCGGTGCCGAGCTGCCAAAGCTGTTGCCAATTTGCACCACGTTTAAGGGACCAAACGCGTTGCACGTGGGGATGGGTTTCAATCAGCGGAGTGAATTCCTCCCGCGTGACCCAATGGATTTCAGCGCTCGGGAAGGCTTCCCCGAGTTTACCCGCGACGCTTAACGTTTGAAGCACATCTCCAAAGCTTGAAAATCGCATGATCAATATCTTCATGGTCCTACTTTTCGCGAGCTCCGACTATGACCCGAGCATGGATTTTAGTAAAGTGCTAGTGCATCTCGCGCTTAAGATAGGCCTGATTTTGCAGATAGAATTGCTTTTTGAATTTGAAAAACCGATCCACAGATGCTTTTGTTTTGAGCATAGATTCCAGTTCGTCCTGAAAGAGCTTCTCTCGAGCTTTCATACTCATGAGCCCCACGTGCTCTCGCTCCACTGTGATCTGACTCCGCAATTGCACGAGATCTTGAATCGCCACCTCTTCTCGTCGCACAAGTGTCCGGACTGATGCGGCATCGAGCTTCCAGGTGCGGGTGGCCTCTTGCGTGAGCGACGTCAACCAAGCCAGGCGAAACTCAGGGTTGAGCTCGGCCTCCACGTAATTTTCTAAAAAAAGGATGTTGTCGGTGTAGGACCCGCGATATTGCCGGTTTTGTTTCGGAGCAAAGGGCTGAACCTTTGGGGTCTTTTTTGGTGCAATGGATTTTGGCGTGCGATCATGACTTGAGAAGCTGGTCATACCCGCCTCTCGCATCCAATTGAGCCCAAACCACATCGACGTCAGCACGACACAAAAGCCAGCAGCTGCACCAAAAACTCGGCGCCAGGATTTACTCTGATCACTTCTGCGGCGGCGGCGACTTTTGCTTCGGCGATCAGCCCCGACGGCTTCGCCATCCCCTACTGGCAACGCTCGAATGGCCACCACTGTGGCGTCGAGCTGGGCCTCCATATTCGCATTGAGTTTTGCATTCACTACAGGATCAAGGGGAGGCAGAGCAGGAATCGCCTGCGCGTGATCCGAACCCGGCAGGACTACAGCTTGGAAGGTTTGAATCGTCTCACTCTCCCACTCAAAAATCATATCTTGTGAAAGGGGTCGAGTGGTCCAACGTTGACTCAATTGGATTGAAATTCCGCGCAAGCGCTGGGCAAAGGTGACCAGGGATTCGCGCTTCTCCGCGTCCAAGCGATGTGTCTCCTCGCGCTTTCGACTTTCCTGGGTCTGTCGCATCTTCAGGGCCGCGGCCTCGAGCTGACGAATTTTATCTTCATTGGTTTTGACGGACTGTTGCGAGGTCTGGAGGTCTCGGCGCAGTGTCTCGAGCTGTGAAAAAATCTCTTCGCCCGATTTGAGTTCAAGTTTTGCGAGCTGCAGTTGGCGTTTGGAGTCCGCTAGCTCGCGCGCCACCGACTCAAGATCCTCTTGGCGCTGGCGATGCGCAGCCTTAGTCGGTTCTGCTTGAGGGGTAGCTTCCGGCGATGCGGTTGCAATAGGCGGTTGCGCTGTCTTTACTGCTGTCGCGGTGTTTTTCACAACTGGCGAGCGAACAACATTCATCTCAAGACCAATGCGGGACTCACAAGCACCTAAACAAAGCGTATCCAAGTCTCTGACAAATAGGGGTTTAAGTGGCATCAACCTCGCGCCGTTGAGTGAGGTGCCCTCCTTGCTACCCAGATCTTGCACCCAAATGCGGCCGCCCTCTAACCAAGCCCGTGCGTGTTCCCCACTGACACTGGGATGGTCGACGACCACATCACAGTGTGAGGCACTGCCGATCGTCACAGCGGATTTTCCCAAATTCAGAACTTGGGTTCCGTTCTTATCGAAAATTTTGACTTTAAGCTGAGATGCCGACAATTCGTCCCTTACTGTTAAACCAGTAGGTTGATTCGGCGGATTCCACCATTTGATGCACGGGACCATGGTCGATAATGCAATGCAGCCCGAGACATTGTGACCCAGTTATCCACAGTCGATCGTGTCAATGTGTCTCAAATTGTTCGAAGACTGTCAGGAGTGAGGCTTGTGCTTCTCTTCCCCCCGCTACCTAACGTTACGCTCATGCTCTACACATCAACTCAAGGGGGAGTCTAGTGGTGAAAGTTGTGCGAGTGACCATCAGCCGGATCATGTTCTCAGTGGGACTTTTGACTTTCGGACAACTGGCGGTAGCGGCCGTGACCAGCCCAAAGGTGAGTTACTATCCCGAGGACTTTTACCAGGCAGTGACTTCAGGCTCCCGCGATTCTGAGTTGAAAAATGAAATCTATAATGTGCTAGCCAAAGCCCATGTCCGCACCGACGGCCACGATGTGCTACAAGACAACTGCTCAAGCGGCGATAGAAGCTGCTATAAAAAAGTAGTGTTGGGTTACAAACAAGCCCGAGTGGTTCTGTTTGGCAAAATTCACCTTGAGAAGACTCGCGATGGCTACGGTGTGTTTGATGTGTACTGCCAAGAGATGAAAACTCGCGAAGACTTCAAAAACACACCCCCTGGCCCCGACCAAATTCCAGATGCAGAGGTGATGAACACGGAACACACATGGCCACAGAGTCATTTCTCCACGAACTTTGACAAAGAGATGCAGAAGTCAGATATGCACATCCTCTACCCGGTGTTGTCTGCTGCCAACTCATCGCGCTCAAACTTGAAGTATGGCGATGTGGTATCGCCTGTGCAAAAGCCCTGTGAGCAGTCCAAGCGAGGGTACACGGCAAACGGTGGCAGCAATGTGTACTTCGAACCCCCCGCCAATCACAAAGGCAACGCCGCGCGAGCGATTTTTTACTTCTCTGTGCGCTACAAAATGAAAATTACCCCAGACGAAGAGACCAGCCTCAAGGCTTGGCATAACTCTGATCCAGTGGATGAATTTGAGCGCAAACGCAACGACGAAATCTACACAGTGCAACAGGAACGCAATCCCTTTATTGATCACCCAGAGTTGGTGGACTTGATTTCTGATTTTTAGACCAGACTTTTTCTAGGAAAATGACGGGGCAGGAGTCACAATGTCTCTATGCCCAACGATCTAAACAATGATTATGCCATTATTCTCTCGGGTGGAGGAGCTAGAGGCGCTTATCAAGCGGGCGCCATTCGAGCCATCTACGAGATCTGCCGAGAGGCCAACAACTTCTATCCCTTTCGAAACTTAGTGGGTGTCAGCGCAGGTGCTATCAACGCTGCATACCTGGCCAGCAATGCGCATGATCTCGACACCGCGACGGCCAAGATCTGCGCCCTTTGGCGCAACATTTCGACTCCTGATATTTTTCAAACAGACTATGTGACCGTTGGCCGAACCGCCGCCCGCCTGATGCGCAGCGTGGCGCTTGGCGGATTTAGCAGCAAACTCCGCCCAACCAAATTGGGGTTATTGAATGTAAATCCTCTGCGTGACCTGCTGGCCGCAAACATTGACTTTAGTCGCATCCCCCACAACGTCAAAGAGGGACACCTCAACTCACTTTGCATTACGGCAACTGACTATTCGACTGGCCTAGGCGTGACGTTTTTTACCGGTTCGCCGTCGATCCAAGAATGGCGTCGCGTGCATCGCCTGGGAATTCGCTCAGAAATCAGTGTCAACCACGTGATGGCATCTGCCTCGATTCCCTTGTTTTTTCCACCGTGGCCTATCGGCAATCGGCATTACGGCGACGGCTGTCTCCGCAACACTGCGCCGTTAAGTCCTGCTCGTAGGATTGGCGCCGGCAAGCTTATCGTTGTGGGCGTTCGCAAAGGCAAGGAGGAGCATTTAGACGACTCGAGTATCGTTAAGCCCTCGCTGGGGCGAGTGATCTCGCTCATGATCAATGCGATTTTTATGGATGCGATCGAGGTCGACATTGAGCGCGTTAAGATCATCAATGAAAATGTCGACAAAGCCTCGGAGTCGTTTCGCCGCCTTGATATTTTTTACGGTCGCCCCTCGCAGGCGCCCTCAGACTTGGCGGAGTCTAGGGTCGAGGGCCTTCCCCCCATGCTGCGCTTTTTGTTCAGCGGCCTAGGCAGTCCACACGAGTCGTCTGAAATTTTGTCGTATCTGACTTTTGATCCAGTCTATCTGAATGCGCTTGTAGATTTAGGTTACAAAGATATCCTCAATGAAAAGCAAAATCTAATGCAGTTTCTAACAAAGCCAGGCTAGGTTCAACCGCATGACCACAGCAAATCCCCTGTTTCTCAATCGAGAGGTCGGTTGGCTCAAGTTCAATAAACGAGTGCTGTTTCAAGCCAAAGACTCACGCAACCCTTTGCTTGAGCGCATCCGCTTTTTAAACATTTTTGAAAGCAATCTGGATGAGTTTTTTATGAAGCGCGTGGGCGGACTCCAACGGCAATTTTACGCTCGAGTGGCCAGCCTTTCTCCGGATGGGTTGACGGCCGAAGAGCAGCTGAAGATTTTGCGACCAAAGGTGTTGGCACTGAACTCCGAGATTCGCGATCTATTGATGCAGGATTTGCTCCCGGCGCTTCGAGGGCAAAACATTCACCTGCTGAGTTGGAGTGAACTCAGCCCGGCTGAGCAAGATTGGGGCACGGCGTTTTTTCGTGACCGCATCTTTAGTGTGCTCACTCCCATGGCTGTGGATCCAGGCCATCCGTTTCCACTCATCTCGAATTTGTCCACCTCGCTGGCTGTTTCACTGCAAGTGCCCAATGAAGAAGAGCTGCACTTTGCACGAATAAAAATTCCCGACGTGTTTCCGAGCTGGGTGCGTATTCCCAACACCCCGCCAAATGAAGAGCGCTTTGTCAGTGTGCTAGATGTGGTAAGGCAACATTTGGATCAGCTGTTCCCCCGCATGCAAATCCACCAAGTGATGGCGTTTCGGGTTTGTCGAAATGCCGACATCGAGACTGACACAGAAGGCGTTGAAGATCTGCTCGAGCTCATTGAAGAGGAGGTCAAACAACGCAAGTTTGCTGAAGTCGTGCGGCTGGAGCATGGTCCGAATCCTGACCCTTGGCTGCTTGAATTTTTGATGGACGAGCTGGACCTCACGGCAGAGGATGTCTACGAGTTGCCCGTATCACTGGAGTACAAAAATCTTTCGCCAATCGCCAATTTGAATCTCCCCGCACTCAAATTCAAACCCTGGAGCCCAGTCACGCCGGGCCAACTGATTGATGAGAGCGCCAATATTTTCAACATCATCCGCGCGAGTGATGTGTTGGTGCATTTGCCGTTTGAAAACTTCTCCACCAGCGTTGAGCGCTTTATTGTGACTGCGGCGGCCGACCCAACGGTCATTGCAATAAAAATGACTCTGTATCGCACCAGTGAAGAAAGCCCCATCGTACATTCCCTCATTCGAGCGGCTGAGATGGGCAAGCAGGTCGTGTGTTTGGTCGAGCTCAAGGCCCGCTTTGATGAAGAGCGCAATATCTATTGGGCGCAGGCCATGGAGAAAGTTGGCGTGCATGTGGTGTATGGAATTGTCGGCTTAAAGACCCATGCCAAGCTGGCTCTCGTGGTGCGACGCGAACGCGACGAGTTTCGCTCCTACGTGCATATTGGCACCGGCAATTATCATCCACAAACAGCGAAGATTTACACAGACATGGGGCTCTTCACCGCCCGCCCAGAGATTACCAGTGAAGTCGTTGAGATTTTTCATTACCTTACGGGCAGATCGCTCAAGACGGACTACTCTCGTCTTTTGGTCGCACCCATCAATATGCGCGCGCGCTTTCTCGAGATGATCAAGCGCGAAGCTGACAACGCTCAGGCCGGATTGCCAAGCCAAATTGTAGTCAAGTGCAACAGCTTAGAAGACAAAAGCATGATTGAGGCGTTATACGAGGCCTCAAAGGCTGGCGTGCCAATTCAGTTGATCATTCGCGGATTTTCTTGTCTCAGGCCGGGAGTCGCAGGCCTCAGTGAGAACATCCAAGTGTTGTCGGTGGTAGGGCCCTTCTTAGAGCACTCAAGGCTCTTTTATTTTCGAGCCGGGCAGGCGAATGAGCTCGACGGTGAGTTTTACTTAGGCTCCGCCGACTGGATGACGCGCAACCTGTTGGGGCGAGTAGAAGTGGTGGCGCCCGTTGAAGATCGCATCGCGAAAGAGAAAATTTGGGAGGTGTTGCAAACTCTCTTGGCAGATCGCCGCCTCACGTGGGAGATGGACCCGGATGGAGACTACACGCTCCGTTACCCCGTCAGTCCCCTTGATGAGATGGGCTGCCACGACGTTTTATCAGAAAAAGCTCGGTTAAAATCTCTTTTGTATAAGCTTGACGAATTTAAGAATTGACTGGCAGTGCCACCGCCCCAAACACTGGTCGTATGTTAAATACGAGTCCCGTCAGATTGGCGTCGATCGATATTGGTTCGAATGCCATTCGCCTTTTTATTGGTCAGGGCTCCAAGTCGGGTCGCATGCGGGTGCTCGAGGACGTGCGCGCCAGCGTGCGCTTGGGTAAAGATGCGTTCTCGGCCGGCTACATTCGCCCCGTCACTCAGCTCGAGCTCGAACGCGTCTTGCGCCGCTTTCATAGGATCTGCACCGAACTCGATGTGCATAAAATACGTGCGGTGGGGACCTCAGCTCTTCGCGATTCTAAAAATCAGCGCAAAGTGATTGATCAGCTCAAGGCCCGCACGGGCATCGCCGTTGAAGTCATCGACGGCAAGCAAGAGGCAAAACTTTTGTACAAGGCCGTCAGTCACGCCTTGGATATCAAAAGCAAAAGCGCACTGCTGTTGGATATGGGTGGAGGCAGCCTCGAGGTCGTTCGCAGTCAGCGTGGACGTTTGGTGCGAAAGACTAGCCTCCCCATTGGCACCGTTCGCTTGTTGGCTAAAGTGAAGGCTCGACCTACCTATGAGGACATCGCCCACTGGGTGCGCACGCCCCTCTACCGCTTGCGCAGTCAAATGTTGGGTCCAAAGCAAAGTGCACCACTGCTGCTGATTGGCACCGGCGGCAATCTGCGCGCGCTGGGTAAACTGTGCTATCGCTTGGGCTTGAGCCGAAGTCGCAGCCGGTTTCATCGCAACGACCTTGAGGCGTTGGTTCTCCGACTGTTTCAACTCAATTTAAGTCAACGCATCAAACGCTTTCAGCTGCGGCGCGATCGGGCCGATGTGATTTTGCCCGCCGCCGTGGTGGTGTTGGAATTTATGCGCATCTTTGAAATTTCTGAGATCACTGTCCCCAACGTCGGGATAAAAAATGGCTTGTTTTGGGAGGCGATGGATAAAGTTTGCTTCTCAAAGTCTTGAAGCTACAAACGCTAGTCGGACTTGCCAATTGGTGCCCCAACTCCTAAACTTTCGCTTCTCACCGAAGGAGACTCTGGATGTCGAAGCCGAACGAGATCATTCCCCTAAAAGCTCAAGCTCCCCTAGCCATGGACAAACTGATCGTGCAGCACACGCCCCAAGGCGATGATGTTGTCCCGCTCGACGTGGTGTTTGTCGGCGCAGGACCTGCGGGACTCAGCGGTGCCATTGAACTCGCTCGCTTGGTGAAGGCCGATGGCAGTTTGTCGGTCGAGATCGGCGTGTTAGAAAAAGCGGGCTCACTCGGTGGCCACAGTCTTTCGGGTGCGGTGGTGAACCCCTTGGGATTTCGCACACTGTTTCCAGAACTCAAGGACTCTGACTTCCCCTTTCGCCGGCCCGTAACGGGTGAAAAAGTCTTTTTACTCGGCAAGACTGGTGCGACCCGCATCCCGACTCCCCCGACGATGGCCAATCATGGCAATTTTGTCGCCTCACTGTGTGAGTGTGTGCGGTGGTTGGGGCAAAAGGCCGAAGACTTGGGTGTGAACATCATGACGGGCTTTCCGGTCGATTCATTGCTGGTCGAAGGCAACCGCGCTATCGGCGTCCGCACGACACCCGCTGGACTCAAGCGTGATGGTCAGCCCGGCGCCGGTGCAATGCCCGCAACGGATGTCTCAGCGCAAGTGGTGGTGTTAAGTGATGGCTCGCGCAGTCCCTTGGCCCAAAGCTATTTGCAGTGGCAGAAAATCCCAAGTCATCTTCCACAAATTTACGCCCTAGGAGTAAAAGAAATTTGGCGAGTCAAAAAAGCGCCAGATTATATTCTCCACACCCTCGGCTGGCCACTTCCGAAAGATGCGTTTGGCGGAAGCTTTCTCTACCCCATGCGAGACGATCAAGTGGCCTTTGGCATTGTTGCCGGCATGGATTATCGCAACATCAAACTCGACGTGCACTTGCAGTTGCAGCACCTCAAGACGCATCCGTTGTTCAAAGAGATTTTGCAAGATGGACAGTGCCTGGAGTGGGGCGCAAAAACGATTCCTGAAGGCGGCTTTCACTCCATTCCCGAGTCACTCACCGGCGACGGTTTGATGCTACTCGGAGACACCGTGGGAATGGTGAACGTGCCGGCGCTCAAAGGCATTCATTACGCCATGCTCTCTGGTATTTATTCAGCCCGAGCTATTTTCAAAGCGCTGAAAGCTGGCGATACATCCAAGGCGCAGCTCGCAGCGTACGATCTGGCGTTGCGTGACAGCGTGGTGTGGAGTGATCTCAAACGCGTGCGGAACATGCGGCATGCTTTTAAAGATGGCTTTTACTATGGCGGCGTTAAATCGGTCTTGATGACTATAACTGGCGGATTGTTCCCCGGTGACCCCAGCCATTCCGAAGAAGACGCAGCCGAGCCTAAGTATGTGGAGACGCCTGACTTCCCAACAGAAAAGGTTGGTTTGAGCAAAGTCGATGCCGTTTATTTATCTGGCAACAAAACTCGCGACGATATTCCCTCTCACCTCACGGTTGGCAAAGATATCTCGGCTGAGATGGCCGAACTCTACACCAACCTTTGCCCTGCGGGAGTGTATGAACGGCAAGGCGACAAGTTGGTGGTGAATGCCCCGAACTGCGTCGACTGCAAGGCTACTGATGTGATTGGCCCCCGCTGGACACCGCGCGAGGGTGGCAGTGGCCCAGACTACAAAGAGATGTAAGAGGTAGAGCTAAGCATGCCAAGTTTATTTACTCGAATTCTAAGCGGCGAGATCCCAGGTCAGATTTTATATCAAGACGACTTGTGCGCCGTGATCCGCGACATTCAACCACAGGCGCCGCAGCACCTACTCATATTTCCCAAAAAAGAAATCCAAGGCGTCGCACATGCCGAGGCTCCCGACACCCAAGTGCTTGGGCATTTGCTGATGGTAGCGGCTCGAATGGCGGTGGAGATTGGCGTAGCCTCAACCGGCTACCGCCTAGTGATCAACGACGGGCGAGACGGTGGGCAATCTGTTCCTCACCTGCACGTCCACCTACTCGCCGGCCGCCCCATGCTCTGGCCGCCGGGGTAGGGGGAAAAACAAAGAACCCCAATTTTAGGTTCTTTGCCACGGCAAAACCTCGGTTATGTTAATTTTGAGCGCAGACGTTTTGAGACCTATTGAACTCTGTGATGTTTGCATAGGTTTCAGAGGTCGACTTGGACCCATCCACGATTCCTCGGCCCGCTTCGTCCACTTTCACCTTCGTGACTGCTCTAGATCGATCTTGCGTAAAGAGCACATATGTTTTGAAGGAGCGACCCGCAACTCCAAAACACTGATTCATCTGATAGTCAGTTACGCCATTGTCGGAGTAAACAACTGCAGAATTATCCCACGCAGCAAATCTCCCAGAGTGACTGAGGGCCGCATTTACGATGGTCGTATTCGTGTTGGAAGTCACTGTGTACTTCTTGATGTCTTCCATGATCATCTTGGTAGACGCTTTAGGACACTGACTCGAGCCTCCCGTGCTATTGTGCAAGACATATAAATCTTGATTTCCCGATTTCTTCTTCAAAAAATAAACCATTGCCGCGTCATTGGGATGCTGTGAAATTTTAAAATCTGCCACGTTGTTCGTAATTTGACATTTGTTACTGCCGACATATCTAAAGAAATCACCATTGGTCGTGAGTTCATACTCATCCGCCACGTCGTTTCTGCGAGCAGACTTTTTTTCCGAGACGTTTGCAGGAGAGCGATCACTGGTCCAGGTGTACTCAGCCATATCCCGACCTGAAAAGGGTTGCGCTTCACCTGACTGACCGTACTTTGGTGAATGCGAACAGGCAGAAACTAGACCTGCAAACAAAAACAGTAGACTGATCTTAAACATTAGAAAAACCTCCATTGAATTATTAGCAAAGCCCTCACAGTCTCCGATTAAAATTTCTCAGGCTCAATTGGTTACAGAAAAAAGCGTTACTTCTGGACCATGTTCGCAACGGCAATAGGCGGATTCTTAACAGTGGGGGTTGCCCCTCAAAACCTGTCGATTCTTTCAACACGACAGCGGCAGATGCATGCCAAAAAAGCGCCTCCCGCTCGAAATTCAACACTTGAGCTGTTGGCAAAAGCTTACATATCCTTCTGAAATGCTTGAAATTTACGGTGGCGAGCCATGGGCATAGCCCTTGCTCCCCCAAAGTCCATGAACCTAGACAATGGGATGGATCAAATGAAAACCGCACTCTACATTCTTATCGCCAGCGTGGTGATCAGTTCACCCCCCCAAGTCTTTGCCAGAGACGCAGACGCCGCGCCCCCAAGTGGAAGAATTCAGGTCAACGAGTTTGCCTACAGGATTTCCGGCGAAGTCACACCCATGATTGGTGCCCAAAAAACTTTCCATGACGCAATGGTAACTCTGAGCTCTCACGCTGAGAATAACAATATCATGCTCCTAGCCGAGTCGGGCGCGGGTAAATCGACCTTCGCCAACAATCTCGCTGTAAAATTAGCGACACAACAGGTGGAGACTGTATTTGTAGATCTGAATGCGTTAAACGGTCTTGGGAATACCGGCGACCTAGACGCCAAACTAGCAAAGTTTTTTGCCGAGGCGAAACAAAACAACTGGGTGGTCATCATTGATGAGGTTCATCAAATTGTTGGCGTCAAAGGCCAGGAGACCAAAAGTCTCGCCAACAAATTAAAAGTTTATTTGCTAGATCCACAGATCCGATTTGTCGGCATGACAACCCTTAACGAGTACGACAAGCACCTCAAAGAAGATACGACCATTAAGCGCCGATTTAATCCCCTCAAAATGCCACCTCCGACAGCGGAGCAAGCCATTGCAATTCTGCGCGGCAAACGAGACGTGTTGGAATCTAAATACGGAGTTGGCTTACCTGACACGGTGATCGTTAAAACAGTCGAACTGGCCACGCGATACTTGAGTGCAGAACCGTTGGTAGCGACCACTGAATCGCTCCTGCATTCATCTCTGGCGGAACTGGCTAAGCGCCTGAAAACTGGAGAATCTGAAGCCAGCGCTGAGATCAAGGTACGTCAACAGATGTTGGAGCTTGAGGTGAAGAGTTTGCAAGCGGATTTAGCTATCCCTGAACGCATAAGCTCGCCAACCCAGAAAGCTGAGTACGAAAATGCCATCGATCGTGCGCAGCGAGAGCTAAAGACGCTCGATGCACAACTGCAAAATCTAAAGGGTACACCCAACGCGACTCACGAAATTGGCCAGCTCAATGCAAAGCTGACCGAGACCAAGCAGTTCGCCCAATGGGCATTGGCTGCCGGCGATTTAGTAGAGGCAGGTCGACTGACGAGACGAGAAATTCCTCGCCTAGAGGCCCAAATTAAAGCTCTCTCACAGTCTCAGCAGGCTGCCGGCCTATCGCGAGATTTGATGTTTAAAGATGTTGCTGAGGCTGCGTCTAGATTAAGTGACATTCCAGCTAAAATTATGATGGGCAACAACGCTGAGCAGATTGCCTCTCTAGAACAGCATCTGCGAGAAAAAGTCATCGGGCATGACGACGTGAAAGCACAAATCATTCAAGATATTAAAATTAGAAATGCCAATGTAGCCCCACACAAAGGTCCCGAGCTTAAGCACCTATACGATGGCCCCTCGGGCAACGGCAAAACCCACATGGCTAAGCAAATTGCCGTTGGATTGGGTCGGCATCTTGAATTTATAAGCATGGTGGAATACCAAAGCAAAGCTGATCTCTGGCGATTGATCGGTTCTAGTCCCGGATATGAAGGTGCGCAAGATGGTGGCGTCTTAACGGAGGCCGCCAAGCGACATCCACACATGGTTCTGCTTTTGGACGAAATTGAGAAGGCCCATCCAGACATCCTGAAAGCGCTCTTGCAGCTGCTCGACGATGGCTATATGAGTGATGGCTTGGGTCGAAAAGTCGACTTTCGCAATGTCATGGTCATCATGACAACAAATGCCTCCAGAGACTACCTAGGTTTACCCAAAGATAGTGTGCGGCGATTAGAAATGGAACGCCTCATCCTTGGCGAACACCTCAAACTGGACGGTTGGGAATCAATGAGCAACAATGAGCGCGAGAAGCTGATGGTCGCAGAACTTGAAAAACGCGCGGGAATGGTAACAGAGTTCCTGGGTCGAATCGACAAGTTTAGATTTCAATTGCTGACCAGAGAACAAGCGGTACAGATCGCTCGTTTGGAGCTCAAGGCTCGAGCTGAATATGTGTATAAGGAACACGGCCTGCGCGTTAGTTTTTCGGATCAATTTGCTAAAGATGCTGCGAGGAAAGGCTACGACCCTCAGTATGGTGCGCGCTCTTTGTCCGAGCACTACAAAACTCATGTTGATGCTGAACTGGCGAAGATTGTAGCCAATGAGTCCCTAAAGAGACAACTCAGAGAGACGAACACGGCAATTAACTTTGATTATCGTTGGACCCGCTCACTAAGTCCCGACGGCAAGTCTGTGTCCATCCAGATTTACTATCCCATTGAGATCGGCAAAACGCATATTATGAACGTCTCCAAAGCCTTTAGTGAATATGTGCTTTCAACAGAAAGCTACCGGGCTCGAGGTTATGGTCAACTGGGAGAAACCGAGCGCAACAATCGCAAAAGTTTACGAGAGCGGCTTATCGAGGCTGGCAAAACAATCATTCGCGCAAAGTAAAACTGAGGAACATGAATTACCTAGCCAGTGTCGCAATTTTAATTCTGATCTACGCCACTGCACCGAGTGTTGGCGTGGCACGCCAGAGATCCAATCCTGAAGCGTCAGCCGCGGCGCAAGAGACTTTGCATCGAACGGCCGATTTACGTTTTGAAAAATACCTCAAGATCACCCGTGATTACTTCAACAACCGAAGTTCGATAAGATCCGCTATCGGGAGGGCAAACTCAAACGGTGCCGGTGAGACACGCGGTTCAGCCGGCGTAGCACTATTTGCAGATGGAGCGAAGTTGGCTCCGATGCTAATGGTTATGGCCACAATCGAGATCACTAGAACTGAAATCAACCGAGCTCGACTCGAAGGTAAGACCATTGATAGTGCTGAACTCGCGCGGGCAACAGCCGCCGCCTCGGCCCAAGTTTTGGACAGCTTTGATCTTTGGACAGCTTTTTTTGCATCCCATGCGCTCAGCTCTACACTTAAGGGTCCGTTAGATGCCACATATCAAATGATTCAAACGCGGGCAGGTAGAAACTTTTTTTCAACCTTTTTGCAGCAGTCCGTTGGCACAACCGTAGGATTCCTAGGGTGGGAGGCCGTCATTCAGCTCCTTGAAGAGGCGCGCCTAGGTCTAAGCTCCGAAGAAGATGTCCAGTTGGCACGAGAAATTACGATTACTGGATTTACGAAAAGCTTCTTTTCAAACGACCCGAGTTTAAAAAAACGCCGAGATGTGTTCTTTAAGATTCTAGGTAATGCTGGCAATGTGTTGTTTCGAGATCCTGAGAAGTTGGACAACTGGATTTATCACACCTGGCATCATCGCCTGATGACGGGCCACTTTGTAACTACATTTGCCGCCATGATTGCGGCCGGTACTTTAGGTGCACAAATTGGCATGGCCGGTGGACCGGTTATCTCCTCCATCACGGGCTTTTCATTCGCCGTGGGGGGAGGAGTCGTCACGATCTTTATTCCTGAGAGAATTAAGGACGGTATAACAGATCGTCTAAAGGCGATTCACTTACAGCTGAATGACACTCGACTCAATACCAACAAAAATATGATTGAGATTCACTTGCGCCATTTGAGCCGCGACACTTCGGAGCCATTGTTGACTTTACCAGCAACCTACTCATTCGAACAAAGCGTAAATGAAATCAAGAGACTGCTGAGCCAGCGCCGAAAACATCGATCCAATAACGTCAACTTACTTCTATACAAGCTTTACACCTTGGAAATACACCACGAAAAAGCGACATCAGAAATAAAATTAGGAGTCACGGCGCTCGAGCAAAATAAGATCCAGTTAAAGGCAAAGGCAAACTCAAACAACTCAGAGCTACAGAAACTTTTGGCTGAAAAAATGCGAATCCAGGAGGAAATGATTGATTATCGAAAAAAACAACTCATCGAGTTTAAAATCAAGACGACTGAGGTGATGCAGCAGCTCGCCAATTTTTATCTAACAGAATCAGATGAACTCTACCAGTCCCTCTACACCTATCTCGATCAACTTGACCCGGCCGTACAAGGACAAGTGGCCGACCTCTTTAATGATGAAGTTCAGCGACTCGGAAATTTGAATTTGTATCTCAGCTATTTTTTGTCAGGCCTACATCCAAACTATGACGTAACTTACAATGCTCCTCTTCAAGAGATGGTGCGGCAAAATGGGCAATCGGCGGCTGAGTTGTTTCGCGCCAGTCAGGTCAACTTAAATATTTTTTATAGCTTTCGCTACAAAGAGTCCGAACTTTTAAGCAAGATCAATGCGAAATGAGACCCTCGACGCCAGTGTCTAGATTTTAGACAGGTGATTCCCAAATAGAGACTTGGATAGAATCAATCCTGTGAGACCGCCCTGGACAGGCTCTATATTGATCAACAAGGAGCCGACTAAGGCACAACGGTTGCTCTAGTGAGAGGCATGAAAGCAAATCTAGGGAAAATGATGTTAATCAGTGTGCTTAACTTCACATTGATTTTAAACAGCACTCCGATGGCCTTGGCAGAGACCGAGTCCAACAGGGTCAATAGGACTTGGAACCAGGTGCGAAATCTTCCCAGCCGGCTAAAGTCCGCTATCCAACCAGGCCCCCTCGCGCCTACAAAGGCCATCGCCGGTTTCGAAGGACCAAAAGGTCAGCCTGTTTTCTACGCCAACTCGGCTCCGGACTCCGCAGGCAATCGCATCGTATTCTCACCCGACTCTCGCCGATCAAAAAACGGCTTCTATGGCAAACTCAGCGCGGCCGGTCACCTGGTTTGGGAAGACCGCCTGCGTGCATTTAGGTTTGACCCTTCAATGCCGGTATCCGCAAGTGTCGCAGCCGGTGCAAAAAATCCAATCCCGAGCAATCACGCCCTGAAGCCTTACAATCCCCTCGAGGCCGCACACCGCACGCGAATGGCGGCGCAAAACGCGCAATCCTCCTCAAAAGCAACGAACTCATGGTCGCCTTCTAGGCTCTATCAAACGCTCAACTGGAGCGCGCAAAAAGAGGCTCTTGCTCGTCGCACAGTTGCGAAATCGATTCAAGGGGCAGGAACAAATAATCAGTCGCCTGGGCTCCGTTCCAGCTTCTATTCCACAGCAAATTCCAGTGGGCTTAGTGATCTTACGAGCCCACAAATGGGTGCTAGCATTGCAGCGTTTTATGCTTTGTTAGGTGCTGTATCCGCTTACGAGATGATCACGAATTATCCGAACAACCCTATCGCTCTAGAAAAGTATTTGGACAATTTTAATCCGGTAACGATGGCCTCTATGGCAGGGTTTATCGTCGTCGCTATGCCATTTCTAAATCGAATGCCTGGTTTTTCTTCAATGAAGGATACGTTTAGAAGCGTGCCGTACTACTCGGCCGCTATGGCCGCTGGTTTGGCGGGCTCCATTGTTGTTTCAATGGCCGCAGATCCTGACATTCAGAAGTGCACAGGCATTCGGCAACTGGCGACATCGCTCAAGCTGGAGCGAGACCTAGCCGCCTGTGACGTAGCGTTCGAACGCTACAACAACGAAAACATGCGCCGACTTCTTGTGCCTGCTCTCACCCAAATTATGACAGGTGCAACGCTTTTCATAGGCGCATCTTATCTAGTCAGCGTTTTGGGAGTTGCAGAAAAACTTGCGAACTTAAATTTTGTAAAATCCTCGAGCCGGGCTGGGGTAATCGGTCTTGGTATCGGTCTTGTTCTAAACATTGGACTAGCCGTAGGCTCACAATACGTAGCCATAACCTTTCTTAAGGCCGAAAAAGCGGGCAAGGAGCTAAATGAAGTTGGGGATTTACGTCGAGCCGAGGATAACCTCATCAAGGGTTGGGAACTCCTTAAAGCTAGAACCTGGGTGGACCTTGATCCAGCTGAAGACATAAGCGCATGCCCATTTAATACCATTACCTCAATAGGTTTGTTCGTAATCAATCCTCTGGCTACTTATTTCAAAGGTTGCATGTCAGGTCGCAAAAAATTATCTGTGGATCAACTCGACTACAACGGGATCCTCGATCGGCATGCCGCCCTACAAGATCACTGGCGCTCTATTCAAATGGGTGAAGTGCAAGCCGCCTATCAAAACTGGATGAGAAAGGTGCAAAAGTACCACTCTCTACTTGGCCTATCCTTCGTTGTTTACCAAGAGGTCCTTAAGCGAATTGCCTACGAAAAGGCGAACACCACAACAGACACGGACCCCAACGGTCTGAATGCGGCAGCCATAATCGAATTGAAAACTTCATTGCTTGACGATTCGACAGCAGAACTGACGGCGGACCTCAATGAAACCTGGAAGTATGTTCAAATCAACGACATGGTGGACTTTATTGTGACGTCCATGGCTTGCGGCCCAGACGTTGAGGGCAGCGGCAGTGTCTCCATAATCAATCGAGTTCAGAATGTGATCGGTAAGAACATCACCGGCAACTCGGGACCTCGTCAAATTGTATCTAGCCACTCAGGTTACAGCATTATGTTCAATCCGCCGCGCCTCATTGATGCTGGTCGCCTAAACGCCACCAGCGTGTGCGAACTGAAAGCCCACCGGCCGATCTACAGCATCCCAATATTGCCCAGTAGCATGGTCAAGCAAACGCCCGAACAATTTTTTGTACCGAGTTGGTCAAATCCCAAAAACAAGGATTACTCGAACCTCTACGACTATATAAAGGACAATCTGAAAGATTCGATTCCCACACACGACCCCGTCCTGTTTGAAAATTGGTGGAAGGCTTCACTTGGGCCGATGGTTGGCCAAACAGAATTCGATATCCGCGAAGAGTATCAAAAAATGCTTCGCACAACATATCTGAAATCTCTTCAGCAGAGAGATTACAAATGGTGTGACGAAGCAGCACCAAATTCAACCAATGGAATCGCTAAACAATGGCTTGTTCTCAATCAAAGCCATCACAGTTCTGCCATTTGCGGCCCGACGAAATTGAAACGACTCGCTTGGGGGCCCTTAGATTCTTTAAGGGATCAGATGATGTTTTACCTGTCTATGCTGAACGATATGGGTCAAGGCACTGGAGAAAATCTTGTAGCACCGCACACTGCTGCTATTCTCCAAAGCTTCGACAAAATGTTGCAACAGACTATGCAATTAAACGCGGATTCAAGATTGAGTGTTCCCGAGCTCGGGATGGAAATTCAAAATCACTTCAATTCGATTCAAAAAATCTTAGTCGGAACGGTTGCCGAAGGACAGCAACTGAATCCTAAACAAAAAATTGCCGACAATGTCCTATTTAGAATCGGCCCGTTGATAGAGCGAACGAACGGGCTGTTGAATATTTTAACTTCATTTGAGGTTCAAAGTTCACCCGAGCTAGAAGCAGTTCTAAGTGAGTCCAATTTAGACGAAACCCTGCAAGAGGCCGGAGCGTCTTCCGGCAAGATGCAATAGCGACGATTGGGTATTCACGGCCGGGTATTCCATCGGACCTAGGCCGGCAATGGATCCTTTGTCTCTCACATATTCGATTCTATCCTCCGCCTACTTCACTAAAATGTGTCGCTGATGTCCCAAAGTTCTCTACCCCGGAGAGGGCATCGTGGAAGACCAAATGCGCTAAACTCAGTCCCGTGAATTGTCACCGTTGAGTTCAGCTGAAGTAAAGTGGACCCAGAGTGGGCACGCCGATTGCTCTATAAGTAATAAAAAACGCTATTGAGTTATCAATTAATTGAATGAAGGAGAACTCTATGAAATCGCTATCCACCCGTCTCTGTATTGCCACTATCCTACTCACTTTGGCTACACCTGCTTTGGCTCAAAGAACCGCCCCAGCCGCCGCGGGAGCTGCTGGAAAACAGGGCCAGGCCGCTCGCCCACTCAACGCTCCCGGCGTCACTGGAAAAACTTCACCGGCCGGTAATGGCGCACACAACGCAAACGCTAGTGGCATGACTCGCCCCGCTGAGGCTGCGGGTAACGGTGCACTTTGCCCTGCGCTTAAACCTTCTATTTCAGCGGCACTTCGCAACTCAGGTGCCGTCATCGCGTGCAATAACTTTCAAGGTGGACTTACCGATACCCAACAATCGAACTTGGCTCGCGCAGTCGAAGCTCTAGGTAAAATGAATGATGAGATTCGCTCGGGCGATAAAAGACAAATCGATCAAGCTGCACGAGTAGCCGTTGCGAGTTTCCCTGGCCTGCAACAACTCTGTCAAGTCAGACCCGGTGGGCCATGTTTACAACATGCAGGTTGCAAACCTATCACAGATTTGGCTTCAAACTAGCAGATCCACATTACATCTCAAATTCCAACGAAGCGCTCAGCCCAACGAGCGCTTTTTTTATTTCGTACCAGGTGAAAGCATGATGTAGGCGGCGCCGAGGACGCCGGCGAGGTCGCCGAGTTTGGAGCGACGGATTTCAGGCAGGAGATCGACGCCGTCACGGTAGCGTTCCATCAATTTAGGTAAGTGTTGATTGGTCGCTGGCAAAAAATATGGTGAGGCTTTGGCGAAGCCGCCGGAGAGGACGATCACTTCTGGTGCGAACAGCACGGCGATTGAACGAATGGCCATCGCCAATCTACGACCGTAGTCGGCGAACTCTTTGAGTGTGACCTTGTCGCCAGATTCAGCGAGCTCAATGCAGTCGCGGCCCGTGAGTGTTCGGCCTTTGTGTTGGCTCATCCGACGAGCGAAGTGCGTTCCACCTAAGTTGGCCTCGATGCAGCCGTAAGCGCCACACGCACAGGGGTAGTTTAAATCCTCCGCATGAATCGGAATATGACTTGCTTCAGGATGCAAACCTTGCCCCGCGCGCACCAATTGGCCGTTGGCGATTGCGCCAATTCCTACACCTGTGCCCAGCGTAACGGCCACGAGATTGTTTCGTTTGCGACCGTGCCCGCCCTTCCAGCTTTCCGCGAGTGCTGCGGCCGCGGCGTCGTTTTCTAAAAACACCGGGAGGCCGAAGGCGCGCTTGAGTTTGGCAACCAACGGCACAACTCCCCAGGATTTTTGATTCGAAAAAAAATTGGTAGGATCAAGCAGCACGCCGCGGCCCGCATGCAAGGGCCCAGCAGAAGCGACCGACACACCTTTGTATTTTAAGTGCGGCATCTGTGCTGCAAGGTCGGTGAAATTTTTTATCAGCCCGGGTAGTCCCTGACTCTGATCAATCGCCAGCGACTGATGCGCCAATATTTTTCCGCTCCCGTCGACTGCGGCCACCAAAAGTTTGGTGCCGCCCAGGTCGAAGCATAAAAAATTCGGCAGAACCGGCCGACTTTTTTTAGTGGAGCGGGCCACTTTGCGGCCCAAGTAACCCGTGCGCCATTTGAATCACCTGGCGCCGCGTGGCCTCGATGTCGCCATTGGGATTAAAAACAACGGTGGACTTCATGTCTGCCAGAACTTTTTTTGTCGATTGTCCCGCATTCGATTGGGGCAGGGACTCCTCCAGCCGTTCAATGTAAAGCCCCACTTTTCGTTTGAAGTCGCCATACTCAGGCTCGTACAACCATCGCACTTGATCGATGAACTTTTGCAGCAGCTCTTGCTCTCTCATTGAACCCCTCCCACTTCGTGGCTTCAGTAAAGCAAACAACTCACCCCACAATCAAGGACCGACCTTGACGAATCACACCGAAACACGAGATGTATCCCACCGAGTCTTCCCTTACCTGCGGAGCGCCCTATGCCATCAAACCTCGACATTGGTCCCAACACGCCACCCCTGCAAATTTTCTCAGATTGGATCACTGAAGCCAAAAACCACCCCCACATCAATGACGCCATAGCGATGTCAGTGGCCACCTGTGGCGCAAATGGTGAGCTCCACTCTCGCGTAGTGCTCTGCAAGCAATGGAGTGAAGAGGGATTTACGTTCTTCACCAATTACAACAGTCAAAAGGGCCGCAACCTCGCAGAACGTCCTGAAGCTGCGGCAGGCTTTTTTTGGGACCCACTCGCCAGACAAATCAAAATTTCGGGAGCTGTGAAGAAGACGTCGCGCGAGGTGTCTGTGGCCTATTGGAACTCTCGCCCCAGAGAGAGCCAATTGAGTCAGTGGCTCTCTCATCAATCTCAGCCCGTGGACTCGCGCAAAACTCTAGAGGAGGCGTGGAGCAAAGCGGACAAACACTTTGGTGCGCAGCCCATACCGTGCCCTGAACATTGGGGTGGCTACCTCATTGAACCGCGGCAAATTGAGTTTTGGGTGGGGCAACCCGGACGCTTACACGATCGCTTTGAGTTCAAAAGAGAATCAGGTGCCTGGACCTTCCGCCGACTTTACCCTTGATGCACAGACCTGCAATGGCGTGTAATAGAATGTAATGATTCATGGCAGGTTTTTTTGCCCAACATAGTTGCGCTTATTCAAGACGAAAAGGTGCGTCGCCAAGCTGAGCAGTTCTTTGAAGAGCTCGGGATCGACGACCTGCGAGTTGCGACGTTCAAATCAGAACAAGAGTTTACCGATCTCTATCGACGCGATTTATCAATTGAGGATAAGTCCATTGAACAAGGAGACTCCAGCTCCGAAGGGGCTGACCTCAAGCTCTTTAGCGACGTCAATTTACTGGTATTCAGTTTAGACAGCATCAAACAAAAACCACTGGAGTGGATCGAGAAGGTCGCAGCTGACTTTAAAAAGTTCAAGCACTGGCCGCAAGCGGCTCCCACTCGAATCGTTTTGTTGAAGTTCGAAGACGACAACGTGCAAAAGATGGATCTCATCCATCCTTTACTTGATGATATCATTTTTTTGCCAATGGATCGCCTGATCTTCTTGCAGAAGCTTGAGATCTATCTGGGTTTGCCCCAGCTGATCAAACCGAAGTTTTTGTTTAAGCAAGAGGTCAAGATGGAGATTGAAATCTCCAAAGTGGCCACCCTCGATCGGCTCTCAGAAGTGGGCCTAGCGATCCGCAACCCCATTCCACTTCGCCGCGGCCTGCCTGGGCATTTTTATTTGCAGTTCCCTGGTGATAAGACGGCACTTGAAATTTGGGGCAAGGTTTTGCGATCTGAGCCGCACCCAAAACTCCCTGGCCAATACTTAGTCTACTTTACATTTTTTGGTATTCCTAAACCTGCCTTGACGAGAATCCGCCAGACTCTATCTAAGACGCAAAACTATTCCAGCCTCATTTCAGAAGATGCGCAAAAATTCAAATTCAAACCCGATGATTTATTTTTATCTGCGAATGATTTGCTAGTGTTTGGTGGCGCCATCATTGAACCTGACGAGACTGTTGGTGCGGCTCTGGCCGAACTGCTGAGCAAAGATATGGATCGACTGCGCTTAACGGTAGAGTCCTCCTACCAGCTCTTTTTACATCGCTTCTTGGGTGACTCGAGCCATAGCCATCAAGTACCACCCAAACCCACTGAAAAAGAGGATTTTTACAGCCCCACTCTCACACTCACGCTCACCTTGGATGGGTTTAAATGTTTGAGCGTTCAACCTGAGCCGCAAGTTGGTGATCTCTGGCTCGGCCATCCGGCAGTTGACCTGTTCACGGGCCCTGACAAGTGGATCGCTTTGGTTGTGGACAAAGCCTCTCGCTTGTTGATTGAGGAGACCGCACAGTTTGCAGCCAAAGGACGCGCGTATGAAAAACTACTGGTGCTGCAGGATGCTCAGAATCAGCGGCGCGCCGTAAATGTGAAGTTTAGTCAGGGCGACGCGGAAAATCTCGTGCAAGTCACCTTGCGACCGGCTGGTTTAAGCGACCTTGCAAGTACGGCCGAGCTGACTGCCCAAAAAGAGCTCGAATTTTTGATACTGGACACCGCGTATGTTCCAGAGGACCCTGCCGCGTGGATTTTAGGTCTACGCACCAAGGCCATCCAAATGAAACTTGTGAAGGAACCCAACCAGCTTAAATTTTTTTTGATCTCTGACGTCGATCAGCCCATCAATCCCATTTGGCTAAACAACCCCGATATTTTAGGACTGGCGTTCAAACCAGTAGATGGCCGGCAGATGAGCTTTATGCTTTCGGAATATCTACAAAACAAAAATACTATATATCAGTTCGAAAACATCGGTTGGGCACAGCCCGGTGTTCCAGTCCACGTCTCCAAAGGCGTGCAGTTAGAAGCAATCAGCGAATACGGCGCAACCCTTAAGAGCAAGCAACCCTTGGTCGCGGGCACGGTGATTTTTTTACGTCGATCGATCTTTGACAATGCGCCCAACCAATCCTTGGCCGCTCGCGTGTACGGCTGCGAGCCGCACTCCAGTGACAAAGACTATTTTCAGGTCTTTGTGAATTACTTTGGCATTAACGATCAATTTTTGAAGTTTGCTCGCACGTGGATTCGAGAAAATTACGCACTCACCAAGAGTGGCCAGGGCAGCTAGATCCCGCTGCCCCCAAGGCATTAGGCCGCTGCGAGTTTAGAGCCACAGTTTGGACAAAATTTATTGTCAATTGCGACTTCTGTTTTGCAGGCCGGGCAAGCTCCAGCGGCATTCGCCACCGTCAATTCTTTTTCATTGAGGTCGACAAAACCCTTTTCATTCCACTTGTCGATTTCCAAAAGGATAGACCAAAAGAAGGACATTTTGCCAAACTCAGCGCGATCAAAAGTCAGCGTGAGGCGGCCGTCATCATGACTCTGCCGTTTGACAAATAGCCCCTTGCGCTCAAGCGCATCGAGATGAATGTTTTTTAGATCGATGCCGTGCTTCGCCTTACACTCGGTCAACAGCGTGCTGTACTCGAGCTTGGAGCCGCCCTTATGATCGACTTCGGCGACGGCTGAAATCTCATACATCGCTTTGGCCACTTTTAACGCCAACGGATCGACATAGATGGCCTCGGCCCGACTGCCCTTGTACAGGTGGTATTGAAAGAACTCCGCAAAATCTTCGAACGGTTGCAGCTCAAAAATCTTTACATCTCGTAGGTCCTCAACCCCCTCCTCATTCACGGCATAAGTGGGTTCGGCCAACTTGAGTTTAAAGAGGAGGTCCATCAAGTGACGCATCCGCTGTGGAGATTCAGCAAAAAAGCGAGTGCAGTACACGCGGAAGGTGCTCCACGAGATCAGGGTCGCAGTCCCGCTCGCCTCTTTTTTGCCGATGTGTCGCGCCACCAAATGTAGGGCGGTGAACACACGGTGAATGGAGCCTTGGGGGAAAGGCGACTTCTCCGATTCAATTTTTAACATTTTCAAATTCTGCCGGGCCTGACGCACCTCTTCGACTAAGCTTTTAACCAACAATTTTATCCCGGGGGGTGTCTTCTCTAGCTGCTGCTTCAGCAGATCTACGGGAACCTCTACAATTTTACATTCTTGCAGAGCCTCGCCGGTGAACACGTGCTTCGCTGTGGAAAACAATCCGCTCTCGCCCACAATTTGAGCGACGCCCAATGTGCTCACTTCTAATCGGTTTGAGCCGCGCTCCACCATTAGGCCCACTTTGCCCGACTGAATCATGTAGACCGTCTGGACGTTATCGCCCTCTTTAAACAGCAACTCGCCGCGCTTTAATTTTTTGGCATTTTCCATGGGCGACCTCTCCTTCAAACCAGAACCACACGCACTCCCTCCTATCGGTGCGATGGGCGGCGGGATTAAGCCATGACGCTGTCGGACTTTTGCTTCTGCACCTAGGGGCCCCTAGCTGACAACGACCCCAGTCTAGTGCTATCCTACAGGCGATGATTATAACTGTATTGAGCGCAGCAGCAGGACTTATTGCCGGATCTAGTGTCACCATTGTGGGTTTGGCGTGGGGACGTCGCCGTGAAAAACGATGGGCTGAGCATGAAGCCCACGAGTTAATCGACAGCGCTAAAAAAGATGCTGAAGCTCAAGCTGAGGAGTTAAATCTTCAGTTTGAGGAATTTAAAGACGAGGTTTGGGAAAAGTTCGAGCGAGACACCCGCCGTCAGGTGCAAAAAAATGAAGAGTGGCTCGAGCAAATTGAAGAAAAAGAAGCCAAATTCAAAGAGGACATGAACGCGCGCGAGCAAGCGTTAAATCGCAAACGCCAAAGTGCTCAGGCTCGGCAACAGAAAATTGATCAAGCCGAAAGCCGTTTGCAGCAGCTGCGCTCCCGCATGACGAAACTCAAAACCGACCTACTCACCGAGGCCAAACGTCGGGCCACAGTGAATGAAACCGAAGTTCGAGAGCAGATTCACGCGCAGATTGAGCGCGAGGTTCTGACCCAAGCCACCCGACTCGGCAAAGAATTTGAACAAGAGGCCCAGCTCAATGCGGAACGCGACGCCAAAATGATGCTGAACCTGGCACTCAACCGCTTTGCTCGACCCTACTGCGCTGAACGGGGCATCGGCACAATCAGCTTTGAATCCCAGGAGCATAAGAATCGCACCTACGGGCCCGAAGGCGCTTGGGTGAAGAAGATTGAACAGTTGTGTGGCGTCGATATTGTCTTTAACGAAGCCTACCAGACCTCCACCGTCATGGGCTTTGACCCCGTTCGCCGTGAACTTGGCCGACTGGTCTTAGAGGCCGCGAGCAAAGAGAAAAATCCAAAAAATCTCAACGAAGCTACATTGGAGAATCTGCACAATCGGTGCAAAAAAGATCTGTTTCGCAAAATTTTGACCGACGGCAATCGAGTGGCCAACGAGCTAAAGTTAAACGGTTTACATGAGAATGTGCGCTCAATGCTGGGCGCCCTTCGTTACCGCTATTCGTTTGCCCAGAACCAATACTTTCATGTGGCTGAAGTGGGCTGGCTTTGCGGACTGCTCAGCCGTGAGCTCGGTTTGCCTATTCCCGAAGGACGTCGGGCTGGCGTATTGCATGATATCGGAAAGGCTATGGATCACTCGCGTGAGGGCGGCCACGCCGTTATAGGAGCGGAGTTTATTGAGCAGCATGGGGAATCGACTGAAGTGGTGCATGCGGTGCGTGCGCATCATTATGATACACCTCCCAGCACAGACCTCGCCTTTCTTACCATTGCAGCCGATGCCATCTCAGGGGCTCGCCCCGGGGCCCGGCGCTCCACTATGGACTCGTACACGCAAAAAATGGCTGACCTCGAGAAGATTGGCAGCAGCTTTGAAGGCGTTACGGCCACTTACATTCTCAGTGCCGGCCGAGAGGTGCGAGTCATTGTCGACGGCCATCGCGTGGACGATCAAAAGGCACTGGTGCTATCCAAAAAAGTCGCTCAGAAAATTGAAGATGAATTGAATTACCCCGGCCTTATCAAAGTGACCGTGGTGCGCGAGACCCAGGCGATTGAGTACGCTCGCTAGGGATTTTGGTGCAGCGATGGCTCAAAGAGAATCTCTATAGTCTTGTGAACAATCGACTCTTTGGGGCTTAACCGGGCTTTGGCTTTAAACTGGGCCCGAACAATATCATCATAGCTGAATAGATCTTTGCCCATATTGTGCAAAAGAATCTGGGTGTAGCGAGCCGCGCGGTCCACCAGTTTGCCATTCGACGGATACACCCAAGTCATGAGGTTCCCTTCAAAACGCTTGAGTCGCCCCATCACGAGAGTGGAGTGCATGTTCAACAGCATTTTCACTGTGAGATGGGCAAACAGCGGTGACGCTGGCGCAGGCCATCGTAGCTCCAGCTCCTGCAGTGCAAACAAAATATGTTTGTCTTGCAGGGATATCGCAAATGTATGATGGGCGCCTGGGATGACATTTTTTCGAAACTCCACCGCCTGCCGACTAAAATCAAAACTCAAAAGATAGTCGGCCGAGGTCTTGCTGTGAATCTCAGGCCAGGCCAGGGGCCTAGGTGGGCGTGCCAACAGACGATGCCAAGCCGAAGCCGCATCGACGGTCGATGGAATTGCCAAATAAGTCAAAGAGTGCCGATCAGTCAGATGTTTGGGATTATCGAAGGGCGCCAAATTGAATGTGGGAGCGCGTTCGGTGGTATCGGTAAACACGGTCATGGCGAGTTCCTCAGCCAAGTAAACGGTGTGTTCTCCTCGACTGTAAATATCGGCTTCGCGCTGAACGAGCTCCGCCAAGGGTTCAATTGTAGTGGCCTTGATAAACTCAATCCATTTGCCAAGCTCCGTTTGCGCCGTGCCGGGATCCCCCAAATACTCCAGCGCCATTCCAACAGCTAGCATTAGGACGGTGCTAGCCTGCATGCGAGTGCTGCCGGTCAAGGCCATGGGTCCAGTTGCTAAATGACTCGATCGAATTTTTGGGTTATCTAAAACTCGACGAGACCGCTCCACCTTTTGCCGCAAAATATCAGGTGGATTGCAAAACAAAAAGAAAGGCGATGCCGTTGAAACCTTGGCCGCGTGCTCGACCGCGCCGATCACGTAGGGTGTCTCGCCCCCCTCGGTGGTGCCGATGAGCAGATCGTCCGCCGTGAAACCGAGCTCACTCAAGTGTCTCGCTCCGTATTGGGGAAAGTCTTCAAAGCCTTCTAACGAATGCACGAGGGCCACATCTCCCCCCGCCATCAACGAGCACACTTGAGTCGAAGCCGGATGCCGACAGCGCCACAGGTACTCGAGCGACAAAGACAATCGACCAGTGGCTCCACAGCCTACCAAAAATATCCGTCGACCCGCTCGAATCGTTTGCACAACCGCGCTAAACAAGTCGTCTAGCTTATTGAAGTCTTGCTGCAACTGCGACAAGACCTCGACATCGATCGACTTCAGCACTCTTAAGCCGGCGGGGATATCGGACTCCGCAAACCGCGACAACTGACTGGTTTTGGGGTTCGGCGTTTCGGTGGGTAAGACACCCAGTTGAAATAGCTGCTTTTGTTGCAAGAACTCTTCTGCATTGTTCATGAAGGTATCATAAGGACTCGAGTCAAACCTTGTCAGGACCTGATCTTCTGAGTCACACTTTTACCTGCATCAACCTCGGAGGCTCAAATGCGAAAAGTGGCGATTGTTGGCGGTAAGCGGATTCCTTTTGCTCGGTCCTTTAGCAACTATATGGGGGCGTCCAACCAAGAGTTGATGACAGCAGCACTTAAAGCATTAGTTGAATCCTACAGTCTAAAGGATCAAATCTTGGGCGAAGTCGTATTGGGCGCAGTGATCAAACACTCATCCGATTGGAATCTTGCCCGAGAGATTGCTTTGGGTTCAGGTTTATCGGCTCGCACCCCCGCCTATGATGTCGTGCAAGCCTGTGGCACTTCGCTTGAAGCCTGCATTGCCGTCGCCAACAAAATTGCCCTGGGGCAAATCGACAGCGGCGTTGCCGGAGGGGTCGACACCAACAGCGACCTGCCATTTGTGTTTAGTCGAAATTTTAATCATGTGATGCTGGCTGCCAATAAAGAAAAAACCAAACTTGGTAAACTGAAGCAGTTTCTACGGCTAAGACCGGCGGATTTATCGCCACAAATGCCCGGTGTGGTCGAGCCACGCACCGGACTCAGCATGGGCCAATCCTGTGAGAAAATGGCTAAGGATTGGAACATCAGTCGCGCCGATCAAGATGAGCTCGCTTACGCCAGCCATTACAATGGCGCGCGCGCCCAAGCAGGAGGTTTTTTTGATGATCTGCTCGTGCCGTTCAATGGACTGAGCAAAGACAACAATTTGCGCGCCGACACGACGATGGAAAAACTCAGTCAGCTCAAACCTGCGTTTGATCGAAAAAGTGGCAAAGGCACTCTTACGGCTGGCAACAGCTCCGCCTTAACCGACGGCGCATCTTGTGTTTTGCTAGCCTCCGAGGATTGGGCAAAGGCACGGAGTCTACCTGTGTTGGCGTACTTTTCACATTGCGAAACGGCAGCCGTTGAGTTCACCAAAGCCGAGGGGCTGTTGATGGCACCGGCCTACGCTGTGCCCAGGCTCTTGAATCGCGCCGGATTGAAACTGCAAGATTTTGATTTTTATGAAATTCACGAAGCCTTTGCGGCCCAGGTGCTTTGCACGCTGCGCGCTTGGGAGAGTGAGACCTTCTGCAAAGAGCGACTGGGCTTAACAAGTGCGCTGGGCAAAATTGATCGCAGCAAACTCAACGTCAAAGGCGGATCTATCGCCATGGGGCATCCATTTGCGGCAACTGGCACCCGAATTGTCGCAAGCCTTGCCAAGAGCTTGCAGCAGAAGGGCAAGGGGCGCGGGCTAATCTCAATCTGCACGGGTGGTGGCATGGGTGTCACTGCAATTTTAGAACGATAGACTGGTAAAGGGTATAAACTATGAGCACCAATTTGTTTCCACCCTTAGAGCCCTACCACACCGGCAGCCTAGTCGTATCTGACCTTCACCAAATTTACTTTGAGGAGTCCGGCAATCCGAACGGCAAACCGGTCTTGTTTGTGCACGGCGGCCCAGGTGGAGGGGTCTCCCCAGATCACCGGCGCTATTTCAATCCAAAGGCCTACCGGATTATTCTTTTTGATCAACGCGGGTGTGGCAAAAGCCTACCGCACGCCGAACTACGAGAGAACACCACCTGGGATCTGATCGCCGACATGGAGCAGCTCCGTGAGACACTCAAAATTGATAAATGGCTGCTGTTTGGTGGAAGCTGGGGCAGCACACTGTCGCTGCTTTACGCAGAAACTCATCCGGAGTGCGTGACAGGACTAATATTAAGAGGGATTTTTCTTTGTCGAAAAAAAGAGATTCAGTGGTTTTACCAAGAGGGTGCCTCACGCTTGTACCCTGACCTATGGGAAAAATATTTGGAGCCTATCCCGGCAGATGAGCGACAGGATCTCGTCAGTGCCTACTACAAACGTCTCACCCATGAATCGCGCGACATTCGCATTCAAGCCGCCCGTGCATGGAGTGTTTGGGAGGGCTCCACCTCTTGTTTAGAGCCTGACCTAGCTTTGATTCAACAAACAGACGGTGCCATTTTTGCCGAAGCCTTTGCCCGCATTGAATGCCACTATTTTATCAATGGCATCTGGATGAAACACGACAATCAAATTCTTGCAGACATCGGCAAAATACGCCACTTGCCCTGCGAGATTGTGCATGGCCGATACGATGTGGTTTGCCCAATTGAGAATGCTTGGGATTTGCATCGAGCTTGGCCCGAGAGTCGCTTGCACATCGTGCAAGCTGCTGGGCACTCGGCCAAAGAACCTGGGATTTTGAAAAAACTCATCGAGGCCACCGAGAGGCTTCGTTGATTCTTAGGCGGCTTCTTTGGCTGATTCCGTGAGGAACTTTTCGATCTTTATTAAAACCTCAGGAGTTAGGCCGAGCTGGGCCGAAATCACTTTGTGCGCATCGAGTGGCTGCACGGCGGGCATTCCGGGCCGTTGCCGCGTGAGGTATTCAAAGGCATCGGCGTAAGCTAACAGGTGAGCCTCAATCGGAATCCGATGGGCCGACAGACCCGACGGAAACCCTTTGGCGTCGATTCGCTCATGATGCTTCTCGATGATCTCGGAGACTTTTTGGGTCACGGTGATCTTTTTTTCTTTTAAGAGATTCAACGACAATTTTGGATGTTGCAGGTACTGCTTTTTGTCCTCTTCAGATAGCTTTTCCATGTCAAACACAGATACGTCATCAGAGATTCCATAGATTCCAATGTCATGAAACAGCCCGGCGATAGCGAGATCCTCAGGCTTCCCAAGTCCCGTCGCCATGCTCAATAAGCACACCAGCGTCGACACAATTTGGGCGTGCGAGTAGGAGTCTTTGCCTTCTCCAACCAGCCGCTTAAACTGCTCACCCAGGTTGACGCCCATTTTCTGGACGAGATAATTTTCAACAACTTTCTTGGATTGCTCGGCGAGATCACGCCCCTCATCAAAGGTGCTCGACGACTGACTTGAATCCAAAATCGAGCGGAAAAGTTGGCGAACGCTGGACTGCATCTTCTCGCTTTTTTCAGTTTGTGAGACCGAGTCATTGGAGGAGCTTCCCATGGCCACCAACTGCTCAGCCGCGTACTCATAAAATCGCTCCACTTGATCGACATCGATGAATATAGAATTTGCGTTTTTCTTTTTCAGAATTTCAATTTTCTTCTCAGACAATTTGCCTGACGCTGTCAGCGTCACATATTTGTTATTGGCCGGCAAAAAGGCTTTCACCTCAAACGGCAACGCCTTGTTGGCTTCAACGTCCACTAGTTTCACAGCCTTGTACTTGCGCGACACTCCACCAGCACGCTTGCGCTTCAGCTCTTCAGTGATTTCATGCAACACAGCCCGATCCACAGGGAGTAAGAGGGTCTCGGTAAAGCCGTTCTTCTTTAGCGACTCAAGATCAAACAAGGCGCGATCGTTGGTAAGAAACATGAGGTGCAAGCCCTGATAAAACGAGCTTAAAACCTGTCCCACTTCCATATGGTTCATGCCATCGACCGAGGTCGAAATCAGAACCGGCGTACCGGCGCCCAGCTGGTAAGTTTCAATGAAGGACTCGACCTCTGTGCCCTTCGTCAGGTGCAATGTCTTTAAAGGGCTGAGGAGAGGCTGGATCAAATCCAAAAGTGCCGGACCGAGTCCGACCAACAAGACCTCGAATTTGGCACCTTCGCCCATGGCCGTTTTCCGATCTAAAAATTAGGCGGCACGCTTTTTCGCTACTTGTTCTAACTTTTCTTTCAACGAGTCAAACGTGAATGGCTTTAGGCAGTAGTTGTCCACACCGGCTGTAATCGCCTCACGCACCTGAGCCATGTCGCCTTCAGCGGTGAGCAACATAAATGGCATTTGTCTAAAGCGAGTGTCTGATCGCACACGCTTTAAAAAATCAAGGCCAGTGCAGTTGGGCATATTCCAGTCAGAAACAATCAGGCCAATATCCAAATGCTCATTGAGTTTGGCCCAAGCCTTTTGCCCGTCTTCAGCCTCTTCAAAAACAGAGAACCCCATCTCTGTCAGAGTCTTTTTTACGATCTTTCGCATCGTCATCATGTCGTCGACGACCAGAATCTTTATTTTTGGATCAAACACTTTTCACCTCTCCTGTTTTTTCAAATTCAATTTCTACAAAAAATAGTCCCAGTTCTGTCTCGAAGGGAATAACCACGGCGGGCTTTATCCCCGACTGCCGAATATTCATCTTTTCACCTGTTAAGACAGTAGGGAGTGACTTTTTAAAATCAAAGCCCTTGGTGTTGAGATCAGCCTTGGCCGTTCCGTAAATAATATTGAGCAGCTCTGAGGCTGCGTCTTCGATCTCTGCCGAAATTGTCTGATGCTTTTCACCAAACATGTTTTCGTACACCTTTAGAAATACGGCCTCCGGAAAGCAAAGCACGATGCTGCCGGTGAAGCCGTTCGAGGCCAATGGTAGAATTCCGACGATCGCAATATTTGGTGCGACGGCTTTTTTTAGATAAGGCGCTAGAGCTTTGACTTTGGTCTTGCACTGCACCTCGAGAGTTTTTACAGTCGCACTTAAGAAGGGGTTGATAAACTCGACATTCAAGCCATTATCCTTCGCAGACCCAGTCTTCTTACCACCGATAAATTCGCCAATGTCGGCAATCGGATGAAACACCTGCTCAACTCCATCCGCACGAATTTGTTTGAGTAGCTCCTGCGACAAATGGGTCGTAAGGATAGTCTTAGAATCTTTTTTGATCATCGTTTTAAAATGAATGACTGCATGGTAGAACTCGCGATCGATACTCTGAGTCTCTTTCAGCTCAAAGACAAAGTACTGTGCCGGTCGCAACATCCACGCTTGAGCACAGTCGGCAAACTCTTGCCCCACAACGGCATCTAAGGCCTTAGGAAAGTAGATTTTTACCATTTGTTCTGTTTCTTCAATTTTAAAGCAACTCATTGGAGTAGTCCTGTCTCACTTAGGCTGACTTTCGTGTTGAAGCACTTTGGATCATGAGTTCTTGTGCAATATCATCTAAATCCACTAGGCGATCAGTTCCACCGATTTCAAACGCTGCCCTGGGCATTCCATAAACAGCCGAGCTGGCTTCATTTTGCGCGAAAGTCTTGGCGCCCTTTTTTAGGAGTGTGAGCAGGCCTTGAGCACCGTCTCGGCCCATGCCGGTCAGAACGGCGGCCACAATTCGATACCGATCGAGCTTTGCCACGTCGGCAAACAGGTAGTCGACGCTGGGTTTAAATCGATTCACCGGCGCCACATCTCGGATGCAAACTCTAAGCTCTGCTCCACGCTGCTCTACGCCCATCTGCATTCCACCAGGCGCAATGTACACATGATCGCCTCGGACCAAATCTCCGTCCTGAGCCTCTTTGACAGTGAAGGGACACAGTTGATTTAAGGAATCCGCAAAGGCCCTAGAAAAAACTGCGGGAATGTGCTGAACGATTAGCGTCGGCGGAATGCTCGTTGGCAAATTGGTGAACACTCGAGTGAGGGCCTGCGTGCCTCCGGTGGAGGACCCTATGCACCAAAGGAGGTTGGTGGGCCATGCGCCAGATTGCGCGAACACAGGCTTTTTTACGGGCTTGGCTTTCAACGCAGATTTGGCGTTTCTGCCCGTGATGGCGCAGAGAGCTTTTTCAGCCAAAGTGACTTTAAATGCTGTTAGATCTTCGAGGTGAGGCTTTTGAATGTAATCAAATGCGCCGCGATTTAAGGCCTCTATGACCAACGTGCCTTCAGCCAGACTCACGCTCGATATCATAATGATGGGAAAATATTCCACAGCCAAAAGATCTTTAACCACCTCTACGCCCGTCTTGCCAGGCATTTGAATGTCCATGGTCACGAGATCCGGTTGTTGCTTTTGAATTGCCGCCACCGCATGCATCGGGTCTGATATTTGCTCAACGACCTCGATAAAACCCATGTCTTCCATAGCCTTGCGTAAAAATTTTAACAGCACCGGAGAGTCATCGACACTCATCACTCGGATCTTGCTTCGAACCGAGAAGGACTGGCTCGCCTCATGCCGTATCCGAACGAATGGCGTGTAAACTATTTTTAACGATTTGTTTTTGGTGGAAAAGGATTCGGCGCGATGCTGTAGAAAGGGCGGCAGATACATAACAAACTTACACCCGTTCAGTTCAGGTCGAGCTTGTCTTTTTGCAATTCGACCAAGCAAGTCCTCGGTGAATTCCCGCGGATCAAACACTGTGAAGCCTCGCAGGTTTTCTTGCCCGTCCAAGGCCACGATCGTGCACAAGTTCACGAGCTTATGGTCGATTCCCACAAGTTCAGGGCTTGCGGTATCGAGCCATTTTAAATAGAGGCTGGGGTCGAGGCTCATGCCGCAGTTTTCCTCAAGTTGGCAAAGTATTCAACGGATAGACTTGGGAAGCTCGTCGCAGGTGTCACATCGCTCACTTTAATCCCCGACGCACGAGCCAGGGTCGGCGCATAGTCCGCGATCTTCTCGTCTACCAAAAGTTGAATCGACGGAAACTGGGCCAAGCCCGTCAGATCAATTGAACTTTTGTCCAGCACCTGAATCGACAATGATTTGGCCCGGAGGGTTTTGAACACCTCTTGGTAAAGATCGGGCTGAACCAAAAACACTTGATTCGGGCGCATCATCTGAGCGCTGGTTCGAACGGCAGAGATCTGTCGATCCGTCCATTTGAGAAGATCCGCTTCAATCTCGACGGACGGCGAAGAATCGGTCCAAACAATTAACAGTGCGGGTGAACGATACTCGTTTTTTTGCCCACGCACCACTTGCTCCAATAGACTCCGAGTCGCAGGTGTTGCCACGACAACGCGTAGACACTGTGATGCATCTGGCACAACGAGTTTTTGCCCAATCGAAGAATCAAAACCACCAACGGTTTTCACATCCTGCTGACCCTTAAAGCGGAGCGCCAGCTTGGCCTTGGTGCGAATCTCATCAGTGCTCTTTTGCAGATTGTTCATTGCCGGCTTTTCTACGTAGTCAAAGGCGCCAAGGGATAGTGATTTGGTGGCTAGCTCAAGATCCTTTCTATTCACTGATGAAATCATCAGCACGGGAGGATCAGTTTTGCGATTGTAGAGCTGCTCTAAAAATTCAATGCCGTTCACTTCGGGCATGTGGATATCTAAAGTAATCAAATTGTATTTACCAGAGTCCAGTTTTTCTCGAGCCTCACGACCGTTACCCGCCACATCGACGCCCTTACACAACGGATCGCCAGAAAATATTTTTTTAATGAGCATTTGAATCGTCGGCGAATCGTCGACGCAAAGAACCTGATAAGGCGCATTTTCATCCGACGCCACAGCTATCGGTGCCACTGGCGCGACCTTACTAGGAGATGTAGCTGCTGCCCGCGGCGAAGCTGCAGCAGGAGCTGGAGCTGCGGCCGATTTTTGAGGTTTGGCACCATCTGTTTTTTGGTAGCATGAAGGGCCTACCATTGCCAAACTCCAACCCGGAAACCTTAGGGGTTCAGACATTCCACTGATCAAAAGACCGCGGGGATTCAATCGAGCCGCAAGAGAGTTGGCGACAGAACGAACATTCTCGTCTGAAAAATAGATAAAAACATTTCTGCAAAAAATCACGTCATACTTTGCTGTGGGCGGTAGTTTGTCCACCTCAAACAAATTCAAGGTTTCAAATTTTGTCTTCGACTTCAAATTGGGGTGTACGGCTGCAAACTCTTTGATAGCCCCGGTGCCACGTTTCCAATAGCCCTCGAGATACGAATGCGGAATGGTATTGACCTCCTGAATCGAGTAGACGCCATTTTTGGCGTGCGCCACCGATTCCGCGTCAATATCGGTTCCGACAATTTCAAACGGCACGCCGTGCTTTTTCAACAAGTTAAATTCTAAAAACATAGCCAGCGAGTACACCTCTTGACCGCGACTACAGGCGGCCGACCACACACGAAGCGGCTCTTTGCTTGAAGCAAAGCGACTCTTGAGCGTATCAATCTCCTCGCCTATCCATTTCTCCAAGAGCTCAAAGTGAGCATACTCGCGAAAAAAGAATGTGTAATGCGTCGTCATTAAACTCTGCAGGAGCTCACGCTCGGACTTCTCGTTGGCCTGAAAATGCGTCCAGTAGTCCTGTATGGTCTTAAAGCCGAGCTTGAGAATATGCGCTCGAATACGCGACTCGAGCATGGCGTAGTTCTTCTCTTGCACATGGTTGCCCGTTTCTTCGCGCACAATCTGTGCAAGGCGAAGAATGTCGGCCTTGTCCACTGTCACCAGCATTTAGAACTCCTCAAAATTAGAGTCACTCGCAGATGGAACAGACTGACCGCCGACCACTTTTTTAACCTTGCCGACTGACCCTGTGGACTTCGGCGAAGCAGGCGCTCGTCTCGCCAGTTTTAGGATTGAGGCCGACGGACCTTCGGGCCTGTGGGCCTCGTGCTCTTCGCCTTTGCCAGAGGGGAGCTTTCCGTCGGAGAACAACACCAGCGTCTCAACGGCTTGAGCCAAGGAGGTCGCCTCGGTGTTCAGCTGCTCCGCTTGAGTGGAGCTTTGCTGCGCAACGGCTGAGTTCTGTTGAGTCACCTGATCTAGTTGTGAAATAGCCTTGTTGATCTCTTGAATCCCCTGCGCCTGTTCTTTCGAAGCATGGGCAATTTCAGTGATCATTGACGAAACGGTTCGCGCATTCTCAGTGATTTTTACGATGGCCTCTCGACACTTCTCCGCCTTCGACTGACCCAGGTCAATTTTATCCTTGCCAGTTTCAATCAGTTGATCGACGCGCTCTTTTGTGCGCTCAACAATGCCGTTCACTCGCTTAATGGAGTCTGTCAGCATATCGGTGATTTCTTTGGCCGCGTTGCCACTCATCTGCGCTAAATTTCCGACCTCTTCGGCGACGACGGCAAAGCCTTTGCCGTGCTCTCCGGCTCGGGCCGCTTCTACTGACGCATTAAACGACAGCAGTTTTGTCTGAAAAACGATCTCGTTGATCACATTGGTTTTGTCGCCGATTTCGCTGATGATTTTTACGATCTCACCAAATTCGCGGTTGCTGGATTCCATTTGAGTTAAAATCTCTTGATTGGTGTCCTTGATCTCACCAATGGCATGAATCATTTCATCAACACTGTTAGAGCCCTCTTCTGCCGTCTTTTCATTGGCGCTAACAGCGCTTTGGGTCTTCATAGTCGAATCCGCATTTTGATTCACCATAGCTGAGATCTCTTCGACAGACGCCATCGTCTCTTGCAAACTTGCGGCTTGCTCGGTCGAGGCCTCGCTGAGTTCAGTGGCTGAAGACGCACTTTGTGACGACGCACTCGAAACCTCACGGCTGGAGTGGTTCAACCTCTGCACAATGTCAGTCAAGGTTCGACCAATGGATGCGCCGAAAAGAAAGGCCACGGTAAAGATAACAACCACTCCTGTAAGGAGAATGCCCATGGTGTAGTAGGTGAGCTCGTCAATGCCTGCGTGAATCTCACTTTGTGGGAGCTCGACAACTATGTACCAAGTCAGGTTTTTAATCTTCAAGGGTTCAAAATAAGCGAGGGTTTCAATACCGTCGTAGGAGACGTTGTCCATGATGCCCGTGGCGCCGCTGAGTGCCTTTTGCACGGCGGGGCTGTCCACACTCACTTTGGATTCGTGTTCAAAACTGGAAGCCACATTGTGCGTGGTCTTGTTACGAAAGGTGTCGGCACGGAGCTTTCTGTCGGCGCCTAGGAGCAAGGTTTCTCCGCCTTTGCCCAGACCCTGGCGGCTCTGAACAACCTCAGCTATCCGGTCGAGGGGCAGCTGAATGACCAAGCTCCCGATAGGTTTGCCTTCAAAAAATACAGGTGTGGCGGCGAATGACGCCGGTGACTCATAGCTGGGCGTGTAAGTCGAAAAGTCTTCAAGGTAGACCTCACCCTCTGCAAGTTTTGTCGCGCTTTCAAAAGCCCTTGCCAGCCCTGTTTGTGCCCAGGGGCCTGTCTTAAGTGAGGTCGCAAAGTCTGTTTCTTTGAACACGCTGTAGACGACCCGGCCTTGTAAATCTACTAAAAATAAATCATACAATCCATGTCGCACCTGATAGTTGCGAAATGCAGTGTGAAAGCGCTCGTGCACCTTGCTGTAGGAGCTCGTTCTTTTGGGAGTGACAAGTTGGTCTTTTTTACCCAATGGGTTTTCATTCGTCACAATAAAATCATATTGGGCAGCGAGAGCCATGGGATCTAAGCGATCGACAATTCCATCCACACTCAGTTTTTGTTTGGTTTTTTCAAGGTAAAGGCCACCAAACTCAGACGAGTAGAACTTCGCCACATCGGCACGGTACTTTTCGACCCACTCTTTGCCGCCGCCTCTAAGGTCCACTGCAAATGGTGCAGAAAACTCAAGCAACGCAGTTCGAGTCATTTCGGTATCGGCTAAATCCACCATCGATCTTGTTTCGCCTTCGAAATAATTCTTGATCGCCGCCGCTTTGTTGTATTCGACCGCTTTGAGCATCTCTGCCGCTTGAGATTCTATCTCCGAATTGGCCTTGATGTAGCTGACAATATTGCTCACGATCAGCGGAGCCGCTCCGACAGCAACAAATGTCACTATTAACTTTGTCCGTATACTCCATTGACGATATCCCATAACTCACGTCCCCTAATTCCTGATAGTTGTAAAACTGTTCTAAGCCGATTTAACTAAGGACTTATATTTGTCGAGATCTAGCAAATCCCCGATCTGAACCACCATTACCAAAACCTTGTCACTTTGAATCACTGCTGAAATGTAATGACTCGCAGGATCCTCTTCTTTCAAAGGAGCTGGACCAATCATATCGGGTGCCGCGTGCAAAACTCGGGTGACCTCATCTACAGTCATTCCGACGCTCACTCCGCGGTCTTCAATCACAATCACGACATCATTGCTAGTCACTCCGGCATCGACGGCTTTCGCGCCTAACTTTTTCCGCACGTTGAATACGCCCAGAATTTGGCCACGTAGATTGATCATGCCTTCGAAATGCGACGGCATGTTCGGCACGATGGTGATCTCAGGCTTGGGGATCACCTCTTTCACCGTCAGTAGCGGTATCGCATAAAGCTGCGTTCCTAACCGGTACTCCATAAACCTATTGTCACTAGTAGGTTGCACGCAAAATCTCCTAAGCGTTAACTTCTTTTAAGCTATGAGTGATACGACCACTGAGCAAATCAATCGGACTCAAGATCAATGTTGGTAAACCATCGCCCAAAACACATGTGCCAACCCAGCCCCGCTGAGGGGTGATGCCATTGGCAAACGGCTTTATCACGATCTGTTGGGCTCGGAGGATATCGTGCACGCCAAGCGCAATCGGCCGATCATCGACTGTGACAATTAGGGCTGTGCCATCTGGTTTGCCCTTCGCTTTTTTGTCGCCCAACGCTTCTTCTAAAAAGAACAGCGGAACAACTGCCCCGCGCAGTTCAAAGCACCATCCTACACCCGGCTGATCACAAAATACTTTTTGCGATTTCAAATTTACCGTCTCTTGAATTTGGCTGATGGGAATCACATAGCGATTCGCATCGGACGTTACAACGAGTCCATCGACAACTGCGAGTGACAAAGGTATCTGCAGTCTAAACACACTGCCCGCGCCCAATGTGGTGGTTACATCCACAAGCCCACCAATTTTTTCAATATTGGTTTTTACGACATCCATCCCTACGCCTCGACCACTGATTTCACTGGTTTCAGATTTGGTCGAAAATCCAGGGTGAAAAATCAAATTGATCAGTTGCTTCTCTGTCATCGATTCAGACTCGGTGAGAATGCCGCGTTCAATGGCTTTTTTGTGCAATATGGCCGTGTTGATGCCCTTGCCATCATCGCGAATTTCAATCACAAGGTGATTGCCTTCGTTCATAAAGGCCAAAGTGACTTTGCCTTGAGAGGTCTTGCCAGCTTGAGTGCGATCATCCGGCAGCTCGAGCCCATGATCAACTGCATTTCTAAGAATGTGAATGAGTGGATCGCCCAGTTGATCCATAACCGACTTGTCGATTTCCATTTGGTCACCTTGCACGTGAAAGGCGACCTCTTTTTTCAAGACCTGCGCTGTATCGCGCACCACGCGCTGCAACTTCTGCACGAGTGGCTTAACCGGCAACATGCGTAAGCTCATAGTGAGGCTCTGAATGTCTTTGGATAACTTCGCCATTTGTCGAACGGACATCTGCAGTTTGGCTCGATTGCCCAACATCGTTTGTTGCTGCACCACAGACTGCAACACAATCAGTTCGCCCACATAATCATTGAGCAGATTGATCCGCGACAAATTCACGCGGATCACTTCGTCTTCTTTGCCAGCTCCCTCTTTCGCATTGGTCTCTTTGGCCGGCTTGTTTGCACTTGCCATTTGGGGGGGCGGAGGAGGCAACGGCGTTACTGGCGCGATCGGCTGAACAGGCTCAGGCGCTGATGCAACTTCGACTGCGGGTTCATCGGCAAAAAAGTCTGCCGCACTGGGAACTTCATTGGCTGCAGTGGGCTCTTCCGCCGCAACTGCGGTTGGCTCCTCGGGCTGAGGTGCGGGTTCTTCAGTCGCCGCTACCATCATAGGCTCAGGAGTAGGTGCTGCTACAACCTCGCCGCCGGCTGTGCCATCTAAGCAGGCTTGAAGCTCCGCCAATATATCACCATTTGAGAAAGTGGCCGACAGGTTTCCCTTGAGCTCCGACAACATTTCAACAATTCGGTCGTTGGAACGAAGCAAGGTCGTGATCACGTGAGTGGTGAGTGCCACCTCGCCCTTTTGAATCTTTAAAACAAGACTCTCAAGGACATGCGTGAACTCAGCCACTTCGCCAAAACCAACGGCTCTCGATCCGCCTTTGAGGTTATGCGCGAGTCGAAATATTTTGTCGAGCAGCGGCTTCTTATCACTCGCTGACTCGAGCTCCATAAACGACTCTTCAACCTCTTCAAGATTGATGAGAGATTCATTCAAAAACTCTTTTTTAATTTCTAATTCAAAATCATCCACATTGTGCTATCGGCGTAGCGAAGTCGCAATTCAAGCGAGATGGCATAAAATGTTCACGTATTTTTAGACATCAAATAGGTCCAGCCGATGGCCTCGATCGACAAGATTCTTATGTTGCACAGAATGGTTTGACCTAGACCAACGCCGAGTCGACTCGAGTTCGTCTGACTTCATATCGAGACTTCCGCTATCATAAAAATTACGGGTCTAAGCAATATTCAACAAGCAGGAGCTTTAACGTGATTCCATCACCATATACGGTTCTAGTATCGAGCCTCGTTTTGCTATCTCTCTCAGTTTCAGTGGCCAACAGTTCTACAGAATCGGAGGAGTGCGGCAGCGCCAAAGTCATCTCTGGTGACACGTGCTCCAACGTGAAGGTTCAATTTGAATTTGCCGGATGCCCTGGAGCCTCGGGCCCGCAACTCGCCAAGCGAATCATCTGTGACAAGACATCGATCAAAGCAAGATACCAAGACGATGCCAATCGCTATGAAGCGCGCTTCAAAAAAGTCGATGATGGCTGGGGTGGAGTCACCTGGACAATCACATCGCCAGTTCGTCGCTTTGCGAAGAATGACAACCCTGCGCCTGCGCCAAAATCAGCGCCAGTGGTCTCGACTCCACCCGCTCCCGCCCAACCGCCTGTCGGGTCTGTGGAGGAAGCTCCTCGAAGTATTGCCGCGGAAGTCGTGGACGCCATCACTGTCTCGTCTTTCTTTGACTTTCGACACTCGCAGTTTCGAAAAGAAGGCGCCACTCGTCCTGAAGAAAATGAAAAGAGCGGTTACCTGCTCGAAGACGGCGCAGTCTATTTCAAATTTAAAAAGGACAAGTTAGAAGCTTTAGTGGATTTGCCCTTTCACCGTGATGCAGGCACCGGCACCGACAATGCGAATTTCCAATTCGCAGCGACCAAAGCACAAGCCTACGGCACCTATGAAATTCTGGAGAGTTTGAAATTCACCTTTGGCCAGTTTGACACGATCTATGGCTTCGAACTCAACGATTCAAAAGATCGCCTGTTCGGTAACGCCGGTTTGGTTTACGCCCAAACTTTACCCATCGTGCATTCCGGTGCCATGCTGCAATTCAGCCACAGCGGATTTGTGGCGAAGCTCCTCTCGGCTAATCCCGCCGATCGTGACTCTTTAGGGAGCACAACCAACGATCAAAATTTGGAGTCCGGAATTGCCTTAGGCTATAGCTACGAGATGGTGCGAGGCCAAGTGGGCCACCTCACTCGCGCCCAAAACGGCCTTGATGATGAAGGTGCACAGCGATCGCTTACGGACATTCTCCTGGGCGTCACCTTGGGCCCGGTGGATCTCGACGCTCAATACTCAATTGTGAAAAATCCGCAAAAGAATACCCTCACCGCTTCCACAACGGACAGTGAAAAGGCCGGCAGTGGTCTGATGTTTATTGCGGCTTACAAGCCCCTTGATTCCCTCAAGGTCGCTGCACGCTATGAGATGCTGGAGAATGACCCGGGTGGCACAGGCTATTACAAGGCTCAATCGTTGTCGGGCGTCTTGCACTACCTGGTGCATGAGAACCTCACCGCTCGGCTCGAGTGGATGGACATCAACACCGAACGCCGAGCCGCCTTTGCCACGGACCTCAGGGGTGAAAATCGCATGGATATTGGGGCCATCGTTAGCTTCTAGTTCCGACGTTCCGAGCCGCAGGCCACCCGGCCTGCGCGCCTCAACCCACCGGCAAGAATATCGACATTTTTGCTAGACTTCCAGGCCAACTCTGTACAAACAGAGTTGCACTCCGGGACCCAATCCCTACCCCGCTGTTCTGAAGTTTAAAAATTCTGTCTGATCCATGGACACGACCAAAGCCGTGCGCAAAACCAGCCACTTTTATGCATTGTGTTAAAACGATATTTGCTAATTATTCTATAGATATAACCCACATTCCAGCAGCCTCCCTGACCTGCCTCCACCGGCCCGACTCTTGCGACACACTCAAGGCAAAGAGAACGCGAGGTCTGGCATTATGAAGGACTATAAATTTGGCCAACGGCTTGGATTTTTGTCGTTAACGACGATGTTAATCACGGCGTGCTCCGAGATTTCATTTTCACCCTCAAACGACATGGGCACCACGAGTTCAAGCGAGATTTTGGCAGACGGATCTGTCAAAGACACGTTTGTCTTCAATCAAAACACCGCTCTTGCAAAAGTGGATGTGCTGTTCATCAGCGACAATTCGGCTTCAATGGCGATCAAACAAACTCGCCTGGGCAATGCGCTGGATAGCTTTATCACCAGCCTAGGCACTGTGAACTGGCAAATCGGCGTCACCACAACTGACACCACCGACGGCCCCTTTGGGCTTAAGGGGTCTCTCCTCACCTTTGATGGGACGGCGACAAATGTGCTGAACTCCTCTGTGCCGAACTATTCAATGGCCTTCCTCAATACGGTTCAACGGCCGGAGCTCGGGGCTGGAGATGAGCGCCCCATTCGCGCCACGATCCAGGCCATTGGAAAAAGGTCCACAGACAATGCCGGCTTCTTTAGAAGTGATGCTGATCTTGCCGTGGTGATGCTCACCGATGAGGACGAGGCCTCCAATGGCAATGCCACTGCCAACACTCCAGATAGCCTTATTGATGCGGTTGAGAGCGCGTTCGGCCCCTCAAAAAACATCACCGTTTATGGCATTATCATTCGACCGGGAGACACCGCCTGCTACGACTCCCAGTTCATCGACGGCGGCAAGTATGCCAACGTGATTGATGACCTCGTGGACACAACGGGCGGAGTGACTGGTAGCATTTGTGACTTAGATTACGCACCAACGCTTACAACCATTGGCAATCGAGTGAAACAAGGGGTTAGGACCGCAGTGCTCAGCCAGGTGCCGATCAATACGACCATTGATCTTGAGATTTCCCCCACGGACCCAGCTTTGACGTGGAGACTTAAGGGCCGAACGATCATCTTTAGCAAACCGCCCGACAAAGGCTCGGTTATCACTGTGATCTATCGGCCATTGTAAGCGAGTGTATTAAACGGGCTTAACTTCTGAGGGCATGCCGTACTTCTTCCGGAATTTCTCAGCGCGACCTTCAGTGTCGATCATACGCTGCTTGCCTGTATAGAAAGGGTGCGATTGGCTTGAGATATCCACTTTAACTAAAGGATACTCTTTGCCGTCCTTCCACGTGATGGTCTCTTTGGCTCGCATTGTGGACATGGTCAGGATCTCATATTCACAGGAGACATCTTTGAAAACCACGGGTCTGAATTCAGGGTGAATGTCTTTTTTCATAATGATCTCCGCCAGTGGCTTAGTCTCTGTGTGTCGTAAGACTGGTATTGCTATCACTGTGGCCGGTTTGGCGCAAATAAAAAGTAACCCGCCAGATTAGCTTTTTACAAAGAGATGGAAAGACGGGTTCTGCCGAGTGGACTCGCGCACTTCCACATTGAACAAGGCGATGGCCTCGGTCTTCTTACCAGGCTCGATATTGAACACCACAAGATCCGAGTTTTCGACAATTTGATGCAGGCCGCGCCCCGCCCCACCCTTACCGTCCTCAGGGTTACCCCCTCCCATGGCCGAGGAGCTGTAGTTGTGTTCCAAATACTTCAATAGGGTTGTCCCCCTAAGTTGCCCAAAGGGGTCTTGCACCGACACGGCAATTAGCATCCCATCCGTGGCAAAGCGCAACAGGCCTTGCTCCGATGGTTTTAAGCTGACCTCAGTGGTGCGTGGCAAATGGTTGTAAAGAGAGCGGCCGTCGGCGCCCACCGGGGCATCGTAGATCGCATTCATCAACATCTCTTCCAACACTAAGCTCATGCGATCGCGATTGGAGCGACGGATTCCCACTTTCTCAAAGTAACTGCTCATATCGGCGATTAGGTCGGCCCTCGATCGGCTGGAGACCACACCACGACTTTGCACATCGACGCCCCAGCTCAGGTACTTTTCTAGCCCAAACAAATCTCCACCCAAAAGCTTATTGGCTGTGGTGAGGATATTTTTAACTGTAAACAATCGATCCCCTTCATCGCGCGACACGATGTTGGGAATCCGCTCGAGTGACTTCAGTGCGGGCAAATACGACGGCACGAGTTCCGAAGTCATCAGCACCAGTTTTACGTCAGGCGACTTTTGGCTCACGCTGCGAGCCAGCTCTAGATTTGCAGGATCCACAAACACCAGGTCAAAACTGGCGCCATCGAGTTTAGCTAAGCCTTCTTCTAAGTTGGAGACTGTCGTCAGCTCGACTCCACTGCCTCCGAGCGCCATCTTGGCCACCATTTGCTGCTTTTTATTGGAGTCCGCCAGCAGCACACGCTTGTTCTGAATCACCATTTCACTGGAGTACTGTGCCGTGATTGGCTCAAGCAGCTGCTGCACATCAAACACGACCTTACGCGCATCACCGATGGCCACTTCGTCTGGGAGCCGGCGGCGCGCCTCATCTAAACAGGTTTTGAGAGGAGAAAGGTGTTTGGAGTTGAGCTCGTTGAGTTTAACAAACAGCATTCGTTTGGTGTTGATGAGCTCTTCCATTTTCTTCATGCCGGTGACGAGTGCTGCATTTTGTTGCTCGAGCTGCGCCGTGCGGTCTTCGACTTTTCGCTCGAGTGTCGCATTGACTTCTTCGAGCTGTGTTTGGGCGGCAGTCAGTTGCAGCGTCATATCTTCGAAGTGCTTGGCCTTCTGATTTGTGACGGTGAGTTTGTCCGCCAACACGGTTGCATAAATTCGGTAGAGGATTGACAGATACAAGTCTTTATCTGGCCCATGAATCTCTAAAAAGAACTTTGAATCTAATCGCACCAGAGTCACCGCGGACTCAGTGAGTAAGGTGGCACCAACTGGCATTTTAGAGATCACGCTCATCTCACCTAGCAGGTCGCCTGTCCTTTGCATTCTGGAAACACGATGGCCGTCGACATACACGCCGACTTGCCCGTCGATAAGAAAAAACAAATGCTCGTTCACCTGACCCTGCTGCAGGAGTCGAGTGTTGACCGGCACCACCAGCACTTCGCAAGCCAAAGCCAGCTCACGCACCAAATTCTCTGGAAACCCGTCAAAGAGCGGAAAGCCCCGAAGCGCGAGAATCAGATCCTCTATTTTCCACTCATTGATTTTTAGTGCAGCTGACATACTTCACTTATCGACGGCCTAACGCTCTCAGATAAGCCACCTCGACCTCTAACCGACCAAGGTCGCACTGTCTCATCTCGGCGCCGTGCATGGACAAAATTCCGCAAATCTCTTACAGTTATCCTATGGAGCTTCAACGTCTTTCCCTTAAGCAAGTCGCCCTGAGCCTGATGCTCGCCCAGGTTTTGTGGCTCGCCTCAGTCCCCGTCCTCGCGCAAGAAGATGACGATGAGCCACCGGCACTACTGCCCTCCAATTCATCACCCAACTTTCCACCGCCGACCGACTTTGATGATGAAGAATTTGAAGAGATCGAAACCGACGAACCCATCTCCACGGGGCGTTTTAGACCACCGGAACCACCTGATATGGACACTCTAGATGATGGTGGAATGCCAACGCCCCCACAGGGCCGCCCTTTCTCAAGCCGTGGCTCAAGATCCGGCGGTGGGGGCAACTTTTCAACGGGTGGTGACTTTCGCTTTTCAATCGCTGAAGGCGAATTTTACGAGCGTGGCAAAAAAAGAGGGCGAACTAAAAATCGCCCCAAGTGACTCTATCTATTCTGTATACTCAGCCTGAGAAAAGTCATCGACCTGAATCGCATCCCAACGCTGCTTCTCCGCCTCAACCAACAAATTTTGCTCAGCCGCGGTAATCACTCCGGCCTTTAAAGCATCTGCAAGCAGTGTCTTTGATTTCTTTTGCAATGTGCCTTTGTGAACAGCTGCCCGCACCTTTTTATCGACGAGCTCGGCTTGACGAATCACCTTGTAGGCTCTCTCTAATCGGGCCAGGCCTTCGTTGGGCGCAGTGGGGATAAAGATCCCAGTGGTCAACCGGTCACGCTGCGCTTCGTTCGTTAGTAGTGCGTCAGCCACTCGATGCGTGAGTCGATCTGTCGGCGCTAAACCAATAAAGTTTAGTCTAGACCACCAACGAATGGGCCCTTTGAAAATCCAATACACGCCAAAGACATCCATATTACCAAAAATTCCGTCAAAGGCGTCTTGAATTTTTTGAAAGGCAATCGCCATCGAAATGTCCAATAGCATTTTGTCTTCGGGCTTCCGGCCCTCATCCTCATAGCGCTTAATCACCGCAGTAGCGATGAACATCCATGACAAAATGTCGGCAAAGCGGCCCGTCAGCTTCTCCTTGATCTTTAACTTTCCACCCAACATTCCCATCGATAAATCTGTCATGATGGCAAACGAGGCTGAAATCCAATTCAGCTTTTGGATGTAGCGTCTGGAGGGGCCTCCGATCGGCGACCAAGCCAAACGTGCGCGTGTAACACTCAAAAAGACTGAGCGAATCAGGTTGCGAACGATATGCCCGACGTGTCCCCAAAAAGCCGCATCAAAAGCGGCGAGATCATTGCGCTCAATAGCGTTAACCTCTTTGAACGCGTAGGGATGGGCGCGCAGCGCTCCCTGTCCAAAGATCATCAGCGTCCGCGTGAGAATGTTCGCACCTTCCACCGTGATTCCGATGGGCGTGCCAATGTAAGTCATAGCCAAAGTGTTGCGCTCACCCAGCGAGATTCCCGCGCCACCCAAAACGTCCATTCCGTCGTTGATGCTCTGTCGTCCAACTTCAGTCGCATTGTACTTCGCGATTGCCGTCACAACGGCTGGCGAAATGTGTTGATCCAACGCGCTCAAAACGTAGCGGCGCATGGCCTCAATATAATAGGCCGCCGCAGAAATTCGAGCCAGAGGCTCTTCAACACCTTCAAACTTCCCGATCGCCACTCCAAATTGTTTACGAATAGCCGCATGGTTACCGGCGACACGAGCGATGAGTTTTGTTCCACCGGCGGCTTGCCCGGGCAAACTGATTCCACGGCCGGCTCCAAGGCACTCCATCAACATTTGCCAGCCCTGACCGGCCATTGCCGTCCCACCAATCAAACCCTCATCGGCCAACATCTCGACATTCTCACCCTGCGTGGGACAATTGTGAAATGGCACTCCCATCGGATCATGCCGTTGACCGATGATGACGCCTTTGAGGTTCGAAGGCACCAGAGCGCACGTGATCCCCAAATCTTCGCCCCGCCCCAACAAATTTTCAGGATCGCGCAGCTTAAACGCCAATCCTATCAGTGTTGAAATCGCCGCGAGCGTGATCCATCTCTTATTCCAGTTCAATCGAATGTAGATCTTGCCGTCAGGACCCTTGAACAGCACACCTTCAGAAGTGATGGCACCGGCATCACTCCCGGCGGCGGGTTCGGTCAATCCAAAGCACGGGATCTCATCGCCATTGGCCAAGCGCGGGAGATACTTTTTCTTTTGTGCATCCGTTCCATATCGAACCAACAATTCCGCTGGGCCCAGAGAATTGGGCACCATTATATAGATTACCGTTCCGATGGAGCGGGAGGAAATTTTTTGAATGACCGCACTGTGAGCCGAATGTGAAAACCCCAGCCCACCATACTCTTTGGGAATGATCATTCCCAAAAATCCTTTGCGTCGAATGTACTCCCACACTTCAGGCGCCATCTCGCGCGTGCGATACATCTTGTAGTCATCGACCATTTCACACAGCTTCTCCACCTCAGTGTCGAGAAAGCTCTTCTCCGCCGCAGACAGCTGATGCTGCGGTTGATTCAACATAGTTTTAAAGTTGGGATGACCAGAAAATAGCTCACCCTCCATCCACACCACTCCGGCCTCGAGCGCTGTACGTTCCGTCGGCGAAATATTGGGAATGAGCTTGAGCGCCTTCATCGTCTGCATCACCGCGGCAGAGACAGTCATTCGCCGAATCGGTGTGACTAGAAACACTAAGGCTACAGCGACCAACACAAACGCCAACTCAATCGGCGCACCAAAACCGAGCAGCGCAATCCCTGCAGCAACAAGCCAAACAAAGAATGGTAAGCCAAAGTAGCCAATAGCACCGAACACAAATATTGCGCCGAGAATGCTAGGCCAACATATGGCACTATCGAGTAAGAATCCGGAATTTTCCGACCAAATTGAAGCGAGTTGTTCCAAGGTGAAGCCTCCTGCTACTAGACCAGTTGTGAATACCTAAAATTTTACGCTGGTTCTACGGTCGATTCAATCAATGAAAGTTGGAAGTTTAGAGAATTCAGCTTAAAATTTTAGAGGAACTTGAGGAGGTTGGTTTGAAAACGCAATTGTTGGTCACACTTGTTTTGAGTTTTTTCACAACACATGCGGTGGCCGAGACGCCTAGACGCCTTGAGTTCAAGTCGAAACATGACCAGTTTGAACTTGTTCTCACTGGCAATAAGGGGAAGATCGCCGGCAAAGTCGCAGACCTCGAGAACCTGCAACAGCAACTTGCAATGCTCAGCAATCCCCTCGGCAATGGCTGCCCGCCCTTTAACGAACCCCCCGATGTAACAGTCAAAGAGGGAGCGCGCACCCGCTCCATCTATATCCGTGCGGGAATCGTGGCTGAGGGAGAGAACTGTTTGAACGTGGGTGGCGAGGGGCTCCTGTATTTTCCATTGCACCGAGATTTTTTGGTTGGACCAAAGGTGGGCGGTATAGCTCTACAAGCACCCGTTAAAATATTTCGACAAGGGGTCAAGTTGTTTGAACTCAAAGGCACACCTAAAGCTTGGTCGGCCGATGGCACCAACTTGTTGCTCAACTGGGATTTTTTAGATCGATTTTTGAATTCGCTGAAGAGCTACACCATTCGGTCTCGCGCCAACTTAGGTCTGGCCGTCAATAAGCCGAAGATGATCATTCAGGTGGGTACTCAATCCTTTGAATTTTACAAGATCACCAACGTGGTCTGGGCACTGAAGCGGCCAGGCGTGGACTGGCTCGAAACTTCGGATGACTGGAGCTTTTGGTATGATCTGGATGATGAAGTGTTAGAAGATCCCTACTCCACTCAGATTCGCTTTTTACAAGAGCCCGGCCAAGAGCGAGAGGCTCGATTGGCCGCTTTGAGTAAAATGGAGCGCAGCTACTCGCGCAATTTGCGCGATCTCTATCATCATTTGGTATTGAAAGTCGATGAGGATGAAGACATCAAGAAAATCGCCCTTCAACGTTTGAAGGCACGACCGGTGAAAGAGACGGCCTTAGCGATGGCTCGCTACCTGCAAGTGGGGGACAACGAAGAGTTCAAACGAGTGGCAAGTCAAATTTTGAAAATCAACCAACCAAAAGGCCCACTCTATAAGCCAACCGATACGGCGACTAAGCGCAACCAGACTGTGGAGTACTGGCAAAACTGGGCCGACAAAAACCAACCCTAACCATGTTCAATCACAGCTTCTCTCTCCGCGCCTCGATTTTGGTCTGGTTCAGACCGCTGGCACTTTTGCTTGTTGCGGCCCTCACCGCTGGACTTGAGGTGACCTACGCTGCTCCAGCTCCGAGCTGGAGCTTTCGAGTCTTGCGCACTCCGCACTTTGAAATTGTTTACCCAAACCACCAGTTGGCTCTGGCAAAGCGCTATGCCCTGGCGGCGGAGCAAGCACATGATCTCCTCATGCCCATATTTAAAGAGGGGCCAAGCAAAACGACCGTCGTGTTGAGCGATGAGACGGATGAGAGCAATGGACTCGCCACGTTCTTGCCGTTTCCGCATATCATAGTGTACCCGGTGTTGCCCACCAGCTCAGACACCAACGATCAGTTTGGCGATTGGCCACTGGAGATAATGCTGCATGAGTACACTCACATCTTAAACATGTTTTCGTCGCATGGATTTTACACGCCCTTAAAGTGGATTTTTGGCAACGTCATTCGCCCCAATGCCATTTTGCCCAGGTGGTACCTTGAAGGTCTCGCCGTTAACCTAGAGAGTCGTCTGACTGCAAACGGTCGCCTACGTTCCACTGAAACTTCAGCCAGCGCTCGAAGCTGGTGGTTGAGTGGAAAAATGCAAACGGAGGGAATTGCCGATATCAACGAACAGGGGCTCGGCACGTGGCCCTATGGCGCTCGCCCCTATCTGTTTGGCGCTTGGTGGTGGGATGAAGCGCTAAAGAAAAAGGACCTCACCTTAATTGAGACTTGGAATCAAAATTTTGCTCGGCGGCTACCGTTTTTATTAAACGGTCCCATGCGAGAGCAGACAGGCCGATCGGCCGTCGACCTGTGGGACGCCACCAAGTCTTCGCTTGCGGTGCAGGCCAAAGCCCAACTTGCACAAATTGACAACTCTGGCGCAACCAACGGACAGGCAGTGGCTGAGACCGATGGCACGCAACAGGTGTTTGCCATCAGTCCGTCAGGTCAACAGTTGGTGTATATCGTGAGTCGTCGTAAAGGCCAGCACGGCGCCCGAGTGTATCGCAAGGTGCGCGGGCAAACCAAAGAGCCGTTTCATTTGGTTAAAGCCGAACTATTATTTAACACACGTGGCACCTTAAAGATTCGCTGGCTAGATGAGAACCGCCTTGTCTACGACAAGCTGGACCTGACTCGCCCCCACCTCACTTATCGTGACCTCCACCTCTACGATCTCTCAACCGGCGAGGACTCACGCCTGACGGAGGGCATGCGCGCCTCCGAGCCCAGTCCTTCACCCAAGGGCAATCAAGTGGTTTACATTCAAAACGATGCAGGTCAAACCCGTCTGCTGCTGCTGGATTTAAACTCCAAGCAAAGCCGCAAGCTCCTCACTAGCAATTTGCAGCAACGCCTCTCGAGCCCAGAGTTTCTCAGCGAACAACAAATTGTGTTTACCTTAAAGGCCCGCAGCGGGGCCGAGACTCTCCAGCTTTACGATCTCAACCAACGCAAGGTGCAGCCGCTGCTGCCTGAGTTTCGCTCGGTTCGAAACCCTCGCAAGACTCGGTCCGGCCTGCTGTTCACCGATGCTAAAACCAATGCTCGCAACACCTATCTCGCTCAACCTGACGGCACCTCTAGCTACGCCGTCACCAACACGCGCACTGAAATCACAACGGCCGACCTCGATTGGCAGCGAAACGAACTTATCGTGAGCGAGCTCTCAGGCACAGGCCAGCGCCTGGTCAGCCTGCCTCTTCTCAAACGCACTCCAGCTCAACTTGAACCTGCCCCAATTCCCCCTGCGCCGGTTTCCAAAATCACCAAAGTCAAAATGCGCCATGAGAGCTATGTCCCCCTTTATTATCTTTGGCCTCGCTATTGGATCCCCATGCTCTATCCGATTGAAGACGGACTGTTGCTCCAGGGGTTGTCGTTTCTGCAAGACCCCGTCGGACGCAATCAAGTTGGGCTGTTTGCCTCCTTTGACACGATCACGAAAAAACCAAGCTACGGGATCGATTACCTCAACCACTCCTTACCAAGTTCCATTGGCCTGGGGTATGCCAAGTCCGTACGCTACCTGAGTGCCAGCGAACTCACCTTAGAGAGCTCAGGTGCTTACGCCACTTTGATCAATAGATGGCCCTTTCAAAGCCGCAACACCTCATGGAACCTGGGCGGAATTTGGGTGGAGACACAGGGCGCGAGGCAAACGTACCAACGCCAAGGTCCGACTGTGAGCCTTCGACACTCTCGCCTCAATGAGCCCATCGGATCCTGGCTGGGACTTCAATTTGAGCTGCTGCATGAGGAGTATCTCAGTGGGGGCAACAATTTGGCCTACGGCCGCACCCGCCTGAATTTACTTGAGACTGTTCGGTGGGGAAAGGCTCAAAGCCTGACGCTTCGAACCAGCGCCGCAGTCTCCCCCGATTTGCCCCGGTCCGCAATTGTGGATTTGGGTGAGAGCAGCGTTGGCGGCAACTATGTGGTGAACCTAAGCAACTCCGATTATCTGCTGCGGGGCTACCCTTCAGGCTCATTTATGGGCAAAAAACTATTAAATGCCAACCTGGAGTACTCAATCCCTATCGTTGAAACCCTAGGTGGCTGGGGAACCTTTCCGCTCTATTTGAACGAGCTAGATTTGGTGCTGTTTGGGGATGCGATTGCCGTCGATGGAGTGGCTATTGACGTGATTCAAAACGCCTATGTGCGAAAAACGTTGAGCCAATATTTTATGGGGACCGGCGCGGAGTTACGCCTCAATAGCACCACGGCCTACCAACTGCCCGTCAGTTTTATTTTAGGGGCTTACTACGGTCTTGAATCCCAATATGGTGGAGGGTTTACGCCCTTTTTTGGAATAGGCTTGGGAGACCTAGGTGCCCTGCAAAATAAAACGCCTTGATGTTCCCTCAATCGCTTGTTATGACTTCGAATTCTTTTGAAAATACAGAGGATATAGAAGCATGGCAAAAGCGAAAGAGGGCAAAGTTGCCCGGTTTAAAATGCAACGACGATTGGGAACAGAACTTCCAGGCCTTGGTAAGCCAGGCGCCTTAGAGCGACGCCCCTATCCCCCCGGTGAAAACGGCAACAAACGCCGAAAATACTCCGACTACGCCCTTCGTTTAGAAGAGAAGCAAAAAATCCGCGTGCACTACGGCCTGCGTGAAGAGCAGTTGCGACGTTTTATCCGCAACGCAAAGCGCGGTTCAGCCACCAACTGGGTGAAAAAGCTGATGGGCCTGCTGGAGTCTCGTTTAGACAATTTGGTGTTTCGAGTTGGTTTTGCCCCCAGCATTCGCTCGGCCCGCCAGCTGGTGAGTCACGGTCACGTGTTGGTCGACGGACAAGTGGTGACAGTTGGGTCCTTTGTGGTTCCACAAGGCGCAAAGGTCACCATCCATGAAAGATCACGTGAAAATCAGATTGTCCTGCAAGCGATGAAGGCGCCTCGCCTTGAGGTCCCTGATTATCTCCGCAAAGAATCTGAAAACGGCTTTGATGTTGGTGTGATCCACGCCACGCCTGGGACTGAACATGTTCCCTTTCAGTTTGATGCCGGTTTGTTCACTGAATATTACGCTGCTCGCAGCACATAAGCTTCTTAGGTTAAGTCTACCTCTTCTAAACAGGGCCAGTTTCTTGGCCCTGTGCTTGCTACCTATCTCACAGGATGGTTAACGGCTGGCTTCTAGAGATCACAGCCGCATCTTGAGGGACAAAGATGGTCACCTCCATGTAAAAACGATCAGGATGGTGGGTGTATGAGCAAGATGTCTGGACTTCAAAAAACAATTGTAAAACTGGTGCAAGTCACCTTGGCCTTTGCCTCCATTGGCACGGCGGCTATGCCGATCAAATCTCAGATGATGAAGCCGCGCGCGTTCTTTATTGAAAGTGACAATGGACTGCTTGAGGCCTTGGATCTAAAGGCCAAGACTCTCACCTTTGGCCGGCGCGAAATCGACCAGTGTGGCGCATCTCTTGTTCGCCGAGCGCAGACCCTCACCTACTCTTGCACGTTGTCTATTGGCAACACCAGCCGCATCTCTCGCTTGCAGAATCTTGTCACTCCCTCGAAAATTGAAGTGAATTTTGGCGCGACCAAGCGTGAAGTGATGACTCAGGTTTCAGCAGAGGCCAAGTTTATCACCTTCACCACTTCGTTTGATGCGACGGGGATCGACTTTGAAGTGAGCAAATTCAACGATGATTTTTTTGCAGTTTATGCGAAGGTCGCCCAACTCACCCTTGCCAATGCGATGACAAAACAACCCGTCCGCATTGAAGTTCTGGAAGCTCGGTAAAGTCCCCTTGAGTTGTCCTGACTCTAGACCAATGCCGTAAGCATCGGCCTTGCATAGTCAAAGCGTTGAAGTCTGCCATCAAGGAGCCACAACGTGAAAAGAAGCCGAACTTTAGACAATTCAAGTGCAATAGAGTCCAGGCACAAGGCCTATATCGAAATGCAAAACACCTGTCCCCTTTGCAATTCTCAGTTGAGCATAAAAATAGAGAGCTATCTGCAGGACTTCACTCTGCGAGAGGAAGCCCGCTGCCCGAAGTGCCAGGTCATGGCACGTGTCAAAGATCACAAGATGCATTAATTTAAGCTCAAGTTCTTGACGGCATAAGCGTCAAAATTCCAGCGTCTTTTGCCAATCATATAAATTGTTGTCGATCAGCCCGTCGTGCATATATTGGATCACGGCCTTTAGCCTGATGGTCGAGGTTTCTAACTCTGCTCGTCGCGACTGTAAGTCTAGCTCCGACAAGGATTTTCGATCTACAAAATTAGTTTGGCGATAGAGGCGTAGCGGTTGCGGTGGCTTGCCTAGGTCCACCAACAGATCGGATTCAATATACCAGTACCCAGAACTGGTGAAGTTGTAGGCTCGGCCAGGCAACTTTAGATCAAACACACTTTGACCTAAGAGCAGCCGCTCTTTCAGTGACAGGCCCAGCAGATCGTAAACACTCGGCGCAATATCTACATGTTGAGACACTCGATCACGCGCATAAGGCACAGCTGTCACTTCGAGCCCAGGAGCGTAAATCAGAAGCGGCACTCGATACCCACCGACGCGACCTGAATAGTCACGGTTCTTGGGATCATTCTTGTGGGTATGATCGGCTGTGATCACAAAGATGGTATTATTGAACCAATCCTTCGACTCTGCCGCTTTAAAAAACGCACGAAGCGCATGATCGGCATAACCAATGCTCTCATGAATTTCGAGCGATCCCTTCGGAAAGCGTCCCGCATATTTCTCTGGAATAAAATAAGGATGATGACTGCTGAGAGTGAAGACAGATAAGAAGGTCGGCTTTTTTGCCTGATCGATCAGGCTCACTGCATACTGCAGCATGGGCTCGTCGAGTACGCCCCAATCCATATCAAATTCCTCAGAGTTGGCCTTGGGATATTCATCTAGTCCGACAAAGTTTTCAAACCCTGCTAGCCCCGCAAACTTATCCATATGCATGGAGCCGTTGTGCGTGCCGTGCAGAAAATAAGTTGAATAGCCTACACCACGCAAAATTTTGGCCATGCAGTCAAAGCGATCGCCGGTGAAGTTGGAGGTGAGGATGGGCTCTTCCATCATCGCTGGGAGTCCGCACAGCACCGCTGGAATCCCCTCGAGAGACCTTCGAGCATTGGCAAAGTTGTTGTGAAAATAAAACGACTTTTTTGCCAACTCATCAAAGAAGGGCGTGAAGCCGGGGTAGGGGTTGTTATAACCCGTGTACTCGGTGCTTAGACTTTCAACAATCAACACCACCACGTTCCAGTCTTTGGCAACTCCCAACGGCGGACGAGAGGGCTTGGTCATCTCGTGTAAAGTCTGAACAACCTCTCGGCGAGAGGGAAAGTAGCGCGCCCGTTCAAATTTATTCTTGCCGATGCTCTTGATCACATTGAACGGCGTGTTCAACGCCAGCAGACCCAACTCATGCTTAGAGGAAAAGTAAGCGTGGATGGGACTCAACGGGCGAAATTGGTAGCCCCCACGCATCCCGGTGAAGATCAAGAATAGCGCGACAAGGCGCCAGAGTGTTCCGGATAGCCACCGCTCGCGTGCTGGGCTGAGTGGGAATCGCGGGTAAAACCACACAACCGTCGCGATCAGTGCCAGCAAGCCTAAACCCATGGGCCAGTAGCTCAAAATCACATTGAGAGAATGTCGCTCGAGATCCTCAGATAACGAAAAAATATCGAACGACGTGCGTTTGCCAATAAAGTTCACAAACTCGGCATCAATGACGTTGCCGCCTAAAAATATAAAGTTGATCAGCGCAAACAGTGTCCGTTCAAAAACTCGCAAAATTTGGCTGCGCCACACTTGAGTCGGTAAGAGCCAGAGTAGTAACAACGGCGCGTTAGTAAACAAGATGGCCGAGGTGTCAAACCGGAGCCCATGCACAAAGGCCAACATCAGGTCCGAAAGTGGTTCCTCTTGGTAGCGCGGCCAGTTCCATAGTAAAAAAAACACTCGCGTCGCCGAGTACGCACCCAGAAGCCAAAGAAACCGTTTGAGTGAGATCCGAAAAAACGCTGGAACCATAGTGGAGGTATGATAAAAACCACCCCATGCAGAGTCAAAAGGATAACTCCGATACCCCGGATCTACTGCGACTTCGCCCGATTGGGACTTTGCAGTCTGATTTTAGTTTTAAATTTGGCACTCCCAGACAAGGGGCGCTCGCGCCAGCGAGCTCGGGCCGACTGACTCTCGCACCGGAGTGGCGGGGCAAAGGCATGTTCTCTGGCCTCGAGGGTTTTAGTCACGTGTGGCTGCTGAGTTGGTTCAATCAAAACAAGAACACCAAACAGGCTGGCAAAATTCATCCGCCCCGCCTTTTGGGTGAGGCCATCGGTGTGTTTGCCTCGCGCAGTCCGCATCGACCCAATGCCATCGGCCTCACATTGGCGCGCCTTGAGAAAATAGAAACTGACCAATTGCTCTTGAGTGGTGTGGATTTGGTCAACAACACACCCATCCTAGACATTAAACCCTACTTGGCTGAAGCGGATCGTCCCGCCGAATTTACCACAGGCTGGCCCAGCCGATTGGATGCGAGTGAAACGCGCTGTATTTTTAGCGCTGAGGCTGAAGCTGACCTGCTGCAATTGACGTCGAACGGACGGATCGCCGACATGCCCCGCTTTATGGATTTGATTCAGCAGGTGCTGCTGCTCGACCCGCGCCCACTCGCTTACCGCGCTCGGGTAAACGAACGGTTTGCCATTGTCATTGCGGGGCAAGATGTGCACGCGCGTTTTGCAAATGAGACCTTCACAGTGCTCGGGATAAAGCCCTTCGCTGGCGCAGCCAAAGGCCAAACGCAATCGTCGTAAGTGCAGCAGGACAAATGGACAAAGCAAAATTCACCGAGCGCAGATCTGTGAGTACGCCCAAGCACAGATGCAAAGCCACCACACTGAGCGAGCCCGACCCAATAATAAAGCCCAGCGCCTGCGGACTTTTACGCCCAAAAATCTGTGAGATCTGCTCCATCGCCACGGGATAAAATGGCGACATAAAAAAGCCGGCCAACACCATCCAAATGGGTGACACCGTCAATGCCAGAACAAACGCTAGGCCTGAGAACCCCGCACTCCATTTAAGCACATCCCAATTGCTCACGCGTTCAAAATGCAAAAGTCCAAAGAGAATTCGCCCCGAGAGGAGCATAACAAAGAAGCCACCCAAATAAAGATTGGCCATATCCGTCGACATACCCTTCTCCGCGCGCAGCCAGAGAACCAGACGGGTGGAAGCGCCCACCTCTCCCCAAAGATAACCCGCAAGCATCGCCGCAAAGAGGAGGCATTGGACCCACTCCCGCCGATTCAACCGTGGCGATGGGTTCTCTCCGGCAAAATCGACTCGCTCTGAGATCGATCGACTCTGTAGGCGATAGCTGCAAAATGGCAGTAAAGCCGAGACAACGGCCGTCATTAAAAAGGCGTCGCGCCAGCTCCAGCTCAACCAATGAAACACCGAGGCGACCACAGGCGCTAGCAGGGCGGCAAACGCATACATCGAATGCAATCCTGAGAAGATACGCCGGCGCAAGTGCGGTGAACTGCCTTCGACAATAATTAAATTTTGCGCCAAATTGAGAGCGCCGTAAGCGTAGCCAAAAACTGTGCAACTGACGAGCAACGGTGCAAGCGCATAGGAGCGCGAGATCGCCACCATACCTAACGCCAACACTACGCTCGCAGCTCGGAGCAAAAGCAGTGATGAAAATCGCCCAACGATGCCGTGTGCACTCCAACTGCCAACAAAGGCGGCAAGACTGGTGACAGAAAAAAACAGCGCACCGGTTGTGCCAGTCAATTCCAACTCGTGCAAAATCTCTGGAAAGTAGGGACTTCGAATATTATCGAGCAAGCTCAAGACTAGCAGGCTGGCGTAAGCCAATAGAATCAAACGGACACCCCTCGCGGTGAATTTGCCTCACACTAATGGGTTCAAACAAACGCCGTCAAGGCCGAGTGGGCAGTCGAATAATGACAAACAATCCAATCGCGGTCAGTGCGAGCAAGAGCAGCCGCAAGCGCATGTTGGTGTCCCCGAGCCAGTAAAACGACGCACCGGTTGTCACCAACACCATGGCTACGGCGGTCCATTTGACTCGAGCCCGAATGGCGCGCGTCACCTCCCACTCCCGAATGAGCGGGCCTGCCCAGGGCAAGTTCAGCAACCAGGCGTGCACTCGTGGATCACCAGTAGCAAAAAAATAGGCGCTCAGCAGAAGAAACGGGGTGGTGGGCAGTATCGGCAAAAACGCTCCGATAGCTCCCAGCACCAAAAAGAGAGAACCCAGACCAAGACACATAGCTTTTTTTAGACGATTGGGATGGCTCACGCCCTAGCATCAAGTCAAATCTGCTTAAAATGTCAAACTGTAATCGGCCCGCACCACGTACTCCCTTGACGGAGTGGGCATGGGCGCATGGTAGCCCTGCCGGTAAGGTTGGGCCAATCGCCAATCCGAGTCGATCACATTGAACACGCCGGCACCCAGATCCAACCCCTTGGTGAAGACGTCGGCATAGACAAAGTACAAGTTCACCATGGGCCCTGGCGCGATCTGTTCAAAGTAGCGCGTTTTGTTCGTGTCGTCCCAACTGTAGGCAAAATAGCGCGAAAGGTAAGTGGCGCTTGGGTTAAATTTTAAATCTGGAATGGGCAAATTGAAGGACGACTTGAGAGAAAGTTTATGGGTTGGAAAGCCAAGCAGAACTTCCTCATGTCCATCCACTCGGTAGACATAGGGGTTCTTCCAATCGGCGCGGTAATAAGAGTATGTAAGCGTGGCAAAGCCAAAGGTGTCCTTTACGCGAAACTCTAAATCTCCGCCGTAGGTGCCCGTGCGCTCGGCATTGAAGTTTTTGGTCGCGCCTGTGGGATCCACTCCATAAATGATTGGGTCCAGAATTTCAGTCTGAAATAGGTTGAGGGTGAGGTACGTGGTTTTAGAAGGACGAACGCCTCCCTCCCACTCATAGGTCGTTGTTCGATCGGGTTTGAGTTTGGGATTGCTATCCAAATTCATAATTGTGGGAGCACGAAACGCCTTTGCCGCCATGGCCTTCACGTGCCAGTCCGCCACTGTCCGCCCCAACGCCACTCGAGGGGAAAACGCTCCGCGCACAGTCTCGTGTTTGTCGTAGCGCGTACCTACGGTTAGGCTTGTCCCACCACTACTCGACAACACCCCTTGCGCCAGTACTGAGTCGGTAAAGTAAGAGGCGCGAGAGCTCCCATCTGAAAACGTCGCTTGATAGGACTGAAAGTTTTCGTTTAAACCCCGGTCCTCTTGCCGGGTGTAACCCATGAGCAAATTGAAATGTGGATGGACGTCAACCGACGTTGTGAAGCCGCTGCGCAATCGATCACTGGTGAAGTTGCTGACCACCTCGTCAGCGATCTCTACATCGACGGTTTGCCAGGGCTTTTGCGTTTTGTATTGCACGAAGGGCGTGAATTTTAATTTTGACGAGAGATTGAAATCGACCTCCAACCCATAGTACTGGCCGTAGAACTGCGAGTACACCGGGCGACGCGCACTCAAATAACCAAAGCCTGTCGTCGTTTGCATTTCGTAAAATTCACGAATGTAGCGAAAGCGCATGCGCTCGTTGCTCACTCCCACATTGATAAACATCGGATCAATGCGGTTACCGGTGAAGCGATAGGTTTGGGTGGTGGTGTTCACATCGTTCGATGGATCGTCGTCGGTGGTCTCACCACTAAACCCAGTGAATTTGCGATCACTGCGGCGCCCTTGACCCGAAAACGCGGCCACGCTCACATCAAAATCTTTGGCCTTGGTGCCACAGGCGGCCGACATGTTTCGCCGAGCCCAGGTGTGAGTCATCTGCCCGTACGTGCCGGTAACTTCGCAACCTTGCAGATCTTGGCCGCTCTTAGAAATAATGTTAATCACTGCGAGTTCGGCAAAACCGCCATACACCGCCGAGCCGGGGCCACGAATCACCTCTACCCGTTTGATCTTATCTACCGGATAACGATTGCCGAACTGCACCGTTGAAAAAAGAATTTCGTTCATCTCAAGGCCGTCATACAGCAAGAGCACTTTGCCTTCGTTGGCCCACATGCCACGAATCCCAATGCTAGCCGCACTGAATCCATCATTGCCGAAAGAAACTCCAGGGACCATCAAGAGTACATCCATCATGTCGCGCGCACCTGAGGCGGCGATCTCAGCCGCGGTGATGATGGTCACACTGCCGGCCGAAGCGCGAGGTGTAGCCTCTGTGCGCGACGCCACTTTGGTCTTGATGTTGAGAAGATCTTCGAGACTTTGCCCATCAAAGTCTTCACCTTGAGCTAGCACAAGCTGACCCCGCATAAAACTGAGACAGATGGTTGCTGCAATCACCAATTTGAATATCCAGTTAAGGGTTGAGATATTCATTGTAACTCCCTGAATTGTGAATGACGGATGTTGCCTAGCTCCTTCATACTCTCAACCAAGCTTATATATTTACAAGCATGGACTGTTTGACCCAGCCCAAGGACCAACTCCCGCCCAAGACGTTCCGCATCAATTAAGGTCGAGAATTCAAATCAAACCGATATCCTTTGCCATGGATCGAACGGATGAGATCGGCCTTTTCACCCAAAATTTTTCGAATGGCATAGACGTGGGTGTCGACAGTTCGATCAGAAACATGTGTATCCGATCCCCAAATTTCCATCAGCAGCTGCTCGCGCGAGACAATTTCACCTTGGTGCCTCAACAGGTAAAAGAAAATTTTAAACTGATTGCCGGTCAACTCAAGTTGGAGATCCTTGCCAGTTTCTTCGCGCAAGCTGATTCGCTGCGACCCAAGATTCACCACGAAGGGACCAATGCGCAAAGCCTCGCTCATCTCAGGTACAGTCAGCCGCTGCAGATTTTTGAGCTTTGCTGCAATTCGAAGACGTAGCTCAACGGCGTCAAAGGGTTTGATGATGTAGTCATCAGCCCCAAGTGAAAAGCCGTGCAGCTTATCATCACGCGCATCTTTTGCAGTCAAAAACAAAATGGGAGCAAAGCGATTGAGGCTAGTCTCTCGAACCTGTTGATACAAATCGAACCCATCGCCATCAGGTAAACTAATATCGAGCAGGATCAAATCAAATTTCTGTTCTGCGACACGAGTCAACGCGTCTTTGGCTGTACTCACGGCCTCGACCGAGCACACGCCCTTCAATGTCGACTGCACGATCACCTGAGTGACATGATTGTCTTCGATAAGGAGAACTGAACCCAAGTCATCCATTTTACTGCACCTTCGCTTTTTTGAAAACCGTGTCGACGTCAAAGATAAAGTATTTGTGAAAAGGGTTCTAGTATTAGTTTTATGTGTAGAAAACAGTTCTCTAGGCGCCTTGCCAAGAGCCCAGGATGTAGGCCATATTTGGGCGGCACAAAGGAAGCTGAATGCCCGCACCGAGCTCTGCAGCCCGTTTCATCAGCACAACTCAGGCTGCAATTAAAAATCGACTCCCTTCACTTCTCACTGCTGGAGCCGAGTCCACGCTGATTGCGGCAGCCTACGTCCTTGCGGCGGAGCTCGGTTTTTATCTTCTCGAACTTGCCGATAGCCGAGTGCCCATTTGGTTGACTTCAGGTGTCGGGATCGCCGCCTTAACCATTTTTGGCTGGCGGCGGTGGCCCGCCATCTGGGTGGCCACCATGCTTGCGGCATTCACAACAGATCGTCCCTTGTTTAGCCTGTTTCTTATTGCGATCGGCAATGTGGGTGAGGCTCTTGTCGGGGCGTATTTGGTTCGAAGCCTCGGCGGGAAAAACTCTCATTTGGGCATTCAAAGTCAAGCCGTCTCTATGGGAGTGGCGGCGTTCATCGGACCAATTCTCGCAGCGAGTGTCGGGACCTTGGCCCTCACCTTTTATGAACTCCAAACCCCTGAGCTCTTTCATCGCACCTGGTTTGAGTGGTGGAGTGCAAGTGCCCTGGGAGCGCTCTTCACTGTCCCATTTTTTATAGCCCTTGCAAAAACTCCGTTCTCTAAACGCCGAGTTTTTGCAGTTGGTCTACAGCGCTTTGCTGGCGTGGGCGCTGGTACCGCACTCCTTTTATTTCTGGTCTTTAGTCGGCCCACTGAGACCGCAATGTCGCTCCTTGTGTTTCCAAGTTTGCTGCTGGGTGCGTACTACTTAAAGTCATTTGGACTACGCTCATTGCTGCTCATTATCGGAGCCGTTGCGGTGACCTCAACATTGGTAGGTCTTGGACCCTTCACGAGCCACATCACCATAAAAGAGCTGACCCACCTGCAACTGTTTTTGACGGCAATGGGCGTGACGGCGTTGTTCCTTGAAGGGTTTCGCCGTGCTGGACATTTCTGGATGCCAGCTATGGCTTTAACAGTGGGATGGCTAATTGCCGCCGCTCTATTTTACTCATTTTCATTGAGTCAGATTGAGCGAGACCTAGCTCGTTTTAACCTAATTGTGAGTGAAGTTACCGATCGATTGACGAGTCAATTTGCAAACTATGAAGACACTGCCCGTGCCAGCGTCAGTTACTATCGAAGCAGTCAGTTGGTCGAAAGCTCTGAGTGGGGTCACTTTGTAGACAGCCTACGAGTTTCAAAACCCTTTGGGAAAATTGAAAGCATCGGGGTGATTTTGCCCCTGTCCGTCGGCGACGCGAAGGACCTCTCGCGCAAACGGCATCGGCTGGCAGGTTTGACGATTAGGCCTTTCCCCACTCCAGGTGGCCAAACGATTGGCTCAAGGGACTCGCATTATGTGGTCACCATGATTGAGCCGGCTGAGCTCGAGGGGCAAATTTTGGGTTTGGACTTTGCCGGCGAAATCAACCGCCGCGAGGTATTGGAGCTGGCGCGCACTTCAGGACGCCTGGCTGCATCCACCGCCATCCGTCTGCAAGCTGAGGCCAACGGTCAGCTGGGTTTTTTGCTGGCCGCACCGATCGAGGCCCCCACTGCCCGATCGCAATCTAAGTTTCAAGGTTGGGTCTTTATTCCTGTGGTGGCCCAAAATTTCTTTGCGGGAATACGAGGCAAGTATTGGGACGAAGTGGACATCTTTATTTTTTCAGATGCCAAACTATCGCCAGAGTCCATTTTATTTCGGTCTGATCACGCTTCGCAACCACTACCAATATTTGATTCAACAACCACCATTCAGTTGGGGCAGCGCAATTTCTATATCGGATGGAAGCGGGGCACGGGATTCATTTCTGACTACAGTCCAAGCGAAGCTTGGGTGGGGTTTGGTGGCGCCATCATCGGATTGTTCTTTGCCACAATGCTTGTCGGCTTGCGAGAAACCAACCGTCGAGCCGTTCAAATTGCCGACGAGAAGACTGCTCTTTTAACTGAGCGTGAGCGCTCGCTGCAGCAAATTCGAGAGCAGTACGCCTTGGCCGTGAAAGGCTCCAACGATGGACTTTGGGATTGGAACCTTTATACAAATGATGTTTATCTTTCACCTCGCTGGAAGGAAATGCTCGGCTACAGCGACGCCGATCTCGAGAACTCGTTTGACACATGGGAGAGCTTGCTGCATCCCGACGACAAAGTGCGCGCCTTAAAAACGCTCAATGACTACCTGGAGAGTCGCTTGCCGGAGTTTCGCTTAGAGCATCGACTGCGGCACAAGTCAGGTAGCTACAGCTGGATTTTGACTCGAGGAATGGCACTGTGGGACAAGCGAGGCCGGCCGTCTAGGTTGTCTGGCTCACACACCGACATCACCGCAGCCAAGAAAACGGAAGTCAATCTTATCGAAGCACGCGAATCTGCTCTGGCCGCCGCTCGCACCAAGTCTGAATTCTTGGCAAATATGAGCCACGAAATCCGCACTCCCCTCAGTGGGATTATCGGCGTGGCAACGCTTCTCCAAGATAGCAAGCTCAGCGAGGAGCAACTCGACTACATTCGCACCATCAGTCAGTCCGCAGATAGTCTGCTCTCAATTTTAAATGATATTTTAGATTTTTCTAAAATTGAAGCAGGCAAGCTGATTCTCGAACACGTGCCGTTCAATCTAGAAGAGGAGTTCCTGCGTATTTATCACTTGATGCGATTTGCAGCGGAGCAAAAAAAGCTCGAATTAAAATTGGAGATAGAACCAAATTTAAATACGAGTTTTGTGGGAGATCCGACTCGCCTCCGGCAAATTCTGGTGAATTTGGTTTCTAATGCAATTAAGTTTAGCTTTAAAGGTCAGGTCGTAATTGCCGTACGGGCGCTAGACAAAAATTTATCACCCGTGCGATTAAAACTTTCGGTTGCCGATGAAGGGATAGGAATTCCGGCAGAGATGCATGCCGCTATCTTTATGCCGTTCTCGCAGGCAGACTCCTCTACCTCGCGCGAGTTTGGCGGAACAGGCCTTGGCCTCTCGATCTGTAAGAGTCTTGTTGACTTGATGGACGGCAAAATTGGTGTGGACAGCACGATGGGTGTGGGTTCAGTCTTTTGGTTTGAAATTTCCCTCGACCGCCCCAGTTTAGAACAGCATCAAGTGGAGCAGCTCAGTGGTCTTTTGGAATTTCACCCGGTGTCGGCGCGCATTCTTCTAGCGGAGGACAATCCCACAAGTCAAAAAGTGGCTACGGCAATCCTTCGTAAGTTTGGCTTGACAGTGACTCCCGTGTCGAATGGGCGAGAGGCAGTCGTGGCCTTGCAGCATGAAAACTTCGACTTAGTTTTGATGGACTGCCAGATGCCTGAACTGGATGGCTATCAAGCGACAAGTGAAATACGTGGGAGTCCTGATGCACGAGTGGCAACGACTCCAATTGTGGCAATGACCGCAAATTCCCTCAAAGGTGATCGCGAAAAATGCTTAGCCTCTGGCATGAGCGATTACCTGGCAAAACCCGTTCGACCTGAGACTCTATACGCCATGATCTGCAAATGGCTGGGCAATGCTCCCGTCGATTCCGTGACTGCACCAGAGCACGCTCCTCCACCCCCGACTAAGGTCCTTGACTTGGGAACACTCAAAACGCTGGCGAGTCTTTCAGTCCCGGGCGAACCTGAAGTTTTGGCCTTAGTTATAAATGTCTATTTGGAGTGTTACCCCAGACAGCTTGAGCAAATTCAAACCCACTTCCAGACAAAGAGCTGGGACAACCTCCGTCGCGAGGTCCATAGCTTAAAGGCGGCCAGTGGCGGCGTGGGCCTACCCATCGTCGCGCACATTTGCCAACAGATTGAGAACCTTGCCCTGAGTCGTCCCGAGGAGCTTCGCCCCCTCATCAATCAACTCGACCAGGATCTTTCTCGTGCGGCACAGGCGCTTAAGGGGATTTTTGAAAATCCCGAGCGCATAGCATAATTGCCTCATAATGGGATTCCATTGCAGGTCGTACTAAAGTAATAGAAAATAAGGTGTTATCCTCGTCGGCACTTCAGCAAGGAGTTCAGCATGGGTGGTTTAAGCCTTTCACATTGGATAGTTGTTTTGGTGGTGTTGCTTTTGTTCTTTGGGCCAAGCAAGTTGCCAGGTCTCGGAGCTTCCTTGGGGAAAGCCATCCGCGGATTTAAAGACGGCTTAAACGATGCGGATCCAGAAACTCCCGTCGCTCCCACTCAGCGAGCCGAGCAAATTGCTCCCAGCCAAAATCAGGCGCAAACTCAGCAGACCCAAACCAACAAAGAACCACAAGACCGCAGCTAGAACCGTTTAGCTCGGCTATCCTTTTTTGGTTTCACAAATCAGGGGCAAAGTCAGGACAGTGCCGCGGCGGTGGCGAGGGAACCGTATTTGCTTTAAGCGTTTGCCGAGTTCACGCACATCTCCCGGAGAGGCCCCAACCAGTGTGTTCACCAGTACGCGCTGCGACTCAACGGCACCATCCGCAGCAATTGCCAACCTAAGACTCAGCAGACCTCCACCCAAATTCAGTGATGCATCCACAACAGATTCGAGCCCCAGATCAAGGCCATCTTGCACCTCCGTCGCCTGGAGTGGCCCCACCCAAAATGGCCGTGGGTTAACAAACCAACCATGAATCACCAACCGGCCATAGCGCGGATCCAAGCAGCCCTTCACCTCTCGAACCCCGTGCGGCACCGAGGGATTAAACAGCGTCAAACGATTGAACTTGGGCTCAATCCAATCTTGCGAACTACGCCCGGACTGCAAAAAAGTTTCGCCACCTGAGAACCGGCGGCTGCCCCATTTGGTCAGAGAAAAGACAAACGCCAGCGGACCATGGGGCCGATCGACGTGTTTCTCTTGCCGACAACCAGAGACATAACAGCTCAACCAAGGCGGTGAAACATCATGACAACCTAAGTTCATGCGCCCCCACTCCACCAGATCGCGATGAAAGCGGTTATACAGCTTTGCGGAAAAATAGTGATAGGCCGGAGTTCTGAGAACCGTGTACTCATTTGGAATATGCCAAAAGTCCCAAACAAACCTTGTTGACTCAGCCTGATGTGGATTCTGAAATTTAGCGTCAAACTCGCGGCGCAAGGCTCCAGCGAGCGGTGAGAATCTATCTTTGGTCTGAACCATGCCAAACTTCATAAGGTGCGTTTATCCTGTTGAATAAGAGTCGTTAAATATTTTGAACGGGTCGAAACACCGATTCCACGGCCCGCTGCGAGCGTTCTGCCAAATCCGTGGAATCGAGCTCAGGGCTGGTGGTTAACATGGGTAAATAGTGCAGGTCTACCTCTACCCCACCGCTGCTGCTGAGATTCCAGATTGATGGGAGAAACGCCATATCGCCATACCAAAAGACTCGATCGCGATTCTTTAACGTAAGGGCCGCCCCCCCAATGCGCCGATAGTTGAGACAAAATGGGAGCACGGGCGCACCGGCATCGATCGCGGACATAAATAGCGGCCGACGAAAACGCAACACCTGCTCACCATTGGTGCTCGTCGCCTCCGGAAAGATCACCACGTTCAGACCCATGCCGAGGCCCTGGCGCAATTCCGACAGTTCGTTGTGAATGTTGTTCTTGTTACGTCGTTCAACAAACATGCAGCCGGCCATAGTGCAGATCTGCCCCAGAAAGGGGGAGTTTTTTATTTCAACAGACGTTACAAAACAGGCTGGCGTTTTTGCACTCAAAACCAATACATCAAGGTACCCCAAATGGTTGCCGACATACAGTGCTCCCCGGTCAGCCGGCAGATGCTCTTGCCCCAACACACTCACTCGCACATTGAACAAGAACAGCCCCAAACGGGCGTAGCGACTTAAAATAAAATTGCTCGAGCGGGTGCGCTTCCACTTGTCGCGCACGAAGACAAAAATCACAGCCATATGGGCCATGAAAATAAAAATCGATGAAAAAACTAAGATGAGTCGAAATGGAGCTAAAACAAAACGCATGTTCCCACGTATCTTGATTGGAATTTGGGTTTCAAATCCTTCCAATCTAAGACGGTGAGAAGGTCAGTGCAAGCAAAGTCTGAATCGAGGGCTGGCCAACCGTAGACCTTGGCCCCTGCCATCAAATACGAGCGGAGGAGCGGGGGCAGCATCTCGCGTTTCTCAGCCCCGCTCAACCCCTCGGGCGAGAGAATGGAGAAGCCTGCAAAATGATAATCCCACTCAGCCCGGACTTGAAAGTCATCCGTCCAATGGCCATCGTCTCGAAGCGAGCGATACACCCGCCCCATCAGCGCTGGATCAGTGCTCTTGATGCTCGCACAACCAAAGAGCAACTCTGTCTTGGTGCAAAAAATGTAGCGTGAAAGTCCCTTCCACAAAAGATCTATGGCGTTGCCGTCGCGAAACTTTGGGCGAACGCAGGCTCGACCCATCTCAAGCTTCACGGCCGGAGTTCGCAAAAAGTCGGCGATCTTAAACTCACTCGCTGTATAGAAATTATGGGTGAAGTGCGAGCTCAGCAAACGGTACGTCCCCACCACCTGATCTGTAGCCTTTTCAACAATCATCAGATGATCGGCACTGAAATCATAGTTGTCCACATCCAGCCCGTGGTGCTCTTTTCGACCCTGCCAATCTTCGATAAATATCTCGTGTCGAAGTTCCAAAACCTGCCGCAGATCGCGCCCGTTCTGTGCCGTCCTCACGATAAAATCATCTGTCTCATGCTTGATGCTGACAAAGCCTCGGTAGTCACGAATTCGTGCAAATAGTGATCGACGCTCTCGGTTTTCTCGAAAACTTTGAATAAAGTTTGCTCGCATGAATAGTCCCTCCGTGGTCTTTTCATGTTAATGAGTTGCGCGAGCCTTGAATGTCAGGATTGCGTTATCCCAATCGCGGGCGCCTCACAACTGGGCCTCGCTAGGACTACCGCCAGGGAGGATATTCGCCAAGCTCTGCTTCTGGCCTTCGTCCCAATTGCAGCAGGCGGTGCCACTCGAAGTGTAAAAATTCGGGCTGATCTGCATAGGCCCTTTTTTCGCTGGTCGAACCAAAAGGCAGATTGCAATCGTCATGGGGCAAGTAAGTCCCCGCTTGGCAAATCGCGACTTCAACCTGGTCTATGTTTGGACTCATGCTGCCGAGCCACTCAGTGAGCGTCATTGGAGCATCAGGCCGAATCGCAGGATCCAAAACAAAATATTCTTCGCCCACCTGAAAAATGGGCGCGACATGGTACCACCAGGTCGTCTCCCCCCTGGGCGAATTCTTTGTCGTCACTCGCAAATTTCCAAAGGCAAAAACCTTAAATGTGGGTTCAGCTCCCCACACCTTGGTGAGATTCATAATGGCCATTGCCGCACGAGTGAAGCAGCCATCGTCTGGGTAAAGCCAAGAGGTGCGGCGCAAAAAATCGGAATCATGTGGCGATTGCAAAAATCGATAGTCACGAACTCTTTCAAACAGATCAACAGCGGCTTCAAGTGAAGGCCACTCGGTCACTATGGGAAGTTGGAGTTCAGCAAAAGGTTTTGCCATTTCGGCCGCAGAGAGGCCGGAGCTCTTGGCTTGCGCCGTTCGAGCCGCAGTGTCCTTGAAGCTCTTGTAGGATTGATCGACGGACCGATAAGCCGAGAGTGCCGCGTGCGCCTGATCAAAAGACGTGAGAAACAAAACCTGCACACAGGCAGTGGCCAGAAAACTTTTTTTAAGCGCAGTCACAAACACACCTTGGGCTAGTTGTAGGTTCGGCGTACACGCACACGCTGACTGGGGAAAATAATAGACACTCGCCGACTTGCCAACAAATACCTACGCATCTAATGTTAGAATTTGAATGAGAGTGAATATGTCAAAGTCCATCGTTCTTTGCCTCTGTCTGCCGGTGCTATTGCTGAGTTCCGAGTTTGTGGGCGGCACCACCCCATCTGCGCCAAACCCAATTAAAATTGTGATTCTTGGTGACTCTTTGGCGGAAGGTTACGGGGTCAGCCGTGAAGCCGCGTTCCCAGCCTTGGTGCAAGAGCTGGCCAAAAAAGCTGGTAAGAACTGGCAAGTCGTCAATGCGGGCATTAGTGGCTCCACCACCGCAAGTGCGCCGTCTCGAATGAACTGGCAGCTCAAACAAAAGCCCGACTTGATTGTGCTGGCCCTCGGTGCAAACGACGGTTTACGAGGTGTGCCGGTGGCGACGGCTGAAGCCAATTTGGCAGCCGCTTTAACTGCAGCCCAAACCGCCAAGACCCGATGTCTCCTTGTCGGGATGAAGATGCCGCCCAACTACGGCACTAGTTACACCAAGGATTTTGCCGCCATGTACACTCGCTTGGCGAAACGCTTTAAAATTCCGTTGCTGCCTTTTTTACTGGAAGGCGTTGCCGGGCGTGCCACGCTTAATCTCGCCGATGGCATTCATCCCAACGAGAAGGGGCATGTCCTCCTCGCAGACACAGTCTTTAAGAAAATTCAGGAGGTCCTGTGAAGCTTGAGCTCGTCGGCGTAAACAAGGCCTTTCGACAAGGTCAGGTCGAACTCAAGATCTTACAATCGCTCGACCTAAATGTTGCGCCCGGAGAGATTGTCGCCGTGGTGGGAGAATCCGGAAGTGGCAAATCCACTCTGCTCTCTCTTGTTGCGGGTTTTGACTCGCTCGATTCTGGCGCGATGAAGTGGTCTGGCGTAGACACTCTAAGTTGGAACGAGTCCACGTGGGCGAAATTTCGAAAATCCAACTTGGGCTTTGTCTTTCAAAGCTACCATTTGATTCCCTACCTAACTGCCGAAGAAAACGTCGCGTTACCCTTAAAACTCAAAGGGCAAACAGACACACAGTCGGCCGCTCAACTGCTGCTGCAGCGGTTAGGCCTTGGCTCTCGTCTGCATCACCTGCCGCATCAGCTGAGCGGTGGAGAATGTCAAAGAGTCGCTATCGCCCGGGCCCTGGTGCATTCTCCCGAGTTGATTCTGGCCGACGAACCCACTGGGAGTTTAGACATCAACACTGGCAGTCAGGTGTTGGATATTTTATTTGAACTGCTGGGCGAATCCCAACGGGCGGCGCTAATCGTGACTCACTCACTCGAGGTGGCGGCGCGCTGTCACCGCGTGCTCACCTTAAAGCAAGGTCGACTGTGGCCCCAATGAGTCTTATTTGGACGTCACTTCGCCGAGAGCGGCGAGTGTTTGCCCTTTGGATTTTTTGTTTGAGCGTCGCCGTCACGGGTCTCTTGGTCGTCGATGTCTTTCGCCACAGTCTCAGTGAAACGTTGCGCCTCCAGGGTCGCAAAATATTGTCGGCTGACCTTTCTGTCAGTGCACGGCGCCCGATTCAGGAGGCTGAACAAATAAAAATTCAGCAGATTTTGCCCAAGGACTCCACTACGAGCCACGTCACCGAAATGTTGGCGATGTTGACCTTTGAAACGAACGGACAAATTGCCACCCGCTTAAGCAGCGTGCGCTTCGTCGATGATCCCTATCCCCTCGCTGGAGATTTAGTCGTCGAACAAAATGGTGTCACAAAAAATCTCCGCGGTCAGGACCTGGGAGCGTCTCCCTCGGCCTGGCTCGCGCGCGATCTGGCCACACTTCTAGGCGTAAAACAAAACGATAAAATCAAAATTGGTCAGCTTGAGTTTGTGGTCAGTGGTTGGACCGAAAAAGATTCGACTCAATCGTTTCGCCTCGGCGCCATGGCTCCGCGCGTGTATGTGCATCGGCGGCATCTCACTCAGACCGCTTTGATTCAAGAGGGCTCAACGTTTTCAGACTCGCTGTTTTGGAGTTGGCCCACCACTGACCTCACGCCCGAGCTTCCGCCGGTAAAGAAGAAATTAGAAGCCCTGCTTCAAGATCCAGGGATTCAGGTCACGATCCCGACCGATCTGGAGCAGGGGCCGTTTCGCGTGTTGAGCCGACTGTTGGATTACTTGGGATTAACAGGACTCGTCACCCTGTGCTTGGGATGGACCGGAGTTTTTTATTTGGGTCGACGTTGGCTGAGTCTCGAGCGTACGACGACCGGTATTCTCAAGTGCCTTGGACTCACCGTCTCGCAAGTGCGCCTGCTGCTCCTGCTCAAACTCACGCTGATTTTGCTCGCGGGTGTATTGACTGGTGGAGCTTTGGCATGGAGTGCGGCTCAGGCTCTGTTCCCGCTCGTTCGAGAGTCTCTCCCGAGTGAATTTCAGTTGGTGTGGTCATGGTACAGCGGGATTGTACTTTTGCTCATTGGACCGCTTGCGGGTGGCTTGATGCTCTTGCCTTTACTCAACGCTGTGGTTCGACAAGATGCACTCACCCTCGTCCGGGGCGACAGCGAGCCCAAACCCTCACTTTGGGATTTGTCCCTCACGAGTGTCGTCACCTTGGCGCTGTTTGCGGCGCTCACCGTTGTGCAAGCCCGCAGCTGGACGGTCAGTGGGATTTTTTTTGGTACGCTGATTGGCACCGTGATTGTCTTAGCGGCGGTAGCCTCGGGCCTGCATCGCTTTGCTCTCCGTCCTTATTTCAAAAAGAAAGGGGCTGAGCTTGGTTGGCTACTCCACCTGACCTTTGCTCTTTGGCTCAGGCGCCAAGGTTTGCTTGTGTTGTTGATCACAGTTACGGCGATGTCGGGTTTGCTGTCACAGCTCGTCCCCCATTTAGAAAAAACGCTGGTGGGCGAATTGTCGGCGCCGCCGGACTTCAATCGGCCCGCATTGTTTCTGATCGATATTCAAGACGAGCAACTGACCGACCTCTCGGGCCTTCTCTCCGCCAACAAAGTGGGGATTTCAGAGAGCGCTCCCTTCATTCGCTCGCGTATCCTGCAGGTAAATGGCCAAGAGTTTGAGCGCAAGCAAGCGGGAGATTGGGCCACGCGTGAGCAAGAGGTTGAAGCTCGGTTTCGCAACCGTGGTGTCAACCTCACCTATCGACGGGAACTCGCCGCAGGTGATCGCGTAGTGGCAGGCAAAACTTGGGCTGAGCTCGAACAAAGCGGCGACGTGCCTGAGATCTCGGTCGAGCAGAGTTATGCTGAACGTTTGGGTCTAAAGCTTGGAGACATCTTGCAGTTTGATATCCAAGGGGTCGAAGTGCAGGGGAAAATTGCCAACTTACGAACGGTGGACTGGAGTCGATTTGAACCCAACTTCTTTATCACCTTTAAACCGGGCGTGTTGGATGAAGCCCCAAAAACCTGGATCATGACCGTGCGGCGGAGTGAGCACCGCACTCCCGTTGAGACACAAAGTTTAATTGCCAAAGAGTTTCCCAACATCACCTCCATCAATGTGCGCGAGGCACTCGACAACGCCACAGAGCTATTTCTGAAACTGGCTGCGGGCCTGAAGATTGCCAGTTGGCTTTGTCTGGGTCTTGGCGTCTTTGTGTCGCTGATGATTTTAGTCTTTCAACTGGCGTCTAGCCGTCGGGATTGGCATCAACTCCAAATTCTAGGTTTGAGCCCGCGAGAGTTGGGCCTGCTGCAACTACTCAGTCATTTTGGTTTAGTCGTGGTGGGCCTAACTTTTGGAACACTACTGTCAGCGGGTGTGGCGTGGGCCATTTCGCACTTCGCGCTGAAACTGTCGGTGCGCCTCGACTGGGTGGCTGCGGGCTACACTCTAGGACTTGCACTGGTCTGCACCTATCTAGGCGCTTGGTGGATTGGGCGGCGACTAAACCAGCGTGCAGCTGTGGCACGGTCGCTCTAACAAGCCACAGCCATTTCACAAACCCGCATCAATGTAATCATAGCGCACCTGAACTTCTGTTCCATCAGGTTGCTTGGACAGCTTCAACTCTGGCCCCAAACGAATCGCGTTTCTTTCGGGATCATATGCCCAACTCGAGTGACATTGTCGGCACCATAAGGACAGCCTTCCTATCGGTCGTCACCATGCCAATCTGGCAGTCAATCTTCATAGTGTCGATAAAACAATATAACGAGAGCCCCAGCTTGGCCGAGAGATTCGGATGCTAGCACCCACTCAATAGACTTCATTCAATCGCGATGTACTTCACTCGCACTTCGGTGCCCTGCGGTTGTTTTGATAATACAAGATCAGGACCGAGTCGCACAGCGTTTCTCTCTGCATCGAAAGTCCAGCCCACCCGCTTATCCGAAGGAATTTTTTGGCTGCCAAAGGTCACTTCAATTGTCTCCACCTGAGGCGTCCGAGCCAGGGGAAAATAGCTCCCAATTCGGGCGACCAAATCTCGACCAAGATCTGCCAGCTTCTCTCCAAACTGCGCATCACAAAGTGAAAATACATTGCTCCCCGCTGAGGGTGAAAGACTGAGAAAATACTCTAGCTGCAATGGAGTCGTAAACTCGTCTCGAGGACAATTTGATACATTCGACGGAACAATAGCCCCATAGCTCAACACCAACTGGCGAGGACCTTTAAGTTTTCTCAAAAAATCTTTCAAGGTTTGGGCACTGGTGGTGACACTTTGATCCTCGGCGTCGGTGATGAAAATCAGGGCCAAGTGCGCGTCGGCCCGTAAGAAACTTTTGTTGACTGAACTCAGATTTGGCTCTGAAAATGCTGCATAAACTGGATCAAACATTCGCTCATATCCAATCCCATCCACTCCAACCGCTTGAATGCGACTCCCAAGCTCTATCTCCAAATTTGGAGTTGTGCGATTCAAAAATGCGGGTTTACCCACCAGCCGCCCACAACATTCACTCCATGTCGTCTCTGTGTCCGTGGTGGTCACGCCCATATGAAAATCTGCTTTTGAGGTTCGCACAAAACTGTCCAAAAATTTACCAATGTTGACGGCCATATTGGTCTGGTGTTTCTGCATGGACCTAGAGTTGTCGACGACGAACAAAATATCTACTTTGGGCTCAAGCCGCTCAAATTCGGCTTTGGCATCTACCTTTTTATTGTAGGTTTTGTCGGCCTTGGCCTCCCCTACCTTATTGGCGGGCGAACACGAAGAAACAGCTACCAACGTCGCAACAAAGGCCAACCTAAACATTAAACTCATTATCGAACCACCTTGCTCTGACAGCCCTTTTTTATGTCCACACGGTAATTCGTGAGTTCATCAAACCAAAATTCTTTTTCGAGCGGAAACGTCAGGGTGTCTTTGGCCACACTCCCGGTGCTCCCTTTCTTCACGTCGGCCGCAGCAAGCTGCTTGGACACTTTTGGAGCTGCATCTATACGCTGAATCAGCTCGGCCTCGACAATATGCATTTTGCTGACGATCTTACGTGTGTCCTCAACCTCACGCGCGGCCAACGCCCGCACTCGGGCCAGGCTCTCATTTTTCGTGAGCTCAAGTCGTTGACTGATTTTGTTTTTCAGCTCTTCAAAGGGCTCCTGCCCGCCGGCCACCTTTAAGCTCAATCCATACAGTTTTTCAGCCGACGCCGCTTCAGCCTCCAACACCCTCTGCACGTGCAGCAGGTACTTTGTCTTTTCGTCCCGCGGGAGAGCTCGTGGCATTGGCCCTGCCATTTGAGCCATATCGCCAAACGACATAGGTTTATCTTTCATCCGTTCTAAGACCTTTTGAACGCGAGCAGGTTTCGCTTTGCCCGATCCGAGTGCCTCAAGTGCAACCGTCCGGTCTTTAAATTCCTTTGGAAACGAGTTGAGCGATTGAACGGCGCCCAAATAATCACAAACCTTAAGCTGCGCCAGACTTCTTAAAAACCAAGTCTCGGCGCTGATCTGGCCGCGCAAGACGGGCGACACCAACGTTTGCGTGACGGCCAAAGTATTTTGCGGCTCGCCTCGTCGCATGTACGCCCAGGCTTTCTCCTCCTGCGCCTCTAAATACAAGTCTGCGCCCTTGGGGATTTTATCGTAGTACCGAAACGCCGGTTCAAAATAGCCGTTTTGAAACAGCATGCGTGCTACAGTGATATGCATAAGATCGAGGGCAATGGGATTGTTCTTACTCTTAAAAAGCGAGGCCATAATTTTAGCGGATTTGTCGGCTTGATCTTTGAGCGCATAGGCCAGAGCCAGTTGCCATTCCAACATGGCCCGCTCGCGCGACTCTGAAGGCGCCCGCATGGACATCGCGGTGAGCTCTTCGATCGAACGGGCACCAGACAAGTCTGCGGCTTGGACTTTGATGGCGAGGGCTGAACCCAACACTTCAGTCCATTGGTCACTCCACGTGACCCGGGCCACGGACCACGCGGGATGAGCGGAATGGGCGGCCTCGCGCCAGGTGTTTAGGATTTGGAAATGCACTTTTTTAGGCTCATCAATGGCAAACAGATTCTCAAGCCCAGTTACTGGCAAATCCGCTTTAAACTGGATAAGTGAACGCAGCGCCCGACCACTCTGAGTCAACTCAAATGGTTTACCCCCAAAGGCCTCATCCCATTGCACTAGGGCTGCCGACCATTCGCCCCCTTCCAAACTACGCAGTAAACTGTTCTGTTCTGGTGTAGTCGTTGGCAACAGACTCCGCACGCTGTCTGACAAAAACGTATTGGCGCGAGACTCGGTCGACTGCTTTTGTCCACCAAATAAAGTCTCAAGATCGTCGGCATGGCCACTCACTCCAAGGACCAACGCTAGCCAAAGCCAACTCTTCATAGCAGCCAACCCAACTGCAACGATGCAATCGCGAGGTCCATTTTAGTGGATTCTTCAAAGTACTTGGCGGTGTAGTTTTGATAACGCATTTCTATTCGAGAGGAAAAATGCTTGGTCCACCAAAAACCAAAACCCCCACCGGCCGTGTAGCTTGGCGTATTGCCCGAGCTCAAATTGACCTGACCGTAACCACCCAATGCGTAAAAATCAAAATGCGCTACGCCTCGGTCGAGCAAGTTCATCTTGCCATAAATCGGGTACCAATAGAGCGTGGCAAACGTTTCGCTTTTTGGGTAATCCACTGTGGGGACGGCAGCCGTAGGGTTGGCGCGGTCTTTGAGGTAATCTTCCTGCGCTCGGCGAGCTGTGGCCTTGCCCTCTTCAGACAGTTGATTGAAATTGTGGCCATAGCGAAGCCCAACGGACCAGCGGGGTGTGATGTGGTAATGCACATTCAAAGCGATAGCTTGCGTGTTGGTGTAGGTGTCACCGCCAAAAGTTCCAGAAAACTCCGGCGCAAGTTCCACCCGATTGCGCCGTGGCACCAAGCGCTCTTGCACAATCGTGACCTCTTGCCCCGGATTGAAGGCCTTTGCCTTTTCCAAAAGCACTCGGTTTCCACCAAGCCCTTCAAACTCTTTTTCAATTTCGGCAGCAATTGCCGGAGACACCATCAAACACAAAGTCGCTAGAGTTAATAATTTCATGCCTCACCCACTTTAAAATTCAGTTTGAATGGAGTAACGATTTGCGATGTATCTTTACTGGACGAGTTCACCGTGATCACAGAAAACTCGATGTCCTGCGTTTCACCTACATTTGGATTTTTTTGCAGTGGCGTATAGGTAAAAACACAGCGCAAACTCGCCCCCGCGGGTTGGCAATTCAGCGCCCCAAATTCTGGCAATTTTACCGACGAACTCTCCAGAGTCAGGACGCCTTCACCTTGGGGATTGTAGACTGAAAACTCTATGTTTGTTGGCAAAGTGGCATCTAAAGTTTTGCCTGTCGCCCACGAAGCTACTGGGTCCTGTAAGGCAGTGAATAACTCCGCTTCTACCTCAACAGTTTCACTCCACTTACCGAAGGCCGAGACTGCTAGAACTTGAAGTCCCGCAGTGACCAGGTCAGGGCTCACATCGGTGCTATTGACCAGCACCTTACATAGAAAAGTCCAAGTCTTGGTCTGAGGCGAATAGCTCTGACTGTTAATACGCACCCAAGGCGCTAGGGAAATTCGCCCGGGGGCCGTCGGTTGAGAAAACACCAACTGCGGCGGCTGAACTTCAAGTGACGATACGTCCGTCACATTTACCGTAAAGGCATAGCTGTCCAATTCATATAGGGTGCTTGCAAATCCTAAGATATCAACAGTTGGACTTTTAGGATTGGCCTCGATCGCAATATACGCGGACTCGGACCGAATCAAGGCCCGCCTGTCAGAGTTCGGCTCTGGAATGGGATTGGCGCTCGCGCTGGCGGACAACTCTAGGAACTTACCGTTCTTACCCTGAGTGGTCCCAACCGCTGGGGTCCACGTGAAGTCACCAGTCGCTGCATCAAAAGTAGCACCCGCGAAGTCATTTAAATTTTCAATCACGATCAACGGAGCTTCATAACCCGGCAACAGTACACGTGCTGACAAGACAATGGTTTTTGTTTCACCTTCAACAAACGTGGCTGTGGGGACTTCCAGTAAGACGCTGTTGCTGGGCAACGGCTTGCTGGGGTCCACCTTTTTGCCCGGTGGGCCAGCCTGGCGCAGTTCATCGGATAGTCCCTTTAATGGATCTTGCGCAAAGCCACAGCTGACTAAGACTGAGCCCAATACAATCAAAAGACCTTTTAGTACGCATTCTTTATTCATAATTTACCCCTGCCCCGAACGTCGGAGCACAAATGGATAGGACACTTTGACAACAACTCCGCCCTCGGGCAGCGGAAACTTCCACGACTTCAAACGCAGCACTAAACAATCCTCAACTACTTTTGAGTTGAGCGTGCTGCTCTCAACCTGGGCGGCTTGCACGAGTCCGTTGCCACCAATTGAAAACCCCACCGCAACCCGGCCATTTAGACCTGCATCTCCTTGGAGCCCCTGCTCATAGCAAAAGCGCACCTGACCTAAATTGCGATTGATGACAGCCGCAATCTGATCTTTGTCCAAGCCCTTCGCTACACTGGCCTCAGCACCCAGTGGGATAGGAGCCGCCCCACTAGACCCCACCAAAGACAAACTGCCGTAACCCGCTTGGCCACCGCCCTTGCCTTTGGTGCCAACGCCGCCTGCCCCTCGGATATTGCCACCCGCTCCAAGGGGCGCGCCGACTAAACCTTTTGAATATATTGATGTTTGCACACCGCCGCTACCTGCGTTGCCGCCTAGACCCGGCCCCGCCGTCACCTGCCTTTGCCCTAAATTCAACCCACCTTTTTGTGGACTGTTTTTTAAACTCCCTAAGACGGACAGCGCACCCAGCCGCTTCAGCGCCACCGCTCGCTGAGCTGGCTTGACCGGTGAATCTACGTTCACAGAACCTATAGGCGCAGCGGGCCTAGGCGGCTGCACAATTCGAGCGATCTTCACCACCTCTTGCTTCAACTGCTCTTCGCGCTTTTCAGTCAGCAGCGGCACTTGACTGACCCAATAACCGACGCCCGCAAAGACCAATAATAGAACAATCAAAATTGTATAGTAGGACCTTGAACCATCGCGCGTTTCGCCAGGGTCAACGACCGTTGTGTCGATGGACTCCACCAGACTCAGGTGCCCAAGTTCTCCGAGCAATAATTTTTGTCCACCTTGTAGACGCTCAAGAGTCAATTCACCCAACTGCTGATGTTGCACTTTGAGCTTCTTCAGTCCCGACAAGGACCGACGCAGCTCCAATCGGCCCGTATCGGCCCGACGAATCAATTGAACAGGCTCGCCGGACCACTGATACGCCCGAACCACTTTGCCGCTGTCATCTTCGAGGACGAGTCGCTGATCCATCAGTTCCAGCCTGCAGAAGCTTCGATTCGATCTTTGAAATCTGTGCGTATGCCTAAAAGTGAATCTAAGACTTTGTCTTCTTCGACGGTGGTCACAGATTCATCCGAGAAGTGGTACTTACCCTGGATCAACAAATCCTCAAAACTGTGCTGCTGTCCGGTCTTGTTCACTGAGGTTTTTGGGGATTCCACTTTTGCAGCAGCGTGCGCCGTGCATGCGAACGCTCCAAACAAAGCCACGAGGACACCAATGAATCGGTTGTAGATGTGGATTCGCTCCATCATAAAGTTTTCTCCTGCAGAGGGGCACTGGCAGCTTGATCCTTCAAGCGACCCTCTAAATATTGAACCATTGCAAAATCACCGGTCTGCTTTTCTAACTGTAAAAGTCTTTGAATAGCTTTAACGTCAAACGGACTTTGTCGAACTTCATCGCGCGCGGACTCTAATGCCGCAACGGATGGCTTGGCTTGTGCCACGTCTCGAGGCTGTAAGCTTTCGAGTTGCACAACCGTCTGCTGGGGGGCCACGGTCTTCAACGCTTGAATCTCCTCGACGGCCAGCGAACGAAACGTACCGGCTTCATCCACCGACTTTTGCAACGCCTGCTGCCAACCCGCAGTCGCCCAGAGTTCCGATGTCTTTGCTTTCGCCTGATCTGCGTTGGCTTTGAATGGAACAGCCTGCTGCGTGAGGAGGCTCAGATACTCAGACTCTTGCTCGGGCGTGAGGCCCTCGGGCATCGGCAGGGATAAAATCTCTTGATAGAACCGCTCGGATTCCGTGGCGAGGTGACTTAGACTTGTCACCTGTGCCGTCCAGTCTCCACGCTCGACCGCCGTCTGCGCGAGCTTCTCAAGTTTAGCAAGCTCAGTCGCCCGGGCCTTGATTGTCAAACCTAGGGTTTTTGTCGTGCTGGCATTGACGTTCATCTGTTGCAAACGCTTGGCTTGGGGCAAAATCTCTTGCAACAATTGCACGCGCGCCAATGTCTGACCCCACAGCGTTTTACCGATGCGCTTGTCCGTCAGAATCCGCGAGAGGACTTTTTTGTCTGGCGTTTTGACGTAGACCTCTGTGTACAGCCGAGCCAGTAGCTCCGCGTCTGCGCCCAAGAGCGAGGAGTGTTTGTCGATTTCAACTAAGGGCGCGCTGGAATTGCGCACCAGTTGAGCGGCAATGGATCGCTTAACCTCTGGTTCGGATCCAACTTTTAGGTATTGCTGATAAAAATTTTGGCTCGCACCACCGGAGAGGTCGGCATAGAGAGCCAACCGCAGCAACTTCTGCTCTGGCTTAAGCGAAGTTTTGCTGGCTTGGGTGGCCCGCAGAGCCGAGGCAAAATCGAGTCTCAGTTCTGCCAACCACGCCTTTTTTGAAAGTCCAAATTCGCGTTCTTCTTCTGTTAATCCCGTCAGAGCCAAATATTCATCGGTCGTAGTGGAGGCAATGGCAAATTTCTGCGTCTTTTCGGCCAAGAGGATTTTATTTTTGAGATAGAGCTTACGGTCTTCAGCGGTGCCCTCCGCCACATCAATGGCTGACAAAGACGCATAGGCTTCGCTGGGGTTTTTCTCTGCCAACTGAGCCACTCGGTTCATCGCAGACTTAAAATGTATCCGCTTAAACTCCAAAGCCTCTTTGCCCGGAAACATTTTAGCGTAGGCCAACGCCTGCAGACTAATTGCCACTTCGTCTTTCAGCAAATTGAGTGTGTCCAAATCCAGATTCGCCGCTTGCACTCGCAAAGAAGTTGGAACCGTCACTTCACTCGCCAACTCCTGCAACCGAACTCGCGCCGCCGGGTATTCACCACGATCATACTGGCTTCGAGCCTGCTGATAGCGAACTTCATGCACCTTCGTCCGCTTCGGACTCAGGTCAAGGTAACTCCGAGCGATTTTGTCCCAAGTGGCTTGATCTTTTGCAAGCTCAGCCAGCTCCAGTCGACTCAGCAACACAGACTCGAGTTTGTCGGCATAGCCAGAGCCACTTTTATCATTGGCCGATTTTTCAGCCAGACTTTGTGTGGCAAGCTCCAGTAGAGTCTCAGCTTGTAGCCACTCTTGTCGCTTCTTCGCGACCTCTGCACCCCACTGAGCCATCTCCGAGTCCTTGGGAAACACTTGAAGGTACGACTCATAGGCAAGGCGCAGGCTCAATGTTGGGGCGGCCTTCTCAGTTTGATTCCAGTTCACGATGAAACCGCGCAGAATCTTCTCCAACTCAGTGCAATCGGGTCTGCCACAACCCTTCATCTCCCGCCAGCTTTGCAGAGCTGTATTAAGATGGGCTAATGACGGCTCTGTGTTGCGCTCGCTAAAAAGCAAGGGCACTAAACGGACCTGGGCCTCGAGGCGAACTGCGGGATCAGGTGATGTTCGCTGCACCTGCTGCCACACAAGCGCGGCCTCCACCATCTTTCCCGTGCGCTCGAGCTCTGCTGCGAGAGTTAAGAGATGAGCCTCTCGAACTTTTGCCGGGCTTAACTTTGAGAACTCGTGAATCTCTGGGTCACCCACCGGCAAGCGTGCCATCCAAGTGGCATCATCCAGCGACACTTCCTCGAGAAACTGTGCGTCCGCTTGCCCCGCGACCAGACCGCTTTTGTTTTGCAACTCACGTGTGGTCAATATTTTCTTTAACTGCTCCAGGCCCTGCGGCACTTGATTTAAATTGAATTGGCTCCAGGCCAAGCGGTAGGCGGCGAGCCCCCGTGATGTCGCGCGCGGGTTCGCAAGAAGACTTTCGTAAAGAGCCGCTGCCTCTCGGAAGCGCCCCTGTTTAAAATGCATTTCCGCCAACGACAGCTGAGCGTCGGCCTTCGCATAGTCCAGGTTCGGGTCAGACAAAATAGCTTGATACTGGTCCAACGCCAATTTGTCTTGCCCCAGAAGCTGCTGCAGATGTCCAATCTGGATTTGCACTTTTCCGCGCTGGCTAGGCGGAACTTTTCCAACGGCTTCATGATAAAACTTCAGCGCCTTGATTCGGTCCGATTCGCCCATCTTGCAAACTGTGCAGCCCGCATCAAGATCTTTCATCGCCGCCAAACGCCCTCGCTCGGCATACAAATCCGCGAGACGCAAGGTGATCGGATGGCGAGCTGGATCGACCGGAGCCAGACTGTTGTAAACTCGGTCCAATTTTTCAATCAATAGATCATGTGTGGTCTGACTAGGAGACTGAGCCCAGGCCAAGGTGGTCGTCCAAGAGCTCACCAGAACGAGTGCAACCAACAGGCGCACTGTTCCACTCAAACTGCGGCGAGTTAAAGTGCTGTGAGCTACTTGTTCAAGTCCCATCCTGATCATGCCAATATCCTCCAGGTAAACGCGCACCTACTTCGACAAAACCGCAAAACGAATGTCACTAAAGCCCGCTTGTGCGCAGGCCACTACGATTTGATTTAAAACTTGATATTTGATGCGTCGATCGGCCTGCACAGTGATTATGGTCGGACTCTCTTCAGTCGGACGATCTGCGGCTGCCTTTTGCTTCATGGCCAGCAACGCGCGGAACAGTCCATCTCCACCACCGTCAATCATCTTGTCCTCGAGAAAAATCTGGTTCTCATCGATCTTGACCACAGGATTGCGGTCGAGCATCTCGCCATAGGCCGCTTTGGGCATTTCAAAATTTTTATTGATGTACAAAATATCGCCGGTGCTGGAAAAACTCATGAGCAAAAAAATCACCAGAATTGAAAAGGCATCAATCAGTGCCGTGAGGAGCAAATCAGCCGCCAGCACCCGTTTATGGCGATTGTGTCTAGGGCCAAGCACAGAAACTGCTGCCAGCTCGGATTCCATGGCGGTCACTTGAAGAATACTTTGGACCATCTGCTCAACCCCTCATTCCCAATCGTTTACAGCGGCACAACTCCCAAGTCGTTCATTCCCGAGTTGCGAAATCGATCCATCACATCAATCATGTCTTCGTAGGATGTCTGCGCTTTGGGATGTATGAGAACCGTGCGCAGCTCGGGCTCTACCACTTTGATCTGCTGCAAAATTTTGCTAAGTCCGTCTAAATTGAAACGACCCGCCTCTGCCGCCACACGTAGCTTTTGCATATTCGCCGGGATCTTTGCCGCCGACTTGAAGTCCATGGTCAAATCACCGTTTTCAGCCAGCATCACCCACACTGTAGGCTTCTTCTCGGTCTCGGTTTGGCTCTGCCCGCCCACCGCTTGCTTCACGTTGATCGAGGTCACATTCAGCCAAACCGCAGTCATCAACAAAAAGCATATACATACCGACAGCAAGTCAATAAACGGCACCAGGTTGAGCTCAAAGTCGAGATGCTTTTTGCGTCCGTGCACGGTTTACTCCCTGCCTAAATTAGGCGTTGATCTCTCGATTGCTGTCGTTGGCACGCGCCCGAATGGGCTGAAAACCCACCGGTTCATAAGCGAAGCTCAACCAGTTAAAGGCCTTCAGCGCCGCACGATTCAAATCCTCTGACAAGTGATTGGCTCGGTTTTGCAAAATGGCATAAAATACGAGTGCTGGAATGGCCACGATCAGACCGTAAGCTGTACAGTTCATCGCTTCAGAAATCCCGGCCGATAGCAGAGCCGCCTTCTCCGCCGGATTGGCGTAGGAGACTGCCGCAAAGGAGCGAATCATTCCGCTAATTGTTCCGAGCAGTCCGAGCAACGTGGAGACGTTACCAATCATCGTTAGAAAACCCGTGCGACGATCGATCTGATTGTTTTCGTGAATTAAAACTTCATCCATCTTCCCCTGGATCTCTTCTTTGCCACCGAGATTTTTTGCCGCTTGTGCTCCTGCCAGCACGGCGCGAGCGACGGCGCTTTGCTCCGCCATCCCCTGTGCTTTTTGAATGACCTGTTCAATTTCTCCGCGACGAATAGAGTCTTCAAAGGTCTTTACCACTTCATTCTGGTTGGCCCGGCGGCGCAAGACGAGCGCGCGGACTCGATCCACCAGGATCGCGATGGAAACGACCTGTAGTGCCAAAATCGGCCACATCCAAAATCCACCATGCGCAAACGCCTGCGCGACTTGTGACAATGCTTCCATGGAAAACTTCCCCCCGAACAGCTAGAGTTTCTTCTCTTAAAGATAGGCCATGGATCGCGACGAAGGTCCATGAATTTGTTTAAATGCCTTAAGTGTAAGTATTCGTAAGATTTCAGTCGATTCATCCACTGAAATTCAAGTCGTTGGAAAATAGCCGCATTTCCACTCGAAAAAAAATAGAAATCAAACCGTATTCTGTCAGAACAGTGGCACAGGCCAGTATGACGAGCTACGTTATTTTTGGTTTACGCCATATCGTTTGCTTATGAGTGGCCTAAATTTTAGGCGACAGTTCAACCGCTCACACCGGTAAGCCAAACTGCTCACTCGTCTCTTCAAAAAATAAATAATTTATATTTATAAGCTGGACCTTTTGCCCTTATTGACCAAGGTTGCAGACGACCTCTCGGCGTAGTATTCTAAGCGACTTATATGTTAAAAAATCTCCGGCAGTTCATTAAAGTTCTCCAAACGTTTTCTGACCGAATGTGGTATCCGCCCTTGCTGGGGATACTCGCCGCCCTCGATAACTTTCTGGTAGTGATTCCAACAGATGGCATTTTGATTTCAAGTTCCATGCTGCGACCAAAACGCTGGTTTATTTTTGCTACGGCGGTCGCCATAGGGTCTACAGTCGGTGCCTCCTGCTTAGCCGGCCTGGTCGAGCATCAGGGTTTGCCTTACATTCTGCAGTTTTTCCCAGGCATAAATGAATCGGCCACATGGCTCTGGGCCGAGTCGTTTATGGATAGAGCCGGTTTACTCCTGGTGTTTCTCGTGGCCATTACTCCGCTGCCCCAACAGCCCACCGTCATTTTAGCCAGTTTGGCCCACACGCCCCTCGCTTACCTGGCCGTCGCAGTTTTTGCGGGACGCTATTTGAAATTTATTTTGATGTCTTACTTGGCTTCGCACGCGCCAAGTGTCTTGACCAGACTTTGGGGTGTAAAGGGTGAAATGAAAGAAGTTGGCCTTCAGGTGTCTAACATCGGCAACGACAGCCGCACGATCACGGTCACGACGCCAAATAAAAACGAGCCCCAGGCCACATCAATTAAGGCAAATCCCAACGGGTAGTCTCGTAAAACCGCCAAGTTGGTGAAGTCATATACGCCGTAAATGATCAGGCCCATCCCAGCTCCCCAGAGGAAGGCTTGCCAATGCGAGATCTCTAGCCCCAGCTGCGGCGTCACAAACAGTGCAATTGCCAATGGCATTAAAAAATACACGATCAACGCTGGCAGGTACAAAACATCAATTTTGCCGTCCTTGATTCGTCCAATTTTGGCGAGAGAGCGCAAGTTGAAGTCCTTCATAATGATGCCCAACCAAAGTGAATCTAAAATCAAGAAGGCGACGAGCGCGATGGCATAGGCTTTCATAACGGTGACTCCTCAGACACATGACCCTGCCTCCCGGATAGCACACAAATCTCTCCCCTACACTTTCAAAGTCGGCGCGTGCTAGCCACTGCTGCCGCATTGTCTGACAGGTAGTGCTGAGAAAAACTTGACGCCCGGCATAGGCTGCGATGTTGTAAAAAACTGAAGGAGCACACGGAAACTATGCGAGTTTGTTTGAATATCAACTTTTTGATTGTCCTTAGTGGCGCGATCGGGAGCCTTTATTTTAGCGAAGTGCTTCTGTACCCGCCGTGTGCGCTTTGCTGGTACCAACGTATTTTTCTCTACCCTCTTGTTGTGATCTTTGGTGTTGCCCTCTGGTCTGGCGATTTAAACTACAAAAGATATGCGTTGCCCTTAGCCGTTTTGGGATTTGCTATTGCCGGCTATCACAATTTACTTTACTACGGCTTTATCAGCGAAGCCCTAACCCCCTGTACTCAAGGTGTGTCGTGCTCATCTAAGCAGCTGGAGCTTTTTGGATTTGTGACGATTCCCATGCTGTCTCTGGTGGGGTTCTCAGCCGTCCTTTTTACTCTTTTCTTTGACTCAACTTCGAACGCAGGAGCTTCAACGTGAAAAATAAAGTTTTTGTTATCGCCGCCCTTGGTTTTGCTGCACTCGCTTTTTTCGGAGCCAAGTACTTCGCCCCACCAAAGCCCGCAGTCGCCTCGCTTGCGCCCGTACCCAGTGAGAGCTTTGTTCGCACGCACAGTCCCCGAATGGGCAACACGCTTGCCCGCGTGACTGTGGTTCAGTGGTTTGATCCGGAGTGTGAGGCCTGCCGTGCCATTCATCCCATTTATAAAAAAATTGTCAGCGACTATCAGGACAAGGTTCACTTTGTTCTGCGGTATATGCCCTACCACCCGGGCTCACTTTTTGCCGCCACGGCTCTAGAGGAAGCTCGGGAGCTAGGTAAGTTTGAAGAGGCTTTGGATCTGCTGTTTGAGAAGCAACCCGAATGGGGCGATCATCATGCTCCCAATTCGGATTTGATACCTACCTACCTAGTGACCTTGGGAATTCCAAAAGACAAGCTAGATAGATCTTATTTAGAGAAAAAACACGGTGAAAAAGTCCGTCTGGATGAAACGGATGGCAAAGCGGTTGGAGTGCGTGGAACACCCACGTTTTTCGTCAACGGCGTTATGCTGCAGCAGTTGGGTGAGCAACCTTTGCGAGAGGCTATCGACATCGCCCTTAAAGCGGAATAGCCACCTCAAAGTGACACAAAACGGCACCTAGTTTGGCAGAAATGCAACTGGGTGGATCAGAATTGAGCATGAATCTTGTATTGATGGACTAGGTGAGAGGGGATGCAATCCCATTAAGGGTTGCCATTTTTGCCTATGTCATCGAGACCACACAACAGCTTACGTCTGACTCGGCTGACACTCGCTATGGTAGGTATTCTCACGTTGGTCAGTTGCAGCCCGGAGCGCGCGCAGAAGCGCCAGAAAATTGAAAAGAAAGCCACCTCCGCCATTGCGCCACCCCCCAAGCCGGTGAGTCGCGAAGAAATCAAAGACCATACTGTCTACGCGCCGATCACACCCACAGTTGCAAAAGAACAATATGAGGCCTTGCCCGAAGCTGAGCGACAGATCGGTAAAGGTGAGAATCAAGCTCTCCTTGGACAGCTCACCGTATTTGAACCGAGAATATCTTTTGTAGAAGCTACGCAGACCGTCGGCCTCACAGGGCGCGCGGTGATCAAAGGACGTGAGTTCACATTCTCACTCTATGGCCGAGTGGGAGAAGACGGTTCAGCCCGCATGCAACCAACCAGTGAGCCACAGGGCATTCAAGTTCGGGCTCGAGCCGTTTGCCTAAACTACATTGCGACGGAACAGCGTTTTGATTGTGCCAGCTCATTTATTGATCTCTATGTGAAGATGGACAACGTCACCTACACAGAACAGTTTGAAGGAACCGCACCTGTAAATAAAAAAAGTACGCCTCAAGCGCCGACAACACCGCCCCCTGCTGCAGCCGAAGACTCTTCTAGCGATCCGAACGAAGTTCACGATGGCCATCCCGAGCCTGATCTGCCTGCTGGCCGGTTTAGTGGATTTCAAGGCGATGTGAATGACCTTTTTGAGGAGCCACCCCTCGACAAAGTACCCGAGGTTGAGCCTCCAAAAGCCCCTGCTAAGCCTAAGACTAACCCACGTCAAGGCACTCCTAAGCCGCCCAAACCACAGCCTCCTCGGGTCGTCGAGGCAACAAAACCGCCTGCATCCCCGAAGGCCGCAGAGCCACGGGCAGAGTTGCGCCCTAAGCCACGACCAAAATCGACGGCCGCAAAGGCTCCTGCGCCCACGCCAGCAGCTCCGCCAACGGCCACTCCAGCTCCAATTCCAACTCCAACGGCTCGGCCTTCTGTCCCGGTCACTCCACCCTCTGTAGCACCCGCAGTACAGGCTCCCCCAGCTCGCGCCACGCCGGCGGACGCTGATGATGATGATGATCGACCCGAGCCCAAGCAAGAGGTGGAACAACCAGATGAAGTTGGATTGCGTCCCATGCCGCGGCCGCGCGATTTAAAGCCAGTTGTAGCTTCTAACACTCCAATGAATTTCAATATCGACTGGGGCCAGATTGTAGCGCCGAAGTTTGATGGTCCACCTGCCAATCAAGCCTTTTGCTTTGCTCACTATGACAAGAAAAATCTGGACCGAACCTGCGACTACGGGCGCCTCGCCAATCCCACGCCACTTGATCTCGACAGTCCACATTTTCAAGTGATGAGTAAACCCACTGGCAAATATTTTGGAACTCGCGTGCTCGTCAGTATCTTGGAGCAAATTGGCCGATTTGTTTACAACATGCTTGACGGCTACCGCCTGCAGATCAATTCACTTTCCGATGCCGACGGTGGCAAACAGCGCGGTGGTCACGCGAGTCATCAAAATGGAATGGACGCGGATATTTCATTTATTGTCAGCCGAGATCTTCCTCAGCTAAATCATGTCACGAGCGGAGGCCGGTTAAAGCCCGCTTTTATGATGGCCGCTCAATGGAATTTGTGGAAGGCACTGACCAAAACTGAATTGGTGAGTTACATCTTTGTTTCGCCAGTCATTAAGCGCGCGACCTGCGCCCACGCTCGCAGCACCGGTGACATCGACACAGCCCTTGGCCGAGAGACATTGCGCCGGTTGTACAATGAGAGCAACCATACCGACCACTGGCATCTGCGACTGAAGTGCACCGGAGACAATCCCCGGTGCCGCGACAATGGTGACCCCGTTGGTATCCGCTGTTAAACGAAGGTCGCGATAAGCTGAGCAATCAACAGTGACACCACAGACATCACCTTGATTAAAATAGAAACGCCTGGACCCGAAGTGTCTTTGAAGGGGTCACCAATGGTGTCTCCAATAACAGCCGCTTTGTGAACCTCTGAGCCCTTTGGGTGGCCGGGCATTCCGCCTTTTTCGATAAACTTTTTGGCATTGTCCCAAGCCCCACCGGCGTTGGCCATGAAAAGCGCCATCGTCGCACCAACCGCTAAGGCACCCGCCAACATTCCTGCGAGAGCTTGTGGACCAAGTGCAAAGCCCACCACAACGGGAGCTGCAATAGCGATCAAACCAGGCAATACCATCTCAGCCAACGCAGCCTTTGTCGCGATATCCACGATCTTCGCCGGCTGGGGCTCAGCTTCGCCCTTCAACAAACCGGGAATCTCGCGAAACTGCCGTGCAATCTCCTGCACAATTTTTTGCGCCGCATTTCCAACAGCTGTCATTGTCGTAGAGGCCACCAAGAACGGCAGCACAGAGCCAATCAACAAACCGATAAGGACCTTACTCGAAGTGAGATCCAAAGACATTGCTGCCAAACCCGCAAGCTCACGCGTGTGGTTGACTTCCATATTGAAGGCCGAGAACAGCGCTAAGACCGTGAGTATCGCCGATCCAATAGCAAACCCTTTACCGATGGCGGCCGTCGTGTTGCCAACTGCATCGAGTTCGTCAGTGATATCTCGTACGGACTTACCCAACCCCGACATTTCTGAAATCCCACCGGCGTTGTCGGCTATGGGACCGTACGCATCGACAGTCATCACCACGGCTGTTCCGGCGAGCATTCCAACCGCTGCAAGGGCGATTCCATATAAGCCCAAATAGTGGTCCGCTACATAGGCTGCACCCACCACGATAAACATGGGAATCGCTGTGGATTCCATTCCGACGGCAAGCCCTCGAATCACGCCTGTTGCGGCGCCCGTCAAATTACTTTGCGCCACCAAACGGATGGGTCGCATGGCCGTGTAATACTCCGTGACTAAACCAATAAGTGCACCACCGAAGGCACCCGCAGCAAGCGCGATCGTTACGTTTTGCGTGATGCCAAACATAGGCATCAAAATATAAGAAGCGATTGTTAAAAATATGGGAGGCAAAATTAAGGCATTACGCAAGACACTCGCGGGTGACATGTGGCGGAGCGCACGTGCCAAAAAGATTACGACAATGGAGATCGCCATTCCAAGAGCAGAGAGCAACAGAGGCAAAAACACAGCGGTGTGGCGTAGCTGCTCTGGGGATTCTGGTGAGAGCATCAGGCCCGTCATCAGTTCAGGGCGAATCGTCAATGCGATTGCCATGGCAGAAACGATTGCAGCGACCATGGACTCGTAGATATCCGCACCCATGCCGGCCACATCGCCAACGTTATCGCCCACATTGTCGGCGATGACTCCCGGGTTGCGCGGATCATCTTCGGGAATCCCCTGCACAACTTTGCCGGCAATGTCGGATCCCACGTCGGCCGCTTTGGTGTAAATGCCGCCACCGATTCGGGCAAAGAGTGCAATTGACGATGCGCCGACTGCAAAGGAATGTAAAATTGTCCCCGCCTCACTCGCCGATCCATAGATGAAGTAAAGAACACCCAAGCCAAGCAGTCCAAGCCCTGCTACGGACAATCCCATGACGGCCCCACCATCGAGCGCCACTAGCAGAGCTGCCGCTTTCGAACCACTCGCCGCAGCTTGTGTCGTGCGAACATTGGCGTAAGTGGCCGCTTTCATCCCGAAAAATCCAGCCAGTAAACTCAGTATGGCGCCAAACAAAAACGACACGGCTGCCCACTGTCCGAGCGCATACCAAAGAGCCAAAGCCACGACTGCGGAGTAGATCGTTAAAACTTTATACTCTCGCATCAGAAACGCCATCGCCCCCTCACGAATGTAACCGGCGATGCGGTTCATCGTCTCGTTGCCAGCGGGCTGAGCTTTCACGCGAAAATAGAAAATCAGGGCGATGATTAAACCGATAGCACCGACAATCACTGGCGCATAGTTGAGAGACTCAGTTGTCACGCGAAACTCCATTTTAGGGGTGTGCGGCAAACCTACGCGAGTCAGCCTCAACCTGTCAATCCGAGGCTGAATAACTTTTAGACAGGTCGTTGACTAGACCATTGATTTGACAATAGTTGGCGCACCTCAATGACAAAATTAAGTCCCGTCTTGTCGATTAATAGAGAATAGGGCGGTCAAGTCACCAACATCCAATTGAAACCAAGTGAGATCATTCGCCGGGTGATTACACCTTGGCCAAGATTTTGCTGTATCTCAATACGAAGCAGGTCACTTTATCGAGAGGATTTAGGGAATCGACATGAGAAACCGTGCAATATTCGGGTCCGTGGTGACGGTCAGGAACATAGCTCTTTGCCTTCTCGGCTTTCTTACGCTCCTGTCGACAAGCTTAATCTGGAGTGCGAATGCATCGCCCCGTCATCCGCTCGCTGAAGATTCAGTGCGACCCCTCTACTTATCCCCAGAAGGCCTACAGGAGGTTATGCTCAACTACATGATGGCTGGGGCATTTTCGAGTCCCGAAGTGAAGGTCGAAGTATTCGACAATATGGTGGCCTTTCTTGAACGCCTCCCAAAGTCTCCTCCGAGCATTTACAAAGTGAATACCGAGGCCGACTTACGGAACATCGACTTGCACAGTGCTATCGAGCAAGTTCCAATGCGGTACCGTCTAGCGTGGCTAAACCATTTCACCCATATCTACCCGGTACTTCCCTCAATAGAGAATCCTTCTTTGAGACCTCGGTCGAACTCCAGTGGCGGGCAGACTTATCTCAGCCTTTTTTTCTATTGGCGCTGGAGAAGGCACGCAGTGAAATCAGCGTTCCTACAAGCTTCAACCGAAATCTTCTTAAAGGTTTACCTGCTCTGCTCGCTCAACTTAGGCAAGCTCGAAGCAGCAATCTGAAGGTCAAGGTGATCGACTATTTTGAACAAGCTTTTACGGAAGCCATTTCGCAATTGGATTCCATCGGTGAAACCATTGCTCGAAGTCCCGATTTTCAAATCGATGATCCGAATACAAAAATTATGCTGCAACTCACCCTGGAGAATTACTTTCGCCACATTCCCATTGAACAAAAAAAATCTATTCTCTCAGCGATTCTGCCCCTAAACCAACAAGCTGAGCCCTTGGATTTCTTGCCCCATCTACTGGGGAAGGCCGGCCCTCACTTTCAAAAGTTGGCCCAGGCGATGGGAGGACAAGCCGGTTTGAGTGCGAGAGTTCAAACTATCTTTCAAAAGGTTCAGAAAAATGCACTACCAATCAGCTGGTGGTTGGTTCGACAAATCATCGATGCCAACGACTATCCCTTTGAGTGGATCTCTATCGATCGCGAGCCCTACGCCGTGGCAAGCATGGCGCAAGTTCACAAAGCCGTAATTTTATTTGAGGGCAAAAGACTGAATGTCATTATCCGCATTCTTAAACCAGATATCGGAGAGGCCGCCGCGTCGGATGGCCGAGTCTTACAACAAATCTCACCCTTAATCGATCAGGACCCACAGCTCGTTGCCGCAAAAATGCCAAAACTCGCAGACTACACTGACGACATCATTTACAGTGTAGAAATTGAACTCGATGGGAAAGCTACTGAAGCTCGTCAAATGGAATCCTTGAAGTCTTACGTTTCAAAAGAGATTATTGATCTCGGACGACTCAAACTAGATTTGAACTTTGATGTGCCCAGGGTAATTCCTGTGAATACTACAAATGGGGTGTCCATTCAAACGATGGCTCGTGGCGGATCGATTCAAGACATTATGAATGAACTAAAGGGTGCACCACCCCACCTCTCGCAGAAGGTTCTAGAAGCTCTCGCACGATTATGGTGGCGCTCAGTTTTGCAGAAAGGCGGATTTTTTCACGGCGATATGCATCCGGGCAACTTTATGGTGCATCTGAATGAAAAAAATGAACTCGAAATCCACATCATCGATTTTGGCATGGGAGGAGTACTCGATCAGTCCTTGCGAGATGCACTCTATTTGGCGAGTGCCGGGGCACTTGTAAACTCCAGCAAAGCGATCGCCCGAGGACTCTGGACGTTACGCGACCTAAACAAACCTACAGTATTAGATTTGCCACGATTCGAGGAGCGGATTGCGGCCGAGATTCGTGCGAGTCAAGGGAGATCTAGCCAAACTAAATTGCTGCAGGACTGGGTCAACTGGTCCGCTGAGCAGGGCCTCAAGTTTTCTTTCGATGTGCTGAATCTGCGTCGATCAATTGGCATGCTCGACGAACTCCTAAGTGCTGCCGGTTCACGTTACGATATGGGCGATATCGCCTCGGAGGTTGCGGGTGAAAAATTCTCGAGAGATGGCTGGAAGCTCTTGGTTTCGGGGGCGTTTACCCCACGGCAATTCTTTCAACTCGCGGGCGCACAAGTCCGAGCGATGCGATCGGCCAAGGCGTTTGCCGCCGAAGATAGACGTAGCCTTGAAGATTGGTACAAGAAGAATCCAGACTGCAAATCCATTTTGGATCTTGTTGCGAGGTAGTCCATGATTGCTGATCTAATTTATCAATAATTGGGATCGTCCAATAAATTAGGAGCATCGAACGCGCTTTCAATTTTGCCCGCTGTAGTGTAGACATCCACCTCATGGAACTCGATTCGGTTCACTGGAAATTTGAGAACAGCTACGCGGAACTCCCCGACGTGTTTTTCACCAAAATTCAACCCACCCCTGTCCAAGCTCCGCAGGTGGTGTTGCTCAATCATGAATTGGCAGACGACCTAGGTTTAAATGTCGAGATTGAGTCATCGACGTTGGCCGCTATATTGTCTGGCAACGTGATCCTACCCGGCGCTTTGCCATTGGCTCAAGCTTACGCTGGGCATCAGTTCGGTCATTTTGCGAGGCTCGGGGACGGCCGGGCGAATCTGTTGGGCGAGATCGTCACACCCCGTGGCGCACGCTATGATCTTCAGCTTAAGGGGTCAGGTCCTACGCCCTACTCCCGGCGAGGCGATGGTCGCGCAACACTCGGATCGATGCTGCGGGAGTACATCATCAGTGAGGCCATGCATGCGCTTGGAGTTCCAACGACGCGCAGTCTTGCGGTGGTCACAACAGGTGAGCCGGTGTTTCGTGAGCGACCTTTACCGGGAGCGATTCTCACTCGAGTGGCCAGCAGTCATCTTCGGGTTGGCACGTTTGAATACGCAGCAAACCTCGGCGATCTCGCAATGCTACAGCAACTCGCCGACTACACAATCGATCGCCACTTTCCAGAGCTTGCCAGTGAAGCTGAACCTTACCTTGCGCTCCTCAATGCCGTGATTGAACGGCAAGCGCAACTGATCGCACAGTGGATGAACATTGGATTTGTTCACGGCGTGATGAACACCGACAACGTCGCACTCACTGGCGAGACGATCGACTATGGCCCCTGCGCTTTTTTAAATCAGTACTCGCCCAACAAAGTCTTTAGTTCGATTGATCAGAATGGGCGATATGCTTTTGGGCAACAGCCGGCCATTGCCCAGTGGAACCTCACGCGTTTTGCCGAGACGTTGCTGCCCCTACTCAGCGCAACTCCAGAGAGTGCCATCGAAAAAGCGAGCGATTCGTTGAACGGCTTTGGCTCCGCATTCAATTCCCACTGGCTCAAGGGTATGCAGAAGAAGTTGGGCCTCTTGACCAGTGAGCCCGAAGATCTCACTTTGGTTCAAACTCTATTTAGCTGGATGAATAAAGTTGGCGCAGACTTCACCAACACCTTTCACGATCTCTCACAGGCTCAGCTGCCTAAAACGGCCATTTATCAAGATGCAGATTTTACTGAGTGGTTTAATCGCTGGCAGATGCATCAGCCCTCTCGGCCCGAGATGCAGTCTTGCAATCCAGTCCGCATCCCCAGAAATCATCGGGTCGAAGAAGCGCTATCCGCCGCCGTCGACCATGACGATTACATTCCTCTTAAGCGACTTCTCACGGCTTTAAAAAACCCTTTTGATGATGCGCCCGAGTTTGCTGAATACACGTTGCCGCCTTTGGCGAGCGACTCGGGCTATAAAACCTTTTGTGGCACCTAAGCCGGCTTATGTCTGAACTTGTCGATGACAATCGAAGCCAAGATAGACGAGCCGATCAACGTGCCAATGATCACCAGTGACCAATCAATCGGAAACTTTCCACCGAAGGCTTCGTTTAGCCACACCATTTTTAGTCCAACGAAAATGAGCACCGAGGCCAGCCCATATTTGATAAAGGCAAACTTATCCATCACGCCAGACAGCATAAAGTACATCGAGCGAAGCCCCAGAATCGCAAAAATATTTGATGTGAACACAATCAGCGGTTCCTTGGTCAGCGCAAAAATAGCTGGGACCGAATCCACCGCAAAAATTATATCCGAAAGCTCCAAAAATATGAGCGCTAGAAACAGTGGCGTAACGTACGTCACTCCATCTTTTTTGAAAAAGAACTTCTGCCCCTCAATCTGGGGATGAACCCGAAAAATCTTTTTAAGTACGCCCACGACAAAGTTGTTCTCAAGATTTTGCGGCTTGGTGCCGGCGAAAAACATTTTGATGCCCGTCAAGATGAGAAGTGCGCCAAAGAATATCACGACCCAGTGGTACTGCATGAGAACCGAACCCATGGCAATGAAGATGGCCCTAAAGACAAGCGCACCCAATATGCCCCAGAACAACACCCGGTGCTGATACATTTTTGGAATGCCAAAGTAGGCAAAAACCACTGCAAAAACAAAGATGTTGTCGATGGCTAGAGACTTCTCGACGACAAAGCCCGTAAGGAACTCGAGCGCTGTGCTCTTGGCTTGAGCATCCGGGTCGAAGTTGGGGATTGAGGTGTACCTCTCAGCTGTTGAAAATCGATATTGAGCATAGAGATAAAACAGATAGTTAAAAACTAGCGCTAGGCTGATCCATACCGTTGTCCAGATGGAGGCCTCTTTGAAACTCACCTCATGGGCTTTTTTGTGAAACACCCCAAGGTCCAGTGCGAGCACCACGAGTACAAAGCCCGTGAAGGCCAAATAAAACCACCAGTACTCGTTGAACGGAAACAGTATCATTTCAAATTCTCCTACGCGTGTTTTGATTGTTTTTATCGACGAGATGCGTGTATATTTCAAATCGATATATGAATGATAGTCAATCGCTTAAAACGATATCGTAAAATAGGGAGGCTTCATGACCAAATGGATCAACTACCACCACCTCTTTTATTTCAAAACCATTGCTGAAGAGGGGACTGTCTCTAAAGCGGCAGAGCGCCTACGGCTCGGCCAGCCAACACTGTCGGCACAATTGCGGCAATTTGAAGATGCGCTGGGGGTCCAGCTCTTCACGAGGCACCATAAAAAACTGCTCTTGACTGAACAGGGGAAGGTCGCCTTTGACTATGCTAAGAACATCTTTAGGATGGGCTCTGAAATGTATGAGGTGCTGCATGATCGCCTCAAACCCCTCAAACCCTCACTGCATTTGGGCGCACTCGACAGTGTGCCGAAGCAAATCGTGCTGCAGCTAGTGCAGCATGCCTTTAGAATTTCCCCCTGTCAGATCACGCTGTCGGAGGGGAAGTCCGACGAACTTTTACGAGAGCTCACGGCCCATCGTATGGACCTCATGGTGACCAATTTTCTGCCGACCGGGACCGACGGCAAAGGGCTTTATCCAAAAGCGATCACCAAAAAAAATGTGGCCTTCTACGGCGCACCGAAATTTAAACCCTTACGCAAAGGGTTCCCAAAATCAATCTCTGGCCAGCCAATGATTCTGCCGACCTACGATAGTCGACTGCGCCAGGACCTCGACCATTGGGCAAAGATAAACCAGATCGAGTTGAACATCATCACCGAAAGCCAAGACATCTCGGTTAAAAAACTTATGGCTGTAAATAATTTAGGTCTAATTCCAACCGCCACTCACACGGTGACGGGCCAGGTTCTTCGCGGTGAACTCATAGAAATAGGTCAGCTCCAGGGAGTTTATGAGGAGCTCTTCTTAGTAACAGCACAACGAAAGATTGAAAATCCTATTGCCTCCAAATTGAGAGAGGCGTTTGCAGTATAGATTTAAGCGAACTCTATCAATCTCTTTATCTATTTTATCTATTTATAAATATTCCGTAGAATAAGAACACATGGCGAGACATGACGTCTGCCAAACCCAAAAGACCGGAGGATTTATGCTTACCTCGAAAAAGATGGCTCTAAAGCCCCTGATTGAATCAACGGACGGTGTGCACCTCACCGCCTACATCGTGAATCGTGGTGACCTAGGCGATCTACAGGTACAGCTACAAGAGACAATTGACCAAGCTCACGAGTGGCTCACTCCCGCTATGTCTGAAGAGGAGAGAGTCCGCTTCTTAGAGCCTCTCAGCGCGCTCGTAACTGATACCAAAATTCTCCCGCATATGAAGAGCAACATCGGGATCTTTCGCAATCGCGAGTCCTTTCGCGTGCTCAATATTCCGGTTGAAGTGGAGCAAGCCTGTCAGGTCGCCACAACCTTCCACGTCAAGCCACTCTTGAAGTGGCTCCAGTCCGATCAAGACTTTTTACTTCTCGGCATTGAGGCTGGAATGTTTCATCTTTACTCCGGCAGTCAGACGTCGATCAAGCCGATCGACTCGCTCGCCAGAGCACAGAACATGGGTACAACTCACTTAAAGTTAGCTCAAAACGATCTCACGTTTGCGCACCTCAACCAGTGGATTGACCACCTCACCACACATTCTCAACCCAAGCTTTTTTTAGCTGGGGAGGATTCGCTCGTAGAGCAAGCGCTTCATAACATGCACTACAAAAAGCTAGTGCGACAATCGGTAGCGCCATACTTTAACAGGTCCAAGCTCAGTGAGATTTGCGCACCGATTCGCGACCTACTTAAATATGAAGCAAAAACCAATGTTGAAAAAGCGCTCACTGAATTTCGCTTTGCCGAAGAGGGCAATCGCACGCGGAAGAATATTTTTCAGATTGCCAAGGCAGTCGTGCAAGGAAAGGTGCGAAAGCTTATCGTCACCGATGAACTCAATATATTCGGTAAAATTGATCGCAAATCCGGTGGCCTGGCTATTCATCCCATCGACATGGACCACGAGGACGATGACATTTTAGACGACCTGGCCCAAATGGTTTTGAGCCAAGGCGGAGAAGTCACCGTGGCGTCTCGGCATGAAATCCCCAAAGGGCGACCCATACTCGCCATTTTGGACGATGACGGAGTGGTATTGGAGAAGACTGCAGAGCTTGAACAACTTAACAGATTGCAAGAGAGGTTCGGATGAAAAAGCTAAAGATTCTAATTGGAGTGGGCCTTGTCGGAGTCGTCGCGGTCGGTATCCTAACCGTCTGGGCGGGAGTGGCTGCCGTGGGCTACGTCGCCACTGAGACAAAAGAGGTCCTACAGTCAAAAACTGCGATGACCTATGTTGAGCAACTACGAACGGAGCTAAACCAGGTGTCGCATATTCAGCCTATGAGCTGCTTACACCGAGCCCAGACCCTGTTGGCGGTCCAACCTTGGCTTGAGCGCCCCGCTCTTGAAAACTTAATGAATTTGAAAGTGGCTTGCCTGGCTTCGAAACCCACCAATGCACTTGAAGGGAGTAGCATATGATTTTTGTAAAATTTAAAAATTTGGAGAAGTCGGAATTGGCCCAAGATGCCGTCCATGAGCGGCTAGAGACTCTTCTGCAAAAATTTCCCGATCTCAAGCAGAGCAGATTGCAAGTGACACTGGAAATGCTGAATTCTCCCACTCAGGCAGGCCCCGACCTCTTTAACGTGAAACTGCATGTCCTGCGTGCCAGGTATGACGGGGTCATTGTTGAAAAAGCAAACAGCAATCTTTATGTTGCCCTAGCTGACGTTGTCGAGCATATGTTAGAAAAATTAAATCGTGTTGGCGACCGAGCTCGCGTAAAAGAGCGCCGGAATGCCAGACAGCTCAGTCGGGAGTCCTTCAAACGAAGTGACCCCGAAGAGCAGAAAACTGGATGAATCATTTAGCTAACTTTGATCTTATTATATTGTTTTTTATTCTTGGCGCATTTGCATCGTGGATCCGATCCGACCTCGAGGTTCCAGACTCGGTATCAAAATTTTTGTCTGTTTTTCTGCTTTTGAGCCTGGGCCTAAAAGGTGGCCATGAAGTCAGGGTCGCGGAGAACTTGAGCGGTTTTCTCCCGACCCTTAGCTTGGGGTTGGCTTCGTGCGTGGCCTTGCCAGTCTGGCTATTTCTATTGCTTAAACGTAAACTTGGTGTCGCCGATGCCGCCGCCCTCGCCGCCTCTTATGGTTCCGTCAGTGCGGTCACCTTTGTAACCGCTCAGGGAATTTTAAAGAGCGAAGGCCTACTGACCAGCGGCTACATGGTCGCAATCATGGCGTTAATGGAAGTTCCGGCCATTCTCGTTGCGGTTTACTTGCACCAAAGGTTTTCTGGCAAAGCTTCGAACCACAAAGGCTCGATTTTGAAATCGATCTTTTCAACCAAGTCCGTGGTTTTACTTTTGGGCGGTTTTTTTATTGGGCTCGGAATGAATGACAACTCCTGGAGCGGAATTGCGCCGGTCGTTCAGGGGTGCTTTAAGGGAGTCTTGGCATTTTTCTTACTCGACCTGGGTGTGGTTGCACAAAAGCAGTTGCGCAAGGCCTGGAGGTTTAAACTCACGGCCATTCTGGTTGCGTTCGTTTTGCCACTTTTGTTTGGCAGTATGGTGCTGTATGCGGCCTCACTCATACAAATTCCTCAAGGTGATCAAATCCTATTGGCAATTCTGGCGGGTAGCGCCTCTTATATTGCAGCACCCGCGGCGATTCGAGCCTCCATCGCCGACGCCAACCCCAGTCTCTACCTCGCCATGCCGCTTGCACTCACCTTCCCCATGAACCTACTGTTTGGAATCCCATTTTATTTGGATTTCAGCCACTGGCTGCTGGCTCGGTAAATTCAACAACCGTGGCCCAAGTCGAAGAAGCCTATTGTCTGCAACGCACTCGCCAACTGCCATCCGAAATGCAGGACGCCTACAACACAGAAGGTCAAGTCACCGATTGCTATCTCTGGATCGGCTCCCACACCAAGATCGAAATTGTCGCAAAAAAATACTGTGATTGATGACTATTGGTTGGCGGCCAAGTCTCAAAGCAGTAGCTAAATATTTTTTATAGATCTAATAAAAATATAAACTTCATTGAGGCACTTAGACCTACAAATTTGTAGCCGTGCAATTGTCCGGACTGGTGTTGCACTTCAAATGTTAGACGATATCGAGGTTCGACGTTGAAGCTAGAACTCAAATAGTACAACTGCGTATTGCCTTTGATTTTTGTGTCAATCACGCCAGAAGTTGTTGAAACCTGTCGAAGTGAAATCGCGTCATCGCTCAGACCGCCCCCAAATCCGATTCCCCCTACAAAAAAACCAACCTTGAAGTAGCTGGAGTACCCGCCTGCTCGTTCTAAAAAGTTATCTTTGTCATTTGTGTTCGTGAGGTCAAACTGGCGCAGGCCCCCCAGCAGGGCGAGACCAGACCGTCTACTCCAAGGCAGGTCAAGGCCTACCTCCACCGTGGGCACCCAACCACTAAAGTTGGATCGCTTTCCGTCGTTTTCAATGGACGCGAACTCTGCCCCTAAGCCCAATCCCAGGTTAGCCGATAGATCCCTTGAATCGTCAATTCTTCCGCCCGCTACAGCAAACTCGGCTAACAGCAATACAATAAGATAGATGATTCCTCTCATCTCCGGATAACTTTCATATCTGAAACACAACGCGTATAGAGCTGAGATGGGATAAATGATTGGCCCGGGGCTCTGGTCATGGTGCGACTAGCAGGATCGAATGAAAACTTCTCGATCGTATTGAAGGCCGCGTTGCCATTGGCCACATAGACATCTCCGCTCACTGGATGTTCAGCGAGTGCCGATGGACCGTTGATCGCTGCACTGTTAACATAAGCCAAAGTTGCGCCGGAAATTGAATTAGAAACGGCATTCACGGCATAAGAATAGACGAAATTACTGGCGGCAGTGGTGCTGCCATAACTGACTAAAAGATGCCCCGATGAGTGTAATAACAATGAAGTTGGCAAGGCCGTAGTGGTTGGAGCTGCCACCGATGTCAAACAGTCTGCGGGTAGAGCGTAGCCCGAAGCGGCGATCATCCCCAGTTTATTATTTGGGGAAGCACCTGCATGGGCATAAATAATTTTTTCGTTCCCAAGGGAAACAAGACTCGAAATCAAAGTGGTCGATGTTGCGCATGGTGCTGCCGGCGCGTTGATATACGGATTCACACCTTGTGTGACTCGAGCTCGAGCAGGAGAAAACTTTTCAATCGCGGTGGACTTACTAATCAACAGGCTCGTGTCCGGTAAGAATACTATTTTTCTTACTGCAGCACTTAAGGCGGTGCTATTGATCAAATAGGTTGATAAACTCGAACCATCTTTCTTCACTAGATCGACTCGTCGACCTGAAACGTTTTCGACCAAAACGAGAATATGATCGACATCGTAATCTATAATTCCAACTGGAGCATCACCAGGCGAGGTGCGGTTATAATCCACAAGGACGCGGTCAAATTCGCCAGTTTCAGCGTCAAAAGTCGAAACGGTTAGAGCTCCCGTGGAAGTGGCTACTCCACCGGCGTAGCAGGCGCCACTTGCTACATAAAGGCGGTTCTCCGTGACTAGTGGAACTGGAGCTTGGAGCTGCTCTGAAAGTGAAACGGAATCGTCGGCACAACCAGTGACCTGGAGGACCATAAGTGCGCAGATTAAGTGATTCGCTGTCAAAAGTCGCATTGTGAACCAATCGGCCAGAGCTGCAATAATCTATAATAAATTTAATATTTCTGCACCTGAGACCAGCCTTGCCTTTGGTCTCCAAGTTAGGAAAAGGATGCCCTTCTAATTGGAAAACGCATCAGTGAGCCCGAAGTGACATTCGGCCATCCGCCCTAGGTCTAGCCATAAATCTATATTTATTTTAAGATTTTTCCGATACACAAAATAGCGGTTTTTATTGTAAATAGCAGAGATGTATTCACCATGGCTGATGAAAAATCTAAATTACTTTTCATTGTGAAAAGCAAAGAATCCAACGGCAAGGGATTTGAAACGTTTCTCCGGAACCGGAAATGGGATCTTTTTTCCAGCAGCGATCTCCAGAAAGCGATCGCTATGATGCTAAAACAGCCAATTCACTGCGCCCTGATCACAGTTGACCACCCAAATCCTAAATGCAATCGCCTGCCGAACATCATCGCTCAAACCATTCAGGTTCCGGTGATTCTTTTTGCCGAAGGGTATAGTCAGGCGGGCATCCAAGCTCTTGGAGCCTCGGGTCATCCCTACATCTTGTATCCACCAGTGAGTGGGCCCGCAGTAGAGCGGATGCTCTTAAGAATTGAAAAGGACCTACTTGCTGCTCAGCAGAGCTCTCCTGGCCAGCGAAATACTAGCGGTCTCACGAGCTCAACGGAAGAAGAAAACTACAATAGAAATTTATCTGGAAAACGATCGCCCTCTCTAGCAGATATCGTGCAGCTCTTTGAGGGAGACGGCCAATCCGCACTAAAGTCTGCAGAGTCCGGTCGTACTTTTGGCGGGAATGGGGACAACACGCAGACCTCGGATGCGACTAAGTTTTCGACTTTACTGCCTGGCGAGACCGAACCTTCCAGCTTGAGGCATCTCAATGGAACCCAACAGATTCAATCACTCCCTCGCTCCGATAACGGTACTAGCGAAGCGCCGGTGACAATAGACGACTCCGGATCTGCTCATCTCATAAAAGGCGCTGAACATGCCCTCTCCCAATCATCAGTAGGTCGTGTGGCTCCACCGGATCTCCCCGCCCAGACCGCACCGGGGAAAGCTACCTCATATTCGCGTGTCAGCTGTTTTGAAATCAGGACCAGCAAGCTCTCTGGATATATTATCGTGGCGCGATGTACTGAGCGAAATCACGATGACAATATCAATGAAAGTATCAAACTGCACTTATTGGAATACTTAAATACCAATGGAATATCGACGACCTCCGATGACCTCATGAATCTAAGGCTTAGCCCAGTTAATTTTGAAGACTGGTCTATTGAAGAGGCGATGTTTCTTAGAAAATCTGTGCAGTCCGGTAGCGCGGTCGCCTTGGCATTTTTCCCATACCTAGCCCAGTCGGCACCACTGGAACTGTCACCTGAGAGTCAAATGTTTCGAATTGGACTCCACGAGATCAGTGTAGATTATCCACTAGAATTTGATATTTATCTTCACCTGGCGGCGAATAAAAAATACATTCGATACGCGGCAAAAGATCGAAAAATTATTGTTTCTCAAAGAGAGCGACTTCAAAGCAGTGGCATTCAATATCTGCACGTTCGAGCCGATGCCGCGAGAGATCTCATGCGGTATCGCGTTCAAAACTTTCTCAATGACAATATCAAAGAATACAAAGCGAAAAAGCCAGCCTAGTGTTTCTAAAATTCGGGCTCAAAAAAAAGCCGCTCGAGGGAGCGGCCAATCTGAATATTCATTTTCAGTCGGTGGATCTAGTCACCACAACTTGTCATGTACAAAAAGTTTCCGGGCCCTACAAAGGCCGTGTGGAGGCTACCAGTTTCACTGGACCTCGCAGAAGAAGGATTCCAGCTCAGTGCGATGTTGTTAGCGGTTGCTGCCAACGGAGTGCTAATTGAACCCGCGCCAGGATTTGTGTACAGCGCTGCTGGTGTGCCAAACAGTCCCGCCGCAGAAGCGATATAGCTAAAGCTCAGATTTGGATTGGTGAGTGCGGTTGAGCCCCTCGGGTAAGTGATCCAGGGAAATCCGTCGTTGGTAAAACTCATCCCAAGACTTAAGACGCCGTAATTAGTGGCTTCAGCCAGGCCCGAGATTCCTGTGCCAGCATCAACGATCCCAATCCCGACATCTACCCAATTTGTTGAGGACGTACAGCCGGAGAGGGCCGTGTTGCAATATTTGTAGCGAACCTGACCGTTGGCACGGTCTAAAAATGCGAGTGCAGGACGCGAAGTGACAGGATTGATCTTCACAATCGGCGCCTCAAAGGCTCCATTCACTATTCCGCTCGTACTCGTGGCAGTCCAAGTTGATCCACCGTTGGAGCTGTAGGCAAATCTCACGCAACGAGCCGTGCTGGAGCAGTTAACTTGCCCCGCGCCAGTGCTCAAATCAGCGAAGGCGATGGCCACATTTCCACTCGAATCCGCATCAGCGCTCAGAAACGCTCCTCCCACCGTTGCTGTTCCGGCAAAAGTTGCAATCTGTTTGTTGTTTTGCCACTGGCGGGTCACGGGATCGAAGAGTGCAGCTCGGACCTCACGACTTGCTGCAGCCGTGATTGAAGTCATAGTAACCACCAAAGGCTTTTTTACCCCTGAAACTTCATACATGGCCAATGCCGACTGAGGCATAATAGGCTGAGCCGTAACTGCACCCGCGGCGTAATAACTGGGGAAACCGTAGATCGTCCAGTTGCCACTGCCATCCGTGCGCGAGTTCGTCGCCAAAAAGAATCGGAGTGGAACTGTGGCAGATGGCGTTTCATTCCAAGAAATCCAAGGCAAGTTGTTTGAATCAAAGGCGAGCGAGGGAGACTGGGGCGCACTCCCCGATCCAATGACTGAGATCTCCCAGTTCGAAGCACTCGTTGCGCCATCGCGGTAGGCATACTTTAAGCGGGCACCAAGAATTGGGTCAGCCGTTCCGCTGACTGAATAATCCACATAGGCGATTGCGGGCACGCCAGTGCTCGTAGTTGCAACACTGACGTTGGGGAGCGCGGCGCTGGTCTTTTGAATCTGACCAGTAGCATCGGCTGGCATATTGCCCCACCACATTCCCGTAGAGGCAGCAGACGAGCCGAGTGTTGTCGAAGCACAAGCCGGAGCTCCTACACCTGACGGACACTCGTTGTGCGCAATCACAATATTGCCCCAGGTTGAAATTGGAGTTACGGCCGCAGTCCGCCCGTAAGCTACGAGCAAAGAATCACCAGTCACGTCAACGGCCATCGAGCCACGACCTGCTCCTCCGGCAAAAAGTCCGGCTGCTCCCGTGGTCTCAATGTAGTTGGTTGCGGGAGAAGCACTCCATGCACCCGTCACAAAATTCGCCGTGGTTGAGCTAAACGAACGTAAAATTGTCGCGGCATCATTGGCCACAACGTGAAAATTCCCCGCCGAATCTCGATCCATTTTCATCCAGGCGTTTGCCGTTGTTGCAGCTCCGAATGTCGTTCCGGTGGTCGTCGCACCCCATGTGGCAGCCACGGCGTTCGTCGCACAATTGGTCATTGCGAAGGGAATGATGCCCACTGCGCCTAAACCAGCCATATATACAGTTCCGTTGGTTGCGGTTTGGTCAATATACATATCGGTAGCCACTCGGTTCGCATTGACCGCGCCGATAATTCCAGAACCCCAATTGCCCGAACAAGTCGACAAATCTGCCTGACGGCAGGTCGCGAGCCTAAAGTTAGCGCTGCTTCCATAAAAGGCCATGGGGTAATAGTCCGAGCCCGAATTGCACCACGCAACACCCAATTTGTACGAATTGGTGCTGGTATTTACCGCGTCCACCACCGTTGCGGTGGGATACGTTGTCGTTGACATAGTGGAACAGGATCCCGTGCAAATGATGGCTTTAGTCCCACTTGCCAAGTTGGATCCGATAGAAAAAAAGACAGCCACTTCGTTGTTATCATTAACAGCTGCGTCTACCCCTCGTATGGCCGTACTCGTAGTATCCAGCGCTGCAACTGTCCAAACCCCCTCGCTAGAGGTGCTTGCCGTGCTTCGTGCAGCTCCGTAAAGCGCAGATACACCGTTGCCCCAAAAAACTAATGGAATACCCGAGGTGTTTAAATAAACTAATTTTAAATAGCTAGCGTTTATGCCGCTAGCTATAGTTTCAATCTTGAATTCATAACCCGTCCAATACATGTACTTAATACTGGCAGCTCCCACCGTATGTGTCTCTCTAAAGACCACGCCGGGATAGTTAGTTAGTGGACTAAGAGCGATATCCGAGTATGCGCCTCGAATAGCCAAGGTTGTGGAGGTAGTCGCGCGCTGCCCATAGTCCACGATAGTCGTGACTGGCGCACTACAAGAGTTCGCAACCACTGAGTCCACCGCTGCCGCAGACGTTGTTAGGTTGTCGCTGGTAAGCCAATCGCTTGCCCCAAAAGTATTGATAGACCGCACTCTAAAGCGATAGACTGTCACCGGGGTGAGCCCTGTTGCCGTGTAGCTTGAAGAGTTTGCCACCAGTGGAGAATCCGCGACCGGGGAAAAGTCCGTACAGTCCGCACCCGTACACTGTTCAACATCAAAGCCACTTTCATCCGCCGAAAAGTCCGTCCAGCTAAATCTGATCGTCGATGAGGTCACAGTTCCCTCAGTAAATCCAGTTGGTGCCTGGGACAACAGACTACTTGACTCCGTAACGGACGCCTTGTTGTTGCAACTCGCTCCTACCAAAGTGAAGAAGAGGGCAATCGTAAACATCGTATAAATTCGCAATTTTGTTGATCTCATATTTTCCTCTGTTGAATCAGTAGAAGTCATATCGCAGGCCAAAGGGTATCGAAATAACAGTTCGTGTGTCTCTAGCGTCCGTTGTGCCACGATCACCAGTCCCACTAAAGCCGGCTCGCTCCTGGCGATAACGACCTCCTAAGTACAATGAGAAGTCCTCTCGAAGTTTGTAACTGATTTGTAGTGCCAGCTCGAGACCTAGAAACTTCCGATTGAACCCAGTGTGAACTGATCCCTCATTGAAAATGTGAGGCGCGTACAAGGTGAAGTCAGTCGCTCCTACCCACTTCTCTGATATTTGAAAGTCGCGGCCCACTATCGCTGAAAATCCATCCGTCGTCTGATCGGCAATGAGCGCTGGCGTATTGTCGGTCACAGCGTATTCCACAATGCTGTAACTAAAACCGTACCGATACATACTCCAACCTGAATCTGGTGCCGGACTGAATGTGACCTTTGCGGAATATTCAGACCGACGCACATCGATTGAGCGGGGATTCACGTTAACAGGCCCATCCATGTTAGCCTCAGCCTGGCTGTAATCAAGACTAAGCTTAACTCCGCTTTTGGCCCAACTTCTCGAAATTGCCGCGTCGAACACAGACCCTTTGCTTGAAGGTAGTTCTCCCGCAAAGCCACGACCGTCTAGCTTCGAGGAAATCACCGACATCCCTCCAGCAATATCGACTGAAAAGCCATCACCTACACTTGTCGAGTGGCCGGTCTGCATAAAAAAGAAAAGCTGAAAAAGCACGGTAACCAAACTAAATTTTTTCATAAAGATGGCAACTCCCATTCCGTGTTGGCCTTAAGCGGTCCCGACGACTCGCGATCAGACGAGGGTTCTCGGGTGCTAGACTCATTTAAATATTCAATTTGCTTTGCGACCGCCGCTTGTTGTTCTTGTGGGAACCTTGTGGTGCTCAAAATGCTTAGTGCATCCTTGATTCGACCATCTTCTTGCAGGGCAATGGCTATATTGATCTGAGCATTAAAAAAGTTTTTTGACTCCGTGTTGACCTTGTTAAAATAACTGATCGCTCTGGACCACTTTTTTCGACGCAGCAAACACACGCCCAGATTGTAGTCTTTCGCCAGCTTTGCATCCTTTATGTCTTCAATGACGTCCTCAGCTCCGCTAAAGTCACTTTCTTGAAATAGCGAGTACCCATAGTACATAGCGGCGATATCAGAGGGATTCGACCGATACGTTTGCTTTAAAACTCGTGAAGCGGCATCGGCCCGCCCGCCCATTAACATCAGTTTTGAATATTCAAGACTCACCCATAGATTTTTTGGATCTACTTTGTGGTAGGCTTCTAAAATCACAGCGGCTGCACCGTATGCCTTTCGTTTCAGCAAGGATTCGACAGACGCACGCATCGCCGACTCATGGTTTGGCTGTAGTTTTAGCAATTGAGTGTACTGAAGATCAGCCTCTTTGAATTTCTCTTCTCGCTCTAGTGCATCTGCAAACTTTTTTCGTATATTTGCATCTTTTGGCGCCAAATTTAGGGCTCGCTGATAGTGCTCACTTGCGCCTGATTTTTTTTGCTCCCACATCATGTCGCCTCTTTGCTCCCAGCAGATCAGATTCAACGGATCCACCTCAGTGCACTGCTTGGCGATCGGATCGGCCGCATCGAAAAGATTCTGCGTAGCCAATATTCTGACGTAAGTTGAAAGGGTCTCTGGAACAAAAGGCTCAATTTCAAAAGACTTCTTGATGTCTTTAAGCGCGCTTTCGTATTGCTTTAAATTGAAGTAGCACTGCGCTCTAAGGAGAAGGGCGTTGGCATTCGGACCTGGCGACTTCTCTAAAAATGCGGTCAAATCCTGTATGGCAAGTTCGAATTTTCCACTGCGCTTGTAGACAACTGAGCGTCGTTGGAATACTCGTCCATCGCTGTTTCCAATGTTTTTTGCAATGGCCAATTCCACTAAGGCACGATTGTCATCTTTTAGATCATTGTAGTGATCGACCAGCAGAAGTCGCCTTTCTAGATCAAACGGACTTGAAGTTACGGCGTCACGGAGAATTTTCTCTGCTTCTTTATGCTCACCACTTTTGTTTAGCGATCGAGCAATTCCACTGAGCGCTGTGAGCTTGGCAAGTTCTCCCTTGTATGCGAGACGATAGTGTCTCAAAGCCCCTATGTAGTTGCCCTTGGCTTCGGCGTCATGCGCCTCTTTCAAAGCTGGCACTTGATCCATTTCTTCTTGTGTAGGCATAGATCGGCTTGCCAAGCTCGTAGTCATCAGTCCCAAGAAAATTATCACACTCAAATACGTGTTCTTTTTTTTGACCATAACGTTCCTCTCCAGGATTCCAACATTGCTTCAACTGTGAGGTTATCGACTTGCCTCGAGATTTCTAAAAAAAATTCATAGATTCTAATCCTTAGTCTCGCAAAACTAGACTAGAGACGACGTGACTAAGGTGTTGAATCATAAAAGAAGTTAATAATCTTGCTTTGTCGCCGATAGGATTTGGCATGACAAATCCAAGCTCGAAGGTAGCACTCAACACCTTCATTATTATACTTTCTCTCATCTACAGCTCCGTTTGCACATCACAACCTAGCGCTTGGACTATTGAGAAAATGAAAAATGAAACGTTCATTGCATTTGATAAAGTGAAAATATTTGAGAGCCATCGCTCAACTCTTACTCCTAACGGAGTCCTCTGCCTGAAAGAGTTTAAAGAATGGCTAGATAAAAATGCTCCGAATCAGTCATTCTTTGTTTTTGCCTCATCCGATAGAGTTTCAACAAAAACATATTGGGTTGCCGAGGCAGATGCGTTTGAAAAACGCCTTGTTTCTGATCGGTCTGAGCAAGTTCGACTGGCGCTGATTCGCTTAAAAGTGCGGTCCGAGCAGATTTCGTACAAAGAAGATCCGGTGCGCAAAATCGCTTCGGAAAAACTAGATCTTCTTCCTCACAAAGAACGTCACAACTTTGAGCCGGGCGGGCACAGCCAACTTGTGATTATCCTAACATCGAGTCCAGATTCTAAATGAAAATTTAGATTACGTGAGGTCTGGACTCAAATTGAAACAAAAATGATCCGAGTCTCCCCACATGATGAATTTTATTTTTGAATCTCGACGTAGATACCATTTGGTCTTGGGCCTCATTGTATCGACGACCCTGGGTTGCGGAAACGAAGCCCTCGATCAATTTTCAGAAGCGAGCGTTGAACCGGCAGCTATTGCAATCCCTTCAGGTTCAATAATTATCGGATCCAATTCGAATGGAGCTGCGGGTCCTGGTCTTATTTCAATTTGGTCTCCAGAGGGTGCGCTAGATCGAGTAATCTATGATTACACAAAGGTGACACTCGGCTACGCCTCGGCCCTCGCCTATGTTCCACCGACAAGTATATTTGCCGTCTCAGATTCCGGCGGTAGCGCCAGCAATGATTTTTTGGACCATTTCGATTACACAACACCACTCAGGAGTCCGTTCAATTTATTTTCATCATTGAGTTCTGGCGCGGCAACAACATACATGCGGCAAATGGCGTTGATTACAGACACCGCCAATTCAAGATATCTAGCCTTTATCGCAGAGGCCGGAAACAACCGAGTCGCTCGCTTGAGCTCTCCCCTAAGCTCAGCGCCAAACGCACTTAATTTTACCAGAGATTACAATTTTGCAAACAACGGTACCTGTGTCCTGACGACAGCTTACGGCGTAACTTACATTCCCAGTACCAATCAGCTCGCGGTCGTTATGTCGGCGGCGACAGGTCGAATTAATATTTTAGATCTAAATGGAGTTTGTGTCGGCAGCACGGTCATGACCAATACCCCAACCGGGGCAGCTTACCACGCCCTTGGAGACCGAGTGCTCGTTACGTATGCCGGCAACAGTTCAATTTCTGCACATAGTATTTCTACTGGAGCTCAAAGTCCTGCGGCGCCCATATACACAAGCGTTGCCCAATTGAGTGCTCCGCGTGCGATTGCAACGGATGCCGCCGGAAACATCTATGTTGGCTCAGATGGTTTAGATCAAGTGGTGAAGCTGCATTGGGATGGGGTGAGTTCTGTTGCAACTTATGTAGGGACAATAGTGCCGACATCGGTCTTTACGCAAAATATCTCATCTATCACAGTGGTCCCATGAAGAGCTGGATTACCCTTCTAGTTTTGATTTTCAGCTTTGCTGCGTCGACGCATGCATGGGCGACTGAATATCATCCAAGCCTCCTAAAAAGAGGCGGCCTATCTATCGGCGCCAGCTATGGTTACGGCAAATATAGAGTTATGAACTCGGATGGAGCTAAGGCCGGCTACAGCTTAACTTTATACCAGGCTGATCTTGATATGCGCATATGGGATTTTGGAGGCGCAGATCTGCGACTTATCGGCACGCACCAGTTTGGTCGGGGCCGTGGCAGTAAACAAAGCGGTGACCGCATCGACACGAGTGAAACTACGGCTGGCTTCAAGATGCTTTTAGGCTCAAGTCTATTCTTTTCATTGGGATTCGGCCAAGGTCAGACTCGCTTAACCTCGGCGGAATTCAATCAAAAAATCGCCGCCAGCTACAAACTGCATCGCGCGGGAGTGGGCCTCGAATTCAAGATCAATCCCAAAAACTATATCGGTCTCGAGCTTAGCTATAGAAATGGGGCCATTGGGAAAATTGAGAATTCACAATTTAAGGAAAACTCTTATATCGAGGGAGCAGCTTTGGCCTTGAGATGGGTCTGGGCACCTCAGTTTTTAGATTTGTTTGGAGCGACTGACTGATTTCTTTGATCTAAGCTTCAGACTTCATAGCTTGCTTGTAACGCGGACGATTGCAGATCTCTGGCAAACTACATGCGACCTCAATCAAACGTTGTGCTGAAAACGGCTTATTTATGACGGCCGCAGCCCCCATTTCCTTAAGCTGATCGACTGACAGATCCGTATAGCCGGTAACTAAAATTAGGGGCACTTTTAAGAAGAGAACAGTGCGAAGATACTTCAACAAAAACAACCCATCTCCTCCTGGCATCCGGATATCCGAAACGATAAGATCGACTGTATTGTTCATAACATATGCGATCGCTTCTTTGCCGTTAGCCGCCAAGGCTGTTTGACACCCTAACATCTCAAAGGCTTCGGCAATGATCTCGCGAATTTCTGGCTCATCATCCACCACTAGTATCGAAAGATCCTGAAGCAGTTCAAAATTTTGATTTCTCACGCTGATTGACCTCGTGGACCTTTAGTTCTACTCGCGAGTGGAAGTGAAATCATAAACGTCGTATGGGGACTCTGGGCTGAGATCTGCAAGGTTCCACCATGTGTTTCGACAATTCGCTTACTAATACTGAGGCCAAGCCCCGCACCCTCACCTACACCCTTCGTAGTGAAGAAGGGCTCCATTATCTTTTCATGTAGATCCTCAGGTACGCCTGGCCCACTGTCACTCACCAAAACCTCAACACCTGCAGAGGCACTTTTGGCTTCAATTCGGACCCATTTATCAGAAGACTTTAACGCAGCATCATAAGCATTACTCAAAAGATTCAAGATAACTTGAGAAATCTCAGATGGGCGACAAAGTATGGGTTGAATCAAAGCTTCAGGATTGAATGTCAGGGTTACCCCCGTGCTACGAAACTTACTGGCACAAAATGCGACCGTGTCGGAAACGATTTCTGCAGGATCAGACAAGATCATCGGATCGTGAGTTGAATCTCTTGCAAACATCTTTAGACCTCGAATGATTTGTGCCACACGGTCGACAGTGATTTGCGCACCCTTTATGGCCTTCTTCGCTCGCACCTGATCCCAACCGTCATAACCAAACATAAAATCCAAGGCATCTAGATTGAACCGAATTATTGTTAACGGATTATTTATTTCATGGGCGATACTTGCTGCCATCTCTCCTAGCACTGACATTTTGGCTACTGCATCCATCTGAGCTTTTTGGGCTTCGATTTTTGATTCTGTCTGAATTTTTTCACTTAGATCTTCAACTATCCCGACAAACCCAGACTTGAAGCCACCATAGACCGAGACAGGGTGAAGAGTCAGGCGAATATTAATTCGACATCCATTTTTCCTGACGGCGATCCACCGATTGTCAAAAATTTTATTATTCTGCTCAGAGTTTAAAACCCCCTCGATGAGAGAGACATACCTTCCGTTCAGAGGAGGGATTGCGAGAAAATCTACTAACTCTTTTTTATCCAGCCACAAGTGAATCGAGTCGCTACCACAAACTTCATCTGCTGAGTAGCCGAGTATTCGCTCGGCCGCGGGATTAAATGACTTCACCAAACCATCAGGACCCACGCTAAAAACACCCATATCTAAGCCATTGACAATGGCCCGTTTCCAATTGGCTGTGGCCGAAGCGAGCTTGTAAGTCTGCGTTACAGAGTACATTGATCGCAAGAGCAAACCAACAAGAACAGACAGCAATGATCCAGCACTAAATACTGTCCAGGGAAACAGGCTTGAGTAATTGCTCGACAAAATCTGGTCAGGCGTCAACGACACTTGCATTCGCAAATCATCAATCGCAATTGAGGCCGTTGGCACTTGACCGTCAAAAACTTTATCTTCAGCTAGCCGTGTCCGAAATATTGGCTTGCCGTCAGACGATATTTGAAGGACTGAATCCCCGCCTCCTAAAACCTCTTCAAAAAAATCCTGAGTTTCGATTCCGAGAACAAGAAATCCGTCTGGCCTCCCCCGTTGAAAGACGTGTTTGGCAATAAAAAAGCCTCGGCCGCCAGAGATTCGCTCAGTCACCTTTGAAACCGCAATTGCTCCCGTTTTTCGTGCCCGGTCAAATACTCGTTTTCGATCGGGGTCAGAACTTGTGTTGAAATTTTTTACCTTTTCGAAATGTGCAGCAGAGGGCACTCGACGAATTATACCCGCTTCATCTACCCACGTTAAATACCGGATACCTTTCATTTTCTCAAGGACGTGATCCACTTCAGCAGTCCATAACGCGATTGGAATTCTCCCACCGATTTTCCAACGCTCCGCTAAATGTTCAAGAACTTCTATTTTGTGACGAAGAGCGACTTCGATATGCTTTTTAGTTACCGCAGCCTGAGCCTTGGCTGCAGCAACGTGGTGCTCGCGCTCACGTCTTACAAAAGTGAGGGTTATAGCAGCTGTAACCAAGAGAAGCAGCGTCCCCACAATGAGTGGCACGACGTAAGCTCGACAAGGTTCACGCTTCAGTGGCGACTCTTTTTTCACACTTCAAACTTTGGGCAGGCGGATGGTGAAAGTCGTGTGCTTCTTGCTGGAATCGTGAAAAATGCTTCCCCCGTGACTGTCGATAATTTGGCGACAGATACTCAGCCCGAGCCCCGTGCCACTACCTAAAGCCTTAGTGGTAAAGAAAGGGGCAAACAGATTGTGAGCCAACTTAGGAGCTATACCTCTACCTGAGTCGCTAACCTCAACTACCACTTCATCTAGATCTTTGAAAACCGAGATATGAATCCATTTGTCATCTACGTCAGCCACTGCGTCCATGGCATTGGTCAGTAGGTTCAAAATGACTTGTGATATTTGGACTGGCCTGCAGTTAACGAGTACATCCTTATCCTTACAGTCAATCTGTAGCCTGATACTTTGCCTCGCCAAATGACCCCGAGAAAACTCTAAGGTTTGATCCATTATGGATTCGACATTTGCAACTTCCAGTTGGTCTTGACTTCCATCTCTCGAGAAAAGTCGCAAGCCCCGAACAATTTGAGTGATTCGCATCGACATCTCTTCAATATTTGAGCTTATTTTTTTAAACTTCTGTTTGTTCAGTGACGGCTGATCAATCAGGGTGGACAGGCGCAGGGCCTGGCCATAGATTACAGTGAGGGGATTGTTCACCTCATGTGCCAAACTTGCAGCCATTCGCCCGAGAGCGTTCATTTTGGATGCGTTGATATGGCGTAGACTTTGCTCTTCGAGTTTAAGTTCCATTTCTTTTCTTTCCTGAATATCGGTGAATACTGCCACCAAAATTCGTTTATCCGATAGCCCTAAAATTTCAGAAACTGTAATTTGAATCCACTTGGCTGAGCCATCTTTCTGCAGACAGAGAAAGCAAGATGAAAAATGGGCCAATTTTCCACAAGCAAGCAGTTCAAAGTTCTTCGATACCTCTTCAACATCACTGGGCGAGATCAACTCTCGAAGTGAGATATGCGCCAATTCTTCTTGGCTATACCCGAGAATTTCACACGTTCGATCGTTTACATAGACCCAGTCTCCAGTGATGTTCATATGAGCTAGCCCAACTGGCACCTGTTGCATAGTTGTTCGAAACAAAAGATCCGCTTTGGCTGGATTCGCAACGCTGTTGGCAAGAGACTTTGAGGAATTCTCCATAATTAACTCCCACTCAAACTAGTGGGCAGCAGGGTAAAACCACCCCGGTAACTTGTTCGTAAGACCAAGCCCGTGGATTTTAATTTTTTTCGCAGGCTGAAGACGTGTGGATCTAAAGCACGATCAGACGGCTTTTTGTCGCCTCCCCAAACGTATTCCTCAATTTGATTTCGCAAAACCGTATGGCCGGAATTTTGGCAAAGGAGGCAAAGTATTTTGAATTCGACATGACTGACATGGAGTTCACGATCTTTTACAAAAACTCGCAATTTTCCTAAGTCCACAAGTAGGTTTCCGCATGAAAGCTTCAGATCTCCCCGCCCGCCCATGGTCGCTTTTCTTTCACTCGACCGGTTCAACTTGGACTTGATACGAGCGACAAATTCATCCGGCCGAAACGGCTTAGTCAGGTAGTCATCAAATCCGGTGTCAAACGCTCGAACGCGATCTTCGGAATCATTTCGGCCAGTTAACATGATGATGGGTACATCTTTCGTACGCTCGTCCGATAGAAGTTCAGTGCCCACATCCAAGCCGTTTTTGCCCGGCATGAGGAGATCCATCAAGATCAGGTCCAATTGTACACGGCGAGCGACCTCGATCGCTTCCTTACCGTTGGCTGCTAGATGAGGCTCCGCAAAATCTTCGGTAAGATCTTGAATAAATTCACGAATGCATAGTTCATCGTCGACGATTAGCATGCTTGGCTTGTGCACGACGCCCCCCTCAGTGCCTGATTCTAAATTTAATTTTAGTTTAAGAGGCACTTCGGGACAAGACAACCTAGACCTTTAACGAGCAATATTACGCGTTTCCCTCGAGGAACGATAGAATTTAGCGGTCAATTGGCCTGTGCCACCGCGAGAATCTTCAGGCATTCAACGGTGACCGAGCAAAAGTTTGGAGTGGGCGAAAACGGAAATGATGAACACGAATTTTTCTTTTTTGTTCAGGATGAAATTCAGACTGAGGCGGGTAACAACCAACTCCGTTTTCCAGTCTATTTCGACCTTCCGAAAACACACGGGTCAATTACCCTCATCCTACCTTCCCACACTATAATTTTGCTGGCGCGAGTTTTTTTGGGAGTTCCTGCGGCCCACGGCCTATTGAAGGATGTCCAAGGTTTCGACAATAAAGATCGACAGCTTTGGGCGAAGCTCTGAGTGCTTCGTAGTCTTAGTTTCCCAGTCTTCGGTGACGAAACTTGATATGGCGATGCAATTGACGATGTACCGAATGACCCGCGCATCCGTGCTACCTTGTAGATGGGCTGTGAGCTTCGGCCCGACCTCAATCCAATACTTCATTCATTCCGGAGTTTCTGAAGCCATCTTGACCTCGTGGCTTGTCCGCGAGGGCGCTTCGCGCTTTTTCGTTTCGCGGATCCTGTTCAGTGTCTGCTTGTACATTTTCTTACCGACTACCCCTTGTCGAGCTAGAACATCTAGCAGGTCTCTGGCAACTTCGCGATCCTCGTCTGCCAGAAAACTCACAGCTCCCCCCATCGAGTATTTCATCAAAGACGACCCAAGCTCCGGCTTGCGATGCAAATCCCAGCAAGGCTCGAACGGCACTTTCGGGTCAGATTTTGTAGACACGCCAACGAAATTCGATCTATGCAGTCCACTTCATAGAAAGTTTCTTTTTATTCTTCACACAGTCTAAAAGATAAAGATCAATCAGCTTCTGATACGAAACCCCCAACTCATCTGACAACTTTTTAAAATAGTCGATAACTATCGGGCTAAGATTGATCCCAACAGCCTTCTTTTTCTTGGAAGGATAAGGATTTTTAACCTCTTTCATTTTTCCGAAATCATATTCCTTTTTCATAAAATTCCCTTTCCTTTTTTGTCGCTTTGCGAGCGGAAATAATTCGATACGTAGTTTCCGATGTTTCCTGACAATGAATGACCACTAACAATCGGCTCGAGCTTGAATATCCAATCAAGACAAATCTATCTTCATCGTCAGAGTGACGTGCATCTATAAACAATCGGCCATGCACATCATCAAAAACAGATTGGGCTTCTTCGAACCAAATCCCATGTTTTTTTCGATTGGCTTTGTTCTTACTTTCGTCCCATTCAAATTCAATCATTGTATATATAATATCTAGATAACATCTAGGCGTCAATGGAAGACTCACGCTGGTCTCAAAACCGCTAAAGCTCCGATGAAATCGGAAACTGGTTCGCATCCCTTTAGGTCCAGACAAAACTCGAGCTCTCGGAACCCAAATTCCTTAATGATTCTCGAAGCATCCTGGTATGTATTTTTTACAATTATTGGCGCGCCCGGAAGGATTCGCCCGCTTTGGTCGCCGCTCCTGCGGCTTCCTGCGCGGGGCCCCCTCGCCGGATCGTCAGCGCGTCCTTGCGCTGCCGCCCCAAACTAAGTCCTCCCTTTGGTCGGACTCAGCTTGGGTACTCCGGCTCGCTTCGAATCCTTCCGGGCGCACGAGGCCATGAGCCACTACTAAGTTTTGCGACAGCACTAAGTTTCGAATTTATAGGATGTTTTTTTGGCGCGCCCGGAAGGATTCGAACCTCCGACACCCTGGTTCGAAGCCAGGTACTCTATCCAACTGAGCTACGGACGCGTGATCTTGAATGGCCCCAATATACACGGATTTAAGGGGATGTAAAATGTTGTGGCATGCGCAATGGCTTTAGGATTTGCGCTTACCGATGACGTACTCCTCGGTGAGGGGGTGGTAGTGGTCGGCGGCTTGTTGCATTTCTGGGGATGTCGTTTCGGGCCAAGACCAGATTTCGACGCGGCAGCCGCGTGAGCGGAGGTACCACATGAGGGGCAAAAAATCTTTGTCACCGCCCAGGATTATGGCCACATCGATTTTTTCGGCCATGGTGACGGCGTCGATGACCAGAAATGTGTCGGCGTTCTTGCTCGGGCGTTTGATTTCGCCGCCTAGGCCCTTCCAAAACGTCTCAAATTCAGCCGATATCTCTTTGTAAATCGGCTTGTAGTAAAGGATGCGAATGATCTCGCGATCGCCCACCTGCTCTAAGATTTTCTTATAGTCGGTGCGCCCCTCGTGATGGCGTAGGCCCGAGGTTTCAATATTTTCGGCATCGACAAAAATGGCCACCTTTTGAAAGAGCAGATCTTTGACGGGCGAGGCTACAACTTTGGGCGGCTTCTCTGTGGGCCTGTCACTAGGCCGCTCAGTAGGCTTGGTCGAAGCCTGAGCGGGTGTGGCGGGACGGTTTTTTTTGGAGGCATCGCTGGTGCGCATGGGGGTCCCCTTCTCACGACAATTTCAATGATTCTGTCACACTTGTGAGCAGTGACCAAGTCGTCTTCGGACATAATCCGCCAAAGCAAAGGGAGCTAGCGCGAGCTGGCATGATTCTGGAACTCCATAACAACATCCACGCTTTGTTGAACTCCTTCAATGGAATGTGGAACTGGGCCTTGCCACCCAAGCGGACCAATCTCAAATTGGTCCGTTTTATTTTTTTGAGTGCTTGGATGTGATGAGAGTGTGGATGTTGCCGCGAACATTGAAGTCGCCAACCACTTCGATGTCCCATGGGTCCAACAGTTTGACCAAATCGTCGAGAATCTGATTGGTCACATCTTCGTGAAAGACTTTTTTGTCTCTAAACTGATTTATATATAGCTTAAGCGACTTCAGCTCCACACAATGCTTATGGGGAACATACTTTATTCTGATCGTTGCGAAGTCTGGAAAGCCGGACCTTGGGCACAAACAGGTGAATTCTGGACAGCTAAACTCAATCGTATAGCGTCTGACTAAAGTCCGATTCTCAAAGCGCTCAAGCTCGTTGGTCCTCACGGCCATTTCACCGTAAAGCTCCGCCAGATTTGTTTCTGTTTTTGTCGACATGTTTTACAGCTACCATTTCCAAAATTGAGCAGCAATGCGCTAGGCCTTGTGTTGCGTTGCACTATTGAGTAATGTTAAGGTATGAACCCAATGAAAAATCCTCTGGCGCCTGGCCTCCCTTTTTTGCTTTTACTCGTCGGCCTCAGCCTGAATATTGGCTGTAGCAGTACAAATCATTCGGTCAGTTCTTGCCAAGATATGGACTGGTATGAAGCCGGCCGGCGCGATGGTTCTCAAGGTGCCACCGCCGAGCGCCTGACGGAATATCGCAAAAGCTGCGCCTCGAACTTTCAGGCAGATTGGGAGACCGTCTACATGAACGGTCGAAACGCCGGGCTGGTGGAGTACTGTGAGTCTCGCAATGGCTATGAACTCGGGAGAATGGGGATATCGTATTTCTACGTGTGTCCAGCCGTTGTGGAGTCCGATTTTTTAAGTTTTTATAGAAAAGGCCAAAAGGCGCGAGACCTGGAAGTCGAAAACAACAAACTCAATGTGAAAATCGATGAACTCGCGCAGAAGCTGGTTGCGACCAACGATCAATTTTATCAAAGGCAAATCGCTAGTGAGCTGAGTCAGCTGAAGCGCACGCGGGCGCTGAAAGAAAAAGAATTAGAAAAAATCACATCTTCGAACTGAGTTTAGTTCGAAGCAAGGCCTCTGGGTTGTCGAAGCAACGCAAGTAATAATTGGCCAAGAGTTGTTGCTGCTGCTCGGGCTTGAGATAAGCGGCCGCCCCAACTCTTCGCAGCTCCAAATGAGCTCGGTAAAATACCAAAGCCGCCGCCACTGAAATGTTAAAGCTTTGAGAAAAACCCAACATCGGAATCCGAAAGCAGCCATCCACCGCGGCTCGCATCGCGGGAGAGATTCCATCCTTCTCATTGCCTAAAACTATCGCCATAGGTTTAGACCAGTCCAAAGTGTCAATGCTCACCTCAGTTGCCAAATCCGTGGCCCACACCTGATAGCCTCGGCTGCGGAGGTTGCTCACGCAGGTCTCTGGTGAAGAGTAGGGCTTAACGTCTAACCACTTCTCCGCTCCTCGGGTGACTCGGTTGGCAGCCTTAAATTTACTTCCAGGCGGATCGATCAGGGCCATCTCGACAAAGCCGAAAGCCTCACTTGAGCGCATGACCGCGCTGACATTGCCGCGATCATAGATATTTTCTAACACCGATACAAAAAAATTTGAGCGCGAGGCCACAACCTCTCTTAACCGCTGATCTCGTTCTGGCGTTAAGTGCTCTTTGAGGTTGGCTAAAATGGACTCGACATTGAGGTCGAGCGAGCCCAATTGAACCTGTTCGCCCCATGCCACCTGCGATCGACTAAAATCTAAATCTTGATCCATGCCTTGAGCGCCTCCTGCTGAAATCGAGGCAGTTGAAAGGCTGCGCGATGCATGTCCGTCGTATAGTAGAACGTGTCCATCGAGGACGTGGAGGGACTCAGATCTCGTAGCGGATGGTGGGTTTTAGAGGCCCACAAAAACGACCACAACCCACCGGGATAGGTCATGTTTGAAAAGTTAAAATAGGTGGAATACTTAAATTTTTCACCTGCGATTTTTAACAGCTGCTGTTGCATCGAGGATTCGTAAAATACACTTTCACCCTGGGCGACAACGATTCCCTGGGGCGACAACCGCGCAAAGACATCAGCGTAAAATTCAGGTCCGAACAGGGGTTCAGCCGCGCCTGAGGGATCCGTTGAATCCACCAGAATCAAATCAAAGGTGTCTGTTGAATCGCGCGTAAAAGCCACGCCATCGGCAATTTTCAAGGTCAGGCGCGGGTCATCAAAGACCTTTGCCGTGGACGGAATAAACTTGCGACACGCCTCCACCACCATCGCATCGATTTCCACCAAGACACACTGCTGAACTTGCTCGTGCCGCAAGACCTCGCGGGCCGTACCGCCATCACCACCGCCGACGATCAGCACGCGTTGGATATTGGGATTAACAAAAAGAGGCACATGCGCCATCATCTCGTGATAAATGCGCTCATCTCGCTCACTCAACATAAAACAACCATCGTTTAGCAAAACGCGTCCATGGTGTGTGCTCTCAAAGATTTCAACTTTTTGAAATTCGCTTTGACCAGAAAACAACACCTCCTTGAGTTGGAGGCGAAAGCTCAGGCCCTCTTTGTAAATTTCTTCAATCCAAGAACTCATAGGTCTCCCGTCGCGGTTAACTATTGGCAGGACTCGTCTGAGAGGATTCATCCAGTATCACGGCGGCCCGAGCTTGCATGGTGTGCATCACATAGGTGGCAAAGCTCAACTCAAAGCCACAGCTCAGAGATTGACTGACAAAATTGCTGCGGACAAACGGCGGTAAATCTAGATTGGGGATCTCCCGCTCAGGATGAAAAAAAATCAAGTCAAATGAGCGAGGCTGAAACACTTCCACCACATTACGCAGAGTCTGCATCATCGAATTGCCCAATTGCACATTGGTCTCAAAGCTGACGTAGGAGGCGTCTTCTTCAGGCGTGACATGAATTGTGTAGTACTCCGATTCTTTAACGGCGTTTAGCGAATAGCCACAGGGCTGAAACAAATAGTCATCAATCGCAAATCCGGGGAAAATCTGCCCCAGCTGACTGAGCTGTCGCACATTCTCTAAGGTCTGGCCCCCATCAAAAAGTGCTCGCGCCGGACCTTGCAGGTTGTACATCAAAACCTCGAGTGTGCAGTCCAAGCCTCGAGCTGTAAACGGTTTGTCTAGATGAAAAACCATCAGATGGTGCTCATCCGGAAAGCCAAACCGGTAGGCCTTGCCTGGAATTTGCTTTTGCAAAACCTCTAGGTCTTTGTAGAAATCGGTCTCCTGTTGGTGCGGAAAATATTCATTTTTTCGCTCGTAGGATAAAAAATCGAGCTGGGCTGGCCCAATCTGATCAATCAAAAAACTCGCCGCCCGCACGAGCGAGGTGCGACCACAGGTCAACATCGTGATGCAATCATCCGATACAAACAGGCTGGACTCTGACAACAAGTAGGCATCGAGCTTTGAACTGGAAATTTTAGACAAGACCTTGGCGCCAGCCAGCTCAGCGAGCGCGCTATAGTACGCATCGCCCCGCTGGCGAAAGCGGGCACCCCGTGAGATGAGTTCGAATTTTTTTTCTGAGCCTTCAAAAAACATTTAACGCGAACCGTAACAAACGCGAGGAAATTTGCCAACAGCTAATCCTTGCGAATGCCAGCAGAAGCTGCCAAGACACTAAAGTTTCATATGCGCGTGAGTGTTGTCATCCCCACTTTTAATCGTCTTCCACAGCTCCGCCGGGCCGTGCAGTCGGTGATTCAGCAAATTTTTACAGACTGGGAGTTGATCATTGTCGACGACGGCTCCACTGATGGTTCAGCCGAATGGTTAAAGTCGCTTCAGCTCGAATGGAGCCTCCCTCAGCCAATCGTGGTCAAGACCATCGTCAACTCAGGCGTGAGTCGAGCCCGCAATGTGGGTGCACACCTGGCCCGCGGTGAGTGGCTGGCGTTTTTAGATTCAGATGACGAATGGCACGACGACCGCCTGATGGAGCAATGGCCGCTCACGCTCGACTTTTCTCTGATTCATTCGAATGAGGTGTGGCTTCGTAACGGTCAGGAAGTACGGCAGCTGAAAAAGCACAAGAAGGCCGGTGGACGTATTTTCACGGCTTGCGTGGAGAACTGTTGCATCTCACCCTCAACCGTACTCATGCACCGCCGAGTGTTTGATCGTGTCGGGGGTTTTTCAGAAAGCCTGCCGGTGTGCGAGGACTATGCGATGTGGCTGCAAGTGGCAGCAACGGAGACCATAGGTTTCATTGAGGCGGCTTTGGTCACTAAGCATGCCGGGCACCCAGGTCAACTCTCCTTCGACTATCACTCGATGGATTTGTACCGCATTCAAGCCTTACTACCGTTACTCGAGCATACGGCGCTTTCTCCACTTGAAAAACAACTTGTAGCGGAGTCTATTTTGCGCCGATTGGAGATCCTCCGCAAAGGGCAAAAGCGGCATGGCTCGCACATTGAAAATTTAGAAATCTATGAACGGCGCGCGCTCAGTTGTCTAACGACAAACCACAGAGCCCACTCGACCGCAGAACGCTGACCGCGCTCAGAGTTCAATTTTATTTTATACGGCAACTTTTTTGTCTCAGAGCCAGCGAACTCAGTTGGTGAGATGCGCGTGGTATATTCAGATTCGCTTTCGACTTGCAGGTAGAGATCGGCCTCGGCGTTTTTCTGTAATTGTCCCAGCTGAAATGTGAGCTCAGGCACGGAGTGTCCCAAACGCAGGAGCTGCTGTTGGGCTGTGAACAGTCGATTGGCCAAACGTGGCCCCGTTGTAGAGTCTAAAACGTGCAGTGTTGATTTCGGCCATCTTTTTAGTAACTCCATGGCTAAATCGACGTCGCCCTCGCCTATGAGAAAGGGTTGCAATACAGTATCCACCGCAGCCTGCAAGTTCCGGTGTTCTGGGAGCGTCTCATTTAAAAAAAGCTTCACTTTGATGAAGGGAACTGCGGCTCGGTATCCCACTTCGATTTGGGATTCCGCCCCCAGACATTCAAAGATCGCAGCCTCAACCTTTTCAGCCACTTCACTCTCTGGGGGACCTAGACATGTCCAGCGCTTCCAAGCGTAACTCCGCAGCTGAGTGGATCGCTCACTGGCCCAGGCTAGAGTTCGGGCCGCCACAGACTGGTGCCACATCCCCTCCAGCTCGTTGGGAGGTCCAGGTAAAACAAAGTAAGGTCGCCCTTCGATACTTTGTAAAAACCCCAGGGCAGAGCCGACCGGATTTGGCAAAGGCTCCGAGTCCTTTGGAAAATAACACTGGTGTCGATGGGAGGGACGAATGGCCAATCCACGAGACTGATGGAGCTCCTGTAACTCACGCCACACCACCTCGCTAAACTCAAGGTGCACTCCCGCAAAGTGTGCAAGACTCGCCCGAGTGATGTCATCGGTCGTGGGTCCTAAGCCGCCAGTCACAATCACCAAATCATACTCTCGACTTGAAAGAAGGGCGCGGTGCAACTCCTCGGTGTGATCGCGCACGCTGAGATGAGCATAGACTCGAATGCCTTGCTCCTCTAAACGTTGTGACACCCACGCGGCGTTGGAGTTAACAATCTCTCCCGCCGTAATTTCAGTTCCAATAGTGAGAATTTGCGCGCGGACATCAGGTGATGGCATAATCTCCAAACAATGCCGGAAAACAGATCCAAGCTCAAAAGCATTCGCACTGGTCTTTTGACAAGAGGCCTCTCTTTGGCCAAGGCGTCATTGAAGGCGGGCCTGCTCACAAGGTCGCAATACAAAACGGGCGATCAACAGAATCAGCCGCAGTGGCTCAAGCAAATGGATCTGCTAATCGATGAAATTGGCCGACTCAAAGGTTCCGCGATGAAGGTGGGACAAGCTTTGTCCATCTACGGCGAGCATTTGCTGCCGAAAGAAATCAATGATCGCCTCAAACGTTTGCAGCAGGATTCTCCCCCCCTAGCCTGGCCGGCCATTGAAGCTGTAATGCTGCAAGAGCTTGGACAAGATCGGCTCAATGAACTTGAGGTGGAGCACGAGCCAACTGCAGCGGCCTCCATTGGACAGGTGCATCGCGCGATTGAAAAATCGAGCGGTCAAGTGATGGCGATCAAGGTGCAATACCCTGGAGTCGACTCGGCGATAGATAGCGACTTAAAATTGCTAAAGTTTATTTTCACGATGACCGAGATCGTGCCACGTGGGCCTCGCATGGACATGATCTTTGCCGAGATTCGCGAAATGTTTGCGCAGGAAATCGATTACCGTTTTGAACTCAACTTTGGTCATAAATTTCATGAACTTTTGCAAAGTGACTCGCGCTACCTGGTGCCCCGAGGGGATTCGCGATACTCCACCCAAAAAATCCTGAGCACGCCCTTCGTTGTCGGGCATCGCATCGATAGTCCCGAGGTGCAGGGCCTCAGCCTTGAACGGCGCAATCGGCTCGGGCAAGCGTACTTTGAGCTGTACCTGCGCGAGCTGTTTGAATTCAAATTGATGCAAACGGACCCACACCTCGGCAATTACCTCGTGCAGATCGACAGTGAAGGGCAGAACGACAAGTTGGTGCTGTTTGACTTTGGAGCTGTTCGAACGATTCCAAATGAATTCTTAAAACATTACGTGAAGTTGATTGAGGGTGGCCTGAATCGCAACGAGCGACAGATCGAAGTGGGTGGGCGTGGTCTCAAGTTACTGTTGCCTGAGGATCCAATTGAATTGGTGCGAGACTACGTCGACTTGTCCTTATCACTGATGGAGCCCTTTGATGGAGTCTATGAATGGGGCAGCACCGATTTGCCCCAGCGGGTTGCAGCCAAAGTTACCAATGTGGCTTTTAACTACAAACTCCGAGCACCGCCGCGCGAACTGGTGTTTTTAGATCGCAAGCTGGGTGGAGTGTTTATCTTTCTATCAGTGCTTAAGTGTCAGCTAGACGCTCGCCCCTGGCTCGAGCTGGCATTTAAAAACTTCCAAGCTTCACAAGATCTCGAGTGATATTTTTTTGATGCGCTTCAAGCGTGCCGCCACCGATTTCCAATAGTTTAGCGTCGCGCCAAAGCCGTTCAACCACGTACTCGCCGACATAACCGTAGCCGCCCAGCACCTGAATGGCCCGATCGGCGATATTCTTGCCCACTGTCGCTGCAAAAAGCTTCACACCATCAGAATCCAGTCGGTTGCCATGGGCATCTAAACGCATCACTCGGGCGGTATCGTACACATAAGCTCGCGCCGCTTTGTACTCGGCATAACTTTCGGCGATCATCTTTTGAATTTGCCCAAAGTGGCTTAGGGATTTACCGAACGCCTCCCGCTCCCGCGCGTATTTGATCATCACCTCAAGCGAGCGCCGAGCAATGCCCAAGCTCATCGCCGCTAAAGTCACCCGTTCAATCTCCAAGTTGCGCATCATGTGAATTAGGGAATCGCCCTCTTGGCCGATCAAATGAGTTTTCGGCACACGACAATCTTGAAAGACCAACTCAGCCGTATTTGAGGCTCGCATCCCTAACTTGTCTTTAATTTTTTGCCCGACAGAAAAGCCGGCAAAGGACTTCTCGACAAAGAAGCTCGAGATCTGGGGTTTACCGCCTTTGTCTGCTGTTTTGGCGTAAACCAAAACGCCATGACAAGGAGAGTTGCTATCATCCAGTGTTCCGTTGGTGATCCACATCTTACGACCGTTCAAAACGTAATGATCCCCCTCAGAGACCGCAGTGGTTTTCATACCTAAGACATCTGTTCCGAAATCGGGCTCTGACATGGCCATAGCCCCAATCCACTCGCCTGTGCACAACGGAGGCAACCATTTACGACACTGCTCCTCTGAGCTATTGGCCGCGATGTTGTTTGCACAAAGCATGGAATGGGCCAGATAGGCTAGACACAGTCCCGGATCACTGGCGGAGATCTCCTCGTGCGCGATGACCGCAGCCACGGCATCCATTCCCGATCCGCCATATGTATCGGTAACTGTAATTCCTAAAAGTCCCAACTCACCCAGCCGGCGAAATAGCGGGAGGTTGAATTGCTCTTTGCGATCAAACTCGAGCGCCTGCGACTCCACTTCATTGGCTACAAACTCTCGCACCATTTGCCGAAGCATCACGTGCTCTTCGGTTGGATTAAACAGATCAATTTGATTCCAGGATTTTTCCGCCATGATGAACTCTCTTAAGGATAAAAATTAAAAGAGAACGTTAGCTCAGCCTGGACAGATCGGCAAGACGCGAGTATGACTCACAAAGCGCGCTTCGACTAGCGCATCTCCCGGGGGAAACTTGAGTCCAATCATCTTGTACATGGGCCTTACAATGGCCGTCGCTGTTTTTGCTGTTCGCTTAATCGGTTAAAGACTGAGTTAGCACTCGGCACAAAGTGGCTGGAGTGTCTTGCTGGTGTCTCGGTATATGGCGATGGACTTTAAGCCAAGAGTCCACGCCGAAACGAAGACTTGCAAGATTTCATCTGGCGTCACAGCACTGGGCAAATTCACCGTCTTTGAAATCGCGCCGCTTAAGAAGGGCTGGGCTGCCGCCATGATTCGGAGATGTCCCTCCACAGTCACTCGCCGCTCTGGCCGACCCGGGGCAGCCATGGCGCAGTCAAAGACAGACTCATGCTCTGGCCGCAGATGTGGCGCCTCAACCATCCAACCGGTCCGCTCGAGAGACTGAAGCATCTCCAACCGCTGGGACTTTGAGTAGCCCAATGTCTCCAGTGCGGCCTCAACCGAACCATTCACCAATCGAAGCTCACCGCCCTCGCTCATGACTTTACGTTTGACCAAGGCAAACTCTGGCTCGATGCCCAGAGTCTCACAGTCCATCAACAATCCAATCGTCCCCGTCGGAGCGATCAAAGTGACCTGAGCGTTTCTTAACCCCGTAGCCTGCGCTTGAAGCCACACAGCCTCAAATACTTCATCTAGCCAACTCATATCGGCCGGGCGTCGAGCCAACCACTCGTGCCGATGTTGCTCCAGAACCTGCAAAGCCGAGGGTCGATTTTGCTCCCACCTCGAGAATGGGCCATGCACGGCCGCCAGTTCGGCTGAAGTCGTGAGTGCAAGGGCATGCAAAGCTCCGGTGATACGAATGGTCCATTCTGCAGCAGCGCCGCTGTCATAGGGAATTCCGAGCCGAAGAAGCAATCCGCCCAAATTGCTGTAGCCGAGTCCAAGAGGTCGATAAGTGTGACTTTGGCTTGCAATTTTATGCGTGGGATAAGACGCGTGATCCACCAGAATATCCTGCGCCAGGAGCATGAGTCGAATCACCTGGGCAAAGTCTTTCCATTGAAACTGCCCACCATGTAGAAACCGCGCCAGGTTCAGCGAACTCAAGTTGCAAGCGGTATCATCGAGGAACATGTACTCACTGCAGGGGTTGCTCCCTCGAATCGGGCCATCACCCGGGCATAGGTGCCAGCGCTGGATGGTGTCGTGAAACTGCAGCCCCGGATCGGCACACTCCCAAGCAGCTGTCGCGATGGCTTGCAGAATTTCAGCTGGGCGCCCGTGTCCCGCCAAAGCTTCGCGCACAAATTGATCCGTCACCCGCACGGAGTTGTTGGAGTTTTGCCCTGAGACCGTGCGCAGAGCTTGCCCGTCCATCCCACCCGAGTAACCAGCGGCGAGCAACACCCTCGCCTTTCGCTCTTCATCGCGCTTCCAATTGATAAACTCTAAAATCTCGGGGTGCTCGGCATCTAAAATCACCATCTTAGCCGCGCGCCGATTTGTGCCGCCTGATTTTATCGCCTGTGCCGCCTTATCAAAAATCTCCAAAAACGATAGCAGGCCACTCGACTCGCCACCGCCGTCTAAGCGTGCACCTTTGGCTCGCAGCCGAGAGAAGTTTGTACCTGTTCCAGAGCCATACTTAAAGAGCTTGGCCTCAGAGCGCAGTAGATCAAAAATACTCAGCAGGTCATCCTCTACACTTTGAATGAAACACGCGGAAACTTGAGGTCGGACGTAGGCTGAGACCGTCGGCAGCACAGACTGACTGGCAGCGTCCCATGCAAAATTCTCGGCCTGCCCGTCGAGGCCGTATTTTGCAAAGATCCCGGCATTGAAATAGACAGGCGAGTTAAACGAGGCCATTTGCCTCAACAAAATATATAGAAGCTCCTCTGCCAACACCTCAGCCGCAGCAAGACTGATGCGCCCCTGAGCGACACCACTTTCGCAGATGTCTCCAACGACTCTCTCAAACAATGGCCTCACACTGGTCTCACCTAAACTCAGTCGCAAATACCGTGTGGCTGCAATTTCAGCCGCCGTCTCCGACCAAAACTCAGGCACCTCCACTGAAAGTTTCTGCGGACCCACGCGGATCCACTTCCAGCGAATTGAATCGACGACTTTCTGCGAGGACGCAGTGAAATGACGAGAGATTGCAAATTCCATTTGTATATAGTGTCACAACGCTACGCACAAATGATAGCTCCATTGCGCGATCAAACCTAAAAGTGAAAGTCACTATGCAATCCAAACCACTTTCGATGCCCATTTATATGGATCACAACGCCACCACCCCGGTGGATCCGCGCGTTCACCAAGCGATGCTGCCCTATTTGAGTGAACAGTTTGGCAATGCATCGAGCGCCTCCCATGCTTTTGGCTGGCAGGCTCAAGCGGCTGTCAAAAAGGCGCGCCAACAGGTCGCCAGTTTATTGGGTTGTCAACCCAATCAGGTGGTGTGGACTGCGGGTGCCACCGAAAGCAACAACATTGCCATATTGGGAGTCGCTCGAGCGTTTCGCGAACACCGCCCCCATATGATCACCCAAGCCACCGAGCACAAAGCGGTGCTTGAAGTGATGGAAGCCGCGCGAGAATGGAATGCCGATGTCACCGTCCTCAGCGTGAACGCGGATGGCATCATTAGCATGCGAGATCTTGAAAACGCGATCACTCCGAACACGGTGCTGTGCTCGATCATGACTGCGAACAATGAAATCGGCACGCTCCAGCCCATCCGTGAAATCGCTGAGCTCTGCAAAAGGCGACAGATTATTTTTCATACGGATGCCACGCAAAGTGTTGGTAAGTGTGACTTTGATCTCAGCCAACTCCCGGTCGACATGCTATCGATCTCGGCCCACAAAATCTACGGCCCGAAAGGAGCTGGCGCGTTGATCGTTAGACCCACAAATCGCGACTTTACTCTTAAGCCAATTTTATTTGGTGGAGATCAAGAGAACAAGCTGCGCCCGGGCACGCTTAATGTGGTCGGAATTGTCGGCCTTGGCGAAGCTTGCCACCTTTTGAGCTTAGATCGCGTGGAAGAGTGCGAGCGGCTGTGTCGATTTCAAACTCAGATCCTGGAGGCCGTGAGCAAGGCTTTCCCAATAGTGAAGCTCAATGGACCTCGGCAAAATCGCCTATGCAACAACCTCAACTTCTCGCTGCCCAACGTGCACCCAGATGAGGTGATGTTGGGTTTGTCGGGTGTGGCTTACAGCTCCGGCTCAGCCTGTACATCTGGGGATCTCAAACCGAGCCACGTCCTGAAGGCATTGGGCCTAGCCGATCCTCTAGCGCGCTCGACCTTGAGATTTGGAATTGGTCGGTTCACCACCCAGAGTGAAGTGGACACACTTATTTCTAAGTTATTGAAAACACTTGATAAGGTTTACGAAGGCCGAGCCAGCGCTTCGACTCAACCCCTTTGATCTCTCTATAAAGATGTGCTAGACTATCACCATGATTCAAGTTTCATCGACTGCCACAAAAAGAATTCTCGCACTCAAGGCTGAAGACGGCGCTATTGACGACTCCTTTTTGCGAGTCTTTGTGAAGCGCGGAGGATGCTCGGGGTTTTCCTACAAGATGGAGTTCGATACGAATCTCAAGGACGGCGACAAGGTTTTTGAGCAAGACGGCACGAAGGTCGTTGTGGACGGGCAAAGCCTACTCTACTTAATCGGTATGACCCTGGACTACGAGGGTGGACTCAACGGCAAAGGCTTTATTTTTTCCAATCCCAACGCCAACAAGACCTGCGGTTGCGGCAGCTCATTCGGCGTATAATTTAAAATTGAAATAAAAGTTTTGAAGTTGAGCTGAGCGAGGATCTATCGGCGGTTACGACCACCGCGCCGTCGACGACTGCGACCTTCGCCACCACCGCCGCTGCCACCATTTGGGGAACCTGATGAAGCAGATCTTGGGTTGGATCGGGACGGTCTCGCAGGTGCATCCAGACTCACCTGCCGTGCCGGGGCGACGTCGTCTCGTACATCATTCTTCAACTGTTGCAAAAGCTGCTCATCTTGCTCAATGAGGACTCCACCCAACGAATGGCTCTCTTGCGCGGAGGACTTGTGTACTTTGGTGAGAAACTTTTTTGTCACGGGCCCCTCGTTCGCCTTTTCAAGCTGCTCCGTTGTGTCGACCGTGATGTCACCAAAACACAGCAACTGGCAGGACAAGCGCCGCTGATCAATGTAATAGCCAGTGCCAATCAAACTCAATTCTTTGCGCGACGGTGGACTGCAGTTCCAGTCGCCTTCTATCACGCGAACTCGGCACTCAGCACAAGATGGCATACCGTTGCACGTCGATCGAATCGCCACGCCGTTCTTGTGTGCGGCGTCCATCACGGTCTGACCGGATTGAACTTCAATCTCAATTTGACTAGGGACAAATTTTACCTTCACGCCTTGCCCCCTCTCACGCTGTGACCTGCACGCGTACAAATTTCTTCTTACCCGCCTTGAGCACAAAGGAATCACCTGATGCCAAGACGCACTTGAGTTGAGGATCTGCGATCTTCTCGCCATCTCGCTCAACCGCTCCGCCCTCAATTAAGCGTCGGGCTTCGCTGTTCGTTGCGGCAAGTCCCGCCTCAACCATTAACTTGGTCATGCCGATTTCACCGACAGCCTGAATCACCTTGACCGGAATTTCATCTGGCAAACCCTTGTTTACAAAAATCCGATCAAATTCTTCGACGGCACGCTTTGCCGCATCTTCACCGTGAAACCGATTGACGAGCGTTCGAGCCAGCTCAACCTTAACGGCGCGCGGATGCTTCTCACCGGATTTCAACTGCTGTGCGAGTGCCGTGAGTTCATCGGCTGTTATATCGGTGAGTAGCTCATAGTACCGCAGCATCAACTGATCAGAGACTCGCATAGTTTTGCCGAAGATATCTCGAGGTGTGTCTTCGACCGCGATGTAGTTGTCGAGGCTCTTCGACATCTTTTGCACGCCATCTAGGCCCTCCAGCAAAGGGATGGTCAACACACACTGCGGTTCTAGACCCGCACTCTTTTGTAAATCGCGCCCCACCAACAAATTGAACTTCTGATCGGTCCCACCCAATTCGACATCGGCCTTCAGCGCTACCGAATCGTACCCTTGCACGAGGGGATATAAAAACTCATGCATATAAATGGGTGTTTGGCCTTGATACCGCTTGGTGAAGTCATCGCGCTCGAGCATGCGAGCCACTGTGTACTGACTCGCTAGACGAATGAAATCCACCGACGAAAACTTCATCATCCAGGTGCTATTGTAGGCGACCTCAGTTTTCTCTTTGTCTAAAACCTTGTAAACCTGGCGTGCATAGGTGGCTGCATTCGCTTGAACTTCTTCTCGAGTCAGAGCGGGCCGAGCCTCATTTCTCCCTGCCGGATCGCCAATCAGAGCCGTGAAGTCGCCGATCAAAAAAATAATGTGATGGCCCAAGAGTTGAAACTGCCGCAACTTGTTCAAAAGCACGGTGTGCCCGATATGCAAATCGGGCCGGCTTGGATCAAATCCTGCTTTGATTCGAAGAGGCTTGCCTTCAGTCAAACTTTTTTGGAGCTTTTTGGCCAGCTCGGCCTCTGACACAATTTCAGATGCGCCAAGGCGGATTTGTTTCAACTGCTCTTCGACTGGGCGGAACTTCATTGCTTCCACCTATCTCGCGTGTTCAACAATACGAGTTTCGCGAACTACGGCGACCTTCACCTGACCGGTGTAACTCAGCTCACGCTCAATCTTGCGGGCAATGTCACGACTCAACATATTGGCTTGGTCATCAGTCACTCGCCCACTGTCCACAATCACTCGAATCTCTTTGCCGGATTGAATCGCGTAGCTGCGTGCCACTCCGTCGAACGAATTGGCCACACTTTCTAAATCACCCAATCGCTTGATAAATGTGTCTAGATTGGCCCGTCGTGCCCCAGGCCGCGAGCGAGTCAAATTGTAGGCCGACTGAACAATATGAGCGAGAGTGGACTCAGGCTTAATTTCATCTGTGTGGCTGCGAACGGCGTGGACAATGTCGTCGCGCTCGCCATGTTTTTTACAAAAGTCAGCACCGGCTTGAGCGTAACTGCCCTCAAAGGTGTGATCCAAGCCACGGCCTATGGCATGCAGCAGACCGGCTCGACGGGCGGCTTTTTCATCCGCGCCAAGCTCCTGCGCAATCAGGCCCGCAAGCGACGCCATCTCTTGCGAGTGCGCCAACAGATTTTGCCCTTCGCCCTGACGGTATTTCAACGAACCCAATATTTTGATCAGGCTGGGATTGACGTTGTGCACGCCGAGTTCAAAGCACACCTTCTCGCCTTCTTCACGCATCAAAGTAAACAGTTCGGATTTAACTTTTTCAACCACCTCTTCGATGCGCGCGGGATGCACGCGGCCATCTTCCATCAAGCGCTCAAGGGATTTGCGAGCGACTTCACGACGAACGGGATCAAAGCTTGAGATAATCACCGTTTCTGGAGTTTCATCGATGATCAAGTCCACTCCGCACGCTGCCTCGAGCGCACGGATGTTTCGACCCTCTCGGCCGATAATCTTGCCCTTCATCTCTTCGCCGCTGAGCGGGATGGAACTCACCGTTCGCTCGGTCGCTACTTCTGAAGCGTAGCGGGCGATGGCTGTGGCGAGAATGCGGCGCGCTCGACGGGCTGACTCCGCCATGGTTTCTTCTTCAATTTGGGCAACTCGCGCACTCATTTCTTTTTGTGCGTCCTCTGTCATGGCGTTGAGCAATTCGGCCTTGGCTTGGTCCGGCGTCATATTGGCCACGGCCTGAAGCTTCAGTTCTAAGTCGCTGATTTGCTGCAACGCCTTTTGCTCCATCTCTTGCAGCCGTTTTTCGCTGACCTGCATGCGTTCGACCGACTCATCGACCTCTCGGCTCTTGCCATTGAGTTGATCTTCGCGACGTTTGCCATCGCGCTCCAATTTGCTAGCACGCTCTTTGAGTTGGGTTTCAATAGTGAGAATCTTTTGCTTTTCTTTTTTCAGCTCTGACTCGACATTTTTGCGAGCGCGGGCTTCAAAATCTTTAGCCCGTTGAGTGGCATCCTTCTCAATTTTAGCGACTTGCCCCTTTGCCCGCTGAATGATCTTTTCAGCTTCTTTTTCTGCTGAGAGCAGGGTCTTTTGCCCCGTTAACTTGAGCGCAGCGTATAAGCCAAAGGCGCCGACAAACAACCCACCAATCAAACTCACTAACGACACTATGTCCATATTGTAGAACCTCTTCCTTCTCTTACCCGCAGAATCATCTTCTCTGTAATTAGCCAATCCATGTTCTGATCCCAACTTTCTGCAGGAAGACGTTGAGATGACACTTGCACTTGAAACACCACGCCCACTCGCAAAACCTGTGGGTTGCTCGAAAAAAACCGGTCGTAAAATCCTTTGCCCAACCCCAAACGCACGCCAAACTGATCGATGGCTACGGCGGGGCAAAATACCACCGTGGGGCGAGACAAATCCAGCGGCGTGGATTGGTCCGGGATCGGCTCGTCAAAAGCCATGGCATTGGTTTGGAATGAGGACTTTTTATGTGGTCGGCGAAACTCGATCTCATCGCCCTTCAAGGCTGGAAAGTAGTAGTCCGTTGGTGGAGTCAGGAGGCATGACGCCTCATCGCGCCTAGCTCGGTACTGACAAAATTGCGTTGCCGCGTGGTCTGCCGACTGACCTTTGATGTCTGCCTCAAACTTACGCAAATTCAACGTAAGCTGCTCGGTCACAGCGCGGCCTTCTTCAGACTTAAACTGTCGACGTAGGTTTCGGTACTTTTGGCGAAGAACGACTTTATCGTCGTGCAACGCTCCTGGGGTCTTCTCCACATTCACCTTCAAAGCGATTCAGTATTCTACGGACTAAACTATTGATCCGTAGTGAGTCGTGTGACGGGCGAGGAGTCCAATTCTGTGAGTATCCCTTTGGCTTTGGTTTCCAACGAATCCAGGCGGTTACGCAAGGCGCGCTTTAAGAATACAAAGTCCTCGGCCACATGCAGTGAGGCCAGGAGCAACGCCTTTTGAAACGAAATATTGGAATTTGAGGTCATCGCTTCCTTAATTTTACCATCCACAAGGTCAATCAGTTCTTGGACTGTCTCTTGGTCGTGGGACGACTTTAATCGAAGTGGCATACCCGCCACCTGCACTTCGTAAGTTTCACCAATTGTGTTCTTATCTGAGTGCATATCTGTCCTCTTCAACCGTCACTAAAACTCTGTCTCGATACTATATGAAGGAGGCGCTTAAAAGGTAGTAGGAAGTCTGGCTCGATGCATTACTCTCGCCGCGGCAATATGCCGTAGACGTCGGCCTCTTTGAGTAAACCGTAAACGTGATTCGACATCAAACCCACGATTCGTCGGTACTCACCGAGCACATCGAGATGGATGCTTGAAGTCAAAATGCTTTCAGGAGTGCCCTGCACCAGGCGGCTCACGTGACTCTCGCGCATCTTTTGCTCCAGCCGACGCACATTGCGCTTATGGAAAATGACCTTGGCAGCCAAATCTTTGTCCTGCGCCTGAAAGCAGGCCACAGACATCTGTGAGATCTGCAAAACCGCGCCGGAAATTTCCTCTAGGTCTTTCCATCCCGCGTCACTAAAGTTGACCTTCAGATGATGCTTCTTTTGCGCCAACTCAATCAGCTGATTGTCCACCACATCTGCCGCAGCCTCCATATCCGTGACGAAAAACATTAACCGGAGCATTTGTTTGCGCAGTCCCTCCGGCGCCTGATCCAGCTGCTGGGCGAGGTAGAGATTGAGTTCTCTTGCCAAGAGATCCGCACGGTCATCCCGCCGACGCATGTCTTGGACCAGATCTGAGTCATCCTTGCGGAACAGCTTCAATGAATCTTCGACCATACTGATGACAACGTCGGCCATCCGCAGGGCCTCTCGCTCTGCGTGGGCGACACTCACTGAGGGCGACTCCCAATCTCGTTTCTTTAAATATTTAACGGAGTACTGCAACTCATCGCGCGAGGGCGGAAAAATCTTCTCCACCAATTCGGCACCAACCTTAATGAACGGAAAGAAAATCAACGCTGCCAAAAGATTGTAGACCGTATTGAAGTTGGCGACATCCCGCTCCACTGTGCCCGACTCTAAGAAATGAATGAGGTAAGGCGCCACTGGAATAAAAATCAACACGGTTGCCGTTTTGTAAAAGGCGTGCGCCCACGCGACCTGTCGCCCTACATAGTTGCCACCCGCTGCAGCGATTAGGGCTGTCGCAGTAGTCCCAATATTGGCGCCGAAAATCCAAAACATCGCGTCCTCTAACGAGATCAAACCATGCAACGTCAACGTCATAGCAAGTGAGATCGTTACAGCACTCGAACACGCAATTGCCGTCAGAAAAGCCGAGATTGCCATTGTGTAAAAGGGATTCTCACTGAGTGTTTTTACAAAAGTTTGAAACATTTCGAAATTGCGCAGCTCTACGGTGCCAATTCGAATCAGCTCGAGTCCAAAAAATAAAAGACCAAAGCCCATGACCGCCGCAGCGAGAGTTTTCACCACCCGACGACGCGACAAAAAATAAATAAAAAAGCTGATGCCAAAGAGTGGCAGTCCAATCTGCGCTACGTTCAAACTGATCACTTGAACAGTGAAGGTCGAACCTATGGCCGTGCCCAAAATCACACTCATAACCTGCGGGAGCGTGATGACGCGAGCTGAGCCGAGTCCAACCAGCATCGTCGTAGTGGCTCCAGAGCTTTGCAAAATGAGCGTTAGACCCATTCCTAAGAAAACGCCCCAAACCGGTTTGCGCGCAAGCGTCGTGACAATGTCGCGAATTCGATCGGCAGCGATTTTTTGTAGATTCTCACTCGCTGTATTCATCCCCAAAATGAAGATGGCGATACCGCCAAGGGTGAGAACTAGGGCTGAGTGATGCGTAAGCATTCCCTATTTCAACTGAGTTTTGCTTGAAAATACACTGGATTCGGTGCGCGCATCTGTTCGTCTAGGGCAGGTTTAGACGTGCGCTGTGTATATCTCAGATCTCGAACAGCGCATTGGTGTATTCAACCGGATCGAAGCCCGTGAGGGCATTCACCGACTCACCCACTCCCAGAAACACTGTGGGCAATCGCAACTGCGAGGCCAGTCCAAGCACCACCCCACCCTTAGCCGTGCCGTCCATTTTAGTAAAAATCGCGCCTGATAGCTTCAAACTTTCGTGGAACTTCTGGGCCTGAATAAGGGCGTTTTGACCGGAGTTGGCGTCGAGAACGATCAGAGTTTCATGCGGCGCCTCAGGGTCGAGCTTTTGCATAACTCGTTTCACCTTTTTCAGTTCCTCCATTAAATTTGTTTGGGTGTGAAGTCGCCCCGCCGTATCGATCAAGACCAAGTCGAACTTGCGCGCCCGCGCCATCTGGACCGCGTCGAAGGCGACTGCTCCTGGGTCCGTCACGCCCTCAGGTGAGAAGATCTCGACCTGCGCTCGCTCTGACCAGATCTTTAGCTGCGACTGAGCTGCTGCTCTAAACGTATCACCCGCTGCCACTAAGACTTTTGCGCCCTTGCCCGCCGCGATATGGGCTAGCTTGCCGATCGAGGTGGTCTTGCCGGCCCCGTTGACCCCGACGATCATCCAGACTTGCGGCCGATCTTTTGCCTCCCAATTTTCAAAGGGTGACACGCCCATTTTAGGAACTGTCGTCAAGATCTCGAGCATTTCCGTCTTTAAGGAAGACTTCACCACATCTAACGATCTGAGCTCCGATCGAGACAACTGCTGTTCCACTGACTCTAGTAGGCGACTCACGGTCGTTGGCCCGAGATCACTAGTGTAAAGAAGCTCTTCTAAAATTTCGAGTTGGTCGGCCTGAATTTCTCGCCCAAATAAACTGCTCTGGATTTTTCCCCACAGACCGTCGCGCGTTCCACGCAAGGTGTTTGTTAATTTGGGAGGAGCTGGAGGTGTGGCCTCCTCGAGTGCAGGCACTGTCGGGAGTGACGGTGTTGCATCCGCATTAGACTCGCCCGAGGGAGAAAGAGTTGGTGGACTTGTGTAGGGGTCAACTTCTCGAAAGAAGAAATACCGGGCAAAGTAGTACGCCGCTGAAAGAACCCCGCCAGCGCCGAACGCAATAGCCATAATGATTATGAGAATTTCATTTTCCATAACTTCTCTTTAACGACTCTTAGAGCCCTCGGTCAAGAAGCTGTGGTTGATTGCCCCGGTATTCTCCGGTAAGCCAACGAGCTATGATCCTAGTGCTCACACCACTGGCAGTAGAACATGCGACTCTAAAGTTGCACTTCGCAAGCCAACTTAAGACAGACTCCTTGCAAGTCCATATCGGTGGCCACGGCAAAGTGCAGTTTGCCCTGTCTACGCAGTTGCTTATTCAAAAGTACAAACCTACTCTTGTGATCTGCGCCGGCGCTGCGGGAGGCCTTCTGACAAATGTAAAAGTCGGCGATGTGGTTGTGGGTGAGCTCACTGTCGAACATGATTTTAACCTCAAGTTTGTCAAAAGACCTCTGCCCACCTTTCCCGCCGATGTGCGCACACTTGAGAAGTTGCGCCACGCCAATCAATGGCCAGACTTTACAGTTCATTTTGGTCGAATCGCCAGCGGAGACGAAGACATTGTCGATTCCAAACGAGCTCACGAAATCGTGCAATCCACCCAGGCGATGGCAGTGGCTTGGGAAGGAGCCGGCGGAGCGCGGGCAGCCAAACTTCAGGGCGTCCCCTATATTGAAATCCGTGGCGTCACCGATTACGCGGACAGTTTGGCATCTGAAAGTTTCACGACCAATGTGCAAAAATCCTTAGTGAATGTGGCGCGAGTTATTGAAAGGCTTAGCAAATGATTGAAGTGCTACTTAAAGACTCGAAGACTGGCCTCCCTCTCGTGCTGGATGTGTCGGCTCCAACTCCTGAGGACTACGCTCAACTTTGCGAAAGCTACAATCTCCCCTCGCTTCTGTTGGATGACTGTATGGATCCCATGCATTTGCCAAAGATGGAGAAGATAAAGGAAATTACCTTTTTACTGGTGCGGGTCTACGACGAGCTTTCTGTGCCCACAGAAGACAACGTCAATGCCATGACTCGTAAAGTTGCCGTATTCATCGGTCCCAACTTCTTAATTTTTATCCACCGCAAACGGACACCCTTTTTGACGGAGGTGCTTGCAGAGTTTGCGGACACCCCGATTTCTCGTGAGGATTTGCAGACGATTCTGCTCGACACTCTGCTCGCGGCGATTGAGACCTATTACGAGCCGCTTGAACGCGCCGAAACGCGGATCCACGAATATGAAACCTCTTTGTTTCGCAATGTAAGGGACACGCAAAATTGGGAAGGCATTTTCACCACCAAGTCTCGTCTGATGGTGATCAAACGCATGCTCTGGCACATCTTTAGTTCCGTGCAAAAATATGTGCCCTATGCGCAAGAGCAAATGCCCGCCTACCAGGAGGTGCGGGAGCGAATTGAGAGCCTGCAGTTTTTTACGGATAGTCTCTTGGATAATCTAAACAACTTGCTGGCGATCCAAATTTCACTGGCGTCGCACAGCACCAACGAGGTGATTCGATTTTTGACGATTTTTTCTGTAGTGTTTATGCCGTTGATGTTTATCACCGGCGTCTACGGAATGAATTTTAAGCACATGCCAGGCTTGCAGTCTCCCTATGGCTTTTGGATTCTAGTCGCCGTCATGTCTGGCATATCTGTATCTATTTACTTGTTGTTCAGGCGCCGAGGTTGGTTAAGATAATTTGAGTTTAATGAAATCCAATTCACTGGAGCAACTGATGCGTTTTAAACTTTGTCTAAAGCTATCGCTATTCGTCGTCTTTCCGACTATTCCTTTGAACATAAGTTGGGCCCAGGTGGTGTCACCTCCTCGAGCGGAAAAGCTTGAGACCAACGCGTTGCTCATGCACAAAGCACCACCCTGGCTTAAACGCACACGCGTTGAAAAGGTGACGGATCGAATTCAAACTAAACTCGAATGGACCATTCGAAAAATTCAGGTCTATTGGTATACCACTCCAGAAGAATTTCGCCAGGTGAACCGCATGAGCAACGCAGTGGTGGCGTTTGCTCGCCGCCAAGACAACAGCATTCACATAGGGCCCGAAGTCAATGAGCGGAACTTTGATGCGATTTTTGCGCACGAGCTCGTTCACATCATCTCCTATCAGAAGTATAAAGGGGCAATCCCAAAGTGGTTAGAAGAAGGTATGGCCAACCATTTGTCTCGCCAGTCAAAGCTGGACTATAAGTGGTTGAGTTTACAAACTTTGCCTGTAGATGTGCGTAAAATGGATCACCCCTTCAGCGGGACAGGGCAGGACTTTCGCCTGACGTATGCCATCTCTCAGGCTTTAATTGAAATGATTGATGCCAAATGCGACCTAGAACGCCTCGTTCAACTCAGTGTTGAACGAGGAATGGAACCGTATCTCAAAACCTACTGTGAAATTCTGGATCTGAATCAGGCGCTCTCTGCGTGGATCAAAAAGAAAGCTACGATTTAAGGTTCAACCTCAATCACTCCACAACCAATGCGAGGTCCTGCATCGCCCGCTGGTTGGGACTTTAAATCATCGGCTTTTGCATGCACCACCACCGCTTTACCGACGATGTAATTGCGATGACTTGGATCTAAACTTAGGCGTTTAAACAACGTCTCGATGTGTGCTCGTCCTGATTTGTCGGCCTGAATATTGCCCATGTCACCCACGTGATGTTCGCTGGCCGAGGGGTCAGCATGCGGCATTCCGTCTGGATTGAAGTGTCCACCTGCACTGCTCGCATCGGCCGCCGAACAATCGCCTTTCTCATGCACATGAAACCCATGAGTTCCGTTAGGCTTAAGCCCTTCTAAAATTGCGATCACTTTGACCCCATCGACTTGCGGGATAAAGCGCACGGTGCCTTTAATTTTTTTATCGCCACTTCGCCTCTCGATGGTGGCCTTAGCAGCAGGAATCACAGCTGGTTGCGGTACTGGCGGCGCAATGTTTAGTGAGGCAGATGGGGAACTCGAACACCCAACCAGTAAAAGCCACCCACACGTTAAGCCAGCGCATCCACCTAAAATTCGAACGATTTGTCCCGCAGTCACATTGCACCTCCTGAGGTTCTGAACTGAAAAGAAGCGTAAACCACTTCCATCGGTGTGGCCATTAAAAATGTACAGAGATATTGCGACAGGTGAGATCGAGCGCTTAGTCTAGGGCTCAGTGGTGAAGGTGAACGTTTGTGGCGAAGCGAGCGTCACCCCAAGACTGTTGGTCACAGCCGTGCTGACCTCGAGTTCACAGGTTTCACCTCCGACCAAGCTCAGCCAGTTGGCATCCGTCTCGTCAAAATCAATTGTAAAGTCTGTGTCACCCGGCGCTGCACTTAAACTTGTGATCACAATCGGCAGCAAATCACAGGTCAAAGTGACATTGCTCACGGTGACGGCCCCAGTATTCATAGGATTACTGAAGACCAAATCTCCTAGAGTTCCATCTCCAGTGGCCGTTGCCAAACTGATCAGCCCCGAGGGGCCACTGGTTGCGGTAGGAGTGGATGCCACCTTGAATGTGATAGGTGAAAATGAGTGGAGGTTGTCTACGTGGTCCGGCACGTCGGTCCCAACAATCGTACACGTAGCATCATAAACAAAATCACTAGATGCTTCTGTCGGCGTGAGAACCGCATCCTCGGCTGAGGCACGAGACAATGAGAACGAAACGGGATTCGCGCCACCGCCAGAATCACAAGCTAAAGCAAGAGCACTGGCAACATCGACCTGCGAACCCAAGATGTCTCCCGCAAAATTTAAAGTGATGCTTGACGCCACATCCTCCACGTAAACCTCATTGAGCCCCAACGTCGGTAGATCCTCGGTAGGGTCGGGCAGCTCGGTGTTGTCTGCAGCAAAATCCACGATGTCGCCTTCATTTACAGCCTCCGCCGGGTTACCCAAGGCGTTGCTTGCCGTCGCAGCATTGACTGAGATTTGCACATCGCCAGTAGCAGAGCAGTCGGTAATGGTTATTGTCCGTGTGATTGTGCCAGCGCCTCCGATTGTCGCTACACAGTCGGTCGAGCTTCCAGCAAATTGAACATCGGTGTCCGTGAGAGTGACGGCCGTCGCTCCAGAATATGTGACGGTGTAAACCACAGATCCGGTTGATTTCAGTGCGCTGGGGGAGGGCGCTCCCAAGGCAAGAGTGGGAGCGTCGGTGTCTGACGTAACCTCTATGGATATCGCAGAACCAGTGGCCGGGCTTGCCGACACAGAATCCACTGTGGTTGGGTCAAGTGAAAGAGTGTAGGTCTCACCATTGGCGCAGGTGTTGTCTGACAATTCGAAAGTGATTTCGTTGTTGCTTGCGCCTCCGAGCGTCGCCGATTGCACCACTGGAACTCCAACACAACTGTCCCCAACGACACTCAAATCCGACGGATCAATTGAAGTGGGGTCGAGCTCATCACTAAACTCAAACAGTATATTGCGGGCGCCACTACCCCAGGTGTCTGTGGGTCCCGCGGGAGTTGAAGAGTCTAAGGTCACCGCAACAGTATTGATGACAATGTCTTTCAGATCAGCCAACGAATCCGTCGCACCGGGCGTTGGAAGCGTACGTGTGGCTGGGATGCCACCTGCCGAGTTCTCTAGAAATATGGCTCCACCGTTGAGTTGCAAGGCCGACGTCGACGCATAATCCAAATCAGCGGCAGCATCGCCGCTCTGCACCGTGTAGCGAAAGAGCAGTTCCGTTGTGCCACTTCCGGATTCATAAGTGGCGTAACGGGTGCCTCCACCAGTCACATTGAGTTGCAAACGGGGGCTACCCGTCACCTCCACATTGGCGTCGAAGGTCACTGCGATATCAATGTCAGCGCCCACTCCGTAAGTCCCATCGGCGCTGGTCGAACCCCCGCCCACTGAGACTGCTGAAACTCCAGATCCCCAGTAGGCAATGTCAAACTCAAGTGGTGTTGCGGGACCGGTGTTCGCCGCTAAACCACCCGCTCCATTTTTCGTCGAGTCGCTCACAGAATCATCCGTCAACGTGACTTTAAAACTTTCACCGTCGGCGCAGCTCGCCCCAACCAAGGGCACACGCACGGTTTTATTTGTGGAGCTCTTCACGAGTGTCCCCACGGTGGGCATCGTCGAGCAATCCGTCTGACCTGTAGTATCGATAGTAAAATCGGTGGACGCAATGCTCGACAAATCCACATCAGACGAAAACGTGTAGGTGATGTAAGCTGGGACCGAAGTGAATAGGAAAGAGCCATTGGTCGTGAGGCCCGACATTGTGAGGATCGCGGCGGAGACTGTTGGGGGAGTTGTGTCGAACGTGTAAGTGTAAGTTTGAGATCCCTTGCCTTTGCGGGTGTCATCTGCAAATCGAATGCCTGAGTATTTCACCTTCACCGTAAACGACTCTCCTTGTGTGCACAAATTGGTGTTTTGCAAGTTGATCGTGACGGTCTCATCTGCCTTCTGCAAGGACGACACGGTGACTGCAGCGCCACTGCAGGTGTCTCGCACCACAAAATCACTGGCCGTCACAGTCTCCATATCAATTTCTTCTGGAAAGACCACTGTCACTCGGGTAGGGAGTGGATTGTAGCGCCCACCTGAATTGTCAAACGTCGGCTGAATGGTCGTAGGTGTTCTGCTCGGAATGCTAAAACATCCCAAGAGACTCGCTAGGGTGACAATAGCTACGCTTAGCATCGCGATCTGAGTCAACTGCATCCCTGCCTAAATCCACTGTTTGACTTAAGAATTCATTGTTGATGGGCCAATTGCCTATCGGCAGATTGCGAGCGCTGGCACAGGGTGCCACTGCCCGAAACGACGAGCCAAATGAAGCTTTTGCAATGGTGACTCTCCATTTGTCTTGATAGGCAAGTCAGAGGTAGAGTCTCTACGTTCCAACCAAGGAGTTTTGTTATGTTGAAAGTCGTTAGCTCAGCTTTTGCCCTTACCTGCACCTTGGTCGCGAGTGGTTATGCCATGGCCATTCACGACTCTAACTCTGAGTTCGAGTCGGATATCTTCGTTCACACCATTGAATTTTGCGAAAGTTATGAAACCGATGAAGAGTGCTTTCGCGACAATGATGAAGACGGTTACCCCGATAACGGTGACAACCCCGATGATCCCCGCGAAGAATACCCTGAAAATCCAGATGAGGGCGGCCCGCTTTTTTAGACCCAACCCCGCTAAACCTGAAGAGGGCTACCTTAGTGCCAATTTTTGTTTGATCTTTGACTGAGATTAGCGGGAGTTGGTCACACGCAATTCCTCCAGTTTCCCACCAGCGTTGTGAGTTGGGCATTGAGTTTGCAGCTCTTTCGACTTCGGTGGGTCGCTTGACCCTCCCCGGGGTAAAGATCAATGGTCCATTTCGAAAAATCACCTCTAGCAGTTTATACACTTGGCTTGTCCATGCTCTTCGCATTGTCAGGTGTTGCGAATTCCACGGGACTGCGGGGGCTTTCGACTCAGGCGTTTAAGGCTAAGTGTATTGAAGCCTACGGTCAGGTTCGAGATGGTCGTTGTGTGTGTCCACTGAGTTCAGCCAAGGCCAATCCAAAAAAACTTCAGACTATCGATCCTTTGATGGGGACCTGCAGCCGCGAGCACGAGTGCGTGAGAGCCTTTGGCGAGGTGACCGATAAGGGCTGTGAGTGCGTGCTTAAATCTGCAGAGCTTGGGCAAACCGTCTTGACGAACCGAGACGCCAGAACCCACTCCTTTGCCGTTTGCGATCTCGACCGCATCTGCCACTTGGATAAATTTGGACAACCTACCAAAGAGGGATGCCAGTGTCCCCTGGGCGGCTTTGTTTCTCTTGACGGCAATCAAACGTGCGGCCTCCGTCTGCCACTCGAGGCCAGTTGCCATGAAAACTCTGCGGCCGATATGGCTGAAAGTCTGGTGACAAAGTTTTCAAAACCGGAGCAGAAGTATTCGAATTGGAACCAATATGTTCAAGCGCTTTTACTTGAACCCAGCATCCGTCAGACAATACCGGGACTGCATCATATCCAGCGTTGGAGTGACTTGAAAACCCATGACAAGGGACCAACAAATTATTTAGATTCACTCACTCCGGTGAACTACTCCTGCAAAAATGGCGATGGTAGGCTCTACCCGGTTTATCCCGAGCAATTCAGCAAAATCTATCACCTCCACTTAAATGGAGTCTATGATGCACGAACGATGGCGCAGGAGCGAGGGTCTGGTGGGCAACCCTATTGTGAAATTTCAAGCCGAGGTCCAAAAGCCGTTTGTCAAACCGCCTCTCGTTTCAATTTTGTTCTGGCGTCTGATGTCTTTCTCGACAGCTGCGGCAATATCTATCGAGCCTATTGGAACGCCCGCTTTCTTAAAAATCAAGAATCCGTGGCGGATCTCTTCAGCAAAGGTCGAACCCAAGAGTGGGACCCGGCCTACGACAACGATTTTTCAAATTGGCAGGCGCGGACATCTTCGACTTACGCACTGACGTTAGACGATGTTTTCATGTTGAGTCAGCCCCTAAAGTCTCGAGCCTTAAAATGGCAAAATCTCACCTTTACCGATGAAGTCAAGGCCGCACTGTACTTTAGGTCTCGCGCACTCTTTGATCAAAAGGTGCGTTTGACCTGCGGAACGTTTGACATGGACTACATCTATTGAGCACGTGGCGCGCGCTAGTCTTCGCGCTCGGACTCTTGCATGAGGTCTATGCTAAAATAACCGACCTGATCTGTTTGCTCGTTCGGGAAATTTTGCACGAGATTGCGAACGTCAATGTAGAACTGGCGGGCGAGCCGAAAGACTTCCTCTTCCAATTTAGAATTCGATGCGTATATCAGATAGGCCTGCTTTAATTTCGGGTGGGGCGCTGAGTTCCTCCCGACCCGTTGAATAGCCCGTTGCCGCATAAAACTCGCCACTCCGACAGATGAGGACTTGTTTCTGCCTGTGTCGGTTGGCTTGAGTGCCTGAACGAACAACCCATCCTGTTTGCGAATCGCGCCGCATTCTTCAAGCATTTTAACTCTTGGTTCAACAGCAGCCAGTGGCATACCCAAAATTTTTGCTACAAATTCATCGGAGTGAAAAGGTAGTTTTTTGTAAGACCCAAGATCGATAACATTGCGAATCAATATAAGCACAGGGTCATTAGCCAAAAGTTTTAAATAAACAATTTCATTAGATTCGTCTTTTCTGGGCAAATTTAAAAGGTCTATGAGTCGATTGACCCGTCCAAAAACCACATCGAGCATAGTTAAAAATTCATCAAAGCGGAGGCGGGAGTTGCCGCGAAAGAGCCTAGTCACTCGCGCCTTGCCTAACTCCTTCTTGATCAATTCCACGGAGGATGTGGAATTAAAAATTTGCAAAACTTCGGCCTGCGCTGGACTAACCGAGACTTCAAAATGAGTCACGTCTTTGAACAACATGGGTAGATTCCAGCCCATGTGCTGAGCTAAACGCAGAAAATCACTCCAGTAAAAATGTCGGTGTTGGCTCTCCCACCGGTGCACAACATTGAATTTGTAGCCCAGCTCAGTGGAAAACGCGATCTGGCTTATTTGACCGCGACACTGCTGCAGAATGACTATAGCGACGTTGCTGGAGTTCACCGCTATATCCTACCGATTGAGTTCTACTTTAGGGAAGCGGGTTTGTTAGCGTCGCGCTGCAATTTAGCGGTTTATGGTATTGCAGGATATGAATTTAGGCAAGAACCTGGCATGGGGTTTTCATTGCTTGCCCCAAGGCAATCCTGTACGGGTATAACGCCATCAACTTAACCCCACTTTTCAGGAGGATATATGAAATCAGTTTTTACACTCAGTGCTCTGCTGGCGACCCTTGTAGTGTCCAACCCCAGTTTCGCAGCGCTTGAAATTACATGTGATGTGCCTGAGCAAAGTCTTCAAGTGATTGTACGCCATCCGCTTAACCCGTCCAACCTCGACCCCAACCAAGCGCTATCGACCTATGAAGTTCAACGCACTTCGGATGGTCAGGTTCTTGGCACAGGAGATATTCCACTGTCTCAGTTCGTCTATGACTCTTGGTTGAATACTCTCGTATTTGCATTCTCTGATCACAACGAGAATATCGCTATTGGTGTAGGTTTAGAGGATTCAAATGCAACTTCCTTGGAAACTTTAAAGACAGGTCGCTACAACGCCAAATCAGATCTGTTTCTCGCCTTTACAGATGAAATTGATGGCTACGCCTCAGGCACCACGCTCGACTGTGTAGTAGACTACTCCAACTAGAATTTCAGACTCACTAGTTTTCCCCTGGACTGAAGACTGCTATTTGTGGCTTCAGTCCAGCCCTAAAATTTCCGAAGAACCCCGTGTAGGGGCTGTTGCCTCAAAGATTAAGCGTTCAATAGATTGTAATATTGACAAAAATCGAGACAATACGGATATGCAAGATCAGTTCAATTTCCCTTGGCTTAAAAAACTGGTGCTCGTAGTGGCCAGCCTCTTGGTTGCCTCGGCCACGACGTACGGCCTGGCCCAGCTCATTTTGAGTCACATGACCACGCCCCAGCTCGAGAAGGATCAAATTGCGACACTTCTTGGGCCACACCTAAAAACGAACAGTTTGCCTCCGACAATCGATTGGTCTGAGGAGCAGCTTAACCTCGACTACACGATAGAGCCCGAGTTGCAGGAGTTTACAGACAACCTGTTGAAACAGTATCGGCCCGACTATGGCGCGCTGGTCGCGATGGATGCCGCCACAGGTGAGATCCTGACAATGTCGAGTTACACACATGGGCAGCCACAAGTGAATTTAAACCTTGTGGCCAGCTTTCCAGCGGCCTCCGTGTTTAAAGTGGTGACCTCGGCCGCGGCGATTGATTTGGATAAGGTGACCTCTCAGTCGACAATTAAGTTTACGGGCCGAAGCCACACTCTGTATCGACGAGATGTGATGACCGAGCAGCAAAACCGCTGGACCCGTGTTATGTCGGTCAAAGAGGGCTTCGCTCTATCTGTCAACACACTCTATGGTAAACTCGGTTTGTTTTATGTGGGTGGTGCTCAGTTGCTGAAGTATGCGAATCGGTTTGGCTTTAACACCAGCATCAATGCCGACTTTCCCTTGCCGATCAGTCACGCGGTGATTCCCAAAGACGCAGATTGGTCCGTAGTAGAAGCTGCCTCTGGCTTTAACCGACTGACAACGTTGAGCCCCGTCCATGGCGCTATGCTTGCCGCGTCGATCGCCAACGATGGTGTGATGATGGAGCCCTTCCTTGTGAAACGAGCCGAGGGCAATGAGGGAATTCTCTATGAAGGCCAACCTAGCCCTGCGGCAACAACTATCACGGAACGAGCAAATGATGAGCTGCGGGTCTTGATGGCTGCAACCATTTCTGGGGGCACCTCTCGCAAATCGTTTCGAAAACTTGTGCGGAATCCACGTTTTGCTTCGGCAAAGTTTGGTGGCAAAACAGGTTCGTTGACTGGCCTGAACCCTGCGGGAAAAACCGATTGGTTTGTAGGCTACGTGGACTACAAAGGCCGAAAGATTGCGATAGCCTCGGTGCTGGTCCACAAAAATTTGTGGAGAGCCAGAGCTTCACAAATTGCGAGCTCGTATTTTGAGCGCTACTTGCGCCGAGCCGCAAATTTTGAAAATAGCGTAGCGAAAAATCCCTAGAATTTTAAATCGCGGACATAATGGCAGGTGTATCCACCAGGATTTTTTAGCAAATAGTCTTGATGGTAATCCTCTGCGCTCCAAAAAGTCTCAGCCTTGACGATTTCAGTCACCACCGGCCTCTTCCAGACCCCTGATTTTTCCACTCTCTCTTTCACTTTCGCGGCGGTTTCTTGCTGATGTTTGGACGTAAAAAATATGACTGACCGGTACTGAGTGCCTCTGTCATTTCCCTGCTGATTGACTGTTGTCGGATCATGCAACTTAAAGAAATTGAGCAATAGAGCTTCAAAGGAAATAATGGAAGGATCAAATAAAATCTGCACCGCCTCAGCGTGTCCAGTCGATCCCAACTTTACAGTTTCATAGGTAGGCTTAATCGAAGCTCCCCCCGAGTAACCCACCTGGGTTTCGATCAATCCGGCTTCACTTCTGAACAGATCCTCAACTCCCCAAAAGCAGCCGCCGGCAAGGACTGCAATCTCCCAACCCTTCTTTTGCGCAAATGCAAATAGGTACCGGCCATAACCTTTGGCATGCATGTCCTCCAGTGGCACAAAATGCAACGACGCCGAGTTGATGCAGAACCGCTTGCCACCTCTATCCGCTGGGCCATCATCAAAGACATGCCCCAGATGGGCATCGCCAACTTTGGAACGAACCTCCGTACGCTCCATTCCCAACTCATGATCCATCTTAAAGTCGAGGCGCTGTTCGTCTATCGACTGGGTGAAGCTCGGCCAGCCCGAGCCCGAATCATATTTATCCAAGGAACTAAAGAGGGGCTCACCGGTGGTGACGTCCGTGTAGATTCCGTCGGCCTTGTTATCCCAGTAGGCATTGTTGAATGGCCGCTCAGTGCCCGACTCCTGCGTACAAGCGTACTGTTGCGGCGTAAGCTTTGACTTCAACTCTTCGTTTGAAGGCTTTTTGTATGGGGATGGGTTTGTCATCGCTGGACCTCTTTTCACTCGATTAGCACCTTAGTTCAAATTGCAGGACTGGTCATCAAGTAGTCGACACACCAAATTTTTTTGGGGGCCAGATGACGTCTAGATGGATTTTCAGCACTTTCAACTCGAGCTGGTATTTCTTAAGATTGGACTATGAACACTCTAATTAGAAATGCACTGATTGTCGTTGCCGTTGGACTATGCACACCCCCTGCCACCGCACAAGACTCTGGCTTTGGCGATTCGATGGTTGGAGACTTTCTCGTGGCGCCCTCGGTTTTTTACTACTCGAGTTTTCGGAAGCTTACGGCTAAAGACGAAAAATCCTTTTTGGCCTACGACCTCAAAGCGGCTTATCAAGTCTATCCAAATGTTTTTGCGGGGCTTAGCTACCAGGGAGATCAAACCTACGTTAAAAACTCTGGTTATGCCTCAGAGTCTGTGAACAATACGTCGAAGAGCTCACGGGTGAGCTATGGCCCCTCCATAGGTTATGTGACCTCAAGTCTTCATTTTATGTTTACCTACTTTATCGACTCGCAATGGAAGCTCAATACCACGACAAATTCTGGCACTACCAAATATCTCTACTCGGGTAACGGCATGCAATTCGATATCGGTTATAAAATGCCGATCTGGCGCATTTTCTGTGGTCCACAGTTAAGCTACAAGTCCTATGTTTACTCGAAGAGCAGCGTAGACGGCGCAGCCAAGTCCACAATCTCACCCAAACTCGAGGAGACAAACCTTGAACCTTCGTTGGTCATTCACTACTTCTTTTAGCGCCGCCCTCGCGATTCTAGCTACTGTGATCTGGTCCGTCGGTTGCACCGAACCAATTACTGGCGGTGGGTCCTCCAACCTTGGGAGCACCGGAGCCTGTGCAGGTGAGGGCGGACTCTTCCCTAGCCCTGTCGGTCCGCAAAGTCGCCCGAGCCCAAGGCCCTGGGAGAAGTTTGCTGTGTCGAAGCATATGTTTCAACAAATCGCCCCTAAAAGTGAGACTCAGGCGGAGCTACCGGCCCAAACCGACCTGTTGGTAGTTATAAATGAAAAATGTGTAGGCAAATCGTCTGCGCCGCGCGGATATTTTTCGACTGAACTGTTCGAGCCTGTGCGTCGCCGTCCAAACAAGCTTTCGCAACGAGCCTATTCCGTAAGAACGCGAGTGGCGTACACTGCCGGTGATTTGAAGAAGTTAGTTTACCAGGACTCGTGCGTCTTGCATTTGAGCGAAGATAACATGGTCACGCGTGGTGCAACTGTCAACGATCCGCAATTTCGGTCACAGCTACATTTGACCGCTATCCAGGCGCCCGATGCGTGGGACACCTTTCACGATGGCCTGACCGGCGAAGTCGTCATCGCGATCATCGATGACGGCATGGAGATGGCTCACTCCGATTTAAGCGGCGTGCTTTGGGAGAACTCAGAGGAGATTGCCGGCAACAGCATTGATGATGATGGCAACGGCTATGTCGACGACATCAACGGGTACAACTTCTCAACCGATATCGGGTCGCCGGAGCATGAAAACGGCTCTACCCATGGGACTCACGTGGCCGGGCTCGCTGCGGCCGAGGGCAACAATTCCGTGGGCATTACTGGAGTCATGGGTCGAAACGTCAAGATCATGGTGTTGAATGTTTTTGGGAGCAACGCTGGAGCCAGCTCAGCGGCGATCGTGAACGCCATCGACTACGCAGCTGCAATGGGCGCAGACGTGATCAATATGAGCCTCGGTGGACAGGGCACTGCCCCTGCAGTGAACACCGCCATGCAAAATGCAGTGGCCGCGGGAGCCTTTATTGCCGTAGCTGCGGGCAACAGCAATGAGCTGGTGTCTGTTGCTAACTTTTATCAACCGATGGGCTACGCCAAAGACATCGAGGGCGCGATGGCAATTGGTAGCACCGATGCCACAACTGGTCTCAGGAGCTCGTTCTCAAACTACAGTACGACGTTTGTTGAGCTTGGAGCCCCAGGCTCAAATGCGGCCACCGGGGGAGTTTTAAGCACCTTCCCGCCCGACACCTACGATCACTTACAAGGGACATCGATGGCTTCGCCCGTGTTGGCTGGAGCTGCGGCTCTACTCGTGGGATGGGCTAAAGCTCAGGGAGGAAGCATCACTCCAGCTCAGGTTGAATCGCTACTTAAATCTTCGGCCGATTCCAACGGTGCACTGACGGCATATTTTTTAGGTGGCGCGGCACTGAACATGAAGAGTCTTGCGGCAGCCGCGATTTGCAACTATCAGTAACGGCATGATGCGACCTACGCTTCTCCTACCTCTTTGGCTCTTACTCACGGCTTGCAGTACAAATCCTAAACGGAGCGCGATGCAGTTGGGATCGGGTGAGTTTAAGGTCGACGTCAACAAGTATTGGGTTGAGGAAAAATCAAACAAAAGTCTTTTGATTCTTCCCCCCACCGGCGGTGTGACCGTGCTGGATCGGAGCTTCGCCAGAAAGTTTGCGCGCGCTGGGTATGATGTCTACGTCGTTGAAACCTGGACCGGCTTGGGCTTTGAAACCGTGAACTTAGATATGCACAACACAACCTACGGTGCCGGCCAACGGGCTATCCAAGCGGTGTTGGCACAGATTGACACTGACTTTATCGGAATACTCGGGACAAGTGTCGGCGCACTACACGCGATAATAGCTGCATCTCAAGAAGCAAAAGTGGACGCCGTTTTTGCGATCGTTGGCGGTACGCCACAAAGTGAAATCATCGTGAAGTCGAAGGTCCAGCAGATGGTAGCGCTACGACAAAAGCGATTCGCTCACTACAAGTTCACAAATGATTCTGAATATCAAAAGGCGCTAGACGACATCTTTAAACTTGAACCGCTAAAGCTCGAGCCCTTGTTCAAAGGTAAAAAACTGGGAATGGTCCTAGCGAAATCCGACGATAAGGTCCCCACTTCAACGCAAGAGCAACTGCGAGAGCTCTGGTCGCCGTCTCTACTGATTGAGTATGATGGGGGTCACTTCTCGACCATCATAAAAACTTGGTTTTTTGAAGATGATAAGATTTTGGAATTTTTTGAGTCCGCCAGTTTAAAAAAATAGCCGACATTTGCCACGACACTCGTCTCAATTTGAGAATGAAATGCTCTTAGATTGCACGTTACAAAGTTGACGCTTAACTAGACCCTAATTTCATTAAAAATCTGGTAGGGTAAAGTCATGTCACAAGTTGTGCTCGGGTCCAGCCAAAAAGTTCTTCTTTTGAGAGGAGATTCTCCGCAAATGGCGGGAATCGAAGTGTTTTTGCGCGGGCGCGGCTACACGGTCATCGTGGTGCTTACCCTGGCTGAGGCCGTGCAATTCATCACCCATGAAAAGCCTGACTATGCCTTGCTGCCGACGGAACTTGTCCCAAGTCGATCGGCCTGGCTCTTTGGAATTCTAGGACAGCTGACCGGAGTCATACTTTACGCCAGCAGATTCTCCGCTAAGACATTGCTGATCACACGAGAACTCAAAGGGATTTACCTACTTGAACCCCCTCTCGATCCCACGGGCGTGGAGCAGATGTTGCGCCGAGTGCAAAGAGATCATCAGAAGCAAACGGATGAGGCTTCACGCCTGAACCATGCCAATGTGGTGATTATGTCCACGCTGGCGGAGCTCGCACTAAATAAAGTCTGTGTTCCCGGGCGCAATGGTGTAGGTGCGGAGACTGTTCGACAGGTGAATCGAGTGTCTTGCTATCATGTGCGGACCAAGTTGATCTCGGGCTACTTTGTTTTGGCTTATGGCCAAAGCAGGTCGCTTGATCCATCCTGGAGCGCACGCTTACAAGCCGAACTGCGCAGCTATATTGCATCGATCGATGAAGAACCAACTCTAGATTCCCTGCATGATATCGCGATTGAAGAGGTGGAGTTCAACCGATGGACAAAAGAGCAAGCCGATTTTATGCGATCCACCACGCATGAAGAGGCTGAACTTGTTGTCGCTTTTTTTAAGGACAAAACAGAGCTAAGCGCCCAAGACTCCGCCAAAGTAGACTTCTCTGAGGTTAGTCTTGATCACTTCCAAGGCGACACCAAAGTGGATTTTGAAGTCTACATCTACTTGCCGCAAAATGCGCGCTTCATTCTCTACACCCCGAGCGGCGGAACACTTTATGCGAGCCAGAAAAACAAGCTGATGGCTGAAGGCATCAACTCTGTGCACATTCCCAAACGCTCACTAGATATCGTCAGGCGCAACCGTGCTAATAATTTTTTAGCGGAGCGCACAGCCGACTTTCGCCAAAACTAGACCTGCGCTTTTCTTAAAAAAAATGGACTGTGTTTTAAGCGTCAACTGGATACGATAGTGAAGCTGTATCATATGAGGTGAGCGAGTATGACTTTTCGACAATTGGTTTTTTTTGGTTTTTCGATTTTCTCAAGTCTAGCCTCTGGTCAAGATCTGCGTGTGTACGACACTGTGACAACATCCAGCTACCAGACCGGCGAAGTCGCAAAACTTTTACCAGGTGGCAAAGTGCAAGTGTTCATACGCGATGGTGCTGACATCGGAAAGCTCAAAGTCTTCTCAATGAGGGATCTGAACCGTCCCTTATCTGAGTTCGATGGTCTCCAGGTGCGAGATTTGGTGCAGACGCCCGCCAATGAAGTCGGACGAGTGGTCAAATTTTTTCACGATGGAACGGCGAGAGTTTTTTTAATGTCAGGCCAAGAGGCCTATCGGTACGAGCATCACCGCCGTACGGATCTAAAGCCGCATGCATCGACTGAATGCCTTGAGCCCCACTGCCCACGAACGCCCGCAGATGCCTCAAGCAAACCGGCCAAGTAGGCGTGATAAAATTTGAGACTTCGCAATGGCGTTTATGGATTTACGATAGAAGTCGATCTCTTTGAAATGAAGCACGACCGGGTGATTATTTTCTAAATCAATGTTCATAGATCCCAATCTTATGGTAGGCCGAGCCCGATCCAATCGGTCAGCACTTGAAGCTCCTCCGCAGATAGTAGCTCGATGTTGGAATCCAATGGAGGCATTGGTTCGATAGGGTCTTGTACAATGTCCATCAGATAGCTATTGCTCGGTTCATCGAAATCAAGAAACGCCTTTTCATCTGACCCAAACCCAAATCTCTTGTTGCGAACATTGAAAATCGCCTGCCGAGTTGAGAGGTCTAAGAACTTCGCTTGACCTTGGGGACTATGGCAAACCATGCACTTTGGACCGATGATATTGAGCGAAATGGATGCCCAAGTGGGCTCGAGTTGAGGTGGCAATCGGGGGTTTGGATTCCCTGGTCCCGGATTGGTCATCTCGAGGTTCGGCGCCCCCTTGGCAATCCAGTCAGCCAACACCTTTTTCTGCTCTCGTGTTAACGGTCCGCCCGTCTTCGGCATCTGATCCGACTCAACAGAGTTTTGAATGGCTGACAACTCCCGTATAACACCTTCGTAGGTGTTATACGCTTGGTGACACTCCACACACCTGGGAGCAAAGATAAGCTCCCTTACGGCTAAAAAACTTGAAGACGACTTGTCCTGAGAGGGAGCATTGCCGGCGGGCTGCGAATCAATTTGGGTGTAAGAACTTCCACAAGAAGAAAGAGCTATGCTACTCAACAAAAGAATATAGATCTTGATTGGCGACATAACTCAATCCTCCTCTCTAGCGCTCTATTTTCGTGGATCTTCGCCTGATAGATTCTTCCAAACCCCATCCGCGGAATTTTCATTTTCAATCAAACCCCGATCAAATAGGCCCTTGGCCCGAGCCCCAACAAAAAAATGCAAGCGTCGCCCGTGCACAGTGTAGTGCAAGGGATCGATTTTTATCGTCGAACCTTGGGACATCGCCCATGCACACCACTGACCGTAGGTGGGTTCATATTTGCTAGGGTCTTGCAGAAACAGATCCCGATTTTCTTGAGTTGAAAAATTGTAATCCACGCCCATGTATGAAAGCTCGATCTCAGGCCGCCCTTTCGCCGGCTGTCCTCCACCCTCAGGAAAATAAGACACGGGATCATAGCCATTTAAGTTCTCACCGGGACGGAAAATATTGTACTGCGAAATATCTCGGCTAGACTGAGCATGGGTAAAGTTCGCAGCACCGGCCGTAGCAACCAGCGACAAACCGATACCGAGCAAATCTTGAACAAGTTTTATTTTCATATTGATCTCCTTAGGATTTGAATCACTCACTTCGGACACACTACTCGAAACCTTCGGCTTTGTATTGATTAGTGAATCTAACTTTAAAGTTAAGCCGAATTAATTTTTTAAATCGATTGAACAATCGATAGACTCTATGCTTTTGTCGGGAATATTGAGACGGCCGCACTTCACCCGAAGGGAGAAAGATCAAATGAGTCGAGACTTAAATGTTGATAAGATTAAAAAGCTCTGGATTCTCGATCTCATAATTCAATGTGGGAGTCTCAAGAAGGCTGCGCTAGAAGCCAAGGTGTCACCCAGTGCCATTTCTCAGGCACTCTCGTCTCTGGAACAGTCCGTTGGGAGGCCTCTACTCATCCGAGAGAAAGGGGTTGTCATACCGACCCCCGAGGCACATGCCATTTTGAATGTGATTCGACCAGCCTTCGAGGCCTTTGATCGATTGAGAGAACTTAATCATGCGCCAATTCCAAAGTTAACCTGGCTCAACTTTGGCACCTACGAAAGTATTGCGGTCGATATTTTACATGGACTTATTTACAGCCTTAAACAAAAGATGCCGCATCTCAGACTCAGTCTAAGGGTGGCTCGCACCGGTAGCCTCCTCACAATGGTACGACGGGGAGAATTGAGCTCGGCCTTGATTACTGAAGTTGAGGGGCTTGAGCGTATGTCTGCAAAAGAGGTGGCCATTGATAGACTCGGACTTTTTGTGTCCAAGAGAATGCCAATTGCCAAGGCTGGTTGGCGCGCCCTTGAAGAGTATGGCCTCGGCTCACTCGCTCCAGGGAGAGATGGCTTACCAAGATACTTCTCCAAATTCATGAAGCAGCTCGATTTGGTGCGGCCGTTTATTTTGAGCGATAGCTTCGAAACACTTCGTGCGGCCACAGTAGCCGGTGCACTTGTTGCCGTGTTGCCGAATCGAGTGGCCATGCGAGATGATGAACTTATCGAAATTTCTCCCTCCAAATCGAAACGTTTTTTAGAAACAGGAAAACACAAGATATATTTGGTCAGTCAGACTCGCACCGATCCAGAGGAAACTGACTTTCTTGCGGCCGAAGCGAGTCGGCTTCTCAATAGGCGCTAGTGCTTCACCTTAGTCTGGACTTCATTTAGAACTTCATTTTGGCGTGGCAAAATTTGAGACATCGCCGGCACGGCGATAACGGATTTGAGGGATTTTTTCTCTTCCCCCTCCACCCACGCAAGATATCGGTCGACCATGGTGATGCGCTTAGGTTTTTTAGTTTTTCTGGTCGGAAGTGCCGCAG
>JBGSNU010000032.1:0-15880 GCA_041739415.1 Bdellovibrionales bacterium | reverse complement strand
GCAGAACATATTCCGACGGTGCTAAGAGAGATTGAAAAATTGCAAACAGAAACTATTGACAACAGAAAGGTGCATGCAGCATAACTCAAGAAATCAACCGGCGCTCTCGCCGACTTTCAACTGAAAATGAAATTTCCCCATATATTCCGACATTTGCTCCATAATGTACTCAGGATTCGCAAACTTCTCCTTAAAACCCATTCGCTTTTTGTCAATTTTCAATGCCGCCGGATTCATAAATCTCACCTAATCCTTTTTTACAATATTGCCCTTAAAAACCGTGTGTCTACCGAAAATCTGTTTAGCATTTCGAATGGCCTTAACCTGGTCTCTACCTTTTCCACTTCCCAATATTAGCAACGTCTTTCGGCCCCTCTTCTCTATCGGCTTTTCAATGAAGGAAATCAAAAAGCTCGTCGGTCTGTGGCGAAATCGTTCAAGAGCAAGCTCTGACGTTAAGACTTTAGCGCTGGGTCATGTCAAAGACTTGGAACAAAAGGTCGAGGACCTTCAGTCCATGATCAAAACTTTGAGACATCTTGCCCGCACCTGCAAAGGCGATCAAAGACCCGATTGCCCGATAATTGATGGATTGGCCGAATAAATATTTTTTAAATATCTGTCACATATAAACAGCAGTAGGCGTATAAGCAGACGTGACAGTCACTGCGCGTTTAACTTTAGCACCGAGGACAAAATGAAATTGATAACGTTTTTGTTGCTGCCTTTACTTTTCAGTTCCATCGCAGCCGCTAAGACTGTTCGCTACGAACTCAATATTGAAAATAGATCTCTCAACATGAGTGGTAAAAAGGAAGTCGATTTTACTATCACCGTAAACGGCGGGATTCCAGCACCCACCCTTGAGTTTACGGAGGGCGATATGGCTGAGATTCTCGTACGCAATAGACTTCCAAAAGAAGAGGTCTCGATCCACTGGCATGGAATTCTTCTCCCTCCTGAGGAAGACGGCGTCGCTTACGTGAACACTCCCCCCATTTCCCCTGGGAAGGAGCGTCTATTCAAGTTTAAGATCAGACAAAGCGGCACCTACTGGTATCACTCGCACACTGCAGTCCAAGAGCAAAAAGGGGTGTACGGCGCGTTTGTTATTCACCCAAAAAAGAAGGCGCTTCAGTACGACAAAGAGGCCGTCCTAGTTCTCAGCGACTGGTCGGATGAAGACGCCAACCAAATCATTCGCAACCTCCGCAAGGATGGAGACTTTTACCTATACAAAAAAGATTCAGTGCGCTCATATCTTGGTGCAATTAAGGCCGGTGAGGTCAAAACACATTTGCAAAATGAATGGACCCGGATGGGAGGAATGGATCTTTCGAATGTCGGCTATGACGTATTTTTAATTAATGGTAAACGCGATTCTCAACTCCTCGTAGCACATCCAGGCGAAAGGATTCGGCTTCGAATTATCAACGCGGGTGCCTCTAGTTATTTCTACGTATCAATGGGAGTGCCGGTGACTGTCGTCTCCGCCGATGGAGTAGACATAAAGCCAATCCAGACAAAAGAGATACTGATGGGAATGGCGGAAACATACGATGTGCTCTTCACAGTGCCAGAGCATAAGAATTATGAATTGCGAGCTACTGTACAGGATGGGACTGGGTTTGCTTCCACCTGGATCGGCATGGGCGAGAAGGTGTCCGTGCCGCAAAAGCCAATGCCTAACATGTACGGCTCGATGGACCATGCTGAGGCAAAACAGCGCGAGCCGCGATCTCAGGGTTTTAGAATCCCAAGCTGTTGAAACTCTGAGCGTAGATGCGCTGACTGCCATATCGTCAACAGCGCTTCCAAAAAATGCGAAAGTTCATGAGCTCAAGCTCGTGCTTGGCGGAGACATGGAACGATACGTGTGGCACATAAATGGTAAGGCCATCCAGCAGGACAGACTTCTCTACATCAACAAGGGTGAGATCGTTCGCTTTGTCTTTGAGAATGAAACGATGATGCATCACCCGATGCACCTGCACGGTCATTTCTTTAGAGTCGTAAATGCTCAAGGCGATAAGTCTCCGCTCAAACACACGGTCGATGTTCCTCCACATGGTTCACGCACGATCGAGTTTTTCGCGAACGAGCCAGGGCAATGGATGCTTCACTGTCACAACCTGTATCACATGAAAACAGGTATGGCTCGAGTCGTTCGATACAACGATTTTAAGCTGACGGCCGAAATGGCAGAACACGATAAGCATGACCCACACTTGCATGAGCATCTTTACTCACATACCCAGCTCGAGGCCGCAAACAATCATGCAAAGGCGCAGTTTCGCCTCATGCGAACATGGGATGAAGTCGACTTAGAGATCGAATCTGCAGCCATAGAAAGAGAGAACTTCAATATCGGCAAAAATTGGGAGACTGAGGGCGACCTTGTTTATCGACGATGGTTCTCAAAGTTCTTCAATGTCTTTGGCGGTGGCTCGCTCTATCACGACGAAGGCTTTGCGGTAGGCGGTTTTGGTTACACTCTCCCCATGTTGATCGAGAGCCGTGTTTCGATCAATCACGAAGGTCGCTTCCGCTTTGATTTGGAGAAACGCATCCAATGGACAAAGACTTTGTTCTCTGACGCTGAATTCACGTGGAGACCTGGTTGGGATGGAGAACAAGATGGCGAGTTTGAAATCTCCCTCATGTACGGACCAAGTTGGAGCTGGGCTGCCGGGTTGATGTTTACAGAGAAGAGTGCCGGACTTGGGGCACAGGTGCAGTTCTAAGGAAGGCAAATCTTTGCATTGCGCTGCAGAACCGATGTCGGGGAGTGGACGTCAAGTCTGAGTCTACAAGTTGCAAATCACTCCGGCTTTGCAGTAGCAGCGGGGATCCACCACCTCGGTGTTGATCCATAGCCGAATGTCTACAGAATTTATACTAGTGTATTAGGCACGGTTTATGCTCTCCAATTGGATAAACAGACCGGCCGATCCCTAGGGAGATTTATATGAACCTCGGAATGACAAATTTTGTCACTTATGCCTTGAATGTTCAGCGAACGGCTCAGTTTCTGATATTTGGGGCCTCAGTCGTGATCTTGACCCTACCCTCGCCAACACGCGCTTCAGACTCGGCCGGCTGTATTGCCATCCTCACAGAGCTTTCGAGATCGAACGAAGCGACCGCCCAAGAAAGTGAGCAACTACGTGAACAAATCAGGACCGGCCACCGCCCCACTCGGTACGAATCCAGCCATAGGGCGCCGACCGACCCCCAGCCTAAGATTTCCACAGATCTAAAAACGATAGATACGCTAACTAAGTTGTTTTTCAGGGAGTCCACCGCGGCCAGCACACTCAGGGACACTTTTGGTGTTTTGAGGCTCCGCGGAGCTCTGAATGATCAGCCGACCTGGAATGAGGCAAAATCCATGCAGGACACATTTCGGTGGATGGTTAAAGATCCCCGCCTGGTACGTGACCTCGACAAAACAATTACGGACATTGCAAATCTTGGCCACACTTTTTTAGAAGAAGTGTCTTTGCGAGAAGAAGGCACTCGCTACACCGGACTGGCTGTAGAATTTTCTGCACACAGCCAACTCAAACGAGCAGCAAAGCTTTTGCCACTCTTGAGCACGGTGATAGATCATTCGCGGACACAGGAGTCTTTTGGTCGCCGAGATTTCGAACGTTTGTCGCCCCTTCTGATAGGTTTGGCTTTTTTGTTTGAGGCTGAAACGGACTCACTGAATTTTCTAGACAGTCACTTGCAAAAGAATGTGCCGGAATGGAAGCGAGAAATTGCAAATATTCGCAAGAGCCTCCTCCAACTCACAGATGAGCACAGTGCCGCGCCACGAGCTCTCCAGTTGATTCTCGCCGACTTAAGGTCGCTTGCGGTACCGGTCGCGCTCCCTACATATCGGGAGAATATTAAGGATAGACTACGATCCGCCTTCAACAGTCGTGGGGCAGCACGTGTCGATTCACAAATTCTTCGACTCCGTAAAAGAGCACTCGAACCTATTTACGACAATGCACTCGCCGCATTTTCCGAGTACGGGTTTCTATCCGCCGTTGCCGACTCTGTGATTCAGGGAAACCTGCCAATGAGTTTTGCTACAATGCAGGATGCAAATGTGGCTCATTTGCGAATTCACAACGGCCATCACCCCTTTCAGATTTTGAATAGCCCAAATAACTCTGTTGCCAACAGTATTGAACTTTCACACAGCGAACCAAGGCTCCCTCACATGCAGCTTCTATCGGGCAGGAACTGGGGCGGCAAGTCCACCTATCTAAAGATGGTCGCATTTAACGTCTATTTGGCTACTATCGGGTTTCCGGTCTTTGCCCAGGCTATGGAAATCGCCCCTTTGAATCTATACGCACATGTATCGATCAATGAAAACGAAGGTGTGGGCGAAAGTCTGGCAAGGGCTCAGCTTCGATCATTGGCGGACATTAAGCAGATTGTCGAAACCTCAACCCTACCGTCATTGGTGATTTTAGATGAATTTTTTAATGGTACCTTGGGAAGCATCCAAAACTTCATGTTGGAATCATTTCTCAAGTCAGTGTCTGAAAATGGATCCCTGGGCTTGGTAGTTTCACAGGGCGTAGAAGTAACCCAAAGCTTTCAGGCGGATCCAATTCAACTTCCAGGACTTGCCCACGTTTCAAACGCGCCAGGCTACCAAATCGTTCAAACTCCAGCGGACATTCACGAAATTTATCGAAACTTCTATGATGTGCTGAAAGAACAAGATCCTTCCTGGGCCGAACAATTTCGTCTGCGATTTCAATTGTAGTTTGTTTGTCACACAAGCTTTCTACGCGAGTTTAATTAGAACCGAGAGCCAGACCTCGTAGAGCATGCTGTGTAGTGGATGACTGCCGCATATAGCGAAGAGCTGCTTCAAAGATGTGGCATCGAAATGTGGGGTGGCAAACCACAAGTCACCTTAAGACAACGGACGTCCGCAATGGATTGATCAGTGAAATTCGCGATGCTTTGAAACCCCAAAACCAGAAATTAAACGAGAAAGTTTGGCAGGAACAACGATGGACCTCATCACAAACTTAATGCCGCAGCGATTTGCAAAAGCATTTGGCAAGTTTAATCTTGAGTCCCGGCCATCTACAAATCGTTAACGAACTTAATCAAAGCTTGCCGATCTTCTTTCGGTAAGTTTTTGAAGCCATCTATTGACGATTGGGCCTCTCCCCCATGCCACAAGATGGCTTGTTCCACGTCTTCAGCGCGCCCATCATGCAGTAGATTGCTATGACCGTTGACGGCCGGGATTAGTCCAATCCCCCATAGCGGAGGAGTGCGCCACTCGGATCCACTGGCTCGACCATCGGGCCTATGGTCAGCGAGCTCCGGCCCCATGTCATGCAGCAAGAAATCGGAATAAGGCCATATCAGTTGATTGTTTAGAACAGCGAACCGGCTGGACGTTCCGGTGAGGTGGCTCTCCACATGACAAGCGTTACAACTCACCTTTTTAAACAGGACGCTTCCACGCACAACTTCTGGGTCCTGGGAGTTTCTTCGCTTAGGCACCGCCAACAGCTGGGAGTAGGTGACGACTCGCTCAAGCACGAGATCCTCGACCTCAGGCTCCCCGCCCGATGGAGCCGCCACACATTCGGTTTGATGCTTTAAACAGGTGGACCGTGGGAACAATGAGGAGGTCAAACCCATATCACCGAGAAACGCACCGGCAACTTGCTGCCTCACACTGGGCTGATTCGCCTTCCAACCGAATCGCCCCAGTGCAGACATACCCTGGTCAATGGCGGTCACATAATTAGGTCTTCCAGAAATGCCGTCGGCATTCACGTCAAACTCATCAGCATGTTTGAGCAGATCAACCTCATCAATGTTTTCAACAAGTCCAAGTCCAATCACTTGCGGTGCCACACGAGCTGAAAAAACATCTCCTTGAGATAAGGCCCCATAAATTAAAGCGCTAAAATTAAAGAGGGGTCGACGCAATTTGTACATCTCTCCATCGGGATATGTGCCGACAATGTACTGAAAAACAACCGATGCGCTTCCCTCCCCCGGCACACCGCCGACACCCAGGGGGTTCAGCTGCTCACCGTAGACCGGGTGGTCTTCTAATTCATGTGTCGTGAGGTTCCAGCGACTCAAGCGAAAGATTAATGAAAAATCGACCCCATGGTCTCGATAGGCAGCACCACGTCCATCTTGGTTGTGGCAGGAGCCGCACGAGACGGCATTGTAAACGGGCCCTAGTCCATCTCGGGCCTCAGTCGAGGCTGGTGCTGTCACCCATGGATCTCGAAAGAACGAATTCCCAACAAAAAACTCGCGCCGTTCTGTTCGGCTCGTACCTTTAAGCGGATGGCTAAAAGCTCGGGGTGAACTGTCCGTCACAGTGCCAGAGCCCCCCGGATATTCCGATGCTGGCGCAAACGCCCAAGTCACCTTAAACGGAGTCGAAATGAACACGATCAGCAATATAAATCTCATTTACTTAATCTAATTCTGCTTGCGCTGCAGCCAACAGCTCAGCCAGGTTCTCATGTGCTTCGACAGCTCTGAGAATTCGCACTCGCCCTTCTACATCGAAAATCGCTTGATCAAACGGCGCAGGGATCGCGACGATTGCCGCATAGGTTTCGTCTAGCGCTGTATTCAGTGCGACAGCCATTGCAGGGTTTTTCACTTGCAACATAGCCATTAGGCTTTGGCCGTCACTCAAACCACGCAGCAGCATCTCAAACCCGCGAAAGTCGCTGATAAAGTCCAAATGGGTCTGATCGCTAAAGCAGGAGTGCTCTTCCTCTTGCGACCGAGCATCCAATGCCACGTACATCCGCTCTTGGCTCAACTCATCACCAATGAGTGTGATCAGCCCTTGCAAAACGGCCGTGAACTGCTGGTCGACACTTTGTGGCTGGAGAAATGTGTGGACGTAAACGCCGGCGTTCGATTGATCCCACTCCGTTGCAACCTGTGAAAGATGCTCAACGAGTAAAGTGGCAATGACATTCAAATACTGGGCTCTTCGCTCAGCGTTCGGACTAACACCAATAACAAAATCTTCAAACCCACGTTCACCAGGCCCGGTTACGCTCAGATCCTGACCCCACAAAAGAAACTCGATGGCGTGATACCCGGTGGTGATACTGTTCTCAGCCGCCTTCTCATTGAGCTCGATGAGAACCTTGGCCGAGATTGTCGGATACTCAGTCACATTGTTGATGATTCCAGCACCGGTGTTTCCAACCACGTAGTCGATCGCACTCTCGTCTAGCGGCCAGGCATTCAGAAAACTCTCAGGACCGCCGACTCTGTCGATTGGGCCATTGGCCATACGGAAGGCTTCGGTCGGAAGATACGCTGCACGCGCTGCCGTCCAAGCCAACCGCGCCTGTTGAAGGGTGTCTGCGCTGGGGCTTGTCGTGAGTGCCTTTATGGCCCGCTCGAGTTCCTTGGCGGTGTCTACGGCGGCAGAATACTGAACCCAGGCAAAGTCAGCGTAGCCTTGTAAAAATCTTTCTTTACTTGCGGTTTGGGCAGAGGCGAACAGCGGCATCAGCACGACAAACAAAAGACTAATCTTGGTCGACATGAATTAAAAACTCCCATTTCAATTGAAAAGGAGATTTCATAGGCTGAATTTTACACGTAGGCAAGAGTATGACCCCAAGCCCCTGGCTAGTGAAAAGCTAATGAATGCTATCGACCTGCGAGACTCACACAGGCTTCGGCAGTTGTCTTTGCGGGAGTTTGGATCAAACACGCGTCGGCGTAGATTTTAACCAGCCCGTTTAGGGGCTGAAGATCAATCGCCCGATAAAGTTGGGCTAGGCGGAGGTACTTCTCGGCTTTGCCGGAGGCGACCTCATTTTGAGCAGCTAGTGTGTGTAGATGCCAAGACTCAATAATATCCAGGACCAAGCTCTTTGCCGGCTCTGTAGGCTGCGCAGCTCTGCGGCTAGCGATCCACTTCTGCATCTCCAGCCGATCACCTTTTTGAAAGAGAACCTTCCAGGCCTGGAGGTCGCTCGTCCATGCGGCCAAGGTGGCTTTGGCAGGAGAAGATTTCGCCTGCTTCGCAGTCAGCTTAGAAACAAATGTCAACGCTCGATCGAACTGGCTCAAAGTGCGTACGCTGATCACCAAAAATATTTTGACCAAGTCATCGGAGTGAGGGGACTTGATCGCAATGGACGAAAAGCCATTGCGTTCGATGAAATCAAGGGCCCCACCAAACTCCCGCATAGCGCCAAAGACAATCGCCTTTTCGGATGTAAAGGGTGTGGCCAACCGCATGACCTCTTGGTTGGTGTTGGGAAACGCCGGCCCAACCTGGTGGGCTGCATGGCAAGCAAAACAATTGTACACGGATCGGTGCACCATTTTTTGAGCCTCAACAAAGCGATTTTCCTTAAACAACTTTGTCGCCCGATCGATATCTTCGCTCATTTCATTTCGGCTGGCTGCCAAAAGTGGCCCGGCTCCCACCAACATCTCACCCGATTTAATAGGTAACGTGTGACTTGTTTTTGAGAGCTTTTGCAAATGATCGAGAATAATTTTGCGGTTTTGCGGCGCTTTAAACTCAGTCTTCGAATACAGAAACGGGAACGCATTCACAATTGTAGAGGACAGCTCCTTCATGTGCTTTTGCCATTGCTGAACGTTAACGGTTTCGCTAGACCAGGCCGAATTGATCAAAAACGTCACACATAGGAGTAAAATCATATAAATATTTTTTATCATAGTTGATTGAACCTCTGCACTGGGTTGATGTTAATTTACATCTTAATACTAGGTAAGGTAACACTTAAGATTTACGACCGACTAAAGTCGGAACTGCATAGACCTCGTAGGCAAACAGGCAGCCCCCCCGTGCCAATCCATACACGGTGCTCATACCCCACGCAGAGTCGAGCTCGCATTCTTGCCGATCAACGCAGTGTTTTTGATTGGATCATTGAGAAAGGCATCGTCTATACCCAACAGCCAAAATCAATCGATTGGCGTGGGCACGACTCACTTAGGCACTTCACCCGCAGCCCAGAGGCTGATGGCCTGATTCATTCCTGGATCGCGATCAGCTCTCGTCGTCCACGTTGTGCCATTGGCGGAGTGATAGATGGTCGAGGTGCTGCCGCTAAAATTAAAACTTGAAGCGATGTAACCAGTCCCCGGTATATAGACGATATTTGATGGGCTGATTCCGATAGTCGAACTGTTCCAAACCGTTCCGTTGGATGAAAAGAATATTTTGTTGCTACCCGAAGCACCCAGCTGATTGTTGGCCGCCAAAAACAAATGGGTCGCACCTGTTACGTTTGCCCTTACAACCCAGCGGTAGCTGGGAATATCAAGGGTGTGGACCTTACCGCCAGACAATCCCCAAAACTGATTCTTATAATAAACTATTTTAATAATACCACCGGTCTCGGAAAGATAGTCCCAAGTTTCTCCATTGCGCGAAACTCCCCACCTCGACCCGCCCCCGACAAAGTACCCGCCTCCATAAGTTAGGCTTCGAAAGGCATTGCCTGTATACGCGATATCTGGATTGCGGTGACTCCAGTTCACAGCATCCGTCGAGTACACAAGAATCCCAGTGCCAGATACAGCCACCCACCGGCCGTTGCCATACGCCACACCCGCAAACCATGTGGAGTTTGGCCGAACAGGAGAGGTCAGAAGTTTATTCTCCACCGAAAAATCTAGCTTTGTGCTCCAGGTGCTTCCATCTCTTGATGTTTGCAAAATTCCATCGTGAAATCCGCCCACAGCCACAAACATGCCGTTGCCGTATTTGATGTCTCGAAACAGCCAAGTGCTGTGGCCAGAGTATCCCCAACAATTGTACTTGTTCGCATTCACGCAGCAACCCACGAGATTCGCGCCGATGGGTGTTCGCGGCGCACTGGTGGGACAAACAGGCCGTCGTCTATCACCGTTTTCAAGCGTGACTGCATTCACCGTGCCAGGGAACACATAATTGTCATAGAAAAAGGATCTTCCACCGTCAGCCGATGCAGCTCTCCTTCCGCCATAGCCAGCGCCGACCACAATGACTTTTGTGCCGGGCGTTGGCGGCACTACGGGAGGGTCTACGACTGGAGGGGGCTCTACGGGTGGGGGGTCTACGACTGGTGACACAGGAGGTTCATTGGGATCGGCAATGGAAGTGGGGGCATCGCTCTCTGAGCTTTGTTCTGACTCTGCTGCACTCTCAAAGGTTTGTCCGCAATTCTGAGTCAGCAAAAGCGTAAGGGTTAAGCACGTGACGGCAGTAAGGAGCTTGGCAGGATTGACTTTGTTCACCACTTATCTGTCACCTTTCGCAAGCACGAGCCGCACGAGTTGTGAGTCTCCCGATGAGACGGGGGTATCCCACCTACTACTTAAGTGTAGCAGAACAGAATTTGTTACTGCGCTAAAAAAAATTGGAAACGTCTCACAACTAGACAATAATTTCAGTCGGTGGTGCATTCACCCCAAAATTGGCTCGTGCCTACCTCGAGGTGTGTATTGGCTCCGATGAACTTACTTCAGGATATTCAAAGTGTTCAGGCTCCAATATCCACGCCTCTCCGACTCGGCCTAGTTCTTGTAACACTCGGGATTGCACTCGCTTTGGAGCACTTGGTACCACTCAGACAAGCGACACAGTCGAAGTCTCAGCGCTTCTTCACAAATATCGGACTTGCTACTCTTTCCGCGATTGTTCTGCGATTTAGCTTTTATCCAATCGTGCTCTATGTGGCGTATAAGACTGAAGCGCTTGGAATTGGGCTACTGCCAACCCTAGGCCTGAGGGGCATCGCGGAGATTGTAGTGTCGCTTATCCTCCTCGACGCCACTCTCTACTATTGGCATGTGATGCTCCACAAAGTGCCCGTACTGTGGCGGTTCCACAATGTTCATCATATTGATCTCGATCTCGACACTTCGACCGCATTTCGGTTTCACCTAGGTGAACTTGCGCTATCAACAGCATTTCGGTCGATCCAAATTGTTGTGATCGGAGTTCCACCATTTACTCTTGTTCTCTTTGAAATTTTAGTGACTGCATTTGCACAATTTCATCATGGCAATATTCGCCTTCCGCAAAAGTTTGAGCGATACCTCGGTTGGTTGATCATCACACCAAGACTTCACGGCATCCATCACTCCACTATCCAAAGTGAAACGGATTCAAATTTTGGCACAGCTCTCACATTGTGGGATCGCGTCGGTGGCACTTACAATCCCGACGTGCCTCAAAATACAGTTACGATTGGAGTTCCATCTTACCGAGATACGAGTGAGCAAACTCTGTGGAATGTGTTGTGGCTTCCCTTCCAGAGAGCAAGGCCCTGGCGCTATCCCGATGGCACCGTCCCTTCGCGCCCAGACAAATGTGGGTCATCTTCGTCAAAGTAACACAGGAGAACACTGAAAATGGATCCCTTGAGCCAAGGTGTTTTGGGCGCATGCCTTCCCCAGGCCTTCACCAATCGCCAAAAAATTAGATCCGCCACCGCCGTTGGCTTTTTTTCTGGGATGCTAGCGGACCTCGACGTTTTCATCTCGAGCTCAGAAGATCCTCTTCTCAACTTGGAGTACCACCGACAGTTTACTCACTCACTTCTGTTTATACCTGTTGGGGGCTTAGTTGGAGCGCTTCTGTTTTTTTTGCTTTTCCGACTGTTCAGGCGATTGTTCAACCGAACATTTAACATTCAAAATTTGAGCTTTCGCACCCTCTATGTATTTAGCACTTTGGGGTACGCAACCCACGGCCTGCTCGACGCTTGCACCACTTACGGCACTCAACTTTTATGGCCATTTTCCAACCACCGAGTCGCTTGGAACTACATTTCAATTGTCGACCCCTTGTTCACCCTCCCGATTCTATTTTTAGTCGGCACTGCGCTCAAAAAACGTTCTCCTCGCTTTGGCCAGGCCGCGCTACTTTGGTCGCTGATGTACCTTAGCCTGGGGTACATTCAACGCGAGCGAGCCCTCGATGTTGCCAAAGAAACTGCGCTCGCAAGAGGTCACTCCCCAACTCGCATCGACGCCAAACCATCATTTGGCAATATTGTTTTATGGAAGCTCGTGTATGCAGAAGAAGGCCGCTTATATGTGGATGCTGTTCGCCTGGGCCGCACCACTGAATTCTTTGTTGGCGAATCTGTCGCGCGCTTTGAACTCGGTCGAGACTTTCCACAACTGGACCCAAAGAGCCAGCAGGCTTTAGACATCGAGCGCTTTCGCTGGTTCTCCAATGATTTTTTAGCGATGCATCCAAAACACTCGAACGTGATTGGCGATGCTCGCTACTCGATGCTACCGAATGAAATCAAGCCACTTTGGGGAATTGAGATTGATATCAATAGCCCCAACAAGCATGTTCAGCTTAAAAATTTTCGGGATTTGAGTGATCGGCAGAAATTCTGGAGAATGCTCGGGCTGTAGGTTCTAACTAGAGGGAGTTTGCTGGGGGAGCCGGTAACAGTTGAGGACTCCAACCGAGCCCTCAACTGTTACGATACGAAACACTAAGACTAGTTACGACCCAACCACTTTTTGCACATCCACATGGGGTTATCGTATTCGCTAGTGCGCCACTGGTGAGTGCACTGACCAGTCGAGATCTTTTCAGCGCAAACCCAACTTGGACCTTTACGACAGCGATATCCAGATTTATCAATTGCGCCTACACCTTGGCCGGTGAACTTTCGGCACTGAAACATGGGGTTGTCGAATTCACTGCGACTCCATGAATGCGTGCATTGACCCGTGCGACCGTCAACCGCACAGACGTAGTGACCGGCATCGTAGCAGGAGTAGTTACGTGGATCATAGCTACCCACTTTTGAACCCAGATACTTTTGGCAAGCAAACATGGGGTTATCAAAATCTGACCGGCTGAAGCTCTGGGTGCACTGACCGGTTGCGAGGCTCTGCACGCAAACGTATGAACCTTTCTTTTTACAAACATAGCCTGAATCGGCAAAAGCCGTCGCGCCGAACATAGTAACTGCAAACGATACACTCGCTAAAACTGCGAAAATCATTTTGTTCATTAGACCTCCTGGGGGTTGCGACAGCCTTAGCCAACACAAACACTACGGGTCAAATCATTTTACTGCAACATGTCTTCGATGCTTAAGCAGTGTCACTCGCGGACACTTTAGCGCGGCTTCGCAACATCAAGGCTTGCAAAAACCCCAGAAGATTGCGCGGCGCAGTACGGCCTCTGCCCCTCTCCCAGAGAGGATTTTAGGGCGGTCTCGGCAAATTTATCGGTGCAAACATCTTGAGTCTCTGTTGCGTTGTCGGCTATACCAACCCCACTCTCAAAGGAGGCTAGAATGCGTTATCTTTTGCCGTTACTTCTGCTCTCAAGTCTTTCGTGGGCCGCGTCCGATATTCAGGTCCTCAACTGGCAGCCCACTCCCGGAATCTCGGAGGCGCAAGCTGTCACTAAAACCCAAGCTGGAGTTGTTGACACGCTAGCGTGGGATGATGACGTCAATGTCTGCCAACCCGACGTTGAAGACATTCGTGGATTTGAGTACCAGCCTGCAAAACTCATGGACGGTCGCCCGGCATTTTCAATTATTTCCTATACTCGCGGACCAGCTGACCGTTGCCAGCTCATCTTAGAGTACGATTGTCGCACTGTTTTCGCTCAAGACCCATCCGGTGAATGGGTGGAGGTTTACACGGAGTGTGAACCCACTTACGGACACTCGTAGGCTATACCGGTGACGGCAGTCCCGTAGTCGGAGTACTGCTTCACCACCACGTAGTTCGCTCCCTTATTAGCGGCTTCACGCTTCAGGTCCTCTAGCACTTGCTCGCGCGAGGCCTTTGCTGAAGTCGAGCTGCCCGTGACTTTACCGATTTCCTTGCACGTCTCACTCGGATTCTCGCGGCTGACTTTGACCTCATCTGCATCCGGCAGCACCGACCGAGATGAACAACCCAAAGCTCCAAAACAAAAAATAGTAGTGATAAAAATCAACTTCATTTGTACTCCTCTACACCTGTCAGAATGCTACCATGCGATCAAAAGCCCAGGCAGAACTTAATGATGACCCTTGATAAATTTTTGGATAAGATTAAGCCATGATTAAGACCGTCGCGGCTCCTTGGTTAAAATGGGCGTTCACTGAGTTTCCAAATGCTTCTGAGTCTGCGCTCCGGGGCATTGCCTTTGGCAGAAGTGCGATTTACCTTTCGGAATCTCTGCCTTTGCTGTTCTTCGATCGACTTTTGAGAAAATCAAAAGATGAAAGTCTGACCAAACCTCCTCCTGAATATCGCAAAGCCGTCTTAGAATCTGTTCAACAACTCATTGATCAAGACATTCAAAATATCATCCAAGGTCGTTATGGTCCGGAGGTTTTATGGCCCGAGCAAACTCCTTGGGCGCACGCCGAAAGCTTTTTTAAAGTTATTCGCGACGGTCTCAAACTGGGGGACAAAAAAGCGGCAAAAGATCCGCACAGATTTAGCGCCGACGCTCAAGCTCTGCTCGAGGACCTACCCGAGTACTATCACCGAAATTTTCACTACCAGACCGACGGCTACCTGAGTGAGGAGTCAGCGGATTTGTACGATCATCAGGTTGAAATTTTGTTTCGTGGCGTGAGTCATGCCATGCGACGACTGCTCCTTAGTCCGATGCTGAAGGCCCTACCCGGCAAGAATATCAAGATTTTGGATGTGGGCTGTGGGACTGGCAGCTCCACCCGCTTCTTGGCGCAGGTGTTTCCAGATGCGAAGATCACAGCTTTTGATTTGTCCTTTCCCTATCTGAAAAAGGCGCAGAGTCGTCTGCCTAAGTTTGGCAAACGGATCGAATACGTCCAAGGTGCGGCGGAGGACATGCCCTTTCGGGATAGTCATTTTGATGCCGTGGTTTCAACTTTTATGTTCCATGAGTTGCCCCTCGATGTGCGAAAGCAGTCTCTTCGTGAAATGCGACGAGTGGTAAAAGAGAACGGCTTTGTTGGAGTGATTGACTCGATTCAAAAAAACGACAACCCAGATCTCGCATGGGGACTGAACGCCTTTCCTCGAGATTTTCACGAGCCTTTTTACAAAAATTATTTACTCAATCCCATGGAAACCCTTATGCAAGAGGCCGGATTGGCAAAGCCGCAAGTGCATGTGGGATTTCTATCCAAAGGGCTCAGCAGCCGCAAATCTCCAATTTCCAACTAGAGTTTTTCGGGATGCGCCATGTGACATTGCGCATTAACCATCGCGGACTGCTTTAATATTGCCTATACCTAAGGATACACAACAGCGCCGCGGAGAGGTGGCAGAGTGGTCTAATGCATCGGTCTTGAAAACCGACAGGCTCGCAAGGGCCTCGTGAGTTCGAATCTCACCCTCTCCGCCATTTTCTGCTTTTATTAAAAACGATTACACAAAAATCCGTAAATTATTGAAGTCCCGCAAAGCGGGCTTATTAATTTAATAATTTCGGGTAGTTATTAATAATTTTTCTCGTGATCTCAATTTGGGATAACCGCGAGCGGATTTTAATAATTCAACCAATCTCAAACCGCCCTCAAAAAAACTTCAACCAACCACGGCGGCGATGGACCCACCGATCAACACCGCGTGAAAACAAAAAACCCACCGAGATTGTCGGCGGGTTTTTTATGATCCAATTTTTCTGTAAATGTATGGTTCTACGGCTCTGTGCGCGGATTATCCCACTTTTTTTGCTGTCCGCTTGATGAACTCTTCTATCTTGATTGATGAGGGGCTTGTCCCGTTGTCCGTTAGAGTTTGATCGGGCTCATGTTTAGTTACGCTGATGCCTTAGCCTGGTCAAGTACATTTAAGTTGTTTATAATAATATCCATGTGCTCCTTTCCTCCGTGGATCCTGTTCATCTTCG